>QKJQ01000041.1 GCA_003249225.1 Clostridia bacterium | reverse complement strand
CAAGATAAGATATCCCATACGTAAGTAGTAAGACCCCTTGAAGACTACGAGGTAGATAGGGCAGAGGTGGAAGTGCGGTAACGCATGCAGCTGACTGTTACTAATAGGTCGAGGGCTTGACCTTGTATGGTTTGTTTCAAAAAATGGATGGTATAGTGTGTAATTGTAAAAGGATTAGGCCTAGTGGCTCAGTTGGTTAGAGCGCCGCCCTGTCACGGCGGAGGTCGTCGGTTCGAGTCCGATCTGGGTCGTTTTATTTTATAAAAAAGGGATCTTAGCTCAGCTGGGAGAGCATCTGCCTTACAAGCAGAGGGTCATAGGTTCGAGCCCTATAGGTCCCATTCGATGTAAGATTTGAAGTTTTAACACTGTTATACGCCGATGTGGCTCAATGGCAGAGCAGCTGATTTGTAATCAGCAGGTTATCGGTTCGAATCCGATCATCGGCTTTGTAATTTAATATTTTAATTTGGATGGGTTCCCGAGTGGCCAAAGGGGGCAGACTGTAAATCTGTTAGCGACGCTTTCGAAGGTTCGAATCCTTCCCCATCCATTAAACCATGTAATTTTATGGGTAACAAATATCGCGGGGTGGAGCAGTCTGGAAGCTCGTTGGGCTCATAACCCAAAGGTCATAGGTTCAAATCCTATCCCCGCAATCATCAACATTGCTTTACGTACATGCCCAGATAGCTCAGTTGGTAGAGCAGAGGACTGAAAATCCTCGTGTCACTGGTTCGATTCCGGTTCTGGGCATTTCTTTATGTAATGTGTTCTTCACTGGGAGGGCTGCAGTAGCATGAGATATGGGATATTAGCTCAGTTGGTAGAGCACTTGACTTTTAATCAAGTTGTCCCGGGTTCGAATCCCGGATGTCTCATTTAAGGACTACAAAAACAGAGTAATCTGTTTTTGTAGTCCTTTTTGTTTTATAGTACGCAAAATATGAGCAACTATTTCGCGAAACTTTTGTTTTTATGTAGATAAAATCATATAGATTTTCAAAGAATAGTGTGGTACAATTTCATATGAAATGCGCTCGAACCATATAATTAATTGATTTTTGATAAGTGAAACAAAAAATACCATATAATATAGGAAGAATAATTATGTAACGTAGTTAGAGGATATAGTTTTAGAAACGGGGATTGTAATGAAAGAAACAAAAGAAGCAGTAAATGATAAAGAAAAACATAACAAAACAGGGAATAAAAATATAAAAAAATGGATTCTTGTTGATTCAATTTTAGTAATCGCAATCATAGCAGTCATCATTGTTTTATTTCAGCAGAAACTTTTAACGACAGCATCGCAGGGAGAACATAATCCATCAGAAAACGAGATGATTACGGATGTTCCAACGGGGAGTAATGCAGAGCTTACCCCGACGATGACTATAACCGTTACACCAACGATAAAGCCAACCGTGACAAGTACACCCGAGCCAACAGCAACACCGACACCGGAAGTTACAGTTACACCGACACCAGTAAGTGATGTTTATGATACACAATATTCAGAATATAATACCGATGTTCAGAATTGGTCATTTAAAAGAATGACAGACCATGAACCGTCAGGGAGTTTTGGCTTTGATACGGCCTATAACTTTGATTTATTAGATACATTTTATCTGGATAAACATGCTACGGCTGAGGATAAAGTAATATATTTAACCTTTGACTGTGGATATGAGAACGGATATTCCGAACCTATTTTAGATGTTCTAAAAGCACATAATGCAAAGGCTGCTTTTTTTGTTACTTCAGCGTACATTGACCAGGCTCCAGATATTCTGAAACGAATGAAAGAAGAAGGGCACATTGTTGGTAATCACACAATCAATCATTTGAATCTGGCGACATTGTCTGCGGAAGAAGTTGAGCATGAACTAATTGGAAATGCAGAACTTTTTAAAGAAGCAACGGGATATGATATGGATCCGTATGTAAGACCACCGGAAGGTGCTTATAGTGAGAAATCACTTCATATAACAAAAGACCTTGGATATAAGACTATTTTTTGGAGCATTGCGTACCAGGATTGGATCGTTGACAATCAACCGGGTGCAGATTATGTGTTGCAGCAATTTAAGGACTATTATCATAATGGAGCCATTGCGTTAATTCATATTGTGTCTGAATCGAATAGTGAAGCGCTTGATTCCGTATTGACTTTTTTAGAAGAGCAGGGATATCGTTTTGGAACACTGGATGAGTTATCTGCAAGTTAAGAAGTATTAATTTAGGAGGAAAAATAAATGAACAACATTGAAACAATGTCAATTAATGCAATTCGAGTTTTATCTGCAGACGCAATTCAAAAAGCTAAATCGGGACATCCGGGTCTTCCACTTGGATGTGCAGATGCCGCCTACGCAATCTGGGCAAAAGAGATGAAACATAATCCAGCAAATCCTGACTGGGCAAACAGAGACCGCTTTATCCTTTCTGGTGGGCATGGTTCTATGCTTCTTTACTCACTGTTACATTTATTTGGATACGGATTAAAGAAGGAAGATCTTGCACAGTTCAGACAGCTTGATTCTCTTACCCCCGGTCATCCTGAATATAAACATACGGTAGGTGTTGAAGCAACTACTGGGCCGCTCGGTGCAGGAATGGGCATGGCAGTTGGTATGGCAATTGCAGAAGAACACCTTGCAGCAAAATTCAATAAAGAAGGTTATCCGGTCGTGGATCATTTTACATTTGCGCTTGGTGGAGACGGATGTATGATGGAAGGTATTTCTCATGAAGCATTTTCTCTCGCAGGAACGCTTGGACTTGGAAAGCTTATAATCTTATATGATAGCAACAAGATTTCAATCGAAGGAAGCACAGATCTTGCCTTTACAGAAGATGTAAAAATGCGTTTCGACGCATATGGCTTTCAGACGATTGTTGTCGAAAATGGAAATGATTTGGATGCCGTTGAAGCAGCCATTAAAGAAGCAAAAGCGGATACAACACGTCCTTCTATGATTATGTTAAAAACACAGATCGGTTATGGCTGTCCTGCAAAACAGGGTAAAGCAAGTGCACATGGTGAACCGCTTGGTGATGATAATGTGAAATCATTAAAGGAAAACATTGGCTGGCCAACGCAGGAAGCCTTCTTCGTTCCTGACGAAGTATACAGTCATTACAAAGCAATCGCAGAAGAAAAAGCAAAGGATGAAGAAGTATGGAATACGTTATTTGCTGAATACTGTGCAAAATTCCCGGAAATGAAAAAAGCTTGGGATGATGAATTCAACATGAACATCGGTCTTTCTCTTCTTGATGATGAAGATTTCTGGGCATACGAGAACAAACCGGAAGCAACAAGAAATCTTTCCGGGAATACCATCAATAAACTGAAGGATAAAATTCCAAATCTTTTTGGAGGTGCAGCTGATCTTTCACCTTCTACGAAGACCTATATGAAAGATGCCGGTGATTTTTCTAAAACGGATAGATTAGGAAGAAATATGCATTACGGAGTTCGAGAACTTGCAATGACAGCGATGGCAAATGGTCTTACTCTTCATGGATTACGTGGCTTCTGCTCAACGTTCTTTGTTTTCAGTGACTATGTTAAGCCAATGGCAAGATTATCTTCCATTATGAAAATACCGACAACATATGTATTAACACACGACAGTATTGGTGTTGGTGAAGATGGACCGACACATGAACCGATCGAACAACTTGCAATGCTTCGTTCCATGCCGAACTTTCATGTATTCAGACCTGCGGATGCAACCGAGACTACTGCAGCATGGTACTCTGCAATAACCTCCATGGAGACACCAACGGCGCTTGTACTTACAAGACAAAACCTCCCACAGCTTCCTGGCTCCTCTAAAGAAGCATTAAAAGGTGGTTATGTTGTATCTGCATCAAAGAAAGAGACACCGGATGCGATTCTTATTGCTTCAGGTTCAGAAGTTTCTCTTGCGATTTCCGCACAGGAAGTACTTGCAGCAGAAGGTATCGATGTACGCGTTGTCAGCATGCCATGTATGGATTTATTTGAAGAGCAGTCAGCAGAATATAAAGAAAGTATTCTCCCTAAATCTGTTCGCGCAAGAGTAGCCGTTGAAGCACTGATCGATTATGGATGGGGCAAATACGTTGGACTTGATGGCGCATATGTAACAATGAATGGATTTGGTGCATCAGCACCTTTCTCAGAACTGTTCCCGAAATTTGGATTTACAACTGAGAATGTTGTGGCAACAGTAAAATCTATACTGTAAGCAGCTGTAGAACGAAAGGAATTCTGGATTTGATAAACATAAAAGCAGAAGTTCGGTAAGAGATTCTTACTGTTTCGTATAATTACTAAGAGAAACAGCTTACGCTTTATAAAACGAAAGGAGAAGTATATTCTCATGATTCTGACAATCATGATTATACTTCTCCTTCTTCCTTTTTAAAAAGCCGTCCCTGGAATGTGTCAGATTCTTTTAAATGTTTTTGAAATCCGTTCAATACTGCTTTTTTGTTACCGCTCCACTCAGGTGCAAGAAGAATCCTCTTATCTCCATCACCGGTAAGTCTGTGAATGATTATACCTGGTGCCAGATTATCCAGGCAGGCAAGAAGAGTGTCAAAGTATGCATTTTTATCCATCATTGCAAATTCTTTTTCTCGGATTATTTCTGGAAGTGAAGAATAATAAGCAGCCAAAGGCGTGTTTTGTAGTATGTGAAGCAATTGCAGCTTTATACCCTGCACCGGCAGATTTGATACAAATCGTACTGTTTCCAGAATCATATCAGGAGATTCCTTTGGGAGCCCCAGAATAATATGTACGATTATTTCGATTCCTGATTTATGCAGGTTATCCACAGCAGATACAAAGGTAGAGAGTGGATATCCACGGCGAATGAATACAGCAGTTGTTTCGTGTATGGTTTGAAGACCAAGTTCTACCCAGATAGGTTTGATTTTATTTAATCGGGTCAATAGAAAAAGAACTTCAGGACTTAGGCAGTCTGGTCTTGTAGCAATTGATAGTGCAACGATTTCAGGCTCTTCAAGTGCATCCATAAATACTTTTTCAAGAACGTCGATGGGAGCATAGGTATTGGTGTAAGCCTGAAAATAAGCGATAAAACGGTGCGACGAAGCGTCTCTCGGCATTTTACCAATTACGCGCTGTTTTGCCGAGGCGATTTGTTCTTTTATTGTCAGTTCAGGAGAAGCGGCAAAATCGCCAGAACCGCCTTCACTGCAGAAAATGCAGCCACCAGTTCCTAGTGTACCGTCACGATTTGGGCAGGAAAAGCCGGCATTTAAGGAAAGTTTATATAGTTTACTTCCGAATTTCTTTCGAAGGTAATCATTAAGTGAGTTGTATTTTAATGTATTGTTGTTTTCTTCGTGTGACATATAGAAAATCCTTTTCCTGATGAAGTAAGTGCCATTTATAGCTTTGTAAGAAAAACTATGTTACAATAAATAGTATGAAATTGGGGCCGTATGGTGTTATGTATGTGAACGAAGATTGTTATATCTTAGGTGATCTCACAATCTGATAGACTAAAAATTCTACTATTGAAGTGCTGCTTTCACTTGCTTATGTGCCCTCAAGCTATGATAAGTCATGAATGTATAAGCCTTGAGTGTATAGGTCCTGAAAGTAGAAATCATGAATGTATAAGCCCTGAGTGTATAAGTCTTGAAAGTAGAAATCATGAATGTATAAGCCTTGAGTGTATAAGTCTTGAAAATAGAAGACATTAATGTATAAGCCCTGAGTGTAGAAGTCCTGAAAGTAGAAGTCCTGAAAGTAGAAGTCTTGAAGGTATGAATTAAAGTATTTTGGCTCCTGGAATCATATTATAACATAAAGCCAAGAAAAGATGTTACAACAAGTTGAGAATAAAGGCTAAGCTATTAGGAATGGGCGGTTATGGGTGTTCAAATCTAATAAGTACAAGTAAAAATGAGAAGATGGATTGTGTTAGTACTATGGTTGAAAGAGAATACGGTTTAACTTCAAAAATTTATGCCGGTAAAATCCTTAGTTCTAATTTTATATGCGGAGAAGCAAGTGCAAGGAATAGAATGTGTATAAACCTTATTGCATGGATTAATTAAAAAATAAATTCTGAAAATTTCAACCGTGTCTCCACGCTGGTACTTATTGTATGATAAACAAAATTTCATACAACACTATGAGTAGGAAATGACAAACCACACCACAGGAAATAGGAAAGCTAATCCAGGGATTTACCTAAAAAACAGAAGCGAGGAAATTAATGATTAAGAATGTTGTATTTGACCTTGGCCAGGTACTGGTCGCATTTCCATGGCAGAAATTTATGATGGATTTATATAAGAACGAAGAGATGGTCAAAAAAGTTGGCGATGCAACTGTCGCATCACCTCTTTGGAAAGAGGTTGACCGGGGGGCAATTCCGCTGCAGGAATTAATTGAACAATGTGTAAAAGCTAATCCGGAAATTGAAAAAGAGATTACTGAATTTTTTCGACGAAAAAATGAAATAGCGGTTCCTTTTCCATTTGCAAAAGAATGGATCGAAGAAGTAAAAGAATATGGGAAAAAGGTATATCTTTTATCAAACTATTCTGAGGAATCTTATCTTTATATGGAAGAAAGAGCAGAATTTCCAAAGCTTATTGATGGAAAGGTTATATCATATTCGATAATGCATGTGAAACCAGAGGCAGAGATCTATCAGTCACTGGTAAGCACCTATGATCTTGATCCAACAGAATCGATTTTTCTGGATGATGTAGAAGAGAATCTGGAAGCGGCAAAAAAATTTGGTTTCCAGACTTTACTGGTTAAGGAACCTTTAACAGCCAGAAAAGAGTTGAGGGATATTATAACAAAAAGTCTATAGGGCAATGTTAATTGAAAGCTATAAATGGCAATAAAGGCAGAAGTAAAATAGTAAATGGATAAGTAACATGAAGAATGGTAACAGAAGAATGGTTACAAAAAAATAGCAACAGAAGATATAAAACAAGTGATAGCTACAAGGAATATTTATGATTAAGGAAAGCATTAAGCAATCAAGGTAAAAGTAAGTAAGAGAAAACCAACTTATCTTACAGATGAAGAAAAGTATAAAATGTGTATCACAGTAGTATTCAAGTAACTACATTAATTAAGTACAGGTCCCACTTGCCAGAGATGACAACAGGGACCTGTATTTTTGAATATCAATTAAAGAAAGGGATTGAAAATTTCTGAAAAATATCTGTCAAATAAACACTACTTTTGTCCGTAATATGCATTTGCCCCATGCTTTCTAAGGTAATGCTTATCAAGAAGCTCTTGTTGCATAGGGGTTACGGTTCTATTCGACAAAGAAAGATTATGCCAGGCCATAAAAGCAACTTCCTCCAACACAACCGCATTGTGTACCGCATTGTGTGGATCGGTTCCCCATGTGAAAGGGCCATGACTATGTACCAGAACAGCAGGAATATCATCAGGTTCGATCTTCTCAGAGATAAATCTCTCGATAATGACATTACCGGTCTCTCTTTCGTACGACCCTGAAATCTCTTCCGGCGTCATCTTTCTTGTGCAGGGGATCTCACCGTAAAAGTAATCGGCATGTGTCGTTCCAAGAGCTGGTATTCCAAGTCCTGATTGAGCAAAGGTAGTTGCCCAGCGGGAATGCGTGTGTACGATTCCACCCAGGTTCGGAAATGCATTATATAAGGCAAGATGAGTTGCAGTGTCAGAAGACGGTTTATAGCGTCCGTCCTTTACATTTCCCTCCAGATCGATTACGACCATATCATGTACAGTCATGCTTTCATATTCGACACCGGAAGGTTTGATAACGACCAGACCATTCTTACGGTCAATACCTGAAACATTTCCCCAGGTAAATGTTACTAGACCATATTTGGGAAGAAGCATATTTGCTTCATAAACTTCCTGAATTAATTTCTCCAGCATAGTTTTGCTCCTTTCTGATAGCAACGTACTTTTTACTTTTAATTGTTCATAAAATTATGAGTATCTAGCCTGTGAAACTCTGAAAATATTCAACACAGTTTTGATAACATGTATTATGTTGGTTTGATAATATACTGTAAGCCAAGTATAGCACAAGAACAGAAAATTGTGAAGCAGAATCAATAAAGATAAACGTATAATAGTTTACAATATAATAAAATACAATTTTGATTAACCATATAACAATCAATAAAAATCCTTTTACATGATAATGAAAAACCAATTAAATAATCCCGACAAAATCTCTTTAACAGTGCTTAAATCAGATAAATAATTTTGAAAAAGCCCTAAATTATCCAAAATAAATCGCTTGAATAAATTTGATAAATCAATAAGATCTTTGAAAAAGTTCATGGTGAATCCTGAAAGATTTTGAACAGTATTGAAAAATATCCGAAACAGCTCTCAAAATTATCGTAAAGAACACGTAATAATTCCTTTGAAACAAGGTTTTAAAGGAATCCCAAAACACCATAATTTACTACCGGAAAAAATCCTGATGTTCAAAGGCAACATCAGGATTTTCATACATATTTCAACTATATGTTTAAATTTCTGTGAATTAACTTTCCAGTGATTTCTTTTTTGAAACAGTAACAGTTTCCAGAAAACAGTCGAACATGGAATCAACTTCTGCTTTTGGCTGCTTTGGTGTGATCAGACTTATGATTGGAACGATGATCAGACTGATAATCATAGCGCTGGCACCGGCTGTAATCGGTGAGGAAAAGTATCCAAAGATCATGTTAGTAACGGTAATACCCACACCACTTAACATGCTGGCCCACACGGCAAGCTTGCTGACCTTTTTTGAATAAAGACTGTAAATAAGCGGTCCAAGGAAGGAACCGGCCAGAGCACCCCAGGAATAACCCATGAGCTGCGCAATAAAGGCATTTTTCTTAAGTGCCACGATAACGGAAAGAGCAACAAAGAAT
This sequence comes from Clostridia bacterium, assembly GCA_003249225.1. Classification (GTDB taxonomy): domain Bacteria; phylum Bacillota; class Clostridia; order Lachnospirales; family Lachnospiraceae; genus SZUA-448. Next base: position 45,126 of record QKJQ01000041.1, on the reverse strand, counting down.
ACGATCATGAGACGAAGGACCAAAAGTTGCTTTTTATTGTCCATTTTCTTCATAAAGTTGTCTTTAATAAAATCAAGGGTCAAGGTAGAGCTTGATGTCAGAACCAGAGATGACAGTGTCGACATAGAAGCAGAAAGTACCATAACCACAGTAATACCAATCAGGATGTCAGAAAGTGAAGATAACATGGAAGGAATGATGGTATCGTATGCAACGGACCCTGTTTCCGTATAGATTCCGGCAGAATCAAAGAGACGTCCAAACCCTCCAAGGAAATAACAGCCGCCTGCGATGATAAAAGCAAATGCAGTAGATACGATCGTTCCCGTCTTTATAGAGCGTTCATCCTTGATTACATAGAATTTGTGCACCATCTGAGGAAGTCCTAATGTACCAAGGGAAGTCAGCACAATAACGCTTAGCAGAGCAAACGGTTCTGGACCAAAGAAGGAAGCAAAAACACCAGGTGTTGAATAGTTGGCGTCAGTAACATTAGCAAGAGATATAATAGCTTCTGTAAATCCGCCTTTTCCTGCTAATACAGCGCCAATGATAAAGGCGATGCTGACAAGCATAATCGTTCCCTGTATAAAATCGTTGATCGAGGAAGCCATATAGCCACCAAGAACGAGATAGAATCCTGTAAAAACAGCCATTCCGATAACACAGGCTGTATAAGGTACATTAAATGCCATTGCAAAAAGTCTTGAAAGTCCGTTATAGATAGAAGCAGTATAAGGAATCAGGAAGATAAAGGTTATCATGGAAGCAGCAATTTTTAAGGGTTTGCTGTTAAAACGCTTTCCAAAATATTCTGGAAGAGTTGATGCAGACAGATAATTGGTCATAACTCTGGTTCGTCTTCCTAATATGACCCAGGCAAGCAAACTTCCGACCAAAGCATTAAAGATACCGATCCAGGTTGCCGATATACCGAATTTCCAGCCGAACTGACCTGCATATCCGATAAACACAACGGCGGAAAAGTAGGAGGTTCCATAAGAAAAAGCGGTAATCCATGGACCAACTGTGCGCCCCCCTAATACAAAATCATTCGCACTGTTAACTCGTCTCCTTGAGTAAAGACCGACTGACAGCATGATTGTGAAAAATACAATGAGTAATAGAATTTTAATGACCATTGAATTCCCTCTCCCTTCGAAAAATAAGTAGTTAAACTGAAGAAATGATGTATCCCCTGTGCTTCTTTGCATCAACGTTTCGACGCTTTGATGCAATGAAGTCTCACGGCAAAATGATATCACATCAACCAAAGTAATGTCAATCAATTATTTACGTATTTTGCATAATTTTATCAATGCAGAAAGAATGAAATTGTAATATTTAAACAAGAAACTTGATGCCACATGCGCCAAAACAATTGACATATGTTGTGAAAATGCTATAATTTAAAGTAAATTTACTGCGCTAAAGCTTCAACGTTAAACCACACAGAAGCGTTAAAGAAGGCTTGCGCAATGCAATGGAGGATAGGAATGATTTGGGCAAAAGAAGAGACCTTTACGCGTGCTGAGATGGAAGAACTACAGCTTGCAAGGCTTAAGGAACAGGTTACGTGGGCTTATGAGAAAGTGGAAGCCTATCGCAGTAAGATGGAAGAAGCAGGGTTGCGGCCGGAACATATCCAGTCGTTGGCGGATTTGAAAAAGCTTCCCTTTACTGTAAAAAAAGATTTCAGAGATCATTATCCTTACGGATTGTTCGCAGTACCTGTGGATGATATGGTACGAATTCATGCATCCTCCGGAACAACAGGTAAACCGACGGTTGTCGGGTATACAAAAGAAGATATGGAAAACTGGACCGAAACTGTGACAAGAGTGGCTGCGCTCGGGGGCGCAACAAGCCACGATATTGCACAGATTTGTTTTGGTTACGGGATGTTTACAGGAGCGCTGGGTCTTCATTATGGTCTTGAGAACATGGGAGCAGCCGTTGCTCCGACTTCATCAGGCAATACCCAGAAGCAGATTATGTATATGAAGGATTTTGGAACGACACTTCTGGTCGCTACTCCATCCTATGCACTTCATATCGGTGAAGTGGCAAGACAGATGGGACTTGATCCACAAAAAGATCTGAAAGTAAAGATTGGCTTGTTTGGTGGAGAAGGCATGACGGAGCCGATGCGACAGGAAATGTATAAGCTATGGGGCGAAGATTTCAAGGCAACACAGAATTATGGAATGAGCGAACTAAATGGACCCGGATTATCAGGAGAATGCCTTGCGTTATGTGGAATGCATATCAGCGAAGATCATTTTATTCCGGAAGTGATTAATCCGGAAACAGGAGAAGTTCTGCCTCCGGGAGAAAAAGGTGAACTTGTCATTACATGCCTTACCAAAAAAGGTTTGCCAATGATACGTTATAGGACACGTGATATTACAAGGCTTTTTTATGAGCCATGCAAATGCGGAAGAACGACCTGCAGAATGGAGAATCTTTCAGGACGAAGTGATGATATGCTTATTATCCGCGGGGTCAATGTATTCCCTTCGCAGATTGAGGAAGTACTGCTTCGCATCCCAGAGATTGGACCGCATTATGAGATTATTGTTGAAAGGATCAACCACCTTGATACAATGTCAATTAAGGTGGAACTGGTTGATGAATCACTTCTTGAGTCATACGGTAAACTGAATGACCTTGCAAAAAGAGTTCGAGGGAACCTGAAGTCAGTACTTGGTCTGGATGCAGAAATTAAGTTGGTCGCACCAGGAACACTGAAGCGTTTTGAAGGTAAAGCAAAGCGGGTAACAGATCTGCGAAAGGAACTGGGACTGAACTGCTAAGATATCTCTCTTTGGTTCAAGAAAGGTTTATTTGGATGAAATCCAGAAAGAAGTGGATAAGAATACTCATATATTATAGAATAGAAGAAAGATAAGGGAACAGGAACCGAAAGGAGAACAAAAAGTGTCAGATAAAGTAATCATGCTTGGAAATGAGGCAATTGCCAGAGGTGCCTATGAAGCAGGAGTTAAGGTTTCGGCGGCATATCCAGGAACACCAAGTACGGAAATAAGCGAAAATATAGTAAAATATAAAGAGATTTATTCAGAATGGTCACCAAACGAAAAAGTGGCCATGGAGGTTGCTATTGGTGCTTCCATCAGTGGTGTAAGAGCACTCGCCTCCATGAAACATGTCGGCGTGAACGTTGCATCTGACCCACTTTATACCGTATCCTACATTGGTGCAAACGGAGGATTGGTGCTGGCAGCAGCAGATGATCCGGGACTTTACAGCTCACAGAATGAACAGGATACCAGAGCCGTTGCAAGAGCAGCCAAAGTTCCGGTGCTTGAACCGTCCGACAGCAGTGAAGCAAAAGAATTCACCAAGATAGCCTTTGAACTCAGTGAACGGTACGATACACCTGTCATTATCCGGCTGACGACCCGTTTGTCTCATTCTCAGGGACTGGTAGAACTTCAGGATCGTAACGAAATTCCGGATAAACCCTATGTGAAGGACATTGCTAAAAATGTTATGATGCCGGGTAATGCCGTGAAGCGTCACCTTTATGTTGAAGACAGAGAAAACAAAATGGCAGTTGATGGCTGCTCAATGACGATAAACAAAGCAGAGTACAACGATAAAAAAATTGGTATAATCACAGCCGGAATTCCGTATCAGTATGTTAAGGAAGCTTTACCGGAAGCATCGGTATTAAAGCTTGGCATGGTGAATCCGCTGCCTAGAAAACTGATAGAAGAATTCGCAGCAAAGGTTGAGACTCTTTATATTGTGGAAGAGTTGGATCCTATTATTGAAGAACAGGTAAAGTCCTGGGGAATTGCAGCTACGGGGAAAGAGATTTTTACAGTACAGGGTGAATACAGTGCGAATCTGCTGCGAAAAGCGATATTAAAACAGGAGTTGGATATCGAACCGGCGGCAGCAGCACCAATGAGACCTCCGATTTTATGTCCGGGATGTCCGCACCGCAGTACATTTCACGTACTGAACAAGCTAAAAATTCATGCAGCAGGAGACATCGGCTGTTATACTCTTGGAGCCGTTGCACCGCTTAGTGTTATCGATACGACGATCTGTATGGGTGCGAGTATAAGCTCTCTGCATGGTATCGAAAAGGCAAAGGGAAAGGAATTTATAAAAGACTGGGTTGCCGTAATCGGTGATTCGACTTTTATGCATACGGGAATAAATTCACTGATCAATGCTGTGTATAATCAGGGAACCGGAACAACGCTGATTCTTGATAACTCAACGACCGGGATGACAGGACATCAGGATAATGCAGTAACAGGTAAAACGCTGATGGGAGAAACGGTACCTGCTATCGATCTTACCACCCTGTGCAAAGCGCTTGGGATTAAAAATGTGATTACTGTCGATGCTTTTGATACCGCAAAACTTGAAGCGGTCATAAGAGAAGAAGTCGCAAGAGATGAGATTTCTGTGGTTATAGTGAAAGCACCATGCGTGCTTCTTGATAAGAAAGCGGTAACGACTCAGTATAAAATTGATACAGCAGTCTGTACAAAATGTGGTATGTGCATGAAGCCAGGCTGTCCGGCGATCACCAGAAAAGCAGATAAGAGTGTGCTGATCAATGATACCATGTGTAACGGATGTGGATTATGTGCACAGATCTGCAAATTTGGAGCAATCAAAAGGATAGAGGCTAAATAGAAGAGCTTCAGCCAGAAAGTTTGAAAGACCCAAACTTAATAATACGCAGAAATCTTGCGCAGGAATGAGGTGAGGCTGAAGGAAAGAGTTTCAGCCAGAAAGTTTGAAAGACCCAAACTTAATAATGCGCAGAAATCTTGCGCAGGAATGAGGTGAGGCTGAAGGAAAGAGCTTCAGCCAGAAAGTTTGAAAGACCCAAACTTAATAATGCGCAGAAATCTTGCGCAGGAATGAGGAAACGAATGACAACGAAGAATATAATGATTGTAGGTGTCGGTGGCCAGGGGACCTTGCTTACCAGCAGAATACTTGGTGGAATAACCATACATGCCGGATATGATGTGAAGCTTTCTGAAGTGCATGGAATGGCGCAGCGAGGCGGAAGTGTTGTAACCTTTGTGCGATACGGAGAGAAAGTGGCAGAACCAATTGTAGAAGAAGGACAGGCGGATGTTTTAATAGCATTTGAACGACTGGAAGCCTTGCGTTACGCACATTATCTTAAAAAAGACGGAGTTCTGATATGTAATGACCAGCGTATCGACCCTATGCCAGTGGTTATCGGAGCAGCAGCCTATCCGGAAAATATTCTGGAAACACTGCAAAGCAAACATAAAGTGATTGCAATTGATGCTATGAACATAGCAAAAGAGCTTGGGAATGCCCGTACTTTTAACATAGTTGTACTTGGTGTTGCAGCTCAGCATATGGATTTTTCAAAAGAAGACTGGCTCACTGTTATCGAAAAGTTAGTTCCGACAAAAACCATAGAGATTAATAAAAAAGCATTTGAGACCGGATTTGCTCTGCAGAGTGCAGAAGCCGAAAGGAGATAATGACGATGGTAAAGCAGTTGTCAGTGTTTGTGGAAAACGAAGTTGGAAGTCTTGCAAAGGTTACCAGAGTTCTTCGGGAAAATAACATCAGCATTCGTGCGATTGCATCTTTTGATTCACCTGAATTTGGTATCCTTCGTTTGATTGTTGATAAAACAGGAGAAGCAAAGCGGGTATTGACGGAGAATAATTTCATTGTCAAATTGACGGATGTTCTGGCAATTGAACTTGTGGATAAACCAGGCGAACTTGACCGGGTCATGTGGATTCTTGCTGATGCAAAGCTTGAGATAAATTATATTTATTCCTTTGTGCTGCGTGGACACAAGGAACCACTGATGATTATTAATTTAGATCGGATGGAAGAAGCGGAAAAGGTGCTTTTGCAGAATCAAATTAATGTTACAACAAAGCTTATGGAAGAATGACAAGAGGAAAGGGAAGGTTTTCACGATGATCTGGAATGAGACAAAAGAGTGCATGAGCCGGGATGAGATTCAAACACTCCAAAGCGCAAGACTGGTAAAGATGGTCAACAGAGTTTACCATAATGTAGAGTTTTACCGTAAAAAAATGCAGCAGATGGGGCTGGAACCAGGCGATATACAGGGAATTGAAGATATAACAAAACTTCCGTATACGACAAAGGATGATTTACGAGACAATTATCCTTTTGGGCTGTTCGCGGTTCCAGAATCTGAAATTGTACGCGTTCATGCTTCTTCCGGAACAACAGGGAAAGCAACCGTGGTAGGTTACACAAGAAGAGACATTGAGATGTGGTCGGAATGTGTAGCCAGGGTCCTGACAATGGGCGGTGTCGGAAGAAATGATAAGGTCCAGATTTCGTATGGTTATGGACTCTTCACAGGCGGTCTTGGCGCTCATTACGGAGCGGAGAACGTTGGCGCAATGGTTATTCCGCTGTCGACCGGGAATACCAAGAAGCAGATCACTTTAATGGAAGACTTTGGCGTGACAACGATCTGCTGCACACCTTCCTATCTTATGTATCTTACAGAAGCCTTGGAGGATGCAGGAAAAGTTGACAAGATTAAGCTAAAAAGCGCAATCTGCGGTGCCGAACCATGGACCGATGGTATGCGAAATGAGATAGAACGCCGTCTTGGTATCACTGCTTATGACATCTATGGACTAAGTGAGATACTGGGACCGGGAGTTGCAGGAGACTGCGAGCATCATACCGGCCTTCATGTCTATGAGGACCATTTCGTTCCGGAGATCATTGATCCAAAGACTTTACAGCCGGTAAAAGAGGGGACAGTCGGAGAACTTGTATTTACAACAATTACAAAAGAGGCATTGCCGCTCTTCCGCTACAGAACAAAGGATCTGACTAGCATATCCTATGACAAATGTCCCTGTGGACGAACAATGGCCAGACTATCCAGATTCCAGGGACGTTCCGATGACATGCTGATCATCCGTGGCGTAAATGTATTCCCATCTCAGGTCGAGGCAGCCTTGCTTGAATTAGGCGGGGTTACACCGAATTACCTTCTTGTGGTTGATCGTATCAACAATCTTGACACACTGGAAGTACAGGTCGAAGCAGACGATAACTTTAACTTTGATGAGATTCGTGAACTTGAGAATATGACAAAGAAAATAACAAGAACACTTGAGCAGGCACTCGGAATTGCAGCACATGTAAAGCTGGTTGAGCCTAAAACACTTGCCAGAAGTGAAGGAAAAGCAAAAAGAGTCATCGATAACAGAAAACTGCTTTGAAAAGAAGGGGGAAGCCAGATGCTGATCAAACAATTATCGGTTTTTATTGAAAATCGTGAGGGCAGGCTTTTAGAAGTTACAGATGTCCTTGCAAAACATGATGTTAATATTGTAACACTAAGCCTTGCAGATACATCCGAATATGGAATTTTGCGTATTATTGTTTCCGACCCTGAAAAAGGCCGGGAGGTATTAAAAGAAGCTGGAATCTCAGCAAAATTTACAGAAGTCATTGCAGTCCAGGTTCCAAATAAAAGCGGGGAACTGCAGCATATTTTAAAAGTAGTATCCGATGCCGGAAGCAACATAGAATACATGTACGTACTGTCAACAGGAATAAATTCCTCCGTAATCGTTAAAGTGACCGATACACTTCCCGTTATAGAAGCCTTGAAAAAGTCAGGTGTTACAATGTATACAGCAGAAGAGGTCTATCGTTTTCAGGCATAACGTTAGCTCGTGACAGAAGGCAGATTCGTACGTGAATAGTATAAGAACATCATAAAAAACAAAGTTGTTCATAAACGTGAAAAAGAAGAGGCGAAAACCTCTTCTTTTTTATCTGGGATTTTATCAGGGATTGAATTAATTAATTGGAAGAAATAAAGTTTGCACGAATTCTTTCCTTATTAATATAAACAAAACTATAAATATCCATTACCTGTTTTCTGCGAAAGAAAAAGGGAAAAATTTAATTGAATTATGCATTTAAAATTTCAGAAACAGCCTGAACAAACTTCTTGCTTTGCTCCATTGTTCCTATGCTGACACGGCTGGATGAAAAAGTACCAATCAGAATTTTCTTCTCTTTCAACTTAGCGGTCATATCGGCAGGAGAAAGCGGTGAATCAAAGAAGATGAAATTTGTCTGGGAAGGATATACCTTGCATCCAAGTTTCGTAAGTTCTGCAGTAATATATTCTCTACATTCTTTGTTCTTTTCGCGAACTTCCTTCACATATTCCTTATCATTTAAAGCTGCAATAGCCGTTGCCTGTCCAACGTTGCTGACATTCCACGCATGAGAAGACTTACCGAATTCATCAGCAATCTCTGCACTTGCCACACCGTAACCAACACGCAGACCAGCCATACCGTGTATTTTAGAAAATGTACGAAGGATAATCAGCGGCTTATCATATCCGCTCTGAATCATACGAACCATACTGCTGTTCTCTTCGCAGTCAACATAGTCAATATAGGCTTCGTCAACAACGACGAGAATTGATTCAGGAACTTTGCGAATGAAGGCTTCAACTTTATCAGCTGGAATGTGACCACCAGTTGGATTGTTCGGATTGCAAATAACAATGATTTTTGTTTTATCGGTTATTCTGCTATATAAAGCATCAAGGTCAAAACACATATTCTCATCAAGAGGAGCTGTTACACAGGTAGCACCATAATCATTTGCCATATCACGAAAAGCATCAAACGTTGGTTCACAGAACAGAACTTCATCACCTGGGTTAATGAACAATGCGCCGACCATATCGATCAAGGCACTGGAACCGGCAACCGTTACGATATTTGCCCATTCAAGTGAAAATTCTTTGGCCAAAGTAGTTTTTAAATCAATAGCAAAGAAATCCGGGTAGTAACTTGATTTAGCAGTGGCATCAACAAAAGCCTGATATGCCTTTGGGGACATACCATATTGATTTTCATTATAGTTCATGCGAATAATATCATCCGGAGTTGAACTGCTTCTCTTTCTGCTGGCGCGGTTGCTGGCAGGTTTTTTCTTGATTGCTTCATTTAATAACAGATTTACGTTCATGTATAGGTCTCCTCTCGTTTATAGATCAGGTTTGATTTTTTATTGCTTTTAGGAAAGTAAAAAAAGAATTTTGAAAGATGCTTTTTTACTCGAACTTTCAGCAGGTCAGGCTATGGGATTAGGTACCTGCGGTCTCACTTTATAGTACAGAGGAAGCACCACATTGTACTTACCAGAAACGATATAGAATAAAGATGAGTGAAAAATACCGGAAACCGGTGGAAAGTTCTAGGTGTTTGAACATAAATACAGAATATCTTTATTACAGAATAATGCTGCTATTTGTTCATCATGGTGGAAAGTTTATATGAAAACACATAGACAGTCAATAGTACAAAATCTAAAACAACAATGCAATATTTAGATTTTTTACATTTGGATTGTAATTTTTACAAAGAAAAAGCGAAGGAACCGATAAAATCCCTTCGCCTTTTGTTCATTGTACAGATAAAATGTTAATTAATTACAGAAACCGGAGTTCCGGACAGATAAGCCTTGAAGTTATCAATGGCCATATCACAGGCACGAAGCCTGGATGCTCTGGTCAGCCATGCTATGTGGCCTGTAATAATTGCGTTCTTGCATTCAAAGAGTGGAATGTTTGACTTTGGTGGTTCTTCACGGATAACGTCCAGTCCTGCACCATAGATTTTGCCGGATAAAAGTGCATCATACAGATCTTCTTCAACAATCAGACCACCGCGCGCTGTATTGATAAGAATAACACCATTTTTCATTTTAGCAATGGTATCTTTGTTGATCATATTAGCACTGCTTGCTGAGAAAGGCGCATGGAGTGAAATCACATCGCTTCGTTCTAAAAGTTCATCAAAGGAAACCTGATCTATAAAATCATATTCGGCACCTACTTTTTTATTACGGCTATAGGAGATAACTTTCATACCAAACCCCTGTGCCATTTTTGCAAGGGCAAAGCCAATGGAGCCAAGTCCCACGATACCGATCGTTTGATTATAAAGTTCGATCTGAGGTGTAACCAATTTAATAAAAGCAGAGTCTCCGTCATTTGGCTTAGTCCAGTCAACGGATTTTAAGTATTCCGCGTGCGCGGTTGTATGATGACAGACTTCCATGAGCAGTGACCATGCATATTCCGCAATTGTCTGAGAGCCATAAATGGTATTTGTAATGGTAATTCCCTTTTCCCTAGTCATGGCAACATCAAATTCTTCCCAGCCGTGTCCAAGTGTAGCTATGTATTTCAGATTTGGATGTTTGCTGAGGAATTCTGCATTGATGCAGGAAGAAGAAATCCATACACCAAATAAAATATCTGCATCACCAATCATCTCATGAAGTTCTTCTCCCCATGGATAATGATCCGGGGTCTGGATTATCAGCTCTGTAACTTCCGGAATCTGTTCTAATGCTTTCCAATGTTCTGTGATTTCTGCTGCAATGTTATCAATTTGTAAGGATGTTTCCTGAATAACAACTACTTTCATAATAGTTCTCCTTTTCTTTATTGAGGTTATAATTTTACTTAAACTTACAAAGATCAATCAATATACAAAAAAGGATGTGACTTTTCGCTAGCCTATATTCTATTTACAGAAAATCATTATGTCAAGCACATTTTCACGAGTACGCAAGGAGATGATAGAAATTATCGGAAACGAGAAATTATTTGAAAAAAATTTATAAAAATTTATTGACAGGTGAAAAAAATTGTGCTAATAATAGTCACATGAAAGATGCAACGGCGCTTAAACTCATGTTTGAGCGCTTATTTTTTTAGGGATATGGATTTTCGCTAATTTTTTTTGTACTACAAATTTTTGATAAGTTAAGTTCTAACGCTGACAACGATGTCTCATGACCCCGTTGTCTTTTTTTGATTTGAATAACAAGAAAGAAGGTGCTAGCTTTGGTTAAATATCTGATCAAGCGAATTGGTATTGGGCTTTTAACTTTATTCGTTCTAGTTGCAATTACTTTTACAATGACCAAATTGATGCCGGGTAGTCCACTGCAGTCGAAAAACATCACCGGTGAAATACTTGAAAAAATGGAAGAAAAATATGGACTGAACAAACCGGTTCTGGAACAGTTCTTTATTTATTGCAAGAATCTGCTTCATGGGGATTTGGGTACTTCTTATAAGAAGGTAGGAACGGAAGTAACGGATATTATTCTCTCAAGAATTCAACCAACGCTTCGCCTTGGCATTGTTACCTTTCTCTTAACACTTGTTGTTGGAGTAAGTGCAGGAATAGCAATGGCGAAAACAAAAAGTAATTTTGTACGCGGCTTATGGCTGTCCGGACTTACCCTTGGTGTAAGTGTTCCAAACTTTATTGTAGCCTTGCTCTTACTTATTATATTTGGTGTTCAGCTTCGATTGTTCCCGATCCTTGGCCTTGATACCCCAATGCATTATGTATTACCGGCAATCGCCCAGGGGCTGTATCCCATATCAGCCGTTGCGAGACTGACTCAGACCAGTTATGAAGATGTTATGCGTCAGGATTATGTTACGATGGCAAGAGCAAAAGGACTTAGCAGTACAGCAATTACCTTCCGGCATATTCTTAAAAACGCACTACTTCCTGTTATTACTTATATGGGTCCAATGGTCGCTTTCCTGCTGACCGGCAGCGTCGTTATTGAAAACCTTTACACCATTCCTGGTATTGGTAAAGAATTTGTAAATGCAATCAGTAATCATGATTATACACTGGTCATGGGCATAACCATATTTATTGGCTCAATAATCATCATCTGTAATATGATTTCCGATCTTGTTTGTTCTTTTGTGGATCCAAGAATTAAAAATACATTGTAAGGAGGATGGTCATGGATAACTTAGAAGCAAAATTATTTCGAAAACTGGAAACAGAAGAAAAGAATGATGAGTTCATTGCTGTTGAGAGCCAGACATTCCTGCAGGCTGCGATGAAGAATTTTTTACATAATAAGAGAGCACTTGCCGGTGCAATAATTCTTGTAATCGTAATACTCCTGGCAATATTTGGACCAATGATCAGCCCTTATTCCTATGAAACAATGGATACAACACTTAAAAATGCATCACCAAGTTCTGCGCACTGGTTTGGAACAGACAAATTTGGACGTGACATCTTTGTGCGAATCCTGTACGGTGCCCGTATCAGTTTAATGGTAGGCCTTGTGGCAGCGATCATCAACCTTGTAATTGGAACGGTATACGGGGGAATATCCGGTTATATCGGTGGAAAGACAGATATGTTAATGATGCGTATTGTGGATATTATTTATTCAGTTCCTGCCATGTTATACATTGTTCTTATCATGTTAATCTTTGGCGCAAGTGTCACTAGTGTTATGATCGGTATTTCGATATCGAGCTGGATCGATATGGCCAGAATTGTCCGGCAGGAAGTACGAAGCCTGAAAGAACAGGAATTTGCCATGGCTGCTTTTGTTATAGGAGCAAGTGGTAAGAGAATATTATTCAAGCATCTTCTTGTAAATACAGTCGGACAGATCATCGTAACCGTAACATTGATGGTACCGCAGGCAATCTTTACAGAAGCCTGGTTAAGCTTCCTTGGTGTCGGTATATCTGCACCGCTTGCCAGCTGGGGTACTCTGGCACAGGATGCGCGGGCGCTGATTGAAATCTTTCCGATGCAGACAGCATATCCTATGCTTGCGATTTGTATTACGATTTTTGCCTTCAACTTTGTTGGTGAGGGATTAGGAACGGCACTGGATCCAAAAGCAAAACGATAGGAGATGATGCGATGAGTCTATTAGAGATAAAAGGTCTTACAACCGAATTTAAAACAAGTCAGGGGATTGTAAAGGCAATTCGCGGAATTGATTATACGCTGGAAAAAGGCGAAATTCTTGGAATCGTTGGAGAATCCGGTTCAGGTAAAAGCGTAGGAATGCTTTCCCTGATGGGACTCCTGGCTGAAAACGGAAGTGTTGTGGAAGGAACCATAAATTTTGATGGTGAAGATATAACCCCGTCCGGTCTTGATACAAAGAAGAAAAAAAGAGCCTATGAAGCAAGAATGCGTGCAATTCGAGGAAATGACATTGGTATGATCTTTCAGGATCCCATGTCCTTTTTAAATCCCATCATAACCATTGGAAAACAGATGACAGAAGGAATTCTGTGTCATGAAAAAATATCAAAAAAACAGGCAGAAAAAAGAGCTGTAGAACTTATGAATATGGTTGGTATACCATCTCCGGAAAGTCGGTTAAAGCAGTATCCTTATGAGTTCTCCGGTGGTATGAGACAGCGTATTATTATAGCTATTGCACTTGCCTGTAATCCAAAGCTGATCATTGCTGACGAACCGACAACCGCACTGGATGTAACCGTTCAGGCGCAGATTTTAGAACTGATCAAGAACCTGACGAAAAAGACAGAGACCGGCGTTATTATGATTACCCACGATCTTGGTGTAGTTGCCTCCATGTGTGACCGTATCAGTATTATGTATGGCGGTAATATTATGGAAGAAGGTACCACCGATGAGATTTTTTATGAACCAAAACATCCTTATACAAAAGGACTGCTTAACAGTATTTCCAATAATGAAGGGGACAAAAAGGAACCCTTGAAGCCAATTCCCGGAACACCGCCTGATCTTTTAAAACTTAAAAAAGGATGTCCGTTTACGGCACGATGCTCCGAAGCAATGGAAATATGCCAGGACTACAATCCATTGAAAACAGAGTTTACAAAATCGCATAAATGCAACTGCTGGTTGTATTGCAAAGACCGCTATAAAGAAGTGCTGGAAGGAGAAGAAGCCCATGAATGAAAAACCCTTATTGGAGTTGAATAATTTATCGAAGATCTTTCCGGTCAAAGGCGGAAAAAAGGTACATGCAGTTAACAATGTAAGTTTAACACTGAACAAAGGTGAAACGCTTGGAATTGTCGGCGAATCCGGTTGCGGTAAGAGCACAATGGGAAGGACAATCTTAAAAATATATGAACCGACGAGTGGACAGATCCTGTTTCATGGAGAGGATATCACGAAACTTTCCAGAAAACAGATGCTTCCCTACAGGAAGAAAATGCAGATGATCTTTCAGGATCCATACGCATCATTAAATCCACGGTTTACCATCGGAGATATCATTGAAGAACCAATGATTATTCATAAAATCGGCACACCGGAAGAAAGAAAAGCAAAAGTACAGGATCTAATTGAAACCGTTGGTCTAAAACCGGACCACATCAGAAGATATCCTCACGAATTCTCCGGCGGACAAAGACAACGAATCGGCATTGCAAGAACACTGACACTGCAGCCGGATTTCATTGTCTGTGATGAGCCGATTTCAGCACTGGATGTATCCATTCAGGCACAGATCATTAATCTGCTTGAAAAAATTCAGAGAGAGACTGGAATCAGCTATCTGTTCATTGCCCATGATCTGGGCATGGTACATCATATCAGCCATAAAATTGGTGTTATGTACCTTGGTAATCTTGTTGAATATGGAAGCTCGGATGACATATATAAAAGTCCGCTTCATCCATATACAAAAGCACTAATCTCAGCCGCACCGATTCCTGATCCAAATCAGTCAAGGGCAAAGTCAAGAATCATTCTGGAAGGTGAAGTTCCAAGTCCATTAAATCCACCACCGGGATGTGCATTTGCAGGAAGATGTGCGTATGCTACAGAGGAATGCCGCAGAGAGAAACCAGAAATGGTCGATTTCGAAGGCAGAAAAGTTGCCTGCTTTTTATATAAAGCGGGAAAAAAAGTGAAATAAGGCAAATCCGTAAGAAAGATGACTATTGGAATGGGCCGTTTTCAAAGCAGCAAGGTATAAGAAAAATGAGAGAGTCTTATGAGACAGAACGGAGGAATGTATGAAAAAGTTTAAGAAAGTTATCGCAGCGCTTTTATGCAGTGCTATGGTCTTTGCGCTGACGGCATGTGGCAACAATGCGGAGGGCAGTTCAAACACAGGATCCTCAGAGGCAACACAGTCACCAACATCAGGTACAACAGAAACAGCATCAACAGGCGGAGACGCTAAGAACATTATATGCTCAGAACAGCCAGAGAATGGGGAGTATGATCCGGCCGGAGCAACAGCATATGTTTACTTTGATTATCAGAGCTACTGTCTGGAAGGTCTGATCGACTATGATTCAGAAGGAACTGTAATTCCGGCAGCAGCAACCAGCTGGGAAGCAAATGATGACGGTACCGTATGGACATTTCATTTGAGAGAAGATGGATATTGGTCAGATGGAAGCAAAGTTACTTCAGCAGACTTCTTAAATACAATAACCCGTGCTCTTGATCCTGCAAAAGGCGCATGGTATGTTGATGCATTATTCCTGATCCAGGGAGCAGCGGATGCATTTAACGGAACCGCATCCATCGATGACATTGGTGTTGAGTGTCCAGATGACTTAACAATCGTTTTCACCTTGGCATCTCCTTGTGCGAACTTCCTTGATTATGTTCGTTTACCAGTGTATATGCCATCTAATGTACAATATGCAACGAATGCTGATGAAGCATGGGATACTGATGTAACAAAGAACCTTGGCAACGGACCTTATCACATGAGTGATTACAAATCCGGTGAATACATTACATTTTCTCCAAATGAATATTTTCATGATCGTGCTACTGTAAAATTTGATTCATTGACATTCAAGTTCATGGATGATGATCAGGCAAAAACATCTGCTTACAAAACAGGCGAAATCGATATCTTAACAGGTGCACCTTACTATGTACAAGACCAGTATGCTGGTCAGGCTGATCTTCAGGATGCGGATGTATTAGTAACAAACTACATTTTATTCAATATCAATATGGCTCCATTTGACAATGTAAAAGTTCGTCAGGCATTTGCATTAGCAGTAAGCAGACAGGGTATTTGTGATGTAATCGGTAGCTGCTATACACCATCCACCACATTCGTGGCAGCAAACTATAAGAGCAAAGTCGACGGAACAAAATGGTCTGAATTACAGGGAACATTACTTGACGAGAATCTTGAAACAGCAAAACAGTTGCTTGCAGAAGCTGGTTATCCAAACGGAGAGGGTCTTCCAACCATTACCTATACTTACCCATCCATGAGTTACGAAGCAGACGTTGCACAGGTGCTTCAGATGCAGTGGGCACAGCTTGGTGTAAACGTTGAATTAAATGCTATGGAATATGAAGTATATGTTAATGCAAGAAGAGCCGGTGAACTTCAGTTAGCACGTCATCAGTGGACTGGGGATTATAACGATCCTGCAACATGGTTAGATATGTATCGTGATGGAAACTCACAGAACGATATCAGCTGGTACAATGAAGAATATAATAGTATAATGACAGCATCTGCAAGTGAAATGGACGCGGCAGCTCGTCAGGCATTACTGCAGCAGGCAGAAGAAATCCTTGTATCTCAGGATACCGTTATCTGTCCGTTGTTTACAACAAAAACGCTGTATCTTGTGAATCCTAAAATTTCAGGACAGTACAAATACGTTATGGGTTACCTTGATTTCAAATTTGCCGATATAGCGCAATAAGCAATAAAACAATAATGAAAAAGTAAGGGGCACACTGCAATGGAGCAAAAGTTATCAGAGAAGAAATTTTTTACTTATATTTTTACATCTATGATCACCATGTTGATAACGACATTGTACTCCATTGTAGACAGTCTCTTTATAAGTAATCTTGTCGGGGACAAAGGCCTTTCAGCAGTTTATGTTGTCTGGCCGATCCTCGCCGTGATTGTTGCAATTGGTACCGGTATCGGATGTGGCGGAGCGGTTATCATGTCTACAAAACAGGGAGAGGGAAAGCCGGAAGAGTCAGATACGGTCAGAGCCAATATACTAATTGTTTTATTCTTAATAAGTGGAGCCATTACACTTTTAGCGTCCCTATTGCTGCCAAGTCTGCTGCGCATGATGGGAGCGGAAGGTGAATTGTTCGACTACTCCATGGATTACGGAAGAATCATGATTTATGGATGTTCGATACAGATGTTTGCGGCGGGACTGACACCAATTCTGAGGAATGATAATAAGGTGGTCTCAGCAATGGCTATTATGGTCGTTGGTATGGTATGCAACGTTTTTCTTGATTATCTTCTCATCTATACACTGAACTTAGGGATCCAGGGAGCTGCGATTGCAACCTTATCATCACAGATGATAACAGTAATCAGCTGTGTTGTTACATTGCTTCGTAATAAAGTCCGGCCGATTCATTTGTCGCAGTTCAAAATAAAAATGAAATACATAAAGCGTATGGTTCGCATCGGAATTTCTCCGTTTGGAATTGCTTTGACACCATCCTTGCTTATATTGTATAATAATGTGCAGTGTATAAAATATGGTGGAGATGTCGGGATTGCCATATACTCCCTGATATCTGCATCCATCGGTGCTTACCGGATGATATTGATTGGTGTAGCGGAAGGAGTACAGCCGCTCGCAAGCGTATCGGCAGGAGCCCGTGATTATGATTCAATGATACGGATTCGGAACAAAGGAATTGCGACTGCAGTAGCAGTCAGTGTTTTTCTTTTTCTATTTACAATAGCTACAGCAAAGTTTTATCCAGCAATATTTGGTGTATCAGAAGCAGTGGCATCGCAGGCATACTGGCCGCTTATCATTAGTGCAACACAGCTAATATTTACAGGACTTGTAAGAATTTCAAATTCATTTTTTTATGCAGTCGGAAAAAACAAGTATTCTTTGTTCATGATATATTTTGATCCTGTAATTCTTACTCCGATTTTGCTATTGATTCTGCCAAGGCTGTATGGAATGAATGGGATTTGGATTTCGACAACAATATCGCAGTGCTTATTGAATATTGCGGCGGTTATTATGTATAGTAAACATCATAAAGAAATTAAACGCTATCAGGAAACTATTCGTGGACAGGAAGAAGTCACAAACCTTGTGGGAGGATGAATATGACGCAGGACATAAAAAACGACGATGTGGTATTTGGATCATTGAAGGACTATTTTGATCCTGAGAAATTCAGAATTGTGCGTGATGATGGTATTTTTATTGACGGCGGAATTTCAGAAATAAAGGTTGTCATTAATTTGACGGATTCATTTGCAAAATCATTAAGTTATTATAAAGATGCACTCAGTGTTGTTTTTGGATATGCCATCATGAGTGAAAAATTGAGAGAAGTCAACCAGGCACGATATCCGAAAGATGGAATATTGAAAAAGGTGACAATGAATGACTGGGGCGATAAATTTGCTATGATTTTAGAACTCGACAGAGGGGAAAATCCGGTTGTTTATATTAAACCTGCAGAAGTAAAAACATTACTCGAAGAATGTCGAAGAGTTTTGGGTAATTAATAGAGAGGATAGCAATAAAGCATGAATGCATTTGAAATTATAGGGCCTGTAATGATCGGACCTTCCAGCTCACATACGGCTGGTGCTGTTAAAATAGGATTTATTGCAAGGCAGCTGATTCGGGATGAAATTCGGTCAGCAGATATTTACCTGCATGGTTCATTTTTGGCAACCGGGAAGGGTCATGGAACGGACAGAGCTCTGATCGCTGGTCTTCTGGGGATGAAGGCGGACGATGAAAGAATACCGGATAGTCTGAAACTGGCGAAAGATGCCGGAATGGAGTATCATTTTCACGGAATTGAATTAAGGGATGTACATCCAAACAGTGTGATGCTGCGATTAGTAGGGGTTCATGGAATGGAACTTGAAGTCGTAGCATCTTCTTTGGGTGGTGGCGCCATAAAAATATGCAGTATAGATGGTCTGGAGGCGAATATATGTGCAATGTATCCAACAATTATTGTACACAACGTTGATCAGCCGGGACACGTATCAAAAGTTACTTCCATGTTAGGACAAAAATCAGTGAATATAGCAGAAATGCAGCTCTTTCGTGATCGAAGAGGCGGTAATGCCGTAATGGTAATCGAATGTGACCAGGAGGTACCAATGGAAATACTGGACTGGCTTAAAGAAATGAAAGGCATAGTAAAAGTCACGTACCTGAGCATGGAGGAAAAAAATGAGTTTTAAATCGTTAAAAGCTATTGAACAAGCCTGTGGCAACCAGCAGAAAGCCTTTTGGGAAGTCGTTCTGGAAGAGGACTGTATGGAGAGAATGGTAACAAAACAGGAAGGTTTTGAACAGATGCGCTCCATGTTTCAAAGCATGAAGAAAGCAGATGCAGGGTATGATAAGAATTTATGCTCTGCCAGCGGACTGGTTGGGAAGGACGGGGAAAAAATCTCACAGGCAAGGATAGAGGATAAACTGATCAGTGGGAATTTTATTTCAATGGTCATGGAAAAAGCAGTAAAGATGGGTGAATCAAATGCCTGTATGAAACGAATTGTTGCTGCACCGACTGCCGGTGCCTGCGGCGTAATACCGTCCGTACTGCTGACGTATGAAGAGCAATATGGATGTACAGAAGAACTGCTTGTGGAAGCCCTCTTTGTGGCGGCTGGTATCGGTGAAGTTCTGGCATCAAGAGCATACATATCAGGTGCTGCCGGCGGATGCCAGGCAGAGATCGGATCGGCCAGTGCCATGGCAGCCGGTGCGATCGTTCACTTACGAGGCGGTTCTGCATCTTTGATTACGCATGCAGCAGCAATGGCGTTGAAAAATCTTCTCGGGCTTGTCTGCGATCCAGTCGCAGGTCTCGTTGAAGTCCCTTGTGTGAAACGAAATGTGGTAGGTGCGGTGAATGCAGTAACCTGTGCCGACATGGCAATTGCCGGAATAACAAGCCAGATCCCGCCGGATGAAGTTATTGATGCAATGCGTGAAGTCGGGGATGTCATGGTTTCAAAGCTTCGTGAAACAGGAGAAGGCGGTCTTGGCGGTACGCCGACGGGACAGGGGATACTTAAAAAATTAAGAGCAACAATAGAAGAGTAGCAAAAAACCACTTGTTTCAAGTGGTTTTTTCATTCAGAAATGCGGTTATTCTTCTGGATAATCAATCTTGATCTGCTGATGGAGCGTATAGATTGAAATCAGCATAAAAAGAGACTCATAACTGTTCTCCTCATCAAGAGAAAGAATGGAAGCTGCTTTTTTGATTCGGTAACGAACTGTATTGGTATGTTGAAAGATCTCATTGGAGGTCTTTTTTATATCTCCGTTGTTCTTGATGTATACAATCATGGTGTCCAGAAGATTTGAGGAATAAGACGAATCATATTCAATCAGCAGATTGATTTTATCTTTCACGTTGTGATAGACGAGCGGGTTATACACAAGTGGAAGCAAATACTGGTAAATGCCGGACATTGAATAAAGCAGGCTGTGTTCCTGCTGCTTACGGCAGACAAAATTTGCATAAATGGCATGCCGAACAGAGACATCAAGAGTTGACAGCTTTGCCGGAATATCGCTGATTCCGATATAGAACGTAGCCGGATTGAATTCAATTTCTGTCAGAAGAGATTCAATCATGAACAATAAAGACTCCGTCTTTGGAATGGCGGTATCCGGATAGGAATAGATCAGTACAATGCCGGAGTTATATTTCACAAATGAATAATCATAACTGTTCCGATCCCTGAATTGTTTGTATACAAGTCTTTTGAAGTAAGAATGTATGGTGATGCTGCTCACTTCATCGATTGGCGTAATGTAGGCAGAAAACAAATAGGGATGAAAGGTCGGATTGATCTCTTTCGCCACATTTTTCACGGAATGCGGGTCCGGAGCGGTGTCGATTATATTGTGAAGCTTTTCTTCGTAGACGAGATATTGTGATTTCGTCTTCAGAGATTCATTGATGTTAATGATGAGATCTTCCATATAGGCATTTGAAAATGTAAACAATGGAACATTGTATTCATCCGCCAGATCAATCAGATACTGAGGAATCGATTCTGAAAATGTTGTCTTAAGTGCTATGGCAGAGACACGGCGTTTGATAACAGCTTCCAAAGCCTTGTATACAAAATCAGGTGTATCTCTTGTGAAGAATAAAGAGGCAAGAACGAAATCACCTGTATTAAATCCTTCATAGTTCGTCTGAATGCTCTCGTATTCAAGGATTACAACACAGACGACCGGATTATCAAGTCCGTCTTCGCCACAGATAAATTTGAAATTCTTAAAAAGTGAAAGCTGCATGATCTCATTAACTTTTAACATAGGAATCTCCCGTATAATAGAATCTATGGATTGAAAGGTTGAAAGAAAACTTATTCACAAAGAGAAGAAACGATTTTATTAATTAATTTACCGTCAGCTTTGCCTTTTAGATCCGCCATAATGGCTTTCATCAGCATACCCTTGTTTTTCTGAGCAACGGCATCTGCAAAATTCGCACTAATATATGCAGCGATTTCTTCCTCCGACATCATGACAGGAGCGTACTCCTGCATAATCTCATACGTGGCACCGTAAGAAGCTTTCAGCTCTGCTCTTTCATCCGGACAGGTATCAAACTGTTCCTTCACAAGCTTCATTTCTTTTAATACAGCACGATCAACAAGTTCTTCTTTAATGTCATCGCGGCAGCCTTCATCAATGGCAAGTTTTTTAACGGCAGAAACAAGTGCAGAAATGGCATCTTTCCTCACCTTGTCCTTTGCTTTCATTGCTGCGATCATATCTTTTTGTAACTGTTCCATCTGCATGACTGATATCCTCCATAAATCATTAAAGTTAAGTCTGTTTTCCCATATGTTTGGGTCATATATTGACTAGTATATTGCAAAATCTTATGTTTAGCAAGTTGTTCGATAAATTTCACAAAGAAAGACAGAAGGAATCAGGGTAACGTTCCAAAGTGAATTTCAATTGAGCTGCTCCTCACTCGTTCAAAAAAGATAAGCCACGAAATGGCGCAGGACTAGGGAGAAAGGTTTTAACAAAAGTGAAAAACAAGGAAAATCGAGAATTCGTCATTTTGCAGTATTTTATTCGAAAGAAATGGTAAAAAGGTCAAAAAAGAATGTTTGGAAATAATTGTGCATGAATGGTTTTGTTAATTTCAGATGAGGAAAATAGTAAAAGCAGAGAAACTAAGCTCCAAAGATTGACATTTCCGGCATCAAAGAGTAAATTTATGTAAAAAGAAAGGCGGAGCGTCGTGATAAGAATAATTCTGTTAGAAAAAGACGAAGAGTACGCAGCACAGCTGATGGACTATATGAACCAGGAGAAGGAATTTGATTTTCAGGTCACGGTATTCACGGATCCGAATATGCTAAATACAAAGAATCTGGTAGAAAAGACAGATGTAATTTTAGCAAATGCAGTATTTGCAGGAGTATTGGAGCTGGAAGCACTGCAGATGCCGGTCTTCTGGCTGACGGAGGAAAAGTCAGAGGAAAAGGAACCGTCTTTCTTTAAATATCAATCACAGGAGGAACTCTGCCGACTGCTTTATCAAAAGTACCGGCCAAAACGAAAAGCAGTCATACATCAAAAGACACAGGTGATTGGCTTCTTTTCCTACGAAGAACCAGGAGCAGCTAAAAAGTTCATACAAATGCTTTCTTCTGGTTTTGGAACAAACAAGACGATATTGAGGATTGATATGGATCCATTGTGTTCTGCGGATAAGGGAGTGCAGGGGTATGCACTTTCGGAACTGTTCTATTGTATGAAACAGGAAGAGGAGGTGTCCTTTGAACAGATGCAGGAATACATCATACAGGATAAGGGGGTTGATATTCTGTCTGGTTATGCACATTGGGCAGATGCGTGTGATGCAGAGGAGGATATGATTCAGCGGCTTTGCAGTGTTCTGACAGAGAGCTGCAGGTACGATGTGATAGTTATCAACATTGGTGGCTTGTATCCATATACGAAGGGGTTGATGGAGGCCTGTCATACAATCTTTTATCTCGAAAGCAGCAACGGAAAAAGCGAGACTGGAAATGGTTATTATGAAAGTTTTTACCGTCAGTTAGTCTTCTGTAAAGGGCAGCAGTTGGCAGAACAAATTCAAAAAGTCTCCAGCTGCCTGGAAGAGTCAAAACAGCAGATATCTGCCGCGTTGGAAGACAATAAGTACACAGGATAGAGGAACACGAGTAACGAAGAATGAATTGCGGAAGATAAAACAAGAGAATGCAAAAGAAATCGGATTAGAAGAGACAAGGATCAGGATATTATATGAGTCAGCTAAAACATATTTTGCAAAAAAGAATAGTGGAACAGATCGATTTTGGGCAGGATCTTTCAGAAGAAGAACTACTGAAACTGATTCAAAGGGAAATACAGTCAGAGAGTCAGAATCAATATATCAGCGTAAGGGACCGACTGGAGTTAAGACAGGAGATTTATGCATCAGTCAGAGGACTTGATATTCTGCAGAACCTGTTAGATTCTTCTGAAATAACGGAAATAATGGTCAATGGAAAAGACAATCTGTACGTGGAAATGGAAGGAAGGCTGAAACGTTGGAAGGGAAGCTTTGAAACCGAGGAAAAACTTAATGATATAGCACAGCAGATTGCCTCTGGTTCGAACCGAATCGTTAATGCCTCCCAACCCATTGTTGATGCAAGACTTAAGGATGGTTCCAGAGTCAGTATAGTTCTGCCGCCGGTAGCCCTCGACGGACCTGTCATTACAATAAGAAAATTTCCGCAGGAAGTAATGACGATTGAGCGCTTACAAGAGATCGGTTCAATCAGCGAAGAAGCGGCAGAAGTCCTTATTACACTGGTACAATCCGGTTACAACATCTTTATCAGCGGAGGAACAGGGTCAGGAAAGACAACCTTTTTAAATGCACTATCAGCTCATATACCAAAAGGTGAACGAGTAATAACCATTGAAGATTCTGCAGAACTGCAGTTAAAGAATGTAGAAAATCTGGTTCGCCTGGAAGTTCGAAATGCCAATCAGGAAGGAAGCAATGAGATTTCTATACGAGATCTGATCAAAGCGAGCCTGCGTATGCGTCCAGATAGAATAATCGTCGGAGAAGTCCGGGATGCAGCCTGTATCGATATGCTTCAGGCATTGAATACCGGGCATTCAGGATTGTCGACCGGTCATGCGAACTCGTCAAAGGACATTCTTTCCCGGATGGAGACGATGTGCATTCTCGGTGCTGAGATTCCATTGCTCGCTGTGAGAAAACAGATTTCGACAGCAATTGATTTCATTGTGCAGCTTGGGCGTCTTCGGGATAAGACCAGAAAAGTTCTTGAGATCTGTGAGGTAGGCGAGTGCATTGACGGTGAGATAACGATGAACCTTCTGTATGAATTTCTTGAGGAAGGGGAGACGATGGAAGGCAAAGTAATAGGAAAATTGCAGGCAACGGGGAACAAAATGAAAAGGACACAAAAAAGCAAAGCAGCCGGAACCGTTCATAAGCTTAAGGAAGCAGGGGTAGTCGATGATTGAGCATAAAGAGGGGATTTATCCGTCAACGCACAGGAATACAATAAAAGTATTTTTATACGGAATTGTACTTTGCATTTCCTGTGGTTGGTTATTTTATGAACATATAGCAGGAATTCTGTTGCTGTCTCCCCTTCTTTATCCTTTTTACAAAAAACAAAAGGAAAAATACAGGAAGAAGATGAAGTACAAGCTCACCCTTGAATTCAGAGATGGAATGAGTGCATTTCTTGCCGCGCTGGAAGCAGGGTTTTCCGCTGAAAATGCCTTAGAAGAAGCGAATAAGGATCTTGGTCTGATTTATGATGAAAAGACCATGATCCGAAAAGAGTTCAACCGAATGACAAGGCAGATCAAAGCCGGTATGAGCATTGAGAATGCTTTTACAGAGTTTGGGAGAAGGGCGGAGATAGAAGAAATTAATAATTTTGCAGAAGTGTTCGCAATCGCAAAAAGAACTGGCGGTGACCTGCTTCACATCATAAGGTCCTCTGAAAATATTATTTCTGAAAAAATCGAAGTAACGAGGGAGATTCAGACAATGCTGTCCGGTAAACAGTTCGAAACAACAATTATGAAATGGATTCCCTTGGGGATTCTATTGTATCTGAACCTTTGCAACGCTGCGTACCTGGAGCCGCTTTACCAGACATTAGCAGGAAGGATAACCATGAGTCTGTTGCTTTGTATCTATGGCATTCTTGTTCTGATGATTGGAAAGATAACAAATATATCCCTATAGAGGTTGTTGATATGATTCTTTTTTTTAGCATAGCACTTACAATATATGTAATTTTGTTTTTCGTTTCCGTGTTCTTATTCCGAAAAAAGAATGGGGCAGTTTTTAGAAAAAAGAGTGCCAGAGGAAAGCATGTAACAGATTTATTCTATCCAATGTCTGTTGTGACTTGTTCCATCGTTAAACAGATCAATAAAAACAAAGATCATAGAGAATCTGATAAATTATACAGAAATCTTTTTATCGGGCAGAATGCAAAACAGGTCAAAGAAGAAAGGATGATAAAAAATATCACGATTTCCCTTATCATTTTATTTTTAGTCTTTGTTTTTTCACTGGCAGTATCAATCAAAGAACAGGGCGAAAAAAATCTGAACAACGGTCAGATCATCCGACCGGCTTATGGAGAAAGCAGTCTGAATCTTGATTTAGGATGGCTTATTAAAGACCAGGAAAAGAATACAGCAGAGGAAGGCAGTCTGTCCATGGAGATTGAACCCCAGCGACTAAAAGACTGGCAGAAGATACAGCAGTTATTCAAAGAGGGAGAAGCCTACATTGA
The DNA here is from genome assembly GCA_003249225.1 of Clostridia bacterium. Lineage (GTDB taxonomy): Bacteria > Bacillota > Clostridia > Lachnospirales > Lachnospiraceae > SZUA-448. The sequence goes on along the minus strand of QKJQ01000041.1, from coordinate 19,416 downwards.
CCAACATGTTTTCCAGGAGGATGACAAGGAACAATCCGTTACAAGGGATCTGAACTTCTTTGACAAAATTCCAGCGCTAAATTTAACCGTCGAATGGGAACTATCCGATACAAACTGGCTTTATGCAGACGGAAGTTTAAAAAGCAAGGATTTACCACAGGAAGGTGTCCCGGTGGATATAACAGCGAAATTAATGTATTACGACGATACCTGTTATTACACCTTTTCCGTCTGTCTGATGCCAAAAGAGATAACACCAATGGAGCAGTTTCAGACAGAGCTTACGGAATATTTGAACACCGCAGGAAAAGACAACAGTGAAGCGGTGGTTACTCTGCCAGAGCAAATTGCAGGGAAAGAAATAGAATGGGAAGAAAAAACGACACCACAAGGAGTTATACTCTTTGTCCTTGGGATTCTGATTATTCTGCTTTTGTTTTTTCGTGACAAGAATGAACTTGAAAAACAGGCAAAGGTCAGGGAGAAAGAATTGGCGTTTGGTTATTCCAACCTGATTGCAAAATTTCTTTTGCTTCTGGGGGCAGGAACAACAATGAAAGGTGCATTTGAAAGAATTGCGGCAGATTTTGAGAAAAACAATAATACAGACGGATACCTTTATAAAGAAATGAAGGTAACAAGGAATGAGCTGATGCTCGGTGTGTCGGAAATGAAAGCTTATGAAGCATTTGGAAGACGATGCGGCCAGATTTCCTATCTTCGCTTTGGTACCATTCTGGTTCAGAATCTGTCACGTGGAGCCAAAGGAACACTGCCGATTCTTGAACTGGAAGCAAAAGAAGCATTTGAAGAAAGAAAAGAGCTGGCAAAACGTCTTGGCGAAGAATCTTCTACAAAACTGCTTTTTCCGATGATGGGAATGTTAGGTATTGTACTGGTAATTGTTATGGTTCCGGCATTCTGGACATTTTAAGAAAGGAGAACAGTACTGCATAAACTGGATAAAACAAAAAATACCAGCAGATCAAAGGACAAAAAAAGAAAGCTCGTAAAAAAGAAAGCATGAAAAAACGATGAGCAATTCTCATAAAAATAGGAAACAGATCCTTTACCATTAGCTGCAATCAGCAGAAATCAAAATGGAAATAAAGAAGATAGAGAAAAGGAGTGTACAAGGATGAAGGAAACAAAAATGGAGAACGAAGTGGTGGACGAAGTTATGTATGAAGTGATGGACGAAGTGAAAACGACGAGCGGTAAAGTGACGACAGGAACAAAAAATGGGGAGATAATGGCAGATAACAGAGGAATCGGTGTAGTGGAAATAATCTTGATTCTTGTTGTTATCATTGGGTTGGTTTTAATATTCAAAGAGCAGATTTCTGATATTGTTACAAGCGCACTTGCTACCGTATCAAAAAACGCAGGAGAGATTTCGAACTAATGATAAGAACTTACAAGATAAGAACTTACAGGAGAAAGCAGAATTGTTTAGGTACAAAGCAGAATTAAGTCCATCTGACTTTATGAAATGGCAGGAGAATCAATAAAAGGAGACGACTTTGAAGCAGAATAGAAAAGAAGGCGTAATAACGGTATATCTTTCATTGATTTTACTGCTTATGCTTGCCTTGATTACAACCGTGCTGGAATCTGCAAGAATTCAGGCGGCAAAGGCTTGTATTGAAATTGCAGCGGAAGCAGCAGTAACATCGGCATTCTCCGATTACTATCTTCCCCTTTACGAAAGATATCATATCTTTGGACTTGATGAAAGTTATGGAACAGGTAGTGCCGATGCTGCTATGCTGGAGCAGAAAATTTGCGAGTATATGGAGTACAGTTTAGAACCATCCATGGACGAAGCAGTAACAAGCCTTGATTTATGGCGTATATCCATAGACAATATTACAATTTCACAAGAGGCCAAATTACAAAGAGACCAGGGCGTTCTTTTTCGTGCAGAAGCTATTGATTATATGAAATACAAAGGCATCTCAACGGCTGCCGAGCAATTGCTGTCGTCACTTTCTATCTTTAAAAAAGCGGAGGATACGAAAAATCTGATGCAGCTGAAAGCTTCAACAGAAGAACAGCTCGAAGAAATTGATACCTGCATATTAAAATTGTTTGAGTCCGTTGATGGAATTAAGACGAATAAAAAGGGAATTAAGATGACCTGGCGAAATCAAATTGCGATTGCGGATTCTTTTGTTAAAAAGATTTATATTGGCACCCCGACGGCAGCCGGTGTTGGAATAGAAAACATTGAGTTATTTGAGGCGCTTCAGGAAAAATATACAGATCCCATCGTACTTTTAAATGAATGGAAAGGAAAAGTCAGTTCTTCTTTCCTTCATTTAGAAAATGCAAAGAACTGGAGTGCATTGGCAAAACAAGAGGAAGAAAAAAAGGATCCAGATGTTCTGCTGATTATGGAATATCAGGAAAATGAAACGAGTGAACGAAAGGCAGCAGCCTCCGAGGGGAAAGAAGCAGATAAAATCATTACTACGCTGCAGAAACTGAATAAGAATTGTCTGGATTCCATAACAGACGCAGAAGAAATACTGTCAGAAATCGAATGGAAGCAGAAGGCAGCAGAGTCAGAGGTGTGGAATTATGGAGATAAACTGCTCACCGCAGTGGAATGGCTTGATGAATCCTTATACAAAGAGCTTAATGATTCCTATAATACCATGAAGGATTATATTGGGCAGGGTGTAAATGGTGTGGATACAATTTATGATTTTCCGGCGATGAAAGCAACCCTGGAAAAGGATCGAGGTATTTTGAGTAATATAAACACAGAACTGGAACAGCTATCCGCTCTTGAATGTGCCTCGGATATTGATACCGTCTATGGTTATCTTAAGAGTGAATATGCTTCCTATTCTTTTCAGGGGCTGATGTTTGACTATAGCGAGGTTCAACTGGATTCAACGAACAGCAGTCCGCTCGATGGTTTTTCTTCATTCCTCGAAAGCGGGATTGCCGGGGTGATAATTCCAGACTTTGATTCTTTATCAGAAGCTGAGATATCAGCACAAAAGCTGCCAAGTACATCGCTGACAGAAGTTACGCCAGAAGAGGCTTATGAGATCTCACCGGATGCAGCCAATGATATCTTTGGGATGTTCGATGGTGGACTGTCACTTGAAAATCTTGGGGAGCTGCTTCTTGATGGGACGGCAGAGCTAAGTGAAAAATTATTGTTTTTAGGGTACTTGTCGGATCATTTTGCAAATTATTCATCGGAGCAAAATGATAGGGTCCTGCAATATGAACAGGAATATATAATCTGTGGAAACAGGGATGACAACAGCAATCTTAACTCGATTGCAACAAAGATACTTGTGATACGAGCGTTGTTCTGCCTGATACAGGTGCTTAGCGACAGTGAAAAGGAAAGTGAAGCGCGAACATTTGCTGCATCAATTCTGGGATTTACAGGAATGCCGGTTCTTATATCAATATTAAAATTTTCCATCTTGTTCATTTGGGCCTTTGAAGAGGCAATGGTAGAGACGGCAGCGATCATGCAAGGGAAAAAGGTCGATGTAATACCAGGAAAACAAAGCTTTTCTGTTACATTTGCAGAGCTTCCTTTCATGGGGAAAGCCCTGGTTCAGGAAAAAGCAAAAGCAAAGGCCGAACCGGCAGGTCTTGCTCTGGGTTATCAGGAGTATCTGATGTTATTTTTACTTTTGCAGGAGGAAGGAACTCAAAATCTGCGCTCGCTCGATCTGATACAGGAGAATCTTCGGGCAGCAGGAGCATCTGCATTTTATATAGGAAATGTCTTATATGGAGCGAATGCTTCAATAGAAATAACGCTGCCTTCCTTGTTTTTAGATCTTCCCTTTACAAGAAAAGAATTTACGATTGAAAAAGAATCATACAGTTATGGACTTGGTGCAGGATTTGCTTATTGAAATTGCCTTTTGCTGTCTGTTCTTATAGTAAAGGAACAATACAACAAATCTAAATTCTTCTCTCCGAAAGAACAAAAACCACAGTATGAAGCAGTGATGCGATACAAAAGATTTATAAGAACAGATAGCAAAAGGCAATTTTCAAAGGGGAGAAAATGAAAAAGAGTTCAGCACGAAAAAAACAAAGCAGGAAAGAATACCCGGCATCTCTTACGGTTGAGGCTGCACTGGTGCTCCCAATGTTTCTGGCCGTTATAATGACGTTTTTATTCTTCTTTCAAATGATAGGCTTTCAGCTCTATTTCTATCAGGTGATTGCAAAAACGGCACAGGAGACTGCTCAATATGGGTATGTTCTGCAGCTCCTTGATTCCGATTCAAAAGAGTCAGGGGAAATCGAGGAGCAAGCGCCGTCCGATGGTGATGTGGCAGAAGAAGATTCCGATGCAGAAGAATCCGGGACAAAGGCCATTGTGTCCTTGCTCTTGGAACAGTTCGATATTGAAAGTCTGCTGAACGATACGAAAGACAGTTACCTGGTCAAAAGTCTGGCTTATCTGAATACAGATCAGGTAAAAGTACAGAAAGCAGGTATCGTAAATGGATGGTCTGGCATATCTTTCTGGGGCTCCACGGTAAAGGATGACGATGACTGTATCGTTATTACGGCAGAGTATAGGATGAAGATCCCGTTTTTTTCAGATCTACTGCCTTCCGTTCCGGTAACACAACGAATAAAGGTGCGAAACTTTACCGGGTATCAACCCGAACTCCAGGCAGGCGAAGAAGAGGCAGAGGATGATCAGAAGTATGTTTATGTGGCAGAGAACGGCTCCGTCTACCATACAAGTTCACAGTGTTCCTATCTTGATATAACAACAAGTGAAGTCACATTGGCATCGCTTGACTACCAAAGGAATCAATATATGGAAGCATATAAGCCCTGTGAAAAATGCATTGAAAGTAATCAGACTTATTTCAATGTATTTATAACAAAGACCGGGAACCGGTACCACAGCAGTACAAGCTGCTCCGCTCTAAAAAGAACTTATTATAAAGTATTGCTTTCTGAAGTAGAGGGTATGAATTTATGCAGCCGCTGCAAAGCAGCAGAAGAAAAAGCGAAAGAAGAAGCGGAGGAAAAAGAATGATCGGATATTTAATAACGGGCAGCTCTTTACTACTATGCAGCATTCATGACTTAAGAAGAAAAAGTATAAGCAATCAGGTGCTGTTGCTTTGTGGGATGCTGACAGCAATCGCTATTTTAATTTTTCCGGGAAATGTGTCGTTCCTTTCGAGAGCAGCCGGGGTTGCTGCAGGAGGTGCTATGGTCCTTCTGTCGAAGGCAGTCAGAGGTCAGTTTGGGAGCGGGGATGGATTTACCATAATGTTGATTGGGTTAGGCATAGGGTTTCGTGATTTACTTATTCTGCTGTGCGGTGCCTTTTTACTTGCAGGGATATTTTCTGCCGGCTTATTGATCAAAGGGAAGAACCGGCATTATCAATTTCCTTTCATTCCCTTTTTATTTACCGCTTTTTTGTTCATTACGGTAATAAAGATCATGAACATTTTATAACATCAGGTCATGGAAATTAATTTTTGCTGTAGGCAGAAGAGAAAGGAGTAAGGGATGAAACAGCAGACCAGAAGGCAGCCAGCCAGTTTTACGGTTGAGGCAGCACTGATATTTCCCATTGTATTTTTTATTGTCTGCGGATTGATCGATGTATCCTTTTTCCTGCGCGACCGGGCACTGGCGGAAGCCGCTGTCTCGAGAGCATCGGCACGTGCTGTTATGCAGCAAAAATATGCGATCGATTATACCAGTCAGCAGGCAGATTTTACAAAGATAGAACAAGAGAACATTGCGGATCGCACGATTGGAAGGACAAAAGAAACACAGGAAGCGACGAAAGAATATCTGAATGACCAGCTAGAAGCGGTCACATTTGCCAGCATTACCGAAGAAGAGGTTCTTGTGACTCAGTGGAAGGTGACCGTTCGAGTGCACGTAAAATTCCATTCTGTCTTTTTTTCTGCAATCGATACTTTGGCAGATGATTTGTTCACGACCGATATTAGCAAGGAACAAAGTATATATAATCCTGTAGAAGTAACGAGAATCGCCGCAGCGCTGTATGAAACAGCAGAAGGAATTCAAGGTGCAGAAACGATAATGGACAAAATAGGCAAAATGATCTCACTGATACGTTAGAAAGGAGGAATGAGGTATCATACAAACGGAATATATTAATGATATGCAGGGCAGCAGGGTGCTTCTGCAGTGTAGTGAAAAATCTTGCGATTACATCGATAAGATGCTGGCAAACAATGAGATTCCGGGTCTGGTTCCGGGGAAGCTGCGGTTTTTTAACGATAATCGGCAGTTTTGCTTTGACCTTGGGCAATTTACAGCAATAAAAGAAGCATACGAACGTACCGCAATGAGTGCAAAAGCAATTGAACAGCTTGTTACAAAAGTAATCGACATCATAGACGGGGGCAGGCCATTTCTGCTGAAGGAAAATGATTTTATTTTGTCGCCGGAATATATTTTTCTCAACCAGGAGGATTATGAAGTTCGGCTTTGTTATCTGCCAGGGTACGGAGAGCCATTAAAAAAACAATTCTCTCTTCTTTTTGATTATATGATGAATCACGTGGATTACACAGATCAGAAAGCAGTCGTGTTTGCCTATATGCTTTATAACAAAAGCCGAGAGGAAAACTGCACCTTTTTACAGCTTAAGAAATCGCTCAAAGAATACGATGAAAAGAAATTTGATTTTACTATAGAAAAAGAGGAAGAAACAAGCCAAACAGCAGACGCAAAATCCTATAAGCCAAAGGATAATACGATGGAGAGGACCCCTTTCCTACAAAGCAAAAGCAACCTGGGCGGATCATATGGCAATAAAACATTTGCTGATTTGGAACCATCGAAAAAGGTCGAAAAGGATACGCAGGACAAAAAGGAAAAGAATGTATTTCAAAAAATAGCAGCAATCCTATTCCAAGGTGAGCTAAAAGAAAAAAAGGAAAGGAAAGCAGCAGCCACGATATTGGATTATCCTATCAATCAAGAACATGGCTGGACAGCAGAGCCGCCTGACAAAGCACCCTTCATCAGAGCAGAAGGAGTGGACTATGAAGAAGCAAGGACCGTTCTTCTCAACGGATCAGTTATGGCATGCTGCTTTTGTCTCCGTCCGGTTGACAAAAGAGGAAGTGACATTATCGTTACTACGTCTCCCTTCTACATAGGCAAGGAGGATGCCAATGTAAACGCAGGATTACCGGACAAAACGGTCAGTCGTCTTCATGCGAAAATAACAGTACGTCAGGAGCAGTGCTATCTGGAAGACCTGCACTCAACAAACGGGAGTTATGTGAATGGAGAACGTATTGATGACGGGCCGATTCTTTTATCACTGGGAGATGAAGTGGCATTTGCAGACAAAAAATACATCTTTCAAAAGTTGTAATTAGTTTATGATTTATTTTGGAAAATTTATAAAGAAGTAAGTTTTGCAAGGTTGTAAATAAAAAATGGACATAGTATAATATGAGTGTATTTGCAATAGAAAACGGGGTGTAGATACAGCGTAGAAGGGGGTTGCTATGAAATCTTACATTATGTCCATGGATCAGGGAACCACAAGTTCCCGTTGTATATTATTCAATCATCAGGGAGAGATCTGCAGTGTCGCACAAAAGGAATTTACGCAGTTCTATCCAAAGCCGGGCTGGGTGGAACATGACCCGATGGAGATATGGTCAACGCAGATCAGTGTTGCGTCTGAGGCAATGGCTAAGCTCGGAGCAAAAGCAGAGAATATCTGTGCGATTGGAATAACGAACCAGAGAGAGACAACGATCTGTTGGGATAAGATCACGGGTGAACCGGTATACAATGCTATTGTTTGGCAATGCAGAAGGACGGCTGACCAGATCGAAGCATTAAAAGAGGACGGATTTTATGAAACCATACGTCAAAAGACAGGACTTATTCCAGATGCATACTTCTCAGCGACCAAGATCAAATGGATACTGGACCATGTAGAAGGAGCAAGGGAAAAGGCGGACAAGGGTGAGCTTTTGTTCGGAACGGTCGATACCTGGCTGATCTGGCAGCTTACAGAAGGAAGAAAACACATAACGGACTATACGAATGCGTCCAGAACGATGCTGTTCGACATACATAAATTATGCTGGGATGAGGAAATCCTGAAATATTTTGGTATTCCCAAATCCATGCTGCCGGATGTAAAGCCATCCAGTTGTGTCTATGGACATACTTCGGATGGTCTTCTTGGTGGGAAAATTCCGATTGCGGGGGCAGCAGGGGACCAGCAGGCGGCATTGTTTGGACAATGCTGCTTTGAAAAAGGTGATGTCAAGAATACCTATGGCACGGGATGCTTCCTTCTCATGAATACAGGTAATGAAGCAATCTCATCAAAGCATGGTCTAATAACGACCATTGCGGCAGGTACTGGTCACAAGGTCGAATATGCGCTTGAAGGAAGTGTCTTTGTAGCAGGTGCCGTGATACAGTGGCTTCGCGATGAGATGCGTATGATTAAGAGTGCATCACAGACAGAAGAATATGCAAAAGCCGTTCCTGACACGAATGGAGTCTACATTGTACCGGCATTTGCAGGGCTTGGAGCCCCGTACTGGGATTCTTATGCCAGAGGAACCATTGTTGGCATTACCAGAGGTGCCGGTAAAGAACACATCATACGTGCCGCACTGGAATCAATTGCGTATCAGACAAAAGATGTATTGCAAGCTATGGAACAGGATGTGGATTTGAAACTAAAAAATCTAAAGGTAGACGGCGGTGCGAGTGCGAACAATTTTTTGGTTCAGTTTCAGGCGGATATTCTGGATACGACCGTTCTTCGCCCCAAATGTATCGAGACAACAGCACTGGGAGCAGCTTATCTGGCTGGTCTTGCAACAGGCTACTGGGAGGACTGTAAGGAAATCTGTGCGAACTGGAGTCTGCAGAATACATTTGAACCGGATATGAGCGAAGAGACCAGACAAGAATTGATCAAAGGCTGGCATAAAGCAGTAAAATGCGCGCGTCTGATGGCGACATTATGATAATTGAAGCAGTAACACAATATTTTGCAGAACGGGGGCTGACACCTCTTCGAGGGAATGAGGAAGGCTTTTTGGCGAACTATATACATCGCGACCAGGAAGTCTATATTCTCATTCACTTTTACATGCCAGAAGGAAATGAATTCACAACAAGCCGAATCTGGCAGGTCCATCAGCATGTGACTTCACATTTTTACCTGAAAGGTGTTACCGATGTGCATGTACTGCATATCTTTTATACCAGACATCCGGAGCTTTTGCACCATATCTGCCCGGAAGGCGAAGCCTTCTGGCTGATGGATATGAACATTAACCGACTGATTCTTTTTGAAGATCAGCCGGCAGATTTCATTGGAATAAGAGAAGATCTTGAGAACTTTATACTGGGTGGTTATACAAGACCTTATTCGGGGAATTTTCAGCAGTCAGCAAGCGGGAATGTAAAAAGAAATTCCATTGGTATCTGTAACACCATTCTGGTGGCCGTTAACATACTGGTATTTCTGGTCGTTAGTTTACTGTCTCAGTACGCACAGAACATGATAACCTGGTACGGGGCATTGTACGGACCGGCGATTATTGATAATCACGAATATTACAGGCTGATTACCTATATGTTCCTGCATGGCGGGATGGAGCATTTGTTCAACAATATGCTGGTTCTGGTCTTTATTGGAAACCAGATGGAACTGATGCTTGGTAAATGGAAATACCTTATCCTATATTTTGCTTCCGGAATTATTGCAGGGACCGTATCCATCGTATATAATATGATTGGCAATACAGATGTACTCAGTATCGGTGCTTCCGGAGCGATCTTTGGTGTGATCGGTGCCATGCTTGGTATTTTGATTATTAATAAGGGACGGACAGAGGATGTGACGGTACGGCGGCTGTTGTTGTTCATCGTACTCAGTATATACAGTGGGGTTACCAGTCAGGGAATTGACAATGCCGCACACGTTGGCGGACTGCTGGCCGGAGTTATACTGGCTGTAATACTATATAGAAGGCACAGGAGACAACGTACGGAAGGGGAGAGCTGATGAAGATAATTATCTACTATGGAGGAAGAGGGCTGATCGAAGACCCGACTCTGTACGTAATGAAAAAAATTACGGAAGTTTTTGATGAAATCAGGGTCAAGACAGAGCGAATCAACCTTTACGAACAAAAGAACAGTTTGTCCATGCTTCCGAACACCTTGAAAGAAGCCGATGGGGTCGTATTAGCGGTTAACGTCGAATGGCTTGGAATCGGTGGGCTGATGCAGCAATTCTTAGATGCCTGCTGGCTGTATGGTGATAAAGAAAAGATACAAAAGATCTATATGCTTCCGGTAGTTATAGCGAATACCTATGGTGAAAAAGAAGCAGAGAACATGCTGATCAAAGCCTGGGAAATGCTTGGCGGAATCTCTTGTAACGGGCTTTCTGCCTACGTTGAAAATCCAGATCAGTTTGAAAAGAACCCGGATTATGCCAAAATCATAGAAAAGACAGCAGAGAACTTTTATCGTTCTATTAATCAAAAACTCACTCTTTTACCAAGCAGTTCAAATGCTGTACGTAAGAACATCCTCCATAACAGCATAGAGCTTACGCCGCAGGAAAGTGAACAGCTTTCCGTCTATGTTTCTGATGATGTCTATGTGAAAAAGCAGAAAGAAGACATAGAAGAACTGACTAAATTATTCTCCGGGATGCTTCAGAATACAGATGGAGCAGACGTCAAACATGAATTCATCAAGAATCTGCGGGAAAACTACAAGCCGCAGGGTGCTGATTTTACAGCTTCTTATGCTATTGTGATCAGTGATCTTGAAAAAACACTGGTCATTGAGGTTGAGAATAACAACCTAAAATGTTATTACGGTGAGAAGCCGGATGCGGATGTTGTAGCCACGACGACCAGAGATATTATGGATAAGCTGATCCAGGGACGGACGACCTTTCAGGGCTCCTTTATGTCCGGTGGAATTACCGCAAAAGGCAATTTTAAGATGCTTCGGACCTTTGACCAGGTGTTCCAGTTTACAATATTATAGAAAAAAATGAAATTTAACTCCCGGCACTTACTTTTTCAATCTTCCATTTGAGAAAGAGGTGCTTTTTTAATGGATAAAGTGCTTATAATCAAAATCTATATCAATTTACAGGAAGTACAATTGATGAAACAGTGATCGATAAATTTCAAATAAATTTGAAATGTTCAAAAAGAGTGTTGACAAGTAAATTGTTCTGCGAATTTAGTAACTGCATTTTGTTTGCAGATCAGATATAATCTTGCAGAGTTCCTTTTGGAATCAATACGAAGCTATAACATCTCTTTACATTTTTGATAAATTACTATATACTCTACATGTGCCTGTTTTAGGGCATCAACAAGATTATTAGAAGCGATGCAACACGGTAAGAAGTAACCAAAAAGAGGTAAAATATATTGTTTAGGCTATGGGGAAAATTATTTTCAGAGAGCCGTATGCTGCGTGATACGGTGATCTGTAATGACGACAACGAGATGTCCCGAACCAAAAAAGTCTTCCAGGCACTTGATGAAATCTGTCATGAGTTTGACCTTGCAAGACCAATCTGGCTGGAATCCACGATTGAGAGCTTTAAGCGTCATGACAAAACCAGATTTACGCAGGATAATTTTATGGAGGCAATCGAATTCGATTATCTTGAAATCCATGTGATCGAAGAAGACTAGAGGGACGAGAAATGAAAAAAGCAATTGTTATTGCAGGTGTAATAGTATGTATGAGTGCAACGTTATCCGCATGTGGAAAGAGCGCAGATAACACAGGATCCAACAATACAACGGCGACTATGTCACCGGAACAGGCAAGTGAGATTGAACATATCGCCGATACAGGAGAATTAACAGGTGACACCTTAGAAATAACACCGACAGGGACACCAGGACCAACATCAACACCACGTCCGGAAACGGTTTATGATGGGTCTAGTGTAGAGAGCAGTTTACCGGAACAATCCGCTGAATTTCTGAACGTTTTGAAACTTTTACCCGCGGGAACGATCGTAAATACAGCAGAAGCCAGCAATGAAGAAATTGCGGCCTGCTTTTATCAGGAAGAGATCGGTGATGATGTATTTATGCGGATCGATGGAGTATCTTACGGTGCAGACTGCACTGTTCCATTGTCAGAACTTCGTTATGTAAGAATCCTGCATTATGGATTTGACGGATCTGTCTATGTTGGAGAGCTCGTTGTAAATGAAGCAATCGCAGATGACATGGTTGAGATCTTTAAAGAGCTATATGATGCAGAATATCCCATTGAGCAGATGACACTGGTGGATGAATATGATGCGGATGATGAAGCATCAATGGAAGCGAACAATACATCCGCGTTTAATTTTCGAACGGTGGAAGGCAGCACAACACTATCGAACCATGCGTATGGTCTGGCAATCGATATAAATCCAAAATACAATCCATATGTTAAGGTAAGCAATGGAACTACCGTGGTATATCCTGACAATGCAGCCGAATATGCGGACCGCAGCGTTGACTGCGATTACTATATTAATAGAGATGATATCTGTTATCAGGCCTTTGTGAGCAGGGGATTTACCTGGGGAGGGGACTGGACGACCGTAAAGGATTATCAGCATTTTGAAAAAACTAAGAACTAAAGCATCTGCATTGCATTTAAAAAAATGGGATGTTATAATACAAAAAACAAAGAAAGGCACGGTGTACTATGTCATATACAGCGTTATACCGGAAGTATCGTCCGGATGTATTTGAAGATGTAAAGGGTCAGGATCATATTGTGACCGTGCTTAAGAACCAGATACGCGCCGGACGGCTTGGACATGCCTACCTTTTCTGCGGGACAAGGGGAACCGGAAAGACAACGATTGCGAAGCTGCTTGCAAAAGCGGTAAATTGTGAGCATCCGGTGGAAGGAAGTCCCTGCAATCAGTGTGCAACCTGTAAGTCCATACAGGCTCAGACCTCGATGAACGTGATAGAGATCGACGCAGCTTCCAACAATGGTGTGGATAACATAAGAGAGATCATAAATGAGGTTCAATACTCTCCGACCGAAGGAAACTATAAAGTATACATCATCGATGAGGTCCACATGCTTTCGGCCGGTGCGTTCAACGCCCTCCTGAAAACACTGGAAGAACCGCCGTCGTATGTTATGTTCATTCTGGCAACAACCGAGGTTCAAAAGATTCCGGTCACAATTCTTTCGAGATGTCAACGCTATGATTTTAAGAGAATTACCATTGATTACATAACCGAACGTCTGCAGGAACTGGCAGAAAAGGAACAGGTCGAAGCAGAAGAAAAAGCACTTCGCTACATCGCCAGAATGGCGGACGGAGCACTTCGTGATGCACTTAGCCTAATGGACCAGTGCATGGCTTTTTATTTTGGCGAACGGATCACGTATGATAAAGTATTAGAAGTACTGGGAACCGTAGACATTGAAGTATTTGCAGCCCTGCTTCGCTATATTAGAAAAGGCTCTGTATCGGACTGTATAAGAATTCTGGAAGAAGTTACGGTCGCTGGCCGCGAACTGACGCAGTTCACCATAGATTTTACTTGGTACCTTCGTAATCTTTTACTTGCCAAAACACCGGATGATATGACGGAAGTTCTGGAGGTGTCCTCCGATCAGCTTGAGTTACTGCGGCAGGAGGCAACCGCTTGTGATGCAGATACACTGATGCGATACATTCGAATCTTTTCGGATCTTTCGAATCAGATGAAATACGCTGCACAAAAACGTGTCTTACTGGAAGTAGCCTTAATCAAAATGTGCTGTCCGGAGATGGAGACAGATCTTGCGTCTCTTACAGACAGGATAAGACGTCTGGAAGCAGCGCTAAAGGACGGCATTATAAGTACGGCAGTAAATGGTAGTGCAGGCATACAGCCGGTAAGAGAAGCTGACCTGGCCGGAAATCAAAAGGCAGAAGGTCAGGCAACGCAAGATAATACCCCGGAAGAACCGCCGGTTCAACTAAAAAAGGCAATGACTAAGGACCTTGAAACGGTCGCAAAAGACTGGCGAAGAATCCTTGAAAGTACATCTTCTCTTGTAAGGACCGTTCTGATCAGTGCCAGACCTACGATCGGACCGGATGATACCTTGTTGTTGCTGTTTGACAACCCGGTCGATAAAGACGTTGCAGAACGGGAAAGACACGTGTTGGAACTTAAAAAAGCAATTCAAAAGAGTACAGGGACCGATATGAATGTCCGGTTCGGGATTATGAGTCAGGAAAAAGAGAAACAACAGGAGTATCCTGATATAACAAAGTTATTCAAAAATATACCAATACAATATGTAGATTAATGAATGGAGGAAATAAAATGGCAAAAAAAGGTGGATTCCCTGGTGGCGGTATGCCTGGAAACATGAACAATCTGATGAAGCAGGCACAGCGTATGCAGAAGCAGATGGAAGAAAAACAAAAAGAAATGGAAGACAAGACATGGGAAGCAACAGCGGGCGGTGGAGCAGTAACCGTGACCGTTTCTGGTAAAAAGGAAGTAGTTTCTGTAAAACTGAAACCGGAAGTTGTAGATCCGGACGATATAGAGATGTTAGAAGATCTTATTATGGCAGCAGTAAACGAAGCCATGAGAAAGATGGAAGAAGAATCGTCAGAAATCATGGGTTCCATAGCAGGTGGTCTTGGTGGCGGCCTTGGCGGTGGATTTCCATTTTAGTTAACGTATGACCGGAACAAAGAGACGTAAGCCTGCGCAATTGTAATCCGGTATGATTCCAGTATCATAGAAGGGATACCAACATGGATTACTATAGCAGTAAGATAACAGCGTTAATCGAAGAATTGGGAAGACTGCCGGGAATAGGTGTAAAGTCAGCACAACGTCTGGCTTTTCACATCATTAATTTACCGGAAGAACAGGTAACACGTCTGTCTCAGTCCATCGTGGAAGCCAAGAAAAATGTACGTTACTGCACAGAATGCTTTACATTAACCGACAAGGAATTATGTCCGATCTGTTCCAGTCAGAAGAGGAATCACAATATAATCATGGTTGTTGAGACAACAAGGGACCTGGCCGCGTATGAAAGAACCGGAAAGTACGAAGGAGTTTACCACGTATTGCATGGTGCCATATCTCCCATGCTTGGCATCGGACCGAATGATATAAAGCTAAAAGAACTTATGCTTCGGCTTCAAGGCGACATTGATGAAGTGATTATTGCAACGAACTCAAGCCTGGAAGGAGAAGCAACGGCAATGTATATAAGTAAATTGGTCAAACCCGCAGGGATCAAGGTCACCAGAATTGCAAGTGGTGTACCAGTCGGCGGCGATCTTGAATGCACGGATGAAGTTACGTTGCTTCGGGCGCTTGAAGGCCGTGTGGAGTTATAACTAAATCAAACGAACAACAGACCGAAACAGCAGGAAACCGTGATTGTTTATGGTCTGTTTTACTAATTTTGGAAAAGGAGAAAATCATGGCATTTACATTTGCACATAATAACCTTAACGTCCTGGATCTTGAAAAATCAATAAAATTCTACGAGGAGGCACTTGGACTTTCTGTCGTAAGAAGAATTGAATCGTCAGACAAAAGCTTTCAGCTTGTATTTCTGGAAGATAATACGACAAACTACCAGCTTGAGCTGACCTGGCTCAGAGACAAGACAACACCCTACAATCTGGGAGACAACGAAATTCACCTTGCCCTTCGCACAGAAGACATGAAAGCAGCACATGAACTGCATGAAAAGATGAACTGTATCTGCTATGAAAATCCGGGAATGGGAATATATTTTATATCGGACCCAGACGGGTACTGGATTGAAATAATACCACAAAAATAGAAAAAGTTACCCCGATAATAAGTTATATCAGAATATAGATTCCTTACCAGAATACGAAAAAACGCTGTTATTTCTTAATGAACTAGGGTATAATAGGGATGATTTTAGTGCCGGAGGATGGAACGTAACCATGGAAGAGACTGCAAAAAGAAAAACCAAAAAGGCAAGTCATAAAAGCATAGTCAGGAAAAGAATACTATTTGCAGTTATTTTTCTGCTTTTGGTTGCAGTGGCCGGCATAGCAATATACACGGTACGAAAGAACAACAGCCTTCAATATACCGGATATGATGTTGTGGCATCGGTCGAAAACGAAAAAAGTGACGGATCACAATATCTTGCGTACAAAGAAGGCTATATAAGGTACAACCGAGACGGTGTTGAAGCTGTTAACAGTGAGGGCTCGAAGTTATGGAACGTTTCTTATAACATGACAGATCCAATTGCGGCAGTTTGCGAAGACTGTGTCATTGTTGGTGATTATAATGGTACAACGGCTTATATAACCGATGGAACCGGAAGTGTGTTTCCCATAACGCTTCCCTATAAGATCATGGAAGTAGAAGTTGCAAAACAAGGGGTTGCAGCAGTTCGTATGAACGATGGCACCGACGATTACATTCAGATTATTGACAGTACCGGAGAGGTACTTGTTGTAATGCAGACGAAAGAATTAAAAGATGGATTTCCCATTGATATGGCATTATCGAATGACGGAACGAAGCTGGTTACTTCCTATGTACAGGTAACCAACGATGCACCTGTCTGCTGGGTGACCTTTTATAACTTTACACAGACGGGAAAAAGCTATGATGAGAATATAGTTGGCTCCTTCAGCTATTCATCGCTGATTTCAAAAACCAGCTTTCTTGATAATGATACTGTATGTATCTTTTTGAAAAACGGATTCGAACTGTATAAAATGAGAGAGATTCCGGAATCTCTGAAAGCGCTTACCTATGATAAAGATATTCTGAGAGTGGATGCCAATGATGAACACATAGCAGTCGTATTGGATTATAATACAAATGGATACCAGACACAGACGCTTGTTTACGATCTGACCGGAACACTTATTTTTCAGAAAGAAACAGCGGAAACGTATGAAGCAGTCTGCCTTGCAGGAGATGATTTGCTGCTGTATGGTCGGCTGACCTGTGTAATCTGGCGGTTGAATGGAGAAAAGAAGATCAACACGGGATTTAATAATGCTGTCTACACAATTTTGCCGGCTGATAAAAGCGACAGGTACATTTTATTCAGAGAAACATCCATTGACACCATCGTTCTGACAACAGAGGAGGAATAGTTTTGAATTGGTTACTTATTGCAGTTTTAGGAATTCTGGCTCTTTTTGCGATACTTGGGTTAAGCAGAGGATTGATCAAAACAATATTTATGACATGTTCCATGATCGTGGCAATCCTGGCGGCTGTTTTTATCAGTCCCTTTCTTCATGGATATTTACAGGAGAACGCTAAAGTTACGGATTTTCTTACAGAAAAAGTGTATATAGCCATGGACCTTAGTAATCTGTCCCTGGAACTTCCGGATTCTGCGGAGTATGTTGATGCAATATCAATTCCGGATAATTTTAAAGTTGTACTGGCAGAAAAAATAGAAGATTCCGACTTTTTTAATGCGGCAACTGAACAGATTTCAGATCGTGTATGCGAGTTTATCGTAAATATCATTTTATACACGTTTAGTTATATAGCAGTGTTTGTTATAACGCTTTTCTTGTTGGCTATTCTGGGAAAAGCGCTTAATATAATAAGTAAACTGCCTGTTATAAAACAGGCCAATAAACTTGCCGGGCTTTTGCTTGGCTTAATTCAGGGTCTGCTGATTGTATGGACTTTCTTTATACTGCTTACGATGCTTAGTAGTACAGGAGTCGGAAATGCAGGTCTTACCATGATCGCTCAAAATGATTTCTTAAGCTTCCTCTATAACAATAATGTTCTGATGAGTTTTTTGACCAATAAGATATCAGCAATATTTTAAACGACGGCTATGATTGCCGCTGTATAATGAACGTGAGTAAAATCAACGTTGCGAATACGTTTGATATAGTACATCAAAGGAGACAGAGGTTGAACTGGAAGCAGGAATATATACCGAATTACTGGTAGAAAATTGAAAGAAGGAGATAATAAAATGAACGAAGTTTTGACCAAAATTCAGAAACTTGGAATTATTCCCGTTATCAAAATTGATGATGTGAAGAATGCAGAACCACTTGCAAAAGCATTATGTGAAGGAGGTTTACCCGTTGCTGAAGTAACATTTCGTACTGATGCAGCAGAAGAAGCAATCCGCATCATGACAACAGCATACCCGGATATGTTCGTTGGAGCAGGTACTGTATTAACAACTGAGCAGGTAGACCGTGCCATTGCAGCAGGATCTAAATTTATTGTAAGTCCTGGATTGAACCCTAAAATAGTAAAATACTGTATGGAAAAAGGTATTCCAATCACACCAGGAACATCAAGCCCAACAGACATTGAGCAGGCGATCGAGCTTGGTCTTGATGTCGTAAAATTCTTCCCGGCTGAAGCTTCCGGCGGTCTTGCCAAGATCAAAGCTATGGCGGCTCCTTATGTAAACATGAAATTTATGCCTACCGGTGGTGTCAGCGCAAAGAACTTAAAGGATTATCTTGACTTCCCCAAAGTAATAGCATGCGGCGGCAGCTGGATGGTCAGCGATGAAATGCTCAACAACGGAGACTTTGAAGGTATTAAAAAGATGACCAGAGAAGCAGTTAATACCATGCTTGGATTTGAACTTGCTCATGTTGGTATTAACGCATCAAGTGAAGATGAAGCAGAAAAAACAGCAGATACCTTTGCTGGATTATTCGGATTTACCAAGAAAGTCGGAAGTTCTTCTGTCTTTGCAGGAACAGCAATTGAAGTCATGAAGACACCTTATCTTGGAGCAAGCGGACACATTGCGATTAAAACTAATTATATTGACAGAGCAATTTTCCATCTTGGACTCCAGGGATATGTCTTTGATGAAGAAACGAAAAAGTACAATGACAAAGGCAAACTTGTTGCAATATATTTGAAAGATGAAGTTGGAGGATTTGCAATCCACCTGCTTCAAAAGCAGTAAACAGGCTATTTTTTCAATTGTATATTGATTTGAAAAAAAATTAAAAAAAAGGTGTTGACATATATATTGCATGGTGCTATAATCGTTGTTGCTGACCGGTTCTGCTGAATCGCAAAGCGACAACGATTTTTGCCCTCAGAATACAGCAAATAATAGTGTTTCAGGTACATGAATCGTAAACAAGCACCTTGATAATTGAATCGTAAAACAACCTTGAAATTCAATTGACAATTCATTCATAATGGAAGAGAAATCAGACATTATGGACGTAGAGAGATCTGCAAAGAACTCCGAAGTCGAAAGACAGAGGAACCCAAAACAGTAAACGGAAAATAACAGCTTACGGACAGATAAGGGAAGCAGCGATGTGGAACTTGTCAGAAAGATAAGCCAGCGATTTCTGTAAAAGAATTA
>QKJQ01000022.1 GCA_003249225.1 Clostridia bacterium | reverse complement strand
ATTCGACACCTAAATTTTAACAAACTTGAGGTTCTTTTTGTATATAATTTTTTTCACCTAATAAGTGAAAGTAAAAAGCATAAAAAAATACAGTAACTATGCGGTGCTTCGCACCGCTCAATGAATTATCATGAATAATTCAGGAATAATATTTATAAGTTTTGATGTACAGGTTCAATAATGCACATCCAGTCTTTATTAAACGAGTGAAGAGGAATCTTGGTACAAACATATAGTTGAAAGGTAAATGTTAATCTTCAAAAGGATAATAAGAGTATATAAACGTGAATGATTCAACTTATGTCAATACAACAAGGAAAAAAAACTTTTTCTTTTTTATTTTCTCCGCTTCCTGTATTATTAAAGTGATAGAAAATGAACTTTTCTGAGATACATATTGTTTCTTAATCAGGGTTCTTTCTATGATAAGGTAATGAAGAAAAATGAAGTTAAAGTATGATTTTACTTTTTGATGTTTGATCAATAATGTAAGTGGGCAACAGTTTATATAGGTCTATTAAAATTAATCCTTGAAGTCGAGTATAATAGCAGTCAGCTTTGTATCCGAAAACAGGAAGGGAGAGAATTCAATGCTTGGCACAGTAGAGTATTACAGCAAATTGTACGGAGGATGGGTCGGCAAAGTGATTGGTGTAATTCACGGGGCCAACATTGAAGGCTGGCCCTATGAAAGGATCCGGGAGAGCTTTGGGAAGATTACGGAGTATCCGTTTCGTTTTAAGAACTTTTGCTCCGATGATGATATCAATGGACCTCTGTTTTATCTGCGTGCACTCGCCGATTATGAAAAGGGCAGTGAGATATCGGTACAGGAACTGGCCGCTTCTATGTTGAACTATGTCGGAGACGGACATGGTTTTTTCTGGTGGGGCGGTTATGGTGTATCCACAGAACATACGGCTTATCAGAATCTGATGGCGGGGATACCGGCACCGGAAAGTGGATCGATCAAACAAAACGGCAGCGCCACCGCAGAACAGATCGGCGGACAGATCTTTTCCGATTGCTGGGGGCTGGTGTATCCTGGCCGACCAAAGGAAGCTGCTGATCTGGCTGAAAAGATGGCATCCATAACACATGACAGGAATGGAGTTTATGGAGCCAGATTTATTGCGGCCTGCATTGCAAAAGCCTTTGAGGCGAACAGCGTTGATGAAATCATAGAAGCCGGCCTTGCACAGATTCCTGTTACGAGCGAATATTATCGTATGGCAGGAGAGGTTTTGGCAGTCTGCAGAAAGAATGAAAAGACAGCAGATTCGAATACGCTGGAGGAGACGAATCATCCAAAGATATATCGCCCCAAAGACAGTTTTGAAGTCTGGGAAGAGAGCTTTTCTTTTGTGCAAGAACACTTTGGATATCAGCATTATGAAGGAAGCTGTCATATTATACCGAATGCGGCGGTGATCTTGCTGGCATTAATTCATGGGAAAGGTGAGTTTAGCCGGTCCATTAACATAGCCAATATGTGTGGCTGGGATACCGACTGTAATGTGGGGAATCTCGGAGCGATACTTGGTGTTTACTGCAAAACAGAAGGAATTGAGGAGAAATGGCTGCCACAGGTGCATGATTTTATCTGTGCATCCAGCTCCCTGGGATACCTGAATCTTCAGACGGTGTCACAGATTGCTGCTTATTGTGCGAAGCTTACGGCTACGATTTACAAAGAACAGCCGCAGGGGATTTGGAAGACGATATTTGAAAAGGATGAAGGGACATATTTTCATTTTGAATTTCCAACGGCAACACATGCCATGCGTGTCCACAGCCTTGATGGAAAGAAGCTTCTGCTTACGAATACGTCAGAAGAAGCGCATACCGGCAGCCGGGCATTAAAGATTGTATCGCCCTGGACAGAGAATGGAGATTCTTTTCAGCTTTACTACAAGCCGTATTATCAGCCACAAGAGTTCGAGGACAGCCGGTACGATCCGGAGCTGGTACCGACCCTTTATCCGGGAGATGTGATAAGAGCATATTTCAAAGGGAAGGATGGTGCAGAGTATTTTGACGAAAAGGATACTTCTCCGAGGAAAGAATCCGGAAAGAGGATGCGCATCCTTCCTTACTATAAAGATAGAATCCGAAATGAAATAGTGAAGCTTATGAACTATGAACAATACGTAACGAAGAACTGGCAAAAGCTTGAGTTTCGTTTGCCGGGGATGGATACAGTGATCCTGGAAGAAGTCGGATTTTTGTTTGTATGCATGGAAGGCGGAGCAAGGGAGACAAAGTTCACTGAGATTTTGTATCTGGATGACTTTGAAATACTTCACAGTGCAGACTACCGGATGGATCTGAAGAAGCTGCCGCTGGAGAAGTGGACACCGCTTCACATCCAACCGGCTCATTTTAGTTATCTGCGGGGGATGCTTCGAGTGGAAGCAGATGGGCTTGCCATCAGTGGCAGCGGACTTCCGGCGGAATGTTATACGGGAAATATCCACTGGAAGAATGTTGAACTTTTTGTCAGCGTCCGGCCGGTCAAAGGGCCAAACCATAATGTACTGTTCCGGGTCCAGGGCGGTGCAAGATGTATGGCAGCAGGGTTTGCAGAAGGGAACAGATTTCAACTTTACAGGAAAGACCGGGAGTATGAGATACTTGAATCGGTCAGCTTTTGCTGGGAGTACAATACGTTTTACCGGGTAAGCATCCAATGCAAAGAGAATCATATCAGAATAGCGGTTGAGGATACAGTGCTGATCGATCGTGATTTTGCTCTTGAAAAGGTATATCAAAGTGGCTGTATTGGTCTTGGCAATCAAAATGGCAGCCGGACAGTGTATGCTTCTTATCAGCTTTTGGAGCTTTTGGAGTAATTATCTCCAGAGCTCCCGGGCCATGATACGTATAAAGATAAGCTGCAGGAACACCGCCCCAGCCATTGCAAAAGCAGGCCAGAAGCCTGTGATACTGATGAGCGGGGTGCTCGTTCTTGTCAGACCTGCGAAGTGCAGAAGCTGTACCGGCAGGAAGAACAACACGGAAAACTTCATAAGAAGTATGAACTTTGACTGAAGAAAGAGGTGTTTGTTGATGGGAACATTTTTATACTTTTTGAATATTGAAACATAACCTTCCTCATAGACCATGATCAGCGGGGATATATAGAAGGACTGTGCAACAAGAAAACAGACCGCATAAAAAGAAAAGACCGGCAGGTGATCCATGGTGCATAGGCCAAGATTTAGTATAAAACCAGAAAACAGAACCAGACCGACGATACCGATACCAAGATTACGGATATCGGTGCTGATCAGCTTTTTTCGATGCAGCTTGTCTAATTGCAGGTAAACAGATTGCTTCATAGTTTCGCTTCCTGAGCCAAGGCAGCGCAGGTTCCTTTCTTTTGGAATGAATTGCTGTAATTATCAGCAGCGGTCACGGATTTCCAACGTCCTTTACAAAACAGCTGTCGTATCTGGAACTTTTCGTTTTCGGCCAGACCAGCCTGAAATTCGTCGGAAAGAGTCTCCACATCTTTGCTAAAGAGAATCCGTCCCTTGTCGATCATGGTAATGTAATCGGCGATACGGTCCAGATCTCCGGTGTTGTGCGTGGAAAAAAGAACAGAAGCATTTTCTTTCTCGAGGATATCCTGTAAGATACGCAGAAAGTCATAGCGGAACACAGGATCAAGACCAGCCGTTGGTTCGTCCATAACGTAAAGCAAGGGGTGATGTGCCATGGCAAAGGCCAGCTGAAACTTTATAAAAGTTCCTCTTGAATAGTCCTTCAGTTTATGAGTCCGGCTGATTTCGAACCTGTCCAGGCAGGTACGAAAGGTCTCTTTATCCCATGACGAATAGTAGGGACCGAGAAAATCGGCATTTCCTTCTGCGGTTTCCTCGTAGAAAAATTGCTGCTCCTCGGACAGGAAGGCCGTTATGTCTTTGACCTTTGGTTCCTGCAGACGGCAGTCATATCCATCAATGTAGATAGCTCCTGTATAGTTCCTGATTTTATTCTCCATCAGATGGAACAGGGTTGATTTGCCGGAACCGTTGAAGCCCACCAAACCCATTAAGTAGCCTCGTTCCAGTGAAAAGCTGACATCGGACAGTGAAAAATCCGGCCAGGCAAAGCTGACATGTTGAAATTCAAGTGCTTTTTCTGTCATTGTGTACCTTTCTGCAGTGCGCTAAATCTAGTAGTTATAAGTCTCGCATTATGGTTTATAACGCGGTAATCCCTGTTTGTTGTTTCTCTTATCATTTCTATAAGGGTCAGATTAATCCGATCTATAAGAGTCAGATTAATCCGAATTCTCATATAAAAAAGTCACCGTTTCCAGAATGTCTTCCAACGACATTCCGGATTTTTTGCTGTCCAGAACAATGCTTGCAAAACGATTTTCCAGCATTGCGGTCTGTTTTTCCTTTAAGTAATCTGTATTTTGTTCACATACATAGAAACCCTTGCCGGCGACGGATTTAATCAGGCCTTCCTTTTCGAGTTCCTCGTAAGCGCGTTTGGTCGTAATAACACTGATTTGAAGATCCTTTGCCAGCGTGCGTATGGAAGGAAGCATCTCTCCGGGAACAAGAGACTTTTTGATTATGGCATCCTTGATCTGATTGATGATCTGTTCATAGATGGCAAGGGGACTCATGGAAGATATGTTAATCTGTATGATAAACACCTGCCTTTCTCTTTCCGGCATAGGAATACATTTCATAATTCGCATTTATAGTCAGGAACAAATCAAAATACCGGGTGAAATACAAGAACAAAAGGACGGCACTTACCAAAAAAGAGGGAAGGTAATAATACAGCCATGAAAACGATAGTTCATCGGACAGAACTAGGATGAACAGGTTAATAAGGGAAAGGATAAGTACAATGGCTAACAGTAGGATTCCGTTCCTTGGTATTTTTAACTTTTCCGGTATAAGTCCTTTTTCCGGTACCGGGAGTTTGTTTTGCAGGTAATACTGCTTTTTTACGAGTTCAGGATTGTAAAAGCCAGTCAAGAGCAGTGAAGTCAGGAACAACTGGCTGATTGTCAGGAACAAAAGTATGAATTCATAAACGTGAAAGGATTTTTGCAGATACAGAAGGAATAGTAATATAACAACGATGGTTTCTATAAAAATCAACCGGAGGAACCAGGAAAGCTTCAGATATTTTTTTCGGTCCTGTTCGGTAAGCGGGCAAAGGTATAATCCCTTGGCAATACGGATGGGCGGCAGCAGAACAGAAAGAAATGACAGGATAAAGATGCCGGCCAGGAGAATCAGGTATTGGTCGTTCCCGAACTGAAGGAAGGTATTGATATTTATAATAACAAGTAAAAAGCCAAGAGTATTCTGGGCATTGTATGATTTTAAATGCAGGCTGTCTGCAATCAGTAATTTCCACATCGTTGCTTTTCTCCTTTTGTTTTAAAATACATGACTTCCTCAATGCTTGGAACCATACAGAACAGACCAGAACCTGACAATAGTGCATGGTACGCCTCTGCCTCAGAGGACGAAAGTGTTGAATCTGAAAAATCCGGATTGTACAGCATTGCCATCGAATGATACTTGCCGTGTTCCAGATGTACGACCAGAGGATCTGGCAATGTGGAAATAGAAGATAGATCGCCGCTCACAAGAAGGTATCTGTCATGAATCTCTTCTTTGCTCATAGAAAATACAATCCGGCCATTCTCCATCATGGTTATGTAATCTGCAATTTGATCCAAGGTATCCGTCTGATGCGTCGCAAGAAGAATGCTTCGTTCTCCATCCTCAATCAGCTCCTGACAGAGCTGCATAAATTCCTGGCGAAAGCCCTGATCCAGATTCCCGGTAGGTTCATCCATGAGAAATAAGGCTGCCTCATGAGAAAGTGCAAAGGCGATCTGGAATTTCATCTGCTGTCCTTTTGAAAGCTTGCGCAGCTTTTTCCCTGGATCTAGTTCAAAGTGCCTGCAATACCGAAGAAAAACATCGTGGTTATACTTTTCGAAGGTGCCGCCAAAATACACAGCATTTTTTTCAAGACTCAGATTGGTTTCATAAAAGTTCTCGGTAAGCACAATTCCCAGTTTGTTCTTGATTGCGGCCTCCTCTTCATCCATAGGCAGACCGTCAATAATAATACTGCCGCTGTCTTTGTGATATATGTTGCAGAGGGTCTTGATCAGGGTTGATTTTCCACAGGCATTCACACCGACCAGTCCCATGATGAATCCTTTTGGAAGTGAAAGGTTTATGTCCCTTAGAGCGAATTCAGGAAGTTGTTTATTCAGATTTGTTATTTGCAGCATTGTGTACCTCGTTCCTGTCTTGTTTTCTGAACCGTATGAGCAAAAGCTGGTTATACATGCTCATACAGGTGGAAGCATACATCGGATTGGTTGAAAACGTATCCTGTTTGCATAACTGTATATATCCACATGCACAGTATATGAACAGCGGAAGAAAAAGTCAAGAGAAAAATAAATTTTCTTCAATAGGGACAAGCATTAAAGGAACAGGAGATTTTTGCCCCTTCCTGTGGGCTGAAAGGAAGACATAGTAAACATTCTGTGCTATACTCTGTTATGAAACAAAGAAAGCTGTATCAAGAGAACAGGGACAGCAGTAAGAAAAAAGGGAGGCTGTTATGCGTACGGAAAAAGATATACTTGATATGATTGTAAGAACAGCAAAAGAAGATGACAGGATCAAAGCGGTACTGATGACTGGCTCAAGAGCGGATCAGAATGCACCCAGGGACAGATATCAGGACTATGACATCGTGTACTTTGTGGAGGATGCGAAGCCCTTTTTCAACAATATGAACTGGATTAATGATAAATTTGGAATACCCGCGGTGCTTCAGCGACCGGAACTTAATGTTCATCCATTGCTGCCACCGGTAGGAGACGGTTCCTTTACTTACCTGATGTTATATGATGACGGTGTCCGTATTGATCTAAGCATTGAGTTCATGCCATATAGAAATGATGGAGAACCGGCCATTGTACTGCTTGACAAAGGCGGGTTTTTGCCGGAGATAAAACCAGACGAGCAACACTGGTACATAAAACAGCCCCAAGAAGAAATTTTTCTTGATACCTGCAACGAATTCTGGTGGTGCCTGAATAATGTGGCAAAAGGAATTGGCCGGGACGAACTTCCCTATGCAAAAGAGATGTTCGATCACTACGTTCGGGATATGCTGAATCAGATGGTAAGCTGGTACATAGGAATAACACATGATTTTGCCGTATCATCCGGAAAGATGGGCAAGTACTTTAAGAGGTATCTGCCGGCTGAGCTTTATGAAATGTATGCCGCTACCTATTCAGATGCTTCTTACGATAATTTTTGGAAATCCATATTCGCAGCGGGAGACCTGTTTCGAGACCTTGCAGAAAGTGTAGCAAAGGAACTTGATTTTCAATACAATAAAAGTGAAGATGAGAATATAATAAGGTATCTGCTGGATGTTAAGAACAAAAGATTTGCTTGATTATGAGGAGGTATGATTGCAAAATAAGCTTTCAATTCTATGGAAACTGTAAGTGGTAAATAATTCAGCGATCATAACGTGTAAGGTTGTCTGACGTGATCCTAGTTGGGATTTCGCCTTTGTCTGGTCAAAATCAAATGGAGGAAGACAAGTGTATTAAAAAGCATCCGGTATATCCTTTTGGGTGCATGAAAAGTAAGGTATGGTCGGACTTGTCGTTATCCTGTGAGTATCAGTATTTACGGGAATGCTGAAAGTTACATAAGTGCTGAAAGTACTATGAATAAAAGGAATAACATAAATATTAAATTACAATTTAACAAAATATCGTTTCATGATATTTAGAAAATGCAGTGTCATTTTCTAATAACGTTGGTCATTCAAGCTTCTACGTAAGGGGGAAAATATATGAACAAAACACCGGATAAAGAATATAAAAAATGCATACGAAAGGGACGCCGGCTTCACAATATGTATCAGCTGCACTCAAAAATTGGCAGCCTTCGCAAAAAAACAGAGGGAAAGGTTCTTATCATCCCAACATCATTCGGGGACGTTCGCGCACTTACCTATGGTTTTGAGGACAAAGAAGTAAAGCCTTTGTTTATCGGACTGCATGGTGGCGGCTTTGTGCTTGGAAATCCTGAAATGGATGAAGTGATCAACAAAGAATTCATACGGGATAGAAAATATAAGATCCTAAGCATTGACTATGCAAAAGCACCGAAGAATCCATACCCGGATGCATTGGATCAGATCATTGAAGTAATTCTCTACATGAGTAAAGAAAAGGAAAGGTTTCGCATTGACACAGAAAGTCTTGGAATCGGTGGTCACAGTGCGGGGGGAAATCTAAGTCTTGCGGTCTGTATAAAAGCTATACAGACAGGTGCATTTTCTCTAAACTGTCTTGTTCTTGACTATCCTCCGCTTGATATTGCAACGGATCCAGACAGTAAACCACAGCCAAAGGGGTGCATACCTCCCGGTATAGCGAAAGTATTCAATGCGTGCTACGTTGGAGAGAAGGATCCCAAGGACCCACTTATCTCCCCATGCTTTGCAACCGATGATATACTAAAGAAACTGCCTCCTGCTATTTTTATTCTTCCGGGAATGGATTCCTTGTATAGGGAAGGCAAAACCTTATACGAAAGAATGGAGAAGCTTGGCTGCAACACAAGTTGTTTTGAATACCCGACAGAAAAACATGGGTTCACACTATATGAATCAGAAGCGGCGAAAGATGCCATTGAGAAAATGAAAGCGTTTATCGAAGCTCACCTTGCATAACATTCTTTTCAACAGAGAAAATCAAGACTAAATCAGCACTGATTCCAAGGAAAGGGAATGGAAAGCCCGCATTTGGATACCCGCAAAGACCGGTTCACAGGAATCGGTCTTCTTTATTTTGTGCAAAAAATCTGCAGGCAAGAAAAAGAATTCAGATTGAATGCGCCTGCTCTCGTTATTCTGTATAATAATTTTTCTTAATTTTTTCTCCCTTACCTCATAATTTTTGTCCGTTATAGTAGTTTTATACTAATTTTCCGGAGGTAAGAAAGATGAGTTCTTTTATAGAAGTAAAGAATGTATCAAAACGATATCAAATTGGTGAAGTGGGAATTCACGCACTGTCAGAAGTTAATTTTACAATTGAGGAAGGGGAATTCGTCATTATACTTGGCGCATCGGGTGCAGGGAAATCAACACTTTTAAACATCCTCGGCGGTATGGATACGGCGAGTGAAGGTGAAGTGGTGGTGGGAGGGGAGAATATCTCGAAGTTCAAAGATCGTCAGCTGACGAATTACCGCCGTGAAAAGGTCGGATTTGTCTTCCAGTTCTACAACCTGATCTCGAATCTGAATGCATATGAGAATGTGGAATTTGCCGCAGAGACCTGCAAAGATCACCTCGATCCTGTGGATGTCCTTCTGCGGGTAGGGCTGGAAGAACGTGCAGGGAACTTCCCGACACAGCTGTCCGGTGGTGAACAGCAGCGCGTTGCAATTGCTCGTGCAGTGGCAAAGAATCCGGCGCTGCTGCTGTGCGATGAACCGACCGGAGCACTGGATTATCAAACGGGCAAGAAGGTATTGTCACTTCTTTCTGAAATAAATCAGACCTACAAGAAAACGGTCATACTGATTACGCACAATTCTCTGATCGCCCCGATCGCAGATAAGGTCATCCGTGTAAAAAGCGGCAGAATTGAAGACATTATGCTGAATGAAACCATTAAAAAAGTAGAGGAGCTGGAGTGGTAATGAAAAAATTATTGGTACGAATGCTACGTGAAATCAAATCGAATTTTGGACAATTCTTATCGATTGTCATGATTATTGCCATTGGTTCAATGCTTTTCTCCGGAATGTTCGCAGCGATCCGGGCCATGGATGATTCTGTTGAAACTTATTATGAGGACCAGCATATGGCAGACCTGTGGCTTACTTTTCAAAATGCAGGACCGGACGATGTTGAAAAGCTTTTGATGCAGAGAGATGTTGAAACCGCCGAAGGAAGATATACAGTCAGTGAAGCGATTACGTTGGACGGACAGGATGTGACACTTCGGTTTCACAGTATGACACAAATCAACAGTTCACTGCTGACAGAAGGAACCATCCCGGATGATACAGATGAGGTAATGGTTGATTACAAGTTTGCAGAATTAAACAATCTGGAACCGGGCAGCAGCTTTGTTATTAAGGATCATACGATGACTGTGACCGGACTGTGTATGAATCCTGAGTATGCGTATAAGCAGAAGGATTCAGGCAGTTCATCGTCTGTGAATAAAACATTTGGAATAGTATATGCAACAAAAGACACTGTGAAGGAACTGGTACTTGAGAAAAGTATGACATCCATGTATGCTTCTGACCTCGGCTATCAGGAAATCCTGGTAAGAACTGCGAACCCGGAAAGTATTTTACTCTTTGCTGAACACATGGATGGGTACATTGCAGGAACAACACGCGCAGAGCAGGCAAGTTTTACAACGGTGGGAGAAGCACTGGCACCGATTCGTTCCATTGCTTATGTATTCCCGTTTATCTTCTTTTTTGTGGCAGCGCTGGTAGCGTTTATCTCGTTGTCAAAGATGGTCGAGAACCAGCGTATGCAGATTGCCGTCATGCAAGCCATTGGCATATCAAAGCGAACGATACGATATAGCTTTTTTTTCTATTCCATACTGGCAGCCTTGTCGGGCGGCATTTTGTTCTCCCTGCTCGGTAATCTTCTGGTGCCTAAGCTTTTAATTCAGGTGTTCGTCAATCGGTTCGAACTGCCTGAGATTCCAATACCCATATATGCACTCTACTGTGTGGTGCCGGTTGTACTGGCTGTTGTTTTTTGCCAAACGGCTGCATGGATTGCCCTGCAGCGGGTGCTTTCGGAGATTCCGGCACAGGCCATGCGTCCAAAACCGCCGGCAAAAAGTAAGAAGATCATTCTGGAAAAGGTTGGATTCTTATGGACGCATTTGAATTATTCAGGCAAACTGATTGCAAGAAATATATTCTTAAACAAGCGTAGAATTTTATTAAGTGCAGTTGGAACGATAGGAAGTGTCATGCTGATCTTTACCGGAGTATCCCTGCGCAACTCTGCTCTTATGGTTCTGCAGCAGAATGCAGATACGATGCAGTATGATTTCAATATAACGTACAATGAAGCAATTGAGAATAAGGAGTCTGTATCCTTTGCCTTTCCGGTACAGGAGAAAGAGCTTACAAAGAGTGGGAAAGGTACTTTGAACGGTCAGGAAATGGGGTACCAGCTGCTGGAGGAAAAAAGCAGTTTGGTTTCTGTGTTTGATGAGGACGGACAGCTGCTTCCTATTCAAAAGAACAGTGTTATTCTTCCGGGGTCCTATGCCAAAGAGAACAAAGTCGAAGTCGGAGATTCCATTGTTCTGATGGTTGAGGATATCTCCTATGAGCTGCTGGTAACAGACATCTCCAACCAATATTCCGGCAGTACGCTGTACCTTTGTTTTGAAGAGGCAAAGGATGTGGGAATGAATGTATCAACCAGTACGATACTGGTTCAGGCGCAGGATTCTGCAGACCTTGACAAAGCACTTGATACGCTTTCGGAAGCAGACACAATTAAAAATGTAACAACAAAAAGTGATGTCGTGAGCAGAAGCAAAGAAATGCTAAAGACACTGAATGCGACCATTCTTTTGATTCTGGTGTCGGCCTCGATTCTTTCCATCACTGTGGTATACAACACAACCTCCATAAGTATTTTTGAAAGGACCAGGGAGTATGCGACCTTGATGGTGCTTGGTTTCCACAAGCATGAAGTAAATCATCTGACAATGGTGGAGAATCTGGTACTCGCGGTCTTTAGTTGTATCTGCGGGCTGCCGTTAGGGTTTGGACTGTTTGAGTACATAGCAGGAATGGTTTCCCGTGACAATCTGAGGCTGCCCTTGGTATTTGATTTGAAAATGGCTGCAGTAACCGTTTGTCTGACACTGCTCTTTGTTATTTTGACCAATCTTCTGCTTCGGAAAAAGGTAAAAGACATAGTACTGACAGAAGCACTAAAGAGCATTGAGTAAGGAGGCGAACCGATGAAAAAGGGAATTATGTTACTTTTGATTTTGCTGCCACTGCTATTCATTTTTCTTGTGATAATGCTCTGGCAGTCAGGCAGCAGAAGAAATGAGCTGCAAGACGGTATATCAGACACATTTGAGTGGAACGATACACAGGCGGCAGTAACCGGTATAAATACAGTGTTGGAAGAAAACACACAATATCTGGATAAATACATCAAAGCTTCATGGAACAAAACCAACAGCCTGCTGGGAATGGAAGAGGCATTCGCAAAGCTAAGGAACTGCGCGGAAGATGCCAAGGAGGCTACCAAAGAATGCACGAACAGGCTGAATGAGAGTGAAGAATCTGCTTATCAGGAAGAACTGCAGTCTCTGGATCAGCTGTATGATGATATTGTAAAAATTAATGAACAGTTTGAAGAAAAAAATGATAAAATGAAGAAAGCAAAAAAAACCTTTGATGTTGAAACCATTGAAAATACATTAGAGGAACTTTCAGATGTAATTGATGAGTATGTGTTTATTTTAAATAATTTCACGGAGGTAACCGGATATGCCCAGAATTCTCATTGCTGATGACGATGCAAATATAGCACAGCTGATTGCAGACAGTCTGGAAGATGAAGGAATGATATGTACCACCGTTTCGGACGGGGAGATGGTATTGGAAGCAGTAAAAAAATCAGATTTTGATCTGATACTGCTGGATATAATGATGCCAAAGCTTGACGGACTTTCCACCTGCAAGAAGATCAGAGATGAAGTCTCATGTCCTATTTTGTTCGTTACGGCAAAGGGACGGACAATCGACACTGTGCTCGGCCTTGAGATGGGCGGGGATGACTACATCACAAAACCATTCCATGTCGAAGAACTTACAGCAAAGGTGAAAGCGCACCTTCGAAGAGAGAAGAGAAGTTCACAGGCACAGGACAAAGCAGTCAGCCTTGGAGAGCTTACGATCTTTCGCGAGAATTATGAAGTTGTTAAAAATGGAGAATACATCCATCTGACCACAAGAGAATTCCAATTATTGATCTATTTTATTGATAACATCGGAAAAGTCATGACACGGGAGCAGATCTTTGACAAAGTTTGGGGTATGGACTATGCAGACATTGGCAGTGTTACTGTGACAGTCAAGAACCTGCGGGACAAGATCGATCCGGACAGTCAGCTGATAAAGACGGTCTGGGGTGTTGGGTATAAGTTAGTCAGAAGGGGGGAGTGACATGAGCATTAAATACAAGCTTCCTCTTCTGCTGCTTGCTGCATTTATTTTAAATATCCTTTTGATCCTTGGATACTACCGAATTTATCTGGAGGGCAGGGTCGAGTTATACCAGACCAACATGCAGACAGCAGTGGCAGAAACCACAAAAGACATTCAGTCGCATTCTGCGGACATGTTTTTTGTGGATGTAAAAGCATTCATTGCAGGGCTTGAAAATGAGCGCAATCTACGGGTAACGCTTCAAAACACAGCAGAGCAGGTCTTTCAGGACGAAGCGTCAGAGAGTAATCTTGGCTATTCGGTCACCACTCTGATTCATCTTAAGGACGGAGATTATCTTCTAAAAGTGGAGAAGGAGGTGGATCTGCTGAATCTGAAGGCACATAACATCTTTGAGAATATATTTTTGTTCGAGATCTGTGTGGTCTTTTTTATTTTTGCCGGACTGTCCGTTACCATACATTTCTTCTATGTAAGAAGACTATTGCTTTTAGACCATCAAATGAAAGTCTATAAAAGCGGTCAGAGAGTGGACGGGTACAGCAATAAGAAAAGAAAAGTCAGCAAAGAAGAGATCGGTCAGCTAGAGCAAAGTTTTTATCGGCTTGCAGACGGCCTTTCGGAAGAAAAAAAGAATCAGAACCGGATGATTGCATCGATATCACACGATCTGAAGACTCCGCTGACCTCAGTTCTTGGATACAGTGAGCGCATCTTAAAAAAAGATTTAACAGAGGAAAAGAAAAACCGGTATCTTTCGATTATCTACAATCAGGCAAAGGACATCGAAGCCATCGTTGAGGAGTTTGATGACTATATTGGTTCCTCACTGGTGAACAAGCAGCAATTACAGCCATATCCAGTCCATTATCTGGAAAGAATGCTGAGAGAAGAATACGACGACTTTTTCAGAGAACACGGCTGTACTTTACAGATCAGAAACCAATGCGAGGAACAAACGGTGCTGGAAGCAGAACTGTTAAAGATCCGAAGAGTATTTGCTAATATATTTGGTAATTCGATCAGACATAACAAAGATGGTGGGGTAAATGTAACGGTTGACATCACAAAAAGCAGTTCATGGGTTTCGTTTTCCGTCTCAGATGATGGAGTGGGGGTATCAAAAGAAGAAATTCCGCATCTGTTCGAACCCTTTTTTACCTCGGATAAGAGCAGACAGATATCAGGGCTTGGACTTTCCATATGCAGACAGATCATTGAAGGGCATAGCGGGACCATTGATGCGGCACAGAATGCAGCGGGTGGACTGACAATACTGATTATGCTGCCGGTGAAACAAAAATGAAATTATCATGAGGTTTTCGATAAATCTACAAGGTGCGGTACACGAAGGAAAAGTTCACTTCATACCAAAGCCTTTGTTTGGCAGGGCCGACAAGTCACCGTCCGTGAACCCAAATTGCATTTTCGATTAAGAAAAGAGAAAAGATTCAATGAAAGCAGAGGTATTTCATTGAGTCTTTTCTTTTATGGTAAGCAAAGTGTTTTATTAAATAATAATTCATGGTAAGATGATTGTTGAGTGTAAAAATAGGTATGCGCAAAAAGTTAAGCAAAAAGTTATTCAATAAAAATTATTCAGGTGGGAGACCAGGATGAGCAGAATATTAATTGTGGAAGACGATACGGATATTAATAAATTATTAGAACGGATTGTTAAAAAGGAAGGTTATGAAGCAACCTGTGCTTTTTCAGGGACAGAGGCCCAGTTGCGCTTTGCAATGGAGGAATACCAGCTGATTCTTTGCGATCTGATGATACCGGGAATGAGCGGAGAACAGTTGATAACAAAAATCAGAGAAAAAAGTCAGGTCCCAATCATAGCACTGACGGCAAGACTCGATCTTGACAGTAAGGTAAATGTACTGGAGCTTGGTGCGGATGATTACATCACAAAACCTTTTGAACCAAGAGAGTTGGTGGCAAGGATAAAAGCACAGCTTCGAAGAGGAGCGGCGGTTCCATCCTATAACATGGAAAACGACGTTGCAGCATATAATGTGGACAGTACCGGGACAGACCAAAGAAATCCGGGCAGCAATAACATAGAAGAAGTTCTTACCTTTAAAGAATTAACGATGCATGTTGAGGAACGTCTTGTCCGTGTGAATCAAGAGAAAATTGAACTGACAGTCCGAGAGTTCGACCTTTTACAGACGATGCTGCGTCACCCGCAAAAGGTCTATTCCAAGGAAGGTCTTTATGAGGCCGTGTGGATGAATGGGTACTATGGGGAGGACAATACCGTCAGTGTGCACATCAGCAACATCCGGAAAAAAATTGGCGCAGTCACACCGGAAGAGTATATTACGACCGTATGGGGAATTGGCTACCGACTGTGTCTGTAGCGGGCAGGAATCAAACTTTATACTTTCTTTACATTTGCTTAAGGCATTCTTTGAACCATTCCGGTACACTAGGCTCATGATCATACAATACAAATCCAGAAAAGTATACGGACTCGAATAAAGGAGCCCGCTGTTCATACTTCCTATGCGAATAAGCAGCGCAGGAGTGGAGCAAAACATGAAATGAAAAACGATCTCATGAATAGGTTTGTGCATAAAAAAGCACAGGAATGGAGTAAAATGAAAGACAGTGTTTTGAGAATGGAGCATATAACAAAAAAGTATAAAGAAAATGCTGTATTAATGGATGTAAATCTGCATATCATGCGCGGAGAAATCTACGGACTCGTCGGAAATAACGGTGCAGGAAAGACAACGCTGATGCGTCTGATCGCGGGGCAGTCTTTTGCTGATGAGGGCAGTATCTATTTGTTTGACAGCAACGAAGAAAAAAAGAACGCCGAATACCGGAAAAGGATGGGAGCGTTGATCGAAGAACCGGCATTTCACCTTGGTATGACGGCCGGGCAGAACCTTGAGTATTTTAGAATACAGTTCGGAATACCGGAAAAGAACAGAATTCATGAAGTACTTTCCATGGTCGGACTGAAGGATACCGGCAAGAAAAAGGTGAGTCAGTTCTCACTTGGAATGAAGCAACGTCTGGGAATTGCCCTTTCTCTGCTGCATTCTCCGGAGCTGCTGATCCTTGATGAGCCAATCAATGGCCTGGATCCGGCCGGAATTCTGGAAATGAGACAGATGCTGCTGATGTTAAATCGTAAGCACAATACCACCATTATGATATCAAGCCATATTCTTGCCGAACTTGAGAACATCGTTACCTGTTATGGGTTCTTAAGCCGGGGAAGGATGCTGGAAGAGATAACATCCCAGGCTTTGGCTGAAAAGTGCGCTTCTTTTTTGAATATCTTTGTAGACCAGCCGGAAAAATTATGCAGGCTGTTGGAGAAAGAACTTGGGTATAAAGATTTTAAAGTATATCCGGATCAATGCATACACCTGTATGAAGGACTCGAGGATGGCAACAAGATCTGTGAACTGGCAATCAGAGAGAACATTAGCCTGAACGGACTGGAAAAACGCCGTATGAGTCTTGAAAATTACTATATGAAACTTGTGGAGGAGTGCTGATATGTTAAATTACATGAGAAGTGAAGCATATAGACTGATCCGGGACAAAAAAATATGGATCTTATTTTTTGTCTTTGGTGTTCTTTTGTCCAGTGTTGTCGGTGTACTTGCTTATTTTCAGAATTATGCCGAGAATTTTCCTTATGGCAATACAAAGTTTGCTCTTTCGAATATCTATGCTTCGTTAACAATGCTCCTTTATGTGGCCGGTGGTTTTGTATTGCTGCTCAATGACGGTGATAAAACACATGTCTATAAGAATTCGATTGCATTTGGAATAAAACGCAGCACGGTGCTGCTTGGAAAATTACTGGTGCAGGCGATCATAGCCGTGTTTAGCTGTCTTGTACTTGCGGGATTTTATGCATTTCTTTGCGACCGCTTTTTGCTTCACTCGGATGTGGGCGAGTTCAATGTCTACTGGAATGCGATCTTTAGCGGCAGTCTAGGATTGCTGGCAGCACTGACAGGTGTGTATATGTTCATGATGATTGCAGATACCATGAGTTTAGCTATGATATATTCAGTAGCGGCAATTGTTGTTGTCCCTACGATGCTAAATCTGCTCGGACGAAGAATCGTAATACTTAATATAATCTCAAAATGTTTTCCTTACATTGCTATGGCTGAATACAGCAATCACACGCTCACCTTTGAAGTGACAGGAAGGGATACTTTTACAACGCTTCTTACCGGGTTTTGCTGGCTGACGGGTTTTCTGATCTTTGGTATGATCCTGTTCAAAAGAAAAGAAATCAGATAGAAAAGGTTTGATGCAGCAGGAGCAGCGGGAGCAGCAGAAGCAGCAGAAGAAGCGGGAGCAACAAGAGCAGCAGAAGCAGCGGGAGCCGGAGACCAAATCAGGTAAAAAGGAGTTTTACAACATATGATGATAGCTTTGATAATATCGGATGTATTGCTGATCCTACTCTTAGTCTGGCATTTTTTACTGAAAAGAGGAATTAAGAAAGTCAGTGCAGAGTTTCACAACAGCATTCAGAATAAGCTGGGCGAACAACATGTATTTTGTCCTGTGCCGGACCGGCAGCTGGAGAAGCTGTGTGCAGAATGTAATCAATACATTCGGGAATATCACAAAGATAAGTATGCTTATAAGAAAGAAGTATCCGACATCCGCCGGGAGATAACCAATCTGTCCCATGACCTGCGTACCCCGATTACCTCCATTTTAGGATACGTGGAGTGGATGATGGATAATGCACAGTTCCAGGAACAAAAGGAAGACCTAGAGGTCGTAAAACGAAAAGCGGTCGACCTGAATATGCTGATTGAACAGTTGTATGAGTTTGTGAGACTTGAAAGCATGGAATTGCAGATCGATGCAAGTCCTGTCGATCTGTATAAGCTATTCAAAGAGCATCTGCTGAATTTCTATCCGGATTTCGAAGCAAAAGGAATTGACCTGATCGTTAACCTGCCAAAGAAAGAAGAGCCTCTGTGGATACAGGGGGATCAAAACGGTCTGTTGAGAGTTTTTATGAATCTTACAGCAAATACAGTGAAATACTGCAATGGTTACAGTTATATTTCACTTTTAAAAGACAAAGAGAACAATACGGTGTGCCTTACCTACCAGACCTCCCGCAAAAATCTGAGCAATTATGACGTTCAGCATATGTTTGACCGGTTTTATCAGAAGGATGAAGCCAGAAGTTCTGCCAGCAGTGGGTTAGGCCTGACCATAGCGAAGCTTTATGTGGAACAAATGAAGGGTATCATATCGGCAAGAACGGACGACAAGGATCTGTACATAACACTAAGTTTTCCTATCTATGAGACCTAGGAATCAAAAAGGTTTGGACAAAATCCTATCGAAAAAGGCTTTTGTTGGAGAAGCTGAAAAGCGACGCAGTGTGCCTTGACATACATTTTTTTTGTCATTATAATTACCCGTAAATCGATGATAGACAAGCAAAGGCGTTTGGATAATTGATGTTATTCAGACGTCTTTTTATAGTTGATTGCAGACATAGAAAAAGAGAATTTGCAACAAAATCATAAAACAAAAGGAGAATGTCTATGTTTACGAATGTTATTGTCAGAAAGCCCTGCAAGGCCCTGCTTGATGGTATCACCTCAGCGCCGGAACTTGGGAAACCAGACTATGAAAAGGCATTGTTACAGCATGCCGCATATGTGGAAGCTTTAAAGAAATGCGGTGTTAAAGTGACAATGCTGGAAGCGGAGGAAGAATTCCCGGATTCCTGTTTTGTAGAAGATGTTGCTGTTATTACAAAGAAGGGGGCTATTATCACCAATCCCGGAGCACCAAGCAGGAATAAAGAACCGGAAAAGATGATCGATACCATTAAGACCTTTTTTGCTGACGACGAGATCGCATACATCAAAGCACCGGGAACCTTAGAAGGCGGAGATGTAATGATGGTCGGAGATCACTTTTATGTTGGTCGGTCTGCCAGAACGAACGCAGAGGGAATACGACAGTTTATCGAGATCTTAAAGGGATGGGGATTAAGCGGTTCGGAAGTTCCTCTTGAGAAAGTATTGCATTTAAAAACAGGTGTAAATTATATTGAGAACAATAACATGCTGGTAGCCGGTGAATTTGTAGAGAAGACTGAATTTGCAGAGTATAACAAGATCATTGTACCGGAAGAGGAAAGTTATGGTGCGAACTGTATCTGGGTGAACGATACCGTTATTATCGCAGAAGGATATCCAACCGTTTTGGCTGCTGTGGAAGAAGCTGGTTATCCGGTGCTGATCGTTGATACCTCCGAATACCGCAAGATCGATGGCGGACTTAGCTGTCTGTCTCTGCGCTTCTGATACTCTCTGCATTTTTGATTCAATGTAAAAGGGAACAAAAAGTAATTCATTGGTGTTTCGCTATAATAGATTTAAGAAGAAAGACAGGATAATCCGGCAATGGGTATCCTGTCTTTTCTTACCTTGCACACCAAAGATTAATATGGTATAATTTACCATAAAAGCAGGGGAGAAAAATGGATGCAATACTATGATGTTGGGGTTCCAAAGTCGTGCTGATTCCTACTGACATGACGCACATGACCTTTTGATGCTGGGATCATAGTATACAGGATATGAAAGCGAAAGATTCGCAAAAGGAGGCTGGTATGAAGATTTTAATCATAGGGGCGAGTGGTTACATTGGAAAGGCACTGAGCAGACAACTTTCGGATGAGCATGAGGTCTATGGAACCTATGCAACAAAAAAGACTGACCTGTTGCCGGAAGAGAGATGGATACATTTTACGACGTCCTCATTCAGTGAGATAAAAAACATACTTGAAAAAGTGAACCCTCAGGTCGTTCTATCCTGTTTACGAGGTGACTTTGAACAGCAGCTTGCAGCACATCGTATTCTGGCAGAATACTGTCAGTATAGAAAGGACAGCAAAGTCATATTTTTTTCAACGGCAAATGTTTTTGATGCAGACCTTAGCAGACCACATTTTGAGGAAGACCAGCCAATCGCAGAAAGTGACTATGGTAAATACAAAATAGAATGTGAAAGACTGTTGTCCGAGAAGCTGGGCGAGAGAGCCGTTATCCTTCGGATTCCAGGTGTATGGGGAAAGGACTGTCCGAGAATTCTTGATTTGATTGAGCGTGCAAGATCAAAGGAACTGATTAGTTCGCCGCCCGGACTGTATATTAATCTGGCGCTGGACGTTCAGATCGCTGAATGCGTGGAGTTCATTCTCCTGAATGATTTGAAAGGATGCTTTCATATCGGAACAAAGGATTATATCAGGAATCTGGACTTTCTAAAGAGACTCTCTGCGGATATGGGATTTACAGAGGCTGTCTTTGAGGAGACAGAGGAAATAGAGGAAATGTATTTTGCGGTTCTTCCGGGACGAGAAGAGATACCCAAAATGCTTCTGATTACGGTTGAGGATGCAATCGAATATCTGGTCGACAATCAGGAACGATAAGCGTGTAATACAGAGATGGAAAGCCAGGACGAGGACTTATAAAAAGCACAGACTATAGTATAGTAATTAGCATGACATCCAATTCATAGCACAGCGAGGGAGGCTTACGAGTGAAAAGCAGTATAGACAAGAACAGGGTAAAGCAGACAGTTGCAGCAGCAAAGAACGCACAGATCCAGCTGGAGACGATCAGCAGGAAAGAAGCCGGTCATAAAGAAGCCGTCATGAAATCGTATGCAGCGCTTCGAAATCAATGTATTCAGGATATTCTGAACCAGATGCCGGTAGAAGAAATCAACAAAGACAAGAGCGGTATCCGTATTGCAACGTTAAAAGCAGCCGGCTTCCATACCATTCATCAGCTTGCCGGTATTTCACTGCAGCGTTTGATTGCTATTAATGGAATTGGAGAGGACGGAGCACGAAAAATCCATCAAAAAGTCAGAGACATTACCGAAAGTGTTCAAAAATCAGCAAAAGTTAAGATCAACATTGATAACATGAGCAAGGATACAGCAGATCTTTTGCTGCATCTGGCGATTCTCCTGCAGACAGCACAGACAA
This sequence comes from Clostridia bacterium, assembly GCA_003249225.1. Classification (GTDB taxonomy): domain Bacteria; phylum Bacillota; class Clostridia; order Lachnospirales; family Lachnospiraceae; genus SZUA-448. Next base: position 132,796 of record QKJQ01000022.1, on the reverse strand, counting down.
GCGAAAAAGCAAAGCAGCTTCTGGCAGCATTCAAAGATCAGATCAACAAGGAGAGCAGACTGGCAAAGCAGTTAGCTTCTTCGCTGCGTATGTTCTTTTCGACAAAAGGTAAGAAGGACAGATGTCTGCAAGCATATGAATCACTGGAAAACCTTATACAGCAGGGGTTCGCAAGGGACTGTATGACGCTTGAGGAAGCGTATAAACAATGCGAGGAAAAAACCCAGTATAATACGGCAAGACAGCGGTTCGAAGAGAATACAGCACCATTCTATGCGATGCTGGAACAGCTGCTTGGAAAAAGTACAGTGGAAAATCCGGCTTATCACGGTCTTCCAGAACAATTGGCGTCAGAAATTGCTGCCTTTGAACTTGATACATCAAGGCTGAAGGCATCGCTTCGCAGCTATCAGACCTTTGGCACGAAATATATGTTATATCAGAAACGAACCTTACTGGGGGATGAGATGGGGCTTGGAAAGACCGTACAGGCCATTGCTGCGATGGCACATTTGGCAGCGAAGGGACGTACACATTTTTTGGTTGTCTGCCCGGTAAGTGTTATGGTCAACTGGACCAGAGAGATTGCGCAGCAAAGTGAGCTGCTTCCGGTAAAAATTTATGGTGACAATCGGGAGGAAGAGTTCGCACAATGGGAAAAACAAGGCGGTATAGCAGTTACGACCTTTGAAACGGTATCAAGAATTGAGGCTGAGGAGAGTCTGCGTATTGATATGCTTGTCGTTGATGAAGCGCATTACGTTAAGAATCCACAGGCAGTAAGAACAAAAGCACTTTCTGGTATAGCAAAAAAAGCAGAGTTTATATGTTTCATGACAGGAACACCCATAGAGAATAAGGTCGAAGAGATGATCTTTCTTCTTAGTATGCTGAATCAGGAGATAGCAAGGAAGACAGAATCCATGCTTTCCCTTTCGATGGCACCGGAATTTCGACAGACCATTGCACCGGTCTACCTGCGAAGAGTACGGGAGGATGTCCTTACAGAATTACCGGAAAAGCTGGAAAAAGAAGAATGGTGCATTATGACAGCTGCAGAAGAGAAAGCTTATAAAGAATCGCTGCAAGGAGGATCGATCATGCAGATTCGGCAGATATCCTGGAATGCGCCAAAGCTCTCAGATTCCTCAAAAGCGAATCGTTTGCTGGAAATCTGTGAGGATGCGAAGGAGGCAGGGCGTAAAGTAATTGTCTTCAGCTTCTTTCTCGATACCATACGAAAAGTACAAAGCCTGCTTGGAGACGCCTGTTATGGTCCGATTGATGGCAGTGTATCGGCAAATCATCGACAGGAAATCGTTGATGAATTTTCGAAAGGGAAAGCCGGAAGCGTGCTGGTCAGCCAGATCATAGCCGGCGGTGTGGGACTTAACATTCAGTCGGCGAGCGTGGTGATCCTTTGCGAACCACAATGGAAACCGTCCACAGAGAACCAGGCGATCTCAAGGGTATACCGAATGGGACAGTCAAGAAGTGTACTGGTTCACAGACTTTTAATCGATGAAAGTGTTGACGAACGAATTTTAGAGATTCTGCAGGGAAAGTCGACCTTGTTTGATAACTTTGCGGATGAATCCGCAATGGATACAGCATTTACAGACATCACGGAAGCACAGGCGATGAAAGTAATCATACAAAGTGAAAGAGAAAAATACGGGGTCGAAGCGATTGCTGTGAATGAATAAGAAACATAGGATTTTCGGACAAAAAAACTGAATATGTAATAATAAAAAGCCTCCTTTCTCTGATGCAATCAGAAAAGGAGGCTTATCTGGTTATATTAACTTACATTATGCTGTAAACAAAGCGATATCATCTTCCACGCTACCAATTCCTGCTATGCCAAAGGTATCCACAAGAACCTTTACTACATCCGGGGAAAGGAAGGCAGGGAGTGTCGGTCCAAGGTGAATGTTCTTTACACCAAGGGATAAGAGGGCAAGAAGAACAATAACTGCTTTCTGCTCATACCATGCGATGTTATAAGCAATTGGAAGTTCATTCACATCGTTAAGTCCAAAGACTTCTTTCAGTTTTAATGCAATCACAGCAAGAGAGTAAGAATCGTTGCACTGACCGGCATCCAGAACTCTTGGAATGCCACCGATATCACCAAGAGGCAGTTTGTTATAGCGATATTTTGCACAGCCTGCGGTCAGAATGACAGTATCTTTGGGAAGCTGTTTTGCAAACTCAGTATAGTAATCTCTGGATTTCATACGTCCATCACAACCAGCCATAACAAAGAATTTCTTTATGGCACCGGATTTCACAGCGTCTACGACCTTATCGGCAAGTGCCAGCACCTGATTGTGTGCAAATCCACCAACGATCGTTCCGGTCTCGATTTCTTCCGGTGATGGAAGTGTCTTTGCAAGAGCGATAATCTCAGAAAAATCCTTCTTACCCTCGGCATCAGCATCAATGTGCTTACAGCCCGGATAACCGGAAGCTCCTGTGGTGAAGATACGTCCCCTTACTTCTTCGCTTTTTGGAGGAACGATACAGTTCGTAGTGAAGAGAATCGGACCGTGGAAACTTGCGAATTCTTCGGTTTGTTTCCACCATGCATTTCCGTAATTTCCAACGAAATTATCGTACTTTTTGAAAGCCGGATAATAGTTGGCCGGAAGCATTTCACTGTGAGTATAGACATCGACACCGGTTCCCTTGGTCTGTTCGAGCAAACGCTCCATATCCGTCAGATCATGTCCGGATATAAGAATAGCAGGATTTTTTCTGACACCAATGTTGACGGAAGTTATCTCAGGATTGCCATATCGTGAGGTATTGGCTTCATCAAGAAGAGCCATTACTTTCACTCCGAATTCACCGGTCTTTAATGTAAGTCCGACCAGTGCTTCAGCAGACAACGAATTATCAAGTGTCGCAGCCATTGCATCATAGATGAAAGCAAAGATTGCCGTATCTTCTTTTCCAAGGTTAAAGGCATGTTCTGCATAAGCGGCCATTCCCTTCAGACCATAGGTGATCAGTTCCCTAAGAGAACGTACATCTTCATTTTCGGTAGCCAGCACACCGACAGTAGCAGCTTTTTCAAGCATGGATTCTCTTGTCGTTACCGTAAAGGTCGCAGCGTCATGCAGTGAGGCAGCTGCGATTTTTCCTCTCAGGGTATCTCGAAGTGCAAGCATCTTTCTGATTTGTGCTTCAATGGCCTGTTCATCAAAGTTTGCATTCGTTATGGTAATGAACAGACTGTTGATGACATCATAATTTGCCTTGCCAAGGGAAGCTGCGTCAAGCTTTCCTTTCGTTACAATCTCTGCGATTCCCTTTACCGTATAGATTAAAAGGTCCTGCAGATTTGCAGTTTCTGCAGTCTTTCCGCAGACACCTTTGATGGTACAGCCTTTGCAGGCTGCCGTTTCCTGACATTGATAACAAAACATTCTTCATATCCTCCTATAATTTATATTGTAGAACAGATGGAACTGGCAGTAACTTAGGACTTTCAAGTTAATCAGTTTTACTACAGCCATTCTTCTTCTGCAAAAATCTTATGGCTGAATCTGTCGAACATGATAGTAGTATACCCGTGAAAAGTTTTGTAGTATGTTGTATTTACAACGGAATGCAAGATTATGGATTAAATTTTTAGAGGTTGAAGGTTAAAAGACTGGGCAGCATAACACGAAATAATAACACTCGAAATGGCGATACACGAAATGGTGATACCTGAAATGGTGATACTCGAAATTGTGAAATAAGAAATGCTGATACCTGGAGCGGCGACACACGCGATGCGAGAATTGAAAATAAAATCTATTGATATATGATAAAAACAAGCGACAAAAACACGAAACGAAATAAAATAATTTATAAATATGTACAATTAACACAAATCAGTCAAAAAAAGAAGTAAAACACGAATGTAGTATATCACAAAAATAATACGAAAGTCCAGCAAAAAAAAACAGACCTTCGTATTATAAATGTTATTCGCTATTTAAAAGAACATCGTTTTCTATGATAGCGTTGTCCTGACAAAAGCATTGCACCAGAATGTTTTCTTAGTTTCTGCTTTTTCGTTTTAATACAAGAGCAAGAATTATGCCCGTAACAAGCATAAGAATACCAAGAATCATTATAAACAATCCCATAATGGCTACCGGATTGTTGGAAGCAAAATCAGACAGACCGCTGCTGATTACCTGGCCGTTTGCATCAATATAGACCTCACCACCGAATAGGTCACTTGAGAAATTGTCGAACGGACTACTGCGAAACATTGCTTTTGACAGGAATCTTGCCATACCACCGATCGCTGTAAAACCAGCACCGGCAATTGCCAGATAGACTCCGAACAGCCATCCGTAGCGACGCAGTAAAGTTCCAATCATGCCGGGTACGGAATCAATCCAGTTACGATTCTTGGTTTCTGATGTATTTGAGCTGGCAGTATCTTTGTACTGAGAATGCTGTGCGGTATCGTTTTCATATGTCTGGAAACCAGGACTCCAGGGATCACCACCAACCTCAGACGGTGAAGAGGGTCGAAAAGGAGTAGGTTCGGGGATTGGGGCTGTATCATTCAGCAGCCAGTCTGTTGTGACCTCAAAGGTATTTGCCAGTGTCAGTAATTTACCTATTTCCGGCACAGCTTCTCCGGTTTCCCATTTACTGACCGCCTGCCTTGATACACCAAGCTGTTCCGCCAGAGCCTCCTGAGATAAGCTGGCTTTTTTACGGCAATAAAGTATTTTTTCCTGTAATTTCATAAAACAGTTCCTCCGCTTAAATTGTGTTTTGTATGCTTACTTTATCAAAAATCCTGGTTGCAGGACAACCTATGAAAGCTTGAAATGCCGCAACCAATGGTAGCAATTAGCGAAATTATGATTATTTCCAATTTACTGCAGTGGTTTTTACAGAACAAAAACCGTAATCGGAATCAGAGAAAGTCGATATATAGGATTTTTTATTCGTTGTATCATCCAGCTGAATCAGTCTGTAATCTGTGCGCGGGGAACCCTCTTGACTGGCAGTGACGGACAAAACTACGATATAAGCACAGTCTTCCATCGGAGCGTATTCTTTGGGAACTTCACCATTTGAAAAAGAAGCACTTGTCAGGAGTTGATCAGAAGAATTAAACTGCAGAAAGGTATAGGACTCGGGTGGGGTTGTCAGCTCTACGGATAACATTATGTTCATTTTATAATCGGTTGTTCTTTCCTTGCCTTCCAATTTGTAAAACCCTGTCATATCGAATGAAATCGGTCCGAGTAATGAGGATACACCATCACCGCCGCAGGTAGCATATACATCACCTTCCGGGGTCTCATAAATCGGGTTAAAGAACAGTGTTACATTATTTTCTTTGTAAGTTGCATACAGAACACCAGTAAGCGTTATGCTTGTGACATCGTCGGACTGATTGTATACGGTGCTTGCCCGAATACTTTCATCTGCCCTTGTAGAAGTGCTTTCATCCTCCGGCGATATATAATTATAGAAAGCCGCTCCTTCAAGATCTTCAAATTCGTAACTCGTGTACGTAGTGTTTTCGCTTGTTTCTGCAAATGTATAATCGGTAGAAACGGCAACAGCGTCTATACGACCTTCCTCTTTTTCATAAGAATCGTAAGTAACAAGACTTTTTTGTGTCGCTAGGATACCGATCAGATAATCCGTCGAGGACACCTCAGGTCGGTTTACGGGTGCAGTCTTTCTTACCAGTGACAGACCCCAAAATCCGAAGCAAAACATCAGAAGCAGCAGGCATACAAAAAGAATGCCGGTATATAGTGAATGCTTAGAAATGACAGTATTTTTCATAAGTGACCTCCGTTTCCTTGTCCTATCTGTTGTCGGCTTGGTTTGCCCAGTGAAGGGTGGTACTCTTATCGAGACATATACCATCTTCACGGCAGATTCGTGTCGTCAGAGAGGAATCAGTAGGTTGATATAAAATGCGTTCCGATACAGTGTCAGTGTTTTTGCTCCCATATAAACAATCCACCACCAGATAAGAGCAAGACGAATCTGGCGTATAATCTGTTGGGATTTCTTCCGGCAGATAAGTGTACCTGGTAAGAAGTTCATGGTTGGAATTAAACTCAGTTATTGTGTATTGCAATGGCTTTCTAACGAATGTTACGGATATTTTTATCTCAGCAGAATAGTTTTTCGTGCTGCCATTTTGGGTGAAGACCGAATCTTCTGTTATACCACCAGAGAGAGAGGAACCATAGGTGAAACCAGATGTGCTCATTCCCGTACCGGGTAGCAGATACAGTTCGCCATCCGCTGTCTGGTAGACCGGGTTAAAATAAAAACATGTAAAATCACCGGTAGAGACTGTGTTTATGTTTCCAATCAGTGTCAGCTTTGTTCCGGTATCTGTTGTTGTCACATTAATACTTGAGTTAGCCGCAGATATCACAGGGTCAACATAAGAGATGCTGGTGGTTACATTTGGGACAACCTGATCATACAAATAATAAGAAAATCCGTCGATGCCTTTAAATTCAAAATCAATCTTATAGCTTTTTAGAGGATCTTCGTTATCGTATTCAAGATCTTCTGTTCTTATGGCATAAATCCTGCTATTATACTCTTTACTTTCTGCATAGTCCAGTGTCACGCCATCTTGTATGGTATCAGTGTGGTCGGACAGATACTTTTCTGTATCAAAGGAATCTATGTAATCCGTTGTTATGTATACGCCCACCAGCTTGTCTTCAGCGGATGTACTGCTTGCTTTGGCACCGTCCTTTTTTGCCAGTGTGAATCCTGTAAAACTAGTGAAAAAGACCATAAGCAGCATCAGGGAAAAAATTATCAATCTATTCTTCGTCATCATTATCCTCCAAGATCCCATCGAATTTTAATATATCACCCACGTCGCATGACAAAAAGTAACAGATACGATTGATTGTCGAAAATCGCACACCCTTTGCTTTCCCACTTCTAAGGATCGATAGATTCGCCTCGGTTATGCCCACCTTGGCACAGAGTTCTTTTGAAGTCATGTTTTGAAGCTTTAATACGTCTTCAAGATAGATTCGTATTGCCATGTACACTCCTTATTCAAAGGTTATTTTTTATTCGAATTAGATAAATAAATCATTGTCGGTCTTTAGTTTTCGGTTCTCTGAGATAATTCTTGAGACAAATAAAAGTGCAAGAACAAAGATCAGAGACAAGAATGGTATGTTTATTGATGTATTTATATCCAGCAGTATTTTTGCAAAAAGCAGCTGAAGAATAGGAAAAATGATGGAAGTGCAGATTATAGCCGCCAAAGATTTTGCGCACCAGACGGATATATTTTTGGCAAGTGTATCCGTCTCTTTGGAGTACCGGTCGGCCTGCATGGCAGTCAAAAGATCGATCGCTTTTACGGTAAGTATGGTGTAGAGAATATTCGGGAGTATATCAACCAGGAATGTGAGGACATAAAAGATGTTTGTTGGAATCATATAATTAGTATCTGAGGTGTTTTTAGAGCGAAGATCAAGAAAGGAAGAAATCATCTCAGTAAAACGAAGGGAGAAAGCAGTGAATACAAAAAAGAAGCATAAGGTGTATAGGAGTGCCTTACCGTATCGTTGAAGTGTTTCAATTCCATTAGCAAAAGATAAACGAAGAAGCCGCAGAATTACATATCCAAGAAGGAAAGCCCATATCAGGCTGCCAAGAATAAATTTAAGCAGAGTTACACCAGAATCACCTAAGTCAAGCACAGTAATCCGGCTGAGATAGGAGGGATTGATCATATAAAACAAAGTAATGAAAAGCCCTGCTGATAACAGCACCATAAGAAAATCTTCTGCATAAAATCTGCGTTTTTGCTTTACTTTTTGTAAAAATAAGAAAGGAGAGAGGCAGAGCGCGGTATAAAGTGTCACGGCAAAGGCATTACCGATTTGTCCGGTTTCTGACAGCTTCCGTAAAAGCAAACCGAGCTGCTCAAAAGGGAAGGACATAAGAGCAGATAAGGAATCGTTCGTGGATAGAATAATAATGGATAAAAACATACACAAGCCTGCTTCTGCGGCTAAGAGTAGAAATAATAGTTTATGTTTCATGAGTTGGTCCTCCCCAGGGATGAGTTATCTTCGTTGCTCGTGCTGATTATTATTGTTTTACAATAATTTAGTACGATAATAACATTGGAATTATTGTTTGTCAATAATAAATGGATAAATATAGTAAAAAACACCTGTAACATGAACAGGTGTTTTTGTAATAAGGAATAATATGATGTTGGGTCCTTAAGTCATGCTTATTTATGCAGGCATGAATCACATGAACTTTTGATTCCAGTATTATAATATTAATGTGTGGTGTAAATCAGAGAAAGGCTTGTCTATAAAAACATCTCAATTATATTCTTCGCCCAGCCAAGCAACGAAGGAACAATCGAATCCAGCATTTCTTTTACCATAATGATCTCCCGGCCTGTTAAGGCTCTGACCTCTGGACCATATCCGACCCCCGATATAGAGATCAGGTCACCATAAGCCTTTGTTTGTCCAAGAGCGATGGCGGCTCTTGCGGTATCCCCCATGGCAAGGTAATGACCATTTGCCGCGGCACCGAAAGCAAATTCGCCAACAGCAACCGCACCAACGGCAATCATGCCGATACTGATGGCACCGGCGGAGAAAATTCCGGCGGAAAAACTGCCTGCAGCAAGAATTCCAAGTGCGAATACTCCGAGGGACAGTAATCCAAAAGAGAACAGACCCAGGCTGACCAGCCCCATGCTGAGCATTCCAATGGACAGAATACCCTGTGCACGAAAGCCAATGGCAAGGACACCTTTTGCTGTAACACGCCAGTCATTGGTAATATGCCACAGCGGAAGACCATGGATCTCTCGCTTGCTTTTTTTATTAAATTTCGCGGGGATGGAGATGTTGATATAGGAACCTGCGGATGCTTGTTCCTTTTCCACATAAATGTTCTCGTTTTGGGAATTGTACTCTTTTTTTTGAAAATCGAAGGTGTCGATTTCATCCTTTAAGAGATAATCCAGAGAGCAATTGTATAACTTACTGATCCGAATCAGCTTCTCCGTTTCGGGAAAGCTGATATCAGATTCCCATTTACTTATGGATTGTCTTGATACCTCGAGCAGGTCGGCGAACTGCTCCTGCGTATAATTGTTTTCTTTTCTTAGCTTTGAAAGTTTTTCTCCCAGCGTCATACATGTTCTCCCATCAAATTATTGAACCAAACAGATTGTCCGGTACTGGTAACAGAATACAGACAGGTGAGATAAGCCACCACCAATTTGAACTATCAAAATGTAAACTTCAGGTTGCATCCTACCTTTTTGCAACAGATAAAGCAATAAAGAAATAAATTATATTTAAATTTAACTATTACGTTCCATAAAGCATTTAATACGCTTTAGACCTTCTTCCATAATATCATAGTCAGAGACATAAGACATTCTTACGTAACCTTCTCCTTCTTCGCCGAAGCCATTCCCTGGAGCTAATACAACATGCTCTTCTTCTAAAAGTTTTAGACAAAAGGCAAGGCTTGATAACCCACTTTTTTGAATGTTGATGAAGGCATAAAAAGCTCCTTCCGGATTGCGAAGGGATAGATTTTTTGTGTGATTGATCGAATCAATGACAAGTAAACGGTTCTTTCCATATTGCTGAATCATCATTTTTAAGGTGTCCTGAGGTCCATCGATCGCGGCGATGGCAGCATGTTGCGTTGATGTTGTTACACAGGATACGATATATTCCTGAATCTTGACCATATGGCGGATGATTTCCTTTGGACCGAGGATATAACCGCAGCGCCAGCCGGTCATGGCATAGGTCTTTGAAAAGCTGTCAATGATCAGCGTCCGTTCTCTCATGCCCGGTATGGTCGCTATACTAAAGTAAGGTGTGTCACCATAGATAAAATCCTGATAGACCTCATCGGTTATGAGGTACAGATCATGCTTTAAGCAAAAGGCAGCAACTTCACGCAGGTTGGCTTCGTCTAATACAGTGCCGGTCGGATTACAGGGGGAATTGATGAACAGAACTTTTGTTTTATCTGTAACGGCTTTTTCAAGATCTTCCATGGAGTACTTAAAATCATTCTCTTCTTTTAAAGCGACTATGTTTGGCACAGCGTCACTTAGCAGGATCTGAGATAGATAGTTTCCATAGTAAGGTGCCCCCATCATGACTTCTTCGCCGGGGTTGGTCAGAACTTTTATGGCCAGATAGATCGCTTCCATTCCGCCGGTCGTAATCATGATCTCGTTTTCGGGATCGTATGTCAATCCTTTTCGTTCCGGCATGTGTTTTGCTATCGCCTGCCGAAGCGGAAGAATTCCGGCATTCGAAGTGTATCTTGATTGTCCATTTTTAATTGCGGAACAGGCAGCATCGACGATATGAGGTGCTGCCGTATATCCGGGCTCACCCAGACCAAAATTTAGTACATGGTCCATGCTTTGTGCAAGATCGAACATAGCACGAATCGGAGAAAGCGGTATGTTTTCAATAATTGAAGAAAGTGATTTCATGAAAGGTCTCCTTTTGATCCTATCTTTAAAATTGGTCTCATTTAATCATTAATGATTAAAAAAGTCAATGAGAGACGATGATTGAATTCTTTGAGCACGGATCAGAAAGAATAAAGGAAAGATCTTTCCAGTATTTATAACAATAGAGAGCTGATGAAAAATGGTCGGAACAGTACCGTGTAATTGCAAGAGATAATATTTCATTTGATGGGTTAAAAAATTAACAAAACAAATTTTTTAATGTCAAAACTTAAATAATTAAGTTGCAAATTGTAAAACAGGAGTATATTATGTAAGGCATGCGAATTGGGGAAAACAAATAATTACAAAAAAGGAGAGCAATATAGTTAAAAAACAATAAATGCATTAAAAATAACAAAAAGAGAAATATATATCGATTTCACAATTTAATCACAGATAGCGCATAGATTATTCACGAGTTTTAAATAACATTATCAACAAATAAACTGAATAATTCAGACATGGGATTTAGAAAATAATATGTAAGGCGGTACACAATACACAAGAGTGAAAGAAGTAGATAATTCTTTCTCAAGAAAGTTTGTGCCTCGCGCGTCACCGCTCGTTCAAACTTGATATGTGCAAAGATAAGCGCAGGAATGGAGAAAAATATGAAGTTAATTAAGGGCATATCTGTAAAAATTAAATTGCTGACTGCTTTTATTTCGGTCAGTGCATTACTGATCGTCATAGGAATTGTTGCAGGTCTTGGATTTCAAAACATGGACCGTAATGCCAGCTTATTGTATGAAGATAATCTGCTGAATATTGATTATCTGCATCAGATCAAAGAAAACATAGCAGAAACCACGATGCTTGTAACCAATGTTGTGCTGGAAGAAGACATAGAAGGTGCAGCATCTGCGCAAGAGGAACTTGGCACTTTATACGATGAATATACCGTACTGATGAATGCATTCTCCGCAAGTACATTTGCAACTATTTTCGGAACTGATATTGAAGGATTTACAACCATACAGGAAACCTATGGCAGTCAATTACAGGAGGTTTTACAGTTGGCAGCAGCAGGGGATTATGAAGGCGCTTATACAGCACTTCAAGAAACCGTTGAAATCGAAGATCAGCTGGACGAAAGTCTGAATGGATTGATTACACAGAATCAGAATCTGGCTTTAAGTTCCTATACGAACAATACCACAGAAGCAAAAAGTACAATGATCCGGGTTATAACGATTATCGTGATTGGTTTTGTGTGGGCAATCATTGCAGGTATTTTGCTTTCTGTCTATATATCAAAGTATTTACGTTCCGGTCTTACCTTTGCACAGGCACTGGGCAATGGTGATTTCAGTAAAGAATGGAAAGTAAGTTCCACAGATGAGTTCGGTAAATTATCCATAGCGCTGAATCAGGCACAGCGGCAGATCAGGGGTATGATTCAGGATGTTTCAGAACACGCGAACAGCGTAGCAGAATCCAGTCAGGTACTAAGCGCAACATTAGAAGAGATTTCCTCCAGTTTTGAAAATATCAACAGCAACACCACGCACATATCTGGTAACATAGAAAGTATCAACGCAATTACACAGGAGCTGAATGCAACCGCTATGCAGGTAGATTCAGGAATTGGAGAACTGGCTGAAAATGCTTCAAGAAGCAGCAATGAAGCGACTGACATCAAGCAGCGCGCAGCTGCAGCGAAGACTCGCGGCGTAAGTTCAAAAGCTGTGGCAGACCGCCTTTACAATGAAAAGGAAAGTAAGATTAAGAGTGCAATTGAAAAAGCTGCCGTTGTAAGTGAAATCAATGTTATCGCGAAGTCCATTGCTGACATAGCGGATCAGACGAATCTGCTTGCATTGAATGCCGCCATTGAAGCTGCCCGCGCAGGGGAACAGGGAAAAGGTTTTGCAGTCGTTGCGGAACAGGTCCGTATTCTGGCAGAACAATCCACTTCTTATGTTGGGAATATTCAAAAGGTTGTTAAAGAAGTACAGACTTCAGTAGATAACCTGGCAAATAATACAGCGGATATCCTCAATTTCATCGGAACACAGGTGAAAGGAGATTATGAACTGCTTATAGAAACCGGGACACAGTACGAAAAAGATGCGACTTTTGTAAGTGATATTTCCAGTGATAATGCAGCCATGGCGCAGGAACTTAGTGCATCGACCGATGAGATCACCAATGTGGTTTCCGATATATCGCATAACATGCAGAGCACAGCAGAAAATTCAATTGAGATCAGTGCATCCATAAAGGACGCAGAGCGTGCTGTTGAGCAAGCTGCAGTCAGTGCCCAGATTCAAGCGGATGCGTCTGAACAACTGTATAATCTGATTGCAGGTTTTAAAATCTAATTAATAACCGGGGGGGAGAGAAGGTTAGATTTTATGAAAGCGAGGTCCGTATGCAGGTATGGAACTAAAGAAGAAAATCAATGTAATCAAACAAAGTGCGGGAGTAAAAAAAGAAGAACAAAGATTTAAAACAAATGAATTTAAGGCGTATGCAATTCGCCCAACCTTTGAGTCAGTCCGGATTGCCTGTTTTTATCTGTTGATTGGTGTCATCTGGATGTGTTATCCAAACTATCTGATCAATAAACTTACACACAATAATGCAAATTTTTACATGATCGATATTACAAAAGGATTGGCATTTGTCGTGTTTACTTCTATAGTAATTTTTATTCTGATCAGTAAACGGCTTCATTTGTATAAATACGCTGCATTAAAATCTGAATTAAGTTATATGCGTGAAAAAGAGCAGGAAGTCAGATTACATCATATGGCATATGTGGACTCCCTGACAGGACTTCCGAACCGGATGGCATTTGAAGAGAGGCTATATGAGCTTATGGAAGAGCAAAAAGAGAAAAGTCATGCCATTCTGTTTATTGATATCGATAATTTTAAGAATATCAACGATTCAAGAGGTCATATTGCGGGGGACTGCTTCTTACAGCATATTGCAAAAGTATTTAAGAGTAACCTTGATAAAGAAGATTTTGTTGCACGGCTCGGCGGTGATGAGTTTGCGATAATTTTTTCTGACATTGGCGACAGAACCGAGATTGCAGAGAAAATGATTCTTCTATTCGGTAAAGTAAAACAACCATGGGTCTATGAAAAACAGGAGTTCTATGAATCCATGAGCGTGGGCATTTCAATCTACCCGGAAGACGGTGATACGATCACCTTGTTACTGCGAAATGCGGATGTTGCAATGTATTGCTCCAAAGAACATTCGAAAGACTGCTTTACCTTTTATGACAACAAGCTTCAAGAGGAGAAGACAGAGAAAGTAACCATGATCAATGAGCTTCATCATGCGTTGGAAAATGATGAATTTGAATTGTATTATCAGCCGGTCCTGAACCTGAAAACATCGGAGATTATTGGAGTGGAAGCTTTAATTCGATGGAATCATCCTAAGAAAGGAATGGTATCACCGGGAGAATTCATACCGGTTGCTGAGGAAGCCGGAATGATAAATAAAATTGGGGACTGGGTGCTCGAGACTGCCTTTGCCCAGAAAGCAGCATGGGAAAAGGAGGGCTATACAAATTTAGGTGTATCCGTTAATGTGTCAGGGTATAGTCTGACGCAGTCCGGTTTTGTCGAACGGGTTAAAGCGCTGATAGCAAAATACAATATCTGCTGTGAAAATATTATTCTGGAGATAACGGAAACTGCAGTCATCCGGGAGTTAAATGTATCATTGCAGGTACTAAAGCAATTACGGCGACTGAATGTAAGGATTGCGCTAGATGATTTTGGAACCGGATATTCTTCTTTTAATTATCTGAAGAATCTGCCAATTGATATTGTGAAGCTGGACAGGAGTTTTGTGAAAGAAATTGCGAACAACTGCAATGACAGTGCTATTGTTCAATCTGTCATACAGATGACGCATCTTTTAAACAAACAGATTCTGGCAGAGGGGATTGAGAGCAACGAGCAGTTATCGATGCTCTGTAAGAATCAGTGTAACTATGGACAGGGCTTTTTGTTCAGCAAACCATTGCCGGAAAATGAATTTTCCATGTTGTTAGAAGAAAAATGTGCTGTGTGAGGCAGTATGTGTTATAATAGAGTATACACCCGGGATACCGCTATTGGTACCCCGGGTGTAATAGAGTCTGCGAACAAAAAAACAATAGAACAATTGTACAGTGAAACATCAAAACGCGGAAACAAAAATACAAAAATACAATCAAACAAAAAAACAATAAAAAATTATTAAATAAAAAATAATTATTGTTTTTATCTCGTTCATACTATATGATAGGTGGAAAGAAATAATATGTTACTCAAAACCTTACTACCTACAGGAGGAAAAATATGAGCGAAAAATACGCAATTACAATCACACGTCAATTTGGAAGCATGGGAAGGCCTATTGCAAAAAAGGTAAGTGAAATACTTGGTATTGAATACTATGACCGTTATATCGTGGATAACGCAGCAAAGAAGCTGAACCTGCCAATCTCAGAAGTAAGCGATAACGAAGAGATAGCGAAATCATCTTTTTTCAATATGAGATACCCACTTGGAATGGGTACGACGGATATACAGGACGAGATCTTTGCAGCACAGAAAAAGATCATACTGGAGCTTCAGGAAAAAGAGACCTGTATTATAGTCGGACGCTGCGCGGATCACATTTTGAACGGTTTTCCCAATGTAATGCATGTATTTATCTATGCGCCTTATGCAGAACGGTTAAAGAATTGTGTTGAAAGACTGAATATGCAGCCCGAAGAAGCCAAGAGAATGATTGCATCGGTTGATAAAGCAAGAGAAGCCTATCACAGACATTACTGCGGACACAATATGGCAGACAAAGATTATAAACACATTTTGCTGGATTCCAGTCTGCTGGGGATCGACGGAACGACTGATATTTTAGTGGATATTATTAACAAAAAATATAATAATTAATTAAATTTTGGAGGAAACAATGGATAAGAAGAATGCACCTGAAACTGATGGAAAAGGGAAAGAGGAACCAGAGTGCAGCAATGTGGCACAAATGCTGGTCAAATCACTGGAACAAGAGAAAGTAAAATACATCTTTGGTATACCTGGTGAAGAAAATCTTGAGATTATGAATGCATTATACGATTCATCCATTCAGTTCATAACCGTGAGGCATGAACAAGGCGCAGCCTTTATGGCAGATGTTTATGGAAGACTGACAGGAAAGGCAGGAATCTGTCTTTCGACTCTGGGTCCTGGAGCGACCAACCTCGTGACCGGTGTTGCGGATGCACACAGCGACGGTGCTCCGGTTATAGCCATTACAGGACAGGTAGGAACTGAAAGAATGCACATTACATCGCATCAGTACCTTGATCTTGTGAAAATGTTCGAGCCAATCACAAAGAGAAGCAAGCAGGTCGTAAATCCGGACTCCATCTGTGAAATCGTACGTCTTGCATTTAAATATGCAGAGAGCGAAAAACCAGGTGCATGTCTGATTGATATACCGGTCAATGTTTCGAAAATGAAGGTGCCATTAAGCGAAGAACCTATGCAGAAAAGGATCATTCCAAAAGAATATGCAGAGCTGGAAGCAATTGAAATAGCTGCAGGAGCACTTTTCTCAGCGAAGCGTCCGGTCATTCTTGCCGGAAGCGGTGCAATCCGCGCTGGTGCAAGTGCAGCCATTACGTATATTGCTGAAAAGCTTCATATCCCAGTTATCAATACCATGATGGCAAAAGGAATCATATCTTATGAAAATCCTTATTCCATGTGGACCATTGGTATTCCTCAGAAAGATTATGTTAATAAGATTATAGAAGGTGCGGACCTTGTTATTACAGTAGGATATGATATCGTGGAATATGCACCGAACAAATGGAACAGCAAAAGAGATATGTCCATTATCCACATTGACAGAAGACCAGCACATATCAATAAGTACTATCAGCCAGTCGTGGATGTTGTCGGTGAGATAACGGATTCGTTAGAGCGTTTAACACGCAGGGTTTCACCGAAAGCAGAACCGGCATGGGCACTTGAACTAAAGGAAAGAATGACAAAAGAGCATTACAGTTATGAAAATGATAACTGCTATCCAATGAAACCACAGAAAGTTTTGATCGATATCAGAAAAGTCCTTGGTGACGAAGGAATTCTGGTGTCAGACGTAGGTGCACATAAGATGTGGATCGCTAGGCATTTTAATTGTACAATGCCAAACACCTGTATTATATCCAATGGATTTGCTTCTATGGGAATTGCGATACCGGGAGCGATTGCGGCAAAGCTACTGAATCCGGAAAAGAAAGTTATCGCGGTCTGTGGAGACGGTGGATTTATGATGAATTGTCAGGAGCTTGAGACAGCAGTGCGAATCGGTACTCCGATCGTTGTCCTGATCTTCAATGACAGCAGCTATGGTCTGATCAAATGGAAGCAGCTCGATCAGTACGGAAAAGACTGCTATGTTGATTTTACCAATCCTGATTTTGTTAAGTTTGCAGAAAGCATGAACTGCAAAGGGTATCGGATTGAAAAAGCAGAAGATCTTCCGGTCATTCTGGAAGAAGCCTTCAAACAGAAGGTTCCGTCCATTATTGACTGTCGTGTTGATTATGATGAGAATGTTAAGCTTACACAGCATTTGAAAGATTTCTGATTATAGAAAGAAAATACTTCTTCTGGGAAACTATAACGGCTTCCTGAAGAAGTATTTTCAGTTTTTAGACAACGTGGTATACTGGTTTTAGAAACAATAAAAAAGATGGGAGATTTCTATGAATAGATTAGCAGATACCTATACATTAGCAAATGGATACAAAATACCATGCGTTGGATTTGGAACATGGAAAGCCCCAGATGGAGATACAGCAGAAAATGCTGTGAAGACCGCTCTTTTGTGTGGTTTTCGTCACATAGATACAGCAACGGCGTATGGCAATGAAAAAAGTGTCGGCAGAGCAATCGCGGAAAGCGGTATACCAAGAGATGAGATTTTTGTTACCAGTAAAGTAAGAAACCCTTCCAGAGGATATGACAAGACACTGGCCGCTTTTGAAGTTACTTTACAGGAATTACAGATGGAATATCTGGATCTTTATCTCATACACTGGCCGGCAAGCCATTCACAGTTTGAGAACTGGGAACAGATCAATCGTGACACCTGGCGTGCCATGACAAAATTGTACAAAGAAGGAAGGATAAAAGCAATCGGCGTTTCGAATTTTAAACCTCACCATCTGGACGCTTTGCTTGGTACAGAAGTAAAACCGATGATTGATCAGATCGAGTTCCACCCTGGGCTTATGCAGGAAGAAACGATCTCCTTTTGCAGAAAGAATGGAATAACCGTTGAGGCATGGAGTCCGATTGGGAACGGAAAGATGCTTGAGAATGCCTTGTTACTGGAGATTGCATCAAAATATAAAAAATCCGTTGCACAGGTCTGCATCCGGTGGTGTATTCAGAACAAGACAATTCCGCTTCCAAAATCAGTGACACCATCCAGAATCAAAGAAAATGCTCAAGTATTTGACTTTGAACTTGATGCTGCGGATATGGAACGAATTAATGCAATGGAGTACTTCGCAGGTTCCGGTATGGATCCCGATACCGTACCATTTTGAAAACTTTAATGGTGCTTTAATCTTTCTGTGCTACCATCAATGTCAAAAGGGCTTAGTTTCGCTGCCCTACCAAAAAACAGGAGTGAGAACGGTGAGAATATTAGTTGTAGAAGATGAACCGAATCTGAATGAACTGATCGTGAAAAAGCTGGAACTGGAGCATTATACGGTGGATTCCTGCTATGACGGAATGACTGCACTGGAGTATTTCCAGATGGCAGAATATGATGTTGTAATTCTGGACATCATGCTTCCGGGAATGAGTGGAATCCAGTTCCTAAAGAAGATCCGGTCAGAGAAGAATCTGACACCTGTGTTACTTTTGACGGCTATGGACAGCATAGAAGACAGGGTAAACGGACTTGATGCAGGCGCAGATGACTACCTCGTAAAACCATTTGCTTTTGATGAACTGATGGCCAGAATACGCGTGATGCTGCGGCACACGACCGCCAGTGTTTCAAATGTATATACACTGGAAGATCTTGTGGTTGACTGTGACGCCAGAACGGTTTCCAGACATGACGAGATCATCCCGGTCTCTTCAAAGGAATTTGCAATCCTTGAATATCTGATTCGAAATGCCGGGATCGTTCTGTCGCGGGACAAGATCAGCTATCATATATGGAATTATGATTACGATGGAGGTTCCAACGTTGTCGATGTCTATATACGTTATCTCAGGAAAAAGATAGATGAAGGGCATGAACCAAAGCTGATTCAGACTGTAAGAGGTGTTGGTTATGTTTTACGGGTGGGAGAATGAAGAAAGTATCCATTAAATTTCGCATCACTCTCTGGTTCACTACCTTTATGATAGTACTGACGGTAGGAGTAATCGCAGTATTATCCAATGTCAGTACCAGAGTTGTGAAGAATAACGCCAAGAATGCGTTAGTAGAAACAGTTGAATCAGCCGCCGCTGCACTCTATGAAGCTGGTGGGATGACAGATGAGTTTGACGATAGTATCGATGGTGTTTCGATCGTGGTATATGACGAAGAGGGAAATCTTCTTGGCGGCACCGTTCCGGATGGCTTTACATTTAACGAAGAAACCTCAGATCTCGTAGAAAGCATGAGCATTACAGAGTACGATGAATTGGGAGAAAAGCCAGAAGAAGGGTCGGAAGAAGGAAAGACAAAGTCTGATTTCAGCGGGGATGGAAGCTTTGGCCGAGAGGAAGAAAAGCGTGTAATGGAAGTGAAATCAGAGGACGAAAGCTGGTATGTATACACAATCAATATAACACTTTCTTCCGGATTGCAGTTGCAGGTTCGTGGTATTGTATCCTGTGACGGTGAATACCGCACGTATGAAATGTCTTTAAAGCTTTTTCTGTTTGGTCTGCCGGTCTTTATTGTCCTTTTTGGGCTTGGCGGATACTTGCTGATCTATCGTGCCTTTCGTCCAATCAATAAGATTATTGAGGCAGCAGAGAGAATTGGTGAGAGTCAGAATTTATCTCAGAGAATCAGTCTTGGTGAAGGAACGGATGAAATCCATGCACTTGCCCACGCGTTTGACCGGATGTTTGATCGCCTGGAAGGAGCATTTGAAAAAGAAAAACAGTTTACCTCAGATGCTTCTCATGAGCTACGCACGCCAACGTCCGTTATCCTTTCACAATGTGAGTTTGCTTTGGAAAATGCTTCAACGCTTGAAGAAGCGAAAGAAGCCATTGAAAAGATCATGGGACAAGGGAAAAAGATGTCCTCGCTGATATCCCAGCTTTTGATGCTGGCACGCGCCGAACACGAAGGAAAAAACCTGAATTTTGAACAGATAAACATAAGCGAGCTTGCTGAGATCGTAACAGAGAATCAGAGAGAAGTATTGGATCTTAAAAATATTACCATCACAGAAGATATCAGCCCGGCTCTGTTTGTTTGGGGAGATGAGACCCTGTTGATGCGTCTTCTGATGAATCTGATTGACAACGGTGTAAAATATGGAAAGAAAAACGGTCATCTGGACGTTCATTTATATAGAGATAAAGACAAGATCATTCTTACGGTGACAGATGACGGAATTGGTATAGCAACAGAAAACCTGAATAAGATCTGGGACCGTTTTTATCAGGTGGATCCTTCCAGAAATGCTGCGAACAACAGCATGGGACTTGGTCTGTCCATGGTACAATGGATCGCAAGAGCACATAACGGTGAAGTCCGGGCTGAGAGTCAGCTGGGTCAAGGCACCACCTTTACGATTACACTGCCTGCATTATAAGCAAAAACATGAACTGCGTACGATACCCTGAGAAGCTGTATTATAATATGGCATTTTCATATCACGCAGTTCTTTTGCTTTCTGACAGTAAGAATTCACAATATGTTCATAGAATCGGCGAAAGCTTTAATGTTTCTTTAATTTTCGAACGATACAATACATATATCAAAAACAGGACAGGTGATGCGATTGAGTGACAAAGTGAAGAATATACAAAAAACTTTTTTTGCACTGGGAACAGCGAATACCATTTCCCTGCGATATTTGGAAAGCAAAGAAGCGGAAATAATAGAATGTCTGAATGAATGCAAAGCATATGTACTATCAATGGATGACCGTCTTTCTGTTTTTAAGGAAGACAGTGAGATCTCAAGGGTCAATCATTCGGCAGGAGAACATCCCGTGGAAGTTTCGGAAGATACGTTTCGAATCATTGAACGCGCCATATACTTTTCAAGGTTATCAGAAGGCGCCTTTGATATCACCTCAGGTGTTCTGTCAAGACTTTGGAGCATCGGGAAAAGGCAGGAATACATACCTGACGATTCAAAGATCAAAGAAGCGCAAAAACTCATTTCATGGGAGTCGATAAAGATGTATACAAAACCATACCGGATAGCACTTGAAAAGCATGGACAAAGTATAGATCTTGGCGGTATCGCAAAAGGGTATGCAGCAGACAAAACAAAAAGCATCCTTATACAGCATGGTATAACCGATGCGCTGATCAATTTTGGAGGTACCGTTATCTCTGTAGATCAGGGTAATGATAATAACGAGACACCAAGAAATGTTGGTATTCAGTCACCATATGATAAAATGTCGTCCTTTGGAACACTTTTTATTAAGGACGCTGCGGTTGTTACTTCCGGAGTCTACGAGAAATACTTTATGAAGAATGGCATCCGCTATCATCATATACTGCATCCAAAGACTGGCTATCCGGCAGATGCCGGATTGATCAGTGCAACCTTGATCGGAAATTCTGCAATGGATCTGGATGCACTTGCTACGATTTTTATTCTGCTTGGATTAGAAAAGGGAATGTCTGTACTGAAAGACTGTAAAGCAGATGGAATTTTTATTACCGGTGCCGGTGAAATCTTTATAACAGAAGGAATCAGAGATCGGTTTACAATAGATAAGCCCGGAGAAAAAGAGGGCGCAGAAAGGGTTGGTTATTCTTATGAGCAGTAAAAAGAAAAAAATATCAGCAGTACACATTTTTCGAAGAGTAGTTCAGACGTTGGCATTTCTTGTAATGCCTGGATTATTTGTATCAGCATTTTACGCAATCAAAGATCTCTTTGTATCGGTGAAAGACGGAAGCTTTACGATAGGAGCACAAGCTGGTTCCATTCTTTTGCTAATGGGTGTGTTATTAGTCACCGTATTCATGGGCCGTTTCTTCTGCGGATTCCTTTGCAGCTTTGGTGCCATGGGTGACCTGTTATGGTTCATCTCAAAGAAGACTCTGAAATTGAAATTCAGACCCAGTGAAAAAGCAGACCGGATATTAAAATCATTTAAATATATACTTCTTGGTTTTATTGTTATCTTTATCTGGGGCTTTGAGGTCGTATCAATCAGCAGTCTGGCTAGTCCATGGACAATTTTTGGTATGTATGCAAGCATTGGGAACTGGCCTTCTGCAAGTTATCTGATCTCCATCGGCGGATTGCTGCTGCTTCTTATTATCGTTGGCTCTCTTTTTATTGAACGATTTTTTTGCCGCTATGTGTGCCCGCTTGGAGCCGTGTTCGCCGTCACATCCAAAGCACGTTTCTTCCATATAAAAAAGAATCGTGAAAAATGCGGTGCCTGCAAGATCTGTACCAGAAATTGTTCCATGGGAATACCACTTTATAAATATGATAAAGTAACGTCTGGTGAATGTATTAATTGTTTCGAATGCGTTGACGTGTGTCCGAGAGAAAATGTAAAAGCGAATCCAACACCTGCTGTAGCTGCCGCCGCATCCGTGGTCGCAATTTCCGGACTGGTTTATGTCGGTACACTTGCATCCTCTGTCTCAACATCAGAAGCTACCTCCGCTACCGTGGCTACTTCAATCCCTGAATTGCTGACAGAAATCGCATCTTCTGGTGATACAACAGCAACTGCAGGCAGCGATACGTCCACTGCAAGCGAAGATACCGGCCTCTATGCAGATGGAACCTACACTGGTTCCGGTTCCGGTTTCCGTGGAACAACAAAGGTATCCGTAACCGTAGAAAATGGTTATATAACTGATATTACAGTCGTATCCTACAATGATGACAGAGAATACTTTATTCGTGCAGAAGCTTCCATCATTGCTGAAATTATTGATACACAGAGTGTAGATGTCAGTACAGTATCCGGAGCAACCTTCAGCAGCAATGGTATTATCAATGCAGTTGCCGATGCACTGAGCGGAGCTGAACTCACAATAGCAGCAGATTCATCGAGTACGGATGTTACGACGGATGGAACAACAGACAGCACAACGCTTGGCACATCCGATAACGCAACATCAACAACCGATACTTCATCAGCAGTTGAGACGACAGAGGCTGCTGCAGCAACACAGACACCGACAGAAAGTCCTTCCTCAACAGAGACCGCAACCGCTACGCCAACGGATTCAGCAGCGACTTCCACCCCCGCAGCAACTGCTTCTCCTACCGAAACAACAGCACCTACAGCCACAACGGCGCCTACTGCAACAATAGCACCTACAGCCACAACTGCCCCGACACCTACTGCAGCTTCAACCGGTTTATATACGGATGGAACGTATACCGGCTCCGGTACCGGCTTCCGCGGCACGACAACCGTTTCCGTAACAGTAGAAGGTGGCGAAATCACAGATATTACCGTGATCTCCTATCAGGATGATGCACCTTATTTTAACCGTGCTTACAGCACTGTGACTTCCAACATTATCAGTACGCAGGGAATCAATGTGAATACAGTTTCCGGAGCTACCTTCAGCAGCAATGGTATCATTGAAGCAGTAGCGGATGCACTGAATCTGTCCTTTACGAATCCGAACAGTACATCTTTCGGTGGACATCGCCGCTAAAAAAATAAAAAGTTAACTTCAGGCCCTTTGTCAATGCATTTGACAGAGGGCCTGTTTTCTAATCCTAAACAGAGGGCTTGTTTGATGTATGCATAGTTATTTATTGTTACTGCGGATAAGTTGACTGTACGTATTATATGTATCGAACCCTATACCTCATAGTAACAACTTTAGTAACCTGATCCGGCATGTAAGAAATCGCATGAAGCAACAAAAGGTTGTAAGAAATAGAAGCAGATAATTTTATAATAAAGAATCCTAGGCATTTTCATTGCATTAATTGTCATATCGTAATAGGATAGTGATATAAAAATCTTTTACAGCAGGAAAGGAGCCAGCAGCATATGTTGACATTAAAGGTGGTTAGTGCAGACGGAGAAGTGCTTTGTTCTGCCAGCTCTGCGGATGAAGTAATTCTTGTATATTCATCCGAATATAAAGAAGGGGATAAGATAATTCTACAGCAGGAAGAGATAAATCATTCAGTATTCTGGCAGGTAGATGATGCCTTGGGTCAGGCCTTTGTCTATACAACAGAGAAAGAGCTTGTATACCAGATTCCGTTCGGAGAAAAAAGGATCAGTTATTCACCGAAAGTTTTTGCTGGTGATCGTCATTATTTGACAGCAAGAATCGCAAAAGATAGCGAAATAGAAAGTTACAGGAATCTTGCTTTCAATGTTGCCGACCAGCATACCTTACAGGGCTGTTACCCTCATGTAACAGCGAATGTTGAGACAAGGGGCGAAGCAGTCTTTGCAGCAAGAAATGCAATTGATGGTGTAAAAGCTAATCTTTCACATGGAAACTGGCCCTATGAATCCTGGGGCATTAATCGTCAGGATGATGCAGAGATGAAGCTTGATTTTGGCCGTAGGGTCACAATTGATCAGGTCGTTTTATACACAAGAGCTGACTTCCCGCATGATAACTGGTGGAAGCAGGCAACCATCGAGTTTTCAGATGGTTCTAAAGAAGTGCTTTCCATGGAGAAAAGCAGCATGCCTCATATTTTTTCAATCAAAGAAAGAACAATTGAATGGCTTGTTTTGAAAGAATTGATCAAAGCAGACGATCCGTCCCCCTTCCCGGCATTAACGCAGATCGAAGTGTATGGAAAGGAATGTAAATAAAAATCCCCGGGACAAGAGAGAAAACGAACTGGACAAAAAAGTCCTGGGGTTAAAAGAGCAGTAACTGGGAAGACAGAAAACATAAGTACGGAAAGAAAAAGAGGACAGGATTTTGGGTCAGAACTATGAAGAACAGCTTGGTACCATGAAAATGCTGCCGTTGATATTCCGCATGTCAATACCGGCGGTGGCAGCACAACTGGTCAATTTATTATACGGCATTGTTGACCGTATATACATTGGGCATATTGCAGGAATTGGGACGGATGCATTGGCAGGTGTTGGTGTTACCAACTCGATTATTATAATGATTTCTGCCTTTTCCATGATCGTTGGAGGAGGGGGACCACCGCTTGCTTCCATTGCTCTTGGGGCTGGCGACAGAAAGAAAGCAGAAAAGATACTAGAAAATGGTTTTCTCATGCTGATCTTTTTTACTATCATCATGACAACGGTTTCCTATGTATTCATGGAACCGATCCTCCGTCTTACCGGAGCCTCCGATCAGACAATCGGATATGGAATGCAGTACCTGAAGATCTATCTGACCGGCACACTATTCGTACAGACTTCCATTGGTCTGAACAGCTTTATCAGCGCACAGGGAAGGCCAAAAGTTGCCATGGTTTCGGTCATGATGGGAGCTGCGCTGAATATACTACTCGATCCCCTTTTCATCTTTGGCTTTCATATGGGAGTGGCTGGAGCAGCGCTGGCAACCGTAATCGCACAGTTCTTCAGCGCTTTATGGGTACTATCTTTCCTATTTTCAAAACGGGCGACACTTCGTATCCGTGTTCAGCGAAAGCTTCCTGATTTTCGAATCATTGGATCGATTGCTGCGCTTGGTGTTTCACCGTTTATTATGTCAATTACCGAAAGCCTGATTGGTTTCATTATGAATGGGACACTGGTCCATTATGGAGACATCTACGTCAGTGCTCTGACAGTCATGCAGAGCGCCATGCAGATCGCAGGTGCGCCGCTTATTGGATTTGGGCAGGGAACGGCACCAATTATTAGTTATAATTATGGGCACGGAGATAAAAAGCGTGTTAAGGAAGGATTTAAGATCATGATAACCATCATGGCATCCTTTAATTTTCTTCTGATACTCTTGATTCTTTTATTTCCGTCAGTGGTCGCAGGAATGTTTACCAGTGATCCGGAATTAATTCGCACCGTTGAAAGAGTTATGCCGTTTTTCCTGACCGGAATGATGGTATTTGGTTTACAGAGAGCCTGCCAGAACATGTTCGTTGCGCTTGGACAGGCTAAAGTCTCTTTGTTCATTGCACTTCTACGGAAAGTATTTCTGTTGATTCCGCTTGTTTTCATTCTGTCACCGATTATCGGAGTCAATGGCGTTTATCTGGCAGAATCCATTGCGGATGCGACTGCGGCGACTCTATGCACAATAATTTTTATGATACTATTTCCAAAAATCCTTAAAAAGCTGGATTACAGGGGGAATTGATTTGAAGATATTGCTGGTTGAAGATGAAAGCAGGATGGCAGAAGCACTGTCTGAACTGCTCCGTCTGGAAGACTATGAAGTCACAGTATGCGAAGATGGAATTTCCGGACTTGGCGCAATCCTTGATGTGGAATATGACATTATTATTCTTGATGTTATGCTTCCCGGAATGTCGGGGTTTGAGATCACAAAACGAGCAAGACGTCGAGGTATTAAGACACCGATCCTTATGCTGACTGCCAAAACAGAACTTGATGATAAGGTCATGGGACTCGACAGCGGAGCCGATGATTATCTCGCAAAGCCTTTTGAGACCAGGGAACTTCTGGCAAGGCTTCGGGCGCTGGTGCGGCGAAATGATGTTCCGGTGGCTGAAGTTCTAAACTTTGGAGATATGGAGCTGAATGTTACGACATGTAACCTGACCTGTACAACAAATGGACAATCGGTCAGACTGAGCGAGAAGGAATTCAGAATACTGGAGTATTTTATACTGAATCAGAAGATGGTGCTGACAAGAGAACAGTTGGCGCTCAGAATCTGGGGTTATGATTATGAGTCAGAGTATAACAATGTAGAAGTATATCTTACATTCACCAGAAAGAAGATATTGTTCATTGGCGCAGCCGTGGAAATCAAGGCTCTGCGCGGCATAGGATATGAATTGAGGTCGATCAATGTTTAGAAGATCCAGAATGAAAATTGTTGCGGCGATCATGGCAGTGCTGGTCGGTTTGTTTGCAGGGACATTGTGTGTCATATACTTTTCAAGTTACTATGAAGTATATCATAAAGACAGAAAGATGCTGGAATTATATGCGGATGGTTATTGGAAGAGCAATACTGCTTTTGATAGTACAACCTCTGTGGACAGCTCAGCAGATACCGGACATTTGGAGATCCAGACACCACCACAGGAACAGGCACCGGAAGATTCCATCCTCCCTGAATTCTATGACAGCAGTGTTCTGACTTTTTACGCAGTAGCGAAAGACGAAGATGGCACGGAAACTGTAGTAAACAAGGAGGACAGCAGCGGAATCTCGGAAGAGAAACTGCTTGAACTTGCAGGCCGTATCTTTGATGAAACTAAAGCGAATGGCATGTATGACCAATGGGTCTATCACAGAGAGACTTCAAATGGTGTGATGCTGGTCGTTGTGATGGACAATACGGTACTGCAGGAGAGTGTAAAGACCCTGGCTCAATATACACTGATTTTTGGAGGCATTGCGGTTCTTTTGATTTTTATTGTTGCACTGGACCTGTCCAAAAGAATCGTCAGACCACTTGAAGTGACTTTCAAAAAACAGAAACAATATTTGTCCGATGCGGGCCATGAACTAAAAACGCCGCTTGCGGTGATCCAGACCAATGTGGATATGCTGGAACGGGAAGTGGGAAAGAGTAAATGGCTTGAGAACATACGTTATGAAAACAAGAGAATGACAGAACTTGTTCATCAGCTGCTGATACTTGCACGTACGGAAAATGTTGAACCGGAAAAGAATAAAATTGATGTAAGCCATCTGGTAACCGGGGATATTCTTCCCTTTGAGAGTATTGCTTTTGAGAAAGGAACGGTGATCAACACCGAGATCCAAAAAAGTCTCTTTCTCATGGGGAATAAAGAACAAATACAAAATCTTGTTTCGATTCTTATGGATAATGCAATCGAACATTCTGTTGAAAAGAGCAGTATTGATGTTACCCTGAAGGAAGAAAAAAATAACATAACACTGACCGTGACGAATGAAGGGCAGCCGGTGTCACAGGAGCAGATGGAACTGATATTTGAACGTTTTTACAGGGCAGATAAAGCAAGAACATCATCGGGGCAGGGACACTATGGTCTTGGTCTTTCGATTGCAAAAGCAATTGTTACAGCACACAAGGGAGAAATTTTAGCTTCGTATTCGGATGGGAAGATGACATTTAAAGTCATACTTCCAAAAGATTCATAGATTTTTCAAAAAGCAGGGGCGTTTTTTCAATATTACTTCAATCTTTCCATGGTACTTTGGTATCAACGGTGAAACAGGATCAAAACACGATTGATCAGACCGAAAAAGGATTCATGGAATATAAAGGAGGAAATCAAATGAAAAAAACAGCTACCCTGCTTCTTATCTGTACAATGGTTGTAAGTCTGGCGGCTTGCGGCAGTTCAGCCGAGAACAACAGCAGTACAAATGCAGGAAATACAGCAACCAGCAGCACAACGAATACAACATCGACAGATGCAGCATCGGATACCAATACATCAGATACTGCTGACCAGAGCAATACAGATACCACTTCTGACACGGAAACAGTAGATATCGTATCCGATGCTGCCTACATTGAAAGCACTTTGAACCTGGCAAATAACGCAGATCAGGAGTGGACCTATTATGCAGATTCAGATGCATGGGTATTGTCCATTGTATCGGCAGTAGCCTATCCGGAACTTCCGGATCAGCAGGGCGTATCTGTATGTGTTCCAGGTGCGTATGTAACCGGTATTGATACAAATGCAGACGGAACAGCCGATATTATTTCATCAAGTTACACAGAAGCGGTAAAAGGATCTCTGGTCATTGACTATACGGCAGAGATTACCAGTACGAACGGACAGGTCTATACAGCGGCAACAGCACCGGTTATTCTTAACACGGGAGCAGCCGGATATGGATCTGCCATGAACAGTACGGCAGCAACGACCTATGCCGCAGACGGATACATTAACATTGCCTGCGGAAATCGCGGAAAACAGGACACAGCAACCGATGACAGCGGAAATACTTACTATACCGGTGATGCACCAAGCTGTCTGGCAGACCAGAAAGCAGCAGCCAGATATGTAAAATATAATATTCTTCTTGGAAATCTTCCCGGAAGTGTTGATTATTTTGTTTCTACCGGTGGTTCCGGTGGAGCGGCTCACGCAACAATGTTTGCTGCAACTTCCAACAATTCTGACTTTTATGATTATCAGATCGAAGCTGGTGCGGTTGGCGTCTATGAGACCAGCGACGGCGGATATTCAACAACCGTTACCATTGATGGTGTTGACTTTGATATCTCAGACGGAGCATGGGGCTGTGTGGCTTACAGTGCAATTACATCACTGTATGAAGGTGATATTACCATGGCATTTGAATACTATATGGATACTACATACGACTTTGGTACATCGTTCCAGGCACAGCTCGCAGAATATCTCTCCGAGACATACATGGAATATATCAATGCACAGAATCTTACCGTGGAAGAATCTGTTGTTGGATTTGATCTGAACAATGATGGTGATATGAACGATACCATTGCACTTAGCATTGGCTATGATCTGGCAGCATATCCGGAGACAAATGGCTACTACGGAACTTATCTTGACCTGTATCTTGCGGAGTTTACCCAGAACCTTCAGTGGTACCTCGATAACCTTGATTATTCGGAAGGTTGGACATGGTTTAATGAAGACGGAACTGCATTAAGCGATGCAGAAGTAGCGGCAATGACCTCAGAGGATAAAGCTGTGGCATTTATTGAAGGCAAATACGCAAAGGGAAGTTCATCCAGTGAAATGGGTGGTCCTGGCGGAGATATGGGAGATTTCACCGGTGGTCCAGGCGGTGACATGACCGGTGCACCTGCCGGAATGACCGGAGGTCCCGGCGGAACCACAACAGGAACTACGGATAGTACAAATGGAACTTCAGAAAGCACAGCAGCACCAACAGATGGAACGACGACAGACGGATCGACAACGGATAACAGCGATAATGTTATGGTGGTCGGAACTCCGGATGCCGGAACAACACAGTCGTCATCCGGTGGAAAAGATTCGTCAAACTACGCAACCTATGATGAAATGCTCGCGGCATACCAGGCAGACATTGCAGAGATTGAAGCTGGTGACGAATATGGCAACAATATTGTGTCCCTTTACAATCCACTCAATTATATCGGCGCTGAGGATACAGATAACCCTGTCTGGACAAGAATCATGATGGGAGCATCCGAAGGTGACATGTCAATGTTCTCTTCGCTTAATCTTCAGATCGCGTGGCTGAATGCCGGAGTCGATGCCGAAATAGAATGGCAGTGGAACGGTGGCCATGTACCTTCAGAAATCTTAGGAGAATCACTGGCACTGTATGTTGATGAAATGTATGGAAAATATGTGGATGGTGCGGTAACTGTAACAAAAAGTACAGCACAGACACAGACAGAAAACGGTTCGGCAACAGAAGCAACGGGAACGGACATCAGCAGCTGGGTGAACTATGAAGATATCAGCAATGTATCCTTTACGCTTGCTGATGCGGCAGCCTACAGAACAGCCGGTGCAAGCAAAGCTATCCCTGGATTTGATGTTATTGATTATGGTCAGGAAGATTATGTGTTCGGTGACTCGGATACCGATGCCCGACACTGGGATACGTTCGTGCTTGATGCACTTGAAGAACATCAGGATGTATTATCGCAATTATTTAATGCAGATTAAATAATATATATAAACACTATAAAACAGCACTTACACAGAGATGTAAGTGCTGTTTTTATCGTCGTGCGAAAGGGAAATAAGGCAGACATATGTTACGAATTGCTGTGTTCTGCGCTTACGATAGGAATACTATCGTTTTGATAGGTTATCGTCGTATACTGTTAAAAAATGTGGTATGATATAAATCATAAAGAACAACACTTAAAAAAAGGTTGCATAAGATATTTTCATGGAAGCTGGTTTGCAGCAGCAAATGCAGAAACGGAGGTAAGGATGGATAAGATTTTATTTTATGGTATGACAGAAAAGAAGATGTGCTTTCTGCACATCCTGATGAATGCGATTGATATGACAACAGAAGGTAAAGAAGTAAAAATTATATTTGAAGGATCTTCCGTCAAACTGGTACCAGTGTTCGAGGAAGAAAAAAATCCTTTGTACCTGAAAGCAAAAGAACAAGGTTTGATTGCAGGAGTATGTCTGGCCTGTTCGAAGGTTCTTGATGTGTATGAGCAAATTTTAGAAACCAAACTTCCCATGCTTCATGATATGATGGGACACGCCGGGATGAATGCATACATCGAGAAGGGCTACCAGGTGATATCTATATGATTATCGACTTTCACGTCCATCCCTTTGTACAGCAGGAAGAAAATTTATGTATGTACAAAGAAAGCATGGATTTTTCGGATGGATTTTTCAAACAGGACATAGAAGCAGCCGGCATTGATCGTATCTGTGGCTCCGTAATCAGGATGCTTGGGAAAGAGCGGGTAACTGATTTTGAACCTTTTCGGCAGATGAACCGGGAAGCAATTATGCTGGCAAAGCAATGGGAAGGATTTTATACACCGGGAATTCATGTATCACCTGATTTTGTGAAAGAGTCCTGTGAAGAGATGGAAAGTATGAAGGCAGAAGGTGTCAAGCTGGTCGGAGAGCTTGTTCCTTATGCCCATGGATGGTCTGATTATTCCTGCAAAGAGTTCTCCGAGATCCTTGATACGGCAGGACAGCTTGAGCTTGTCGTAAATTTTCATTCAATGGATCCGGACCAGATGGAAAAAATGGTTGCTGCTCATCCGAATGTAACCTTTGTGGCAGCACATCCGGGGCAAAAGGGCGATTTTCTTTCCCATCTGGAGCGTATGAGAAAATACAGGAATCTTTCTCTTGACTTATCAGGAACCGGTCTTTTTCGTTATGGTATGTTAAAGTATGGAGTAGAGCAGTTAGGGGCGGAGCGGTTTTTGTTTGGAACCGATTATCCGATCTGCAATCCTGGTATGTATGTTCAGGCAGTAAAACACGAGCATATACCAGAAGAGGCAAAGGAACTTATTTTTCATGGGAATGCAGAGCGTATTCTGGGATTATAGAGTTCTTGCTTTTATCAGTTACAGGATTCATATACAGCCTGTTATTATCTTTATAAGGGACGCATTTTTGTATGCCGATTGTTTGCCGGGAAGTATAAGGTTCAGCAGACATACATCCGCTGTAATTGTAACACTGACTACGACAAGACGCCCTTTAGTAAAGATAATAAGAGGCTTATTTTGTACGATCATGTAATCTGCAAATGTATTTTTATGCAGGAGTGAAAGCAGTAATTTATCTCTGCTCTTTATGATTTAACATTCTTTCCTGCGATTTATCCTAAGTATAACAGTCATTTTACCTCAACGTGCTACACTGAAAATAAATAGAAAAACAATCAGTCCTGCATGTGAAAAGGAGGAAGCTGTGAGAATTGCATACTTTACGGATACATACGCACCGGAGGTTAATGGAGTAACGAATACTTTAACAAAATTAATGGGCTATCTTGCAAGAGAAGGTGTTGAATTTCTGATTTTTGCACCGGATTATGCGAAGAAGGAAGAGCGAGAAGGGTTTGTGGCACAAAGTGCAAAGGGAATCTATCGGTTCAGAGGCAGAAATATGAAAATCGCTCCCAACAGCTGTCTGGCCTTCCCCCGTTATGAGGAGATAAGCGCGTTATGCAGTCATTTTAAGCCAGATCTAATCCATGTTGTTACCGAGTTTGGGATCGGACGCATCGGTGTAAAATACGCGAAAGCCAATCATCTGCCACTTGTCATGAGCTACCATACAGATTATTGTAAAT
Source organism: Clostridia bacterium (assembly GCA_003249225.1). Taxonomy (GTDB): domain Bacteria; phylum Bacillota; class Clostridia; order Lachnospirales; family Lachnospiraceae; genus SZUA-448. Next base: position 100,127 of record QKJQ01000022.1, on the reverse strand, counting down.
ACCTTGATTTTTATCATCTTTCACTTTTCGTTCCAGCGGCAGAAAGCTATTTACGGCAGTATTATAAGAATGCAGACAGAATACTGGTCCCTTCAAAACATACAAGAAATTCATTGCTTACCAAGGGATATAAGAAAATCGGTATCTGGTCAAGGGGAATTGACAAGGACCGGTTTGATACGAAATACCGGAAAGAAGAAGTCAGGGAAGCATTGAATATACGGAACAAATTTGCTTTTCTCTATGTCGGCCGGATAAATCCGGAGAAAGGGCTGGACCTGCTGCTTTATGCAATCGAGAGGATGAACCGGGAGTATAAGGGAAGGGCTGCTTTTGTTTTTGCAGGTGATGGAACCTACCGTGAAGTAATTGAGCAATATGGATTTGATAATGTTATTATGACTGGATTTCAAAAAGGAGAAAAGCTGTCAGAGATCTATGCATCCTGTGATTGTTTTGCTTTTCCCTCAGCAACGGAGACATTCGGAAATGCAGCACTCGAGGCTATGGCCAGCGGACTCCCTGTCGTGGCAATGAACAGCGGCGGTGTGACAGAGTTCCTGATTTCCGGACAGAACTCACTGCTATGTGAAACGGGGGAAAGAGAAAAGGAAGAATTCTACGAGCGGCTGGTCGAAATAATGGAGAAGAAAGCGCTGAGGGAGTATCTAAGACAAGGAGCTTTAAAGACTGCCGGAGCCAGAAGCTGGGAGGACATATTCGAAGGACTACTGAGCGAATATGAGGAGGTCATCGTGTCACACAGCGGACTGCGGTCTGACAGAACAGCGTTTGGCAGCAGGATCTCAATAAGACAGGTCGAGGTTAAAGTAAAGCAACGGTTGTTGCAAAGGTCCTGCGATTCGAAGCGTGTGGCAGAAATGAGGCAGTCATGAGAATTGCAATTGCCGGAACCGGTTATGTAGGGCTTGTCACCGGAGTAGTACTTAGCACAATGGGTCATGAGATTACCATGTTTGACGTGGATAAGAGTAAAATAGATACGCTGCGAGCAAAAAAATCACCCATCTTTGAAAAAGATCTGGAAGAGCTTTTGATACAATGTTATGACCGTATGATATTTACGACAGAAAAGGAAGAGGCTTACAAGGATAAGGATGTTGTGATGATAGCAGTACCAACACCGGAGCGAAGAGACGGAAGCGCAAATCTGCAGTACCTGTATGATGTCTGCCAGAACATCGTTGAATTCTCAAATGGGTGCCTTGTAGTAATCAAGTCAACGGCACCGGTTGGAACCTGCAAGAAGATTGCCAGGTTCTTTGAGGAACAGCAAAAAGGAAGATTTCTGGTGGCTACGAACCCTGAGTTCCTTGCACAGGGAACGGCCGTATGGGATACCCTGCATCCGGCCAGAATCGTGGTAGGCTCCGAAAGCAAAGAAGCGCTTGAAATGGCTAAAAAAATTTATGCGGGAATGGAAGGCAGGCTGATACTGACGGAAAGTCCGAGTGCAGAAATGATAAAATATGCCTCCAATGATTTCCTCGCCTTGAAGCTTTCCTATATCAATGAGATTGCGAATCTCTGCGAAATTATTCAGGCGGATATCGAAACGGTGACCTATGGAATGGGCCTTGATACAAGGATAGGGTCGCAGTATCTAAAGCCCGGAACCGGGTATGGGGGCAGCTGCTTCCCAAAGGATACCAAAGCACTGCATTGGCTTGCCAGATATCATGATTACGAATTAAAGACCATAAAGTCGACCATTGAGATCAATGAAAATCAGAAAATACGGCTTTTTAAAAAATCCAGAAAGTATTATGGTTCTCTGAAGGGATGTCAGGTCGCTGTGCTGGGATTGGCCTTTAAACCGGGGACTGATGACCTGCGCGAGGCCCCTTCCCTTGATGTGATAAGACTTTGCGTTGAAGAAGGAGCAACGGTAATGGCATGGGATCCTGCCGCGGCAGAACGATTTGAAGCGTTGAATCCCGGAACGGCCGTTATGCGGAACTCAATTGAAGATACGATTGAAGGAGCCGATCTATGCTTTATCATGACAGAATGGGATGAGATAAAACAGTTTCCAATCATAAAGTATCAACAGCGAATGAAACACCCAATTCTTATTGATGGAAGGAACTGCTATAAAAAAGAAGAGTTTGAAGAAACAGAGATTGTTTATGATTCGATTGGAAGGCGTACAATCAATGCACAGAGGCAACCGATTAACGAAGCAAGGGAGCCTGGCTGAAATCAGGAAGACATATTTACAGGCAGGAAGACTTGTAGGTAGGGGGGGGACTATTGTGAGGAAGAATCTGCTGACGGAAGTGATTGGAACGGTAACTGGACGTGAACCGGGGCAGTTGGTAATTCAGATAACCAATAAATGCAACGGGGACTGCCCGCAATGCGGAATGAGAACATCAAAAAAAATCAAAAGAACATCAATTCCGACAGAAACACTGAAAAAACAAATAGAGCAGTGCGTGAAAAGCAATTTCTCCGCGATCTCCTTTACTGGTGGCGAGCCTTTTATTGATCATAAAATAATTTTTGAACTGCTTGACTATGCCGGGAAAGAAGGGGTTCGCTATCTTCGCTCCGGCACCAATGGTTTCATGTTTGCTCGAAATGGAAAACCGGTCCCGCTGGAAGAAGCAGAGCTTTTTATCAGGAGACTGGCGGAAACAAAAATAAGGAACTTCTGGATCTCCATAGACTCATCCGATACAAAAACACATGAGACGATGCGAGGACTTCCAGGTGTCATTGCCGGAATAGAAAACGCATTGCCGATATTTCACACCTATGGCATATATCCTGCTGCAAATCTAGGTATCAACCGTAACATTCTGGGTACGACGATTCTGCCTTTAAATGGAACAGAGGACGAAGGAAGATTTTTTGAAGAGTTTTCGGTTGGTTTTCATAATTTTTTTCAAAAGGTGATTCACATGGGATTCACAATGGCAAATTTATGTTACCCTATGAGCAGGAACAACGAGAACATAAACGAATCAGCGTATGGAGCTATATCGGATGACAGTATCGTAAGTTTTTCAAGACGGGAGCTTATGCTGATATTTCAAGCCCTGCTGGAGATTATTCCAATCTATAGGGAGCGAATTCGGATTTTCACCCCCTTATCCGCACTTTATGGAATGGCGGGAAAGGATTCTTCCCTGGTCTTTCCCTGCCTTGGTGGAATTCGGTACTTTTACATGAACAGTCTGGATGGGCATATCTATCCGTGTGGATTTCGGGGAGAAGAAGATCTGGGATGCGAAATTGGGACAACCATGAAGCAGAGGAATCGGACACAGAAGTGTTTTCGCTGTCACTGGGAATGTTTTATGGATCCTTCACAGCTTTTTGGAATCGGGAATTATATACTCCGACATCCTTTAAAAGTTATATTTCACAAAAGGAAGGCAAGTGCAGCTTCAAAGTCCGATTCAGAGCTTTTTCGTCTATGGTTCGCAGATATAAAGTACTACCTTCACTGCCATTTGTTTGATGGAAGACGACCTTTTTATAAAGTGACAGCCGTGAATCTGAAGAAAGAACGAATGCTCCAAAAGGCTGAACCTGAAACATAAACACTATTAAATCTTGCATCGTACTATCGTAATAAAGATTGCGCCTTCTGGTCTTATTCGCTATAATATGGGAATAGGAAAGAGGCGTGATTTTTTTTGAAAGAAGGTGAGGCAATACGATGACAGAGAAAGCAGCGGTCATCGCGATGAAAGAGAAAGCACCGGTCATTGCGATGATGTATGATTTTGACAAGACACTATGCACAAAAGACATGCAGGAGTATACCTTTATTCCCAATGTCGGGATGACTCCTGAAAAATTCTGGACAGAAGCGGATAACCTGACAGATGACAAAAAGATGGATAAGATCCTTGCCTATATGAGAGTCATGCTGGAAAAAGCACATGCCGCCAAAATCAGCATCCGAAGACAGGAATTTGTTAAGCTTGGCAAGGACCTGCAATTATATCCCGGGGTTGAAGCGTGGTTCTCTGAAATCAATCAGTTCGGAGAAAGCCTCGGCATCACCGTTGAACATTATATTATATCCTCCGGGTTACGTGAAATCATCGAAGGCTCCAGCATCTTTGACAATTTTAAAGAAGTCTTTGCTTGTGAATTCCTTTATGACGAAAATGATGTAGCCTGTTGGCCCAAGAATGTTGTGAATTATACAACAAAGACACAGTTCCTGTTTCGAATCAACAAGGGTGTTCTCGACATTTCGAACGATGCCGACCTAAATCATTATACACCGGAAGATCAACGGCCGATACCCTTTCGCAACATGATCTACATTGGTGACGGACTTACGGATGTACCCTGTATGAAGTTGGTCAAAGCAAATGGAGGTTTCTCTGTTGCCGTTCATGCAGAAGGAAAAAGAGAGAAAGTTCAGGAACTTCTCCTCCATAACAGAGTCGATTTTATTACAGAAGCGGATTACCGGGAAGGCAAAGAACTCGACAGTATTGTACGGGATGTACTGCGAAAAATGGCAGCGGTTGAAACCTTAACACGAAAACATCAATCGCAGCTCGAGCAGCAAACAGTCGACAACCCATTATAGATCCCAGTGTAATATTAATACTTATTAAAAAGAACAATAAATAGAACAATAAATAGAACAATAAATAGAACAATAAAAAGAACAATAAAAGAACAATAAAAAGGACAGAATAGCATAAGCCTTCAAACATGAAAATGAATGAAAATGAAGGCAAAGGCATCCGTAGAAAATGTAATAACCAGCTTTGTTTTGCTGATTAAAAAGAACTCTTGTCTTCAAAAAAAGATAAAAAACAAAATGAAATAAAATGAATATGAATGAAAATATATGAAAAAAAGATAAAATGCCCCCAAAAGTAATACACTGTTATAACAATGCTTTGACTTTTCTGTAGCGGCATGCTGATCTTTGCGCTTTCGCTGCTTCATATCCTGTGCAGAATTCACAGGGAGGACGGATGGTTCGTATGCGTTGGAATTGGTGGAACTGGATTAACTGAGTAAAATAAGAATTATTTATCAAAAACTTAAAGACAATAGAATAAAGCTCAGGGACTTCTATACGTATTGTCAGGTATGTAAAAAGAATCTTAAGACTGATAAAATATTATTGACATTAAAATTTTTTACAATATAATTACGCTTATGGAATAACGAACAAAGGTGTTTCGTTCAGAGAATGAGCGAAGCACTTTTTCTTTTCCCGGGAATGAGGATACTATGAAAATAGGGTTAGTAAATACGACAACAATGTCGGATGTATATGGTGAGAAATACAACAGTGAGTTCTTTCAGAATTTATGGCGGGAATGTCTTCTTGGAAGGCCCGGCATTGATGAATTATGTTTCTATGATTTTCCGGCATCCAGAAGACTGCATGCGACATTGCAGGATGAAGACGCATTTATCGGTGCATGGATCACAGATGGACTGATATCGGAAGAATTTTTATCAAATCATCCGAAGCTAAAATACATTGCAACATCAGCACATGGATATGGGACAATTGACAAAGAAGCCTGCCAAAAGCACGGTGTAACTGTGACCAATACGGTATATGGCGATGTTACGATTGCGCAATATACCATGGCACTTTTACTGGATATCTGTCATAACATAGGACTGCACGATGATTATTACAAGAATAAAAAATGGTTGGAACCTGAGAGCAATCGTATGATGCGTATCTTTTCGAGACAGATCGAACTGTATGGAAAGACCATGGGGATTATCGGACTTGGAAGCATCGGCTATCAGACGGCTGGAATGGCGGCTGGATTTGGAATGAAAATTCTTGCGAACAGCAGGACGAAAAAGACAGACAGTAAATATGACTTCATCGAGCAGGTAACACTGGATGAACTGCTGGAACGAAGTGATGTGATTTCCATTCATTGTCCCTATACACCACAGACACATCAGCTGATCAACCGACAAACCATACAGAAAATGAAAGACGGTGTTATTCTGCTGAATACAGCCAGAGGAGATATCATTGAAGAACCTGCCCTGATCGAAGCACTGAACAGCGGGAAAATCTATGCGGCGGGACTGGATGTTGTTGCGAACGAACCAATAAAAGAACCGTGTGAACTTATGAAATGTAAGAATACAAGAATCACCGAACACATTGCCTGGTTGCCGGTTGAAGCCAGAATCCGAAGCGTGCAATTAGCAGCAGAAAACTTTTTGAACTGGATGGACGGACATCCAACGAGTGTGATCAGTATCTGATAAAATCTAAAAGCGGCGCAGGATTAATGGCAGACAATAAAGCAAGACAGTGAAAAGCATCAAAGGAAAGCATCAAAGGAAAGTATCAAGGAAAGCATCAAGGAAAGCATAAAGGAAAAACAGAAAGAATACTGCTGTTTTTCTTATCGGAACGTATCATAATGAATGAATACAAAACAGGTTTACAAAACAAGGAGGAGAGTATGGACGCAAAAAAATTATTATGCAGAGCATTCAGGGAGAAGCCGGAAACAATCCGTGCAAGCAGAAAAGCAGTTGGGGTTGATTTTAGCAAGTTATCACGTATGGGATTTAATGAGAATGTATTTGGTATGTCGCCAAAAGCACTTGAAGCATTAAAATGTGCTGCAGACCAGTCATTTTACTACCCTGACTTTATGGCAAAAGACCTGAAGAATGCGATTGCAGAGTATTTTGATGTACCGTTTTCCAGCGTTCTTACAGCTTCCGGCTCCAGCGCAATCATCGATATGCTGGGAGCAGCATTTTTAGAAGATAAGGATGAGGTGCTTTTTTGTATGCCGACCTTTGGAGCATTTCTTGACATGGCATATGTAAATGGGGCAACCCCTGTAATCATCCCTTTAAAAGAGGACCTGTCCTATAACCTGGAAGGAATTCTTGCCGGAATTACAGATAAGACGAAGATGATCGTTGTGTGCAATCCGAACAATCCGACTGGTACCTATGTTGGTGAACAGGCGCTTCTTTCATTCCTTTCTAAGGTACCGGATCATATTGTTGTGGTCATGGACGAAGCATACATAGAATTTGCAAAAGCAGAGGATTGTGTCAGCATGCTTGATGCTATGAAAGCAAGACCAGAACAGCCGATCGTTATCATGAGGACGTTTTCAAAATTTTATGGAATGGCCGGTGTTCGCGTTGGCTACGCATTAGCTCAGCCAGAAATCATTGCAGAAGTCGGAAAGTGTTCCTCTGCGTGGAATCTGTCCCGTATGGCACAGGCAGCAGCCATCGAAGCACTTCATGATGAAGCACATGGTGACTACGTGAGGGAAAACAATGACATCTGCCGCAGTTATCTGATGGAGGAGATGAAGAAACTTGGCTGTGTTGTTTATGATTCCCAGTCGAATTTTATTTATTTTGATGCACACAAGGACCCGACAGACATTTACCTGGAATGCATTAACAAAGGAATCCTGATCGGTGCCTTTGAATTGAACCGTGTATCGGTCGGTACCATGGAGCAGTGCAGGGAGTTCATAGGATGTCTTGGTGAGATTATGGCGCAATAAGGAATGCCGCGCAGCATGTGTTTTCAAAAACAGTTGCTTACAGTGTGGAATTGTTTTTGACAACCACATTTTACCATGGTACTATTTATGGATATCAGAGTTAAATGTAATGTGATTTACGTCTGCAGGAGCAGCCGGGAGATTTGATCCAATATCATGATGTTGGGCTCAACAGGTATTTTGCCCCCTGATATGTACGGATTGTTACGCACTATGTGCTCTCACAATCCTAAAAACACTCGAAATTCGCCATTCCATGGCTACTTTCTCATGTTTTGCGGGTTCCAAAGTCATGCTTATTCATAAAAGCATGAATCACATGACCTTATGACCCTGGTATCATATCATCTGGTATAGTAGTTATAACGGGCGTTGAAACTAAGCGGCCGAAATGAGGATAGGATGAAGGGGAGTAACTTCATCCGGAAAGAGGTACATATGAAAAAACAGATCAATACAGCAAAGGCACCGTCAGCAATCGGACCTTATTCACAGGGTGTGGAGGCAAAGGGCCAAACCATGCTTTTTATGTCAGGGCAGCTTCCAATTGATCCGGCTACCGGCAGTTTTGCGGGTGACGATATTACCAGCCAGACAAAGCAGTCGCTGGAAAACCTGAAAGCAATTCTGGAAGAGCAGGGAGCATCCTTATCAGATGTTGTAAAAACAACAGTCTTCTTAAGCGATATTAAGAATTTTTCAGCAATGAATGAAGTATATATGACATATTTTGAGAATCCATTTCCGGCAAGATCTGCCGTTGAGGTAGCAAAGCTTCCCAAAGACGCACTTGTTGAAATCGAAGCAATTGCTGTTGTCTAGTAGTAATGGAACTGCAGACCAACGTAATTCTAAAAATGGTTGTATCTGCAGGCAGAGAAGGAGTGTACTTTGAAATACGATTTTACAACGATTACGGACAGAGAAGGAAAAGATTCTCTGGCAGTTGATGTGATACCGTTCAAGGATGCAAAAATCAGGGATGGCTTCAGCAAGATACCTATGTGGGTCGCAGATATGAATTTTGCAACAGCCCCGTGTGTTATAGAGGCAATTACGGATCGGCTGGCTCATCCGTTGTTTGGATATTTTTTGCTATCCGATGCCTATTACAATGCGGTTATAAACTGGCATAAGAATCGGTTTGGTGTGAAAAATCTGACGAAAGAAGCCATCGGATATGAAAATGGAGTGCTTGGCGGTGTTACTTCTGCACTTGATGCCTTTTGTTCAAAGGGTGATGCCATACTTTTGCATGCACCGACTTATGTTGGATTTACCATGACATTAAAGAACAATGGCTACACGATAATTCTCAGCGATCTGATTCAGGATGAGAATGGTGTATGGCGTATGGACTATGAAGATATGAAAAAGAAGATTCTTGAGAACCATATTCACGCAGCGGTTTTTTGCTCCCCTCACAACCCGGCCGGACGTGTCTGGGAACGCTGGGAGATAGAAAAAGCAATGGAAGTATACAAGGAAACAGACTGTATCGTTGTTTCGGATGAGATCTGGGCTGATCTCACCTTGTTTGGCAACCGTCATATACCAACACAGCAGATATCAGAAGATGCCAAGAACCGTACCATAGCAATTTACGCACCAACAAAGACCTTTAATCTTGCAGGACTTGTCGGTTCCTATCATATTATATACAATACCTATCTACGAGACCGGTTTGCCAAGCAAGCCTCCCTGACACACTATAATATGCATAATGTTCTTTCGGTTCATGCGCTGATCGGTGCCTATTCAGATGAAGGTGCTCAGTGGGTTGATGAATTATGCGAGGTCCTGTCCGGTAATGTTACGTATGCCTATGACTTTATCCAAGAGAATTTTGAAGGAATCACGCTTTTTAAACCACAAGGAACATACATGCTGTATTTGAATTGTGCAGCTTGGTGCCGGAAGAATAATAAAGAACTTGATGATCTTATCCGCGGCGGTATAGCGGTAGGAGTAATATGGCAGGATGGAAGGCCGTTCAATAAGCCGGATACCATACGGATGAATCTGGCTTTGCCCTACTCTTTGCTGAAAGAAGCATTGGATCGGCTCAGGAAGTACGTATTTAACAGTGATGTAACAGAATAGAACCATTTCAGCTGCCTACCCATTATTGTTTTTTTATCATAGCGCCGCCGGACTTAGGAGTTTCTCCTGTCCGGCGGTGTCTTTTCCTTGCAGTTCTATGTGATATCATTGATCTGGCAAGAAAAAGATTATAGATTTTCATAGAAAAACAGGGTAAAATGTAAAACAGAACGTTATAACCCTGACAACAGAGTAAGGAGAAGAAGCAATGGAAAAAACGATAAATAAAAACGAGGGGCAGAAGCGATTCATGGAAGGCTTTCTGAATCCGCAGAGAGAATATACACCAATCCCATTCTGGTTCCTGAATGATACATTAACGAAGGAAAAACTGATCCGTCAGATTCATGATTTTAACGAGAAAGGGGTCAATGGCTTTGTCATTCATCCACGGATCGGTGTACCAAAAGAGATGGTCTATCTATCGGATGAGTTTATGGATATGGTGACTGTGATGGTCGAAGAAGCGAAAAAGCTTTCCATGAAGGTCGTTTTATACGATGAAGCAATGTATCCGTCTGGTTCAGCACATGGTATGGTTGTGAAAAATCACCCGGAGTACGCCAGTATAGGATTAAAGAAGTTAGAAGCCAGAGGTGTCTCACCCTCCCTGCATTTAACTGCACAGGAAAAGGAAGATCTGCTGGCGGCCATGGCTGTTAGGATAACATCGGAGGGCTATGACCTCTCAAGTCTTATGTTGTTTGACCCGAAAGAAACGGCATTTGGTGTTACATCTGACGGCGAAGAAGAATGGGCTGTTTTTGTATTCCTGGAAAAATTTACGGGCGGGCACATAAGGGGCATACATTTTGGAGAGGATGACGGAGAAGGAAATGAACCACCATCCGCCGATCTTTTGAATCCCAAAGCGGTGGAAGAATTTATACAGCTGACGCATGAAAGATATTTTGATGTGCTGAAAGAGCATTTTGGAGATACTGTCATAGGAATGTTCACGGATGAACCAGACATCATGGGGCGAGACCATGAACCGGGTCTGCTCGCCTGGACAAGAGGATTTTTAACCTTCGCCGGAGATTTTGGTCTGGAAGAAAAAGAACTCTTTTTATTATGGGAGAATACCTCAGACAAAAGTCCTTTGAAAGGTAAAGTACGGGAAGCGGCCATTGCAGCCGGGAAAAAGTACAAAACAGCGGTCAACAAAAGAATGGAAGAGACTTATTATGAACCGTTGTCCGTATGGTGTAAAACACATGGAATCGCGCTGACCGGACATCCGCACGAGAGTGATGACATCGGCTTTATGAAGTATTTTCAGATGCCGGCACAGGATGTAGTATGGCGCTGGGTCGCACCAGAGAAGAACCTTGGGATAGAAGGCCCCCACAGTACCATGGCAAAATGCACGTCAGACAGTGCCAGACACAGGGGCATAAAAAGGAATGGGAATGAATGTTTTGCCTGCTGCGGAGAAAATGGCATCGAATGGTCATTTACCGTTCGTGATATGAAATGGTACATGGACTGGCTGTTCGTTCGTGGTGTAAACCTGCTCTTTCCCCATGCTTTCTTTTATTCGGTGGAAGGAGAGCGCAGATTCGGAGAACGTCCGCCGGATGTTGGTCCGAACAATACCTGGTGGCCATTCTATAACCAGATTTCAGATTATATGAAGCGTATGAGCTACCTGTTAACTGAATTCACGAACAGTGCATCGGTCGCAGTTCTTTGCGAAGCACATAATCTTCCATGGAAAGCGGCTAAGATGCTGTTTGAGAATCAGATCGAATTTAATTATCTGGAAGAAGAGCTTTGCAGTGAACCGGAATGCAAAGTACAGAACGGTAAGTTAATCGTACGTGACCAGGCTTATTCAGTTGTCGTTATCGAAGATGCAGATCGTTATTATACCTGCAAAGATATTCTTGAAAAGTTCGTAAAGGAAGGCGGAAATCTTGTCGTTCTGGATTCTGAGCTTGCTATAAGAATGCCCGGTGTCAGAGCCTGGATTGCGGAAAATGAAAATGCCTTTATAACACAGATGAGAAGCTTTGGTGCGGAACGTGTACGCAGCAAAAAGCATACAAAATCACTTCGTGTGACGCATGGCTTTAAGGAGTCAAATGAATTCTTCCTCCTGACAAATGAGGGAAATGAGAAAATCAATACAACGCTATTATTTCCGTTCACCGGAACAATAGAATGTCTGGACGCATGGCGGGGAACCAGGCAGAAAGCGGCCGTTAAAGTCCGTCAGACACAGAACGGGCTGAACAGCCTGACCGATCATACAGGGCTGTTTGCATCGCTTTCAAAATTCATGGAGCTTCCATTGATTTTAAATGAACGGGAATCTCTTATTCTGCTCGTTGACAGGGATGAAATACCGGATATGCCAGAAATGGAAGAAGCAGAATATACAACAGATCAGACAGGTAACAAAATATCCTATTGCAGTCTTGTAACAAAATTTCCTGATCAGATCTGGACTATGACAACACAAGATGGTAAAGTCATTAAGACGGATGGTGTACAGTTATGGAATGAGATACTGGGTCTTGAAGAGTATTCCGGCAGGATGACCTACGAAACGGAATTCTGCTATGATGATGAGATTACAGGTTCTGAAAGTTTATCCATTGATAAAGTACATGAATTTGCAAAAGCGACACTAAATGGTACTGACCTTGGCATGATTCTTTGGGAACCGTTCGAGTATGATACCAAGGGAGCACTGAAACGTGGAAAGAATCACCTGACGGTGGAGGTGTATAATACGCCGGCTAATCATTATTCCAAAAAAGCATTACCGTCGGGAATCGAGAATGGAATTTCAATCGTAAAGAATAAAAACAAGTAATAGGCATAAAAAACACGGATAAATTGTAAAGTCAGCAGCCGGAGGAAGAAAAGAAATGAGAAAAAATGTCGATCTGGAGACAATGACCGACGGAAAGTTGTATAAAAGCAATGATATGGTAAAGCTTTTGTGCAATGACTGCATAGGATGTGTGGGATGCTGCAATGGTATGGGAAGCTCAATACAGCTTGATCCTTATGATATCTTTCTGCTCACTGGTAATTTGAAATGTAATTTCCAGGATCTGCTTGCAGAAAAAATAGAGCTTTCTCTTTGTGACGGTCTGATTCTGCCGAACCTGAGAATGAATGGAGAACGTGAGGTCTGCACATTTCTTAACGCAAATGGGCGCTGCAGTATACATGCATTCCGTCCAGTTTTGTGCAGATTATTTCCACTTGGGCGTTTATATCGCGAGGATGAGCTCTTTTACATTCATCAGATCAATGAGTGCGGTATGCAGAACGGCGGTAAGATCAAGATTGCAAAATGGCTTGGTCTGCAGGGATTAAAAGAGTATGAATCCTATATTATCAGATGGCATAAGCTTATTGCCCGGCTGCAGAAGGAATATATAGGAACGCTTTTGGAGGGGGAACTAAAGAGTTTTGTCATGGAATTTTTAGGACTTTTCTTTGTTGAGACCTATGATTTCGACTCGAGTTTTTATATGCAGTTCGAACAAAGGGAAAGCAGACTTTATGACATTATGGAACGAAAAGAAAATAAAACTTAGATGCCCTTTATAGACCACGCGTTTTAACAGAAAAGAAAACTAGAACGAAAGCAAGAACAAAAGCAAGAACAAAAGCAAGAACAAAAGCAAGAACGAAAGCAAACAGAAAAGAACAATTGACAGGAGTGTGTTAAAAAGGTATAATAATGCAAATAAATGTATTTTTATACATAAAGAAAGGTGACAGTGTGTATGAAAAAAAGTATATTCGTTGACGGACAGTCGGGAACGACAGGACTTAAAATTCATGATTATCTGAAGAAATACCAGGAACTTGAACTGATTGAGATTCCCTATGAAAAAAGAAGGGATCCGGCAGAAAGAGCAAGATGTCTGAACGAAGCGGATATTGTTTTCTTATGCCTTCCGGACGATGCTTCAAGAGAAGCAGTGTCTCTGATTACAAATGATAAGACCAGAGTTATTGATGCCAGTACGGCATTCCGAGCTAAGGAAGACTGGGCCTACGGAATTCCGGAACTGTCAAAAGCACACAGGGAAGCAATTCGGGATGGCAAGAGAATCAGTAATCCCGGCTGTTATGCCAGCGCTTTTACTCTGGCAGCGTTTCCGCTGGTGCATTATAACGTTATGCAGCCGGATTATCCAGTCAGTATATTTGGTCTGACAGGGTATAGCGGAGGAGGTAAAGCACTCATCGAGAAATACGAGGCAAACGATGGGAATAATGAATACACCAAAGCTCCCCGTCCATATGCACTTACGTTGAACCATAAGCATCTGCCGGAGATGATGATGCGGTCCGGTATTACAAGATGCCCCGTTTTTCTGCCGGTGGTCTGTGATTACTACAAAGGAATGGGTGTATCGATACCGATCCACACTGATTTATTACAGAAAAAAATGAGCGCAAAGGATATTCACGAATTGCTTTCGAAACACTATGACAAAGAAGCTTTTGTTAAGGTCATGCCATACAAAGATGAAAGCTGTCTATACGATGGTGGTCTTGATGTAACAGCCTGCAATGACACGAACTGTGCAGAAATTTTTGTATTCGGAAACGAAGAAAAGGAGACGGCGCTTCTCCTTACCAGACTTGATAATCTGGGTAAAGGTGCCTCAGGAGCAGCCATTCAGAATATGAATCTGATGCTGGGATTTGATGAAACATTTCGGCTTGTGTAATTATGTAAATAATATATAAAAATTAGAATACATGTGCTAAAATTCCTAAAAAGACAGTTTAATACTGTCTTTTTTGTATCTTCTGATTGATGAAACCCGTTTCATATAGTATAATAGTACTAGTAAATGCAAGCAGTGATTTTATAGTGTAAAGTAGTGTTATTGCACAATTACAAAGTAACATGGGTGTGATCCTTTTTTATTTAGAAGGAAATGAGAAGGGTTGTTTATGGATTTGGAGGTGTTGCGAAATGTATCAATGCCAATTAGATGTAGTTGCTTATACGAAAGATAGCAGGTTAATGAAAGTATTTGCCCAAGTACCGGTCGGTGAAAGATTTCATTTAACATATCAGCAATATGAACAAGTAACAGAATCGAATAAAGGTATAGGAGACATAATTGTCTGGGATCTGGATGAACCAAGGCGGATTCTGGATGAATTAATTGCAGGGTGTAAGGAGTCTGCAGTATTTGTACTTTGTGCAGGAACCGATGATTTACAAGTACTATCCCAAGAACAGTTAGAGCAGTTCGCGTATGTGATGACAAAACCACTGACCATGGATTTGATTTATTATCATTTTAAACAGCTGCTGGATAAAATAGCACTTAAAAAGGATTTATGGTTAACACAGAATTATCTTGAGACAACCATTGATACGATTCCGGATATGGTCTGGTTCAAGGATATTAATGGTGTTCATCTAAAGGTGAATGACAGCTTCTGCAAAGCGGTCGACAAGAGCAAGAAACAGGTCGAAGGCCGTGGCCATTGTTACATATGGGACCTTAACATGGAAGAATATGAGAAGGGCGAGTTTGTCTGTCTTGAAACAGATGAGATCGTACAGGAGAAGAAAGAGATTTGCCTGTTTGATGAAAAAGTGAAGTGCAAAGATGGAATGCGACTTCTAAAGACCTACAAAGCTCCTATTTTCTCTGAGTCAGGGGAGGTTCTGGGAACCGTGGGCATTGCCCATGACATAACAAGTCTGAGTAATCTTTATGTTGAACTAAAGATACTTTTGGACAGCCTTCCGTTTTCTGTTGCTATGCTGGATACGAACAATATCATTCAAAGCGCGAATACCAGACTGGCAAGAGTGTTTGGTGTTGAAAAAGAGAAGATGACAGGAACGACATTTGCTGAATGGGGTGCTGTTGTTGCGTTGACTCCAGTCGAGAATACAGAGAAACGATACAGAGCGCATATTCCACTGACAGGAGAAGATATCGTTCTGGAGATGTTAAAGGAAAAGCTGATCGACGTGTTTGATAATACGGTCGGTTATCTGGTTATGTTCCGTGATATCACATTGGAACAGCAGGTCTATGAAAAAAATCTTCTGGATGCAAATACAGATTATTTAACTGGTCTGTATAACCGAAGATATCTCAACGAATATATTGAAAAAAATCGTGGAAAACATTGCTTGTCGCTTTTATACCTGGATGTAGATAACTTTAAACAGGTAAACGACTCCTATGGACATCCAATTGGTGATAAAGTTCTGGTCGATATTGCAAATCAGCTGAAAAAATATTTTACAGATCAAAAGATATTCAGACTGGGTGGTGACGAATTCCTGGTTGTGCTTCCGGATAAGAACGATATTGATGAAATAAAGAAAATTGCACATGAAGTAAGAGTTATTATGGAGAAACGCTTTAAGGAGGATCTTAATTATCCAATGCTTTCCGTAAGTATTGGCGTGGCAAGAGATACGGAGGCAGCAATCAGTCCGGATGATTTGTTAAAACGCGGAGATGCCGCACTCTATCTGGCAAAGCAAAATGGAAAGAACTGCATATGTGTATGGAATTAATGCAGCTTCGATGATAAGTATAGAATTAGAAATGTATTTTAGGGGGACATTGTTATGTCCTCTTTTTTAATTTATGGAAAGTTCGTTACCTTTTCCATAAAGTAAAGTCAGCATTTTGCAGCATTATGAGAGAATGATTAGAATATCAGCAAACAGCGATTAGAAAAGCCCGGATTGATTGATTTGGAATAGAAATACATGCTATAATGCATCCAGTGAGTATCACTGAAATAAGAAAATAAAAAAGAATCAGGTAAAATCTGTGGGAGGTTCGTATGGTATGTCCTAGATGCGGCGATGACCGTTGTTACATTATTGAAGAATCAGAGACAAGACAAAAAGGGTTTGGGCTTGGAAAAGGTTGCTGCGGGTATGTGATATTTGGACCTCCCGGCTGGCTGTGTGGTCTGTTAGGAATGGGGAAGGGAAGAACAACAAGGCAGGCTTACTGGGTATGTCAGCACTGCGGTAAAAAATTCAAAGCATAAGATGTGCGGAGAGAGAAACGAATGCTTGGAACAAGACAACAGATAAATGGGAAAATATATTACCGGTACAGTGCTGGCAAGTGCAGTGAAGCAGGCAAGACTAAGGTCTTCGAATCAAATAAATCAGAAGAACCGGCAGTCCCGTATTCGGAAACCAAGGAAAAAAGAAGAGACAGAAAGTGGCAGACGCTTATGAGATTTGGTGCTTCGACGGGTTGTCACCAGATGCCGGAACGCAGTTTCTTCCTGTTTGGGTACCAATTCCCGGTATGTGCAAGATGTACAGGGGTATTTCTTGGTAACGTACTTGGTTTTGTCCTTTTCTTTGCGAAAGGTTTCTCTATGCTGGCAGCACTGGCGGGCTGTCTGGCGATGCTGACTGACTGGCTTCTACAGCGTCTCCATATAGCAGAGTCAACGAATGTCAGACGTTTTCTGACTGGGATAGCTGGTGGGTTTGGCGTTATATCGCTGGAACTGCAGTTGCTTAAAACAGTATATTGTAAACTTTTCACATAAACAAAAGATATAAAAGATTTCTGTATTACCGGAACAGATCAGAACTATTCTGAACGCTGCGCAGAGAAGATACTTTAAGGTTATTACTTTCAACGGTAACTCATGGCATTGGCAATTTTAGCAAGACTTCTTCCAGGCATGGATACGTAGGAAGCGAAATTGATAAAAGTGTTTTCAAAGCTCAGAAGAATAATTTTCCTGTAAACAATCGAAATAATATAGGTGGCTTTTCGCTGCAAAAGGAAAGAAAACATCGGCATCTGCCGGTGTTTTTTTAATGGATGGTCCTTCAAATCCGGAATAGGACAGACTGATTTAGGGAGCAGTACATTTGAAATGTTTTCGTAAATCTAGTTATTATATAGTACGTATAGTTTTATGGCAATTGACATTTGCCATTTCGTCATATATGACATTGACAGAATGATAAGATTTACGTATAATTCAAATGAGAATAATTATCATTTGCATTTAATGGTAATTTATTTTTTCAAAAATTATGGGTGGTAACGGTACAGGAAGGATGGTTACGGCATGGTGTTATGCGAAACGACCGTTGGCGGAGTTTATCGTATTGAAAAAATGGATCTTACCAGAGCAGTTGAAATGCGTCTGAAAGCTCTCGGTATGGTAGAATCAACCAGAATTAAGATATTGAACAGGAAGCGTTCGGGTGCTGTGATTTTTAATGTAAGGGGCACAAGAATCGCGATCGGGAAAGACATTGCTGAAAATATTACCGTTAAGGAGGATACAACAGATGGACAGAGCTCTTAAGGTAGCGTTCGTCGGAAATCCGAACTGCGGAAAGACCACACTTTTTAATGCTTATACTGGAGCCAATCTAAAAGTGGCGAACTGGCCCGGGGTTACGGTAGAGAAGAAAGAAGGCGCTTTAAAATATCATAAACACAGATTCACACTGGTTGATCTTCCTGGAACGTACAGCCTCACTTCCTATACAATGGAAGAAAAGCTGACCAGGCAGTATATACTGGATTCCGAAGTGGATGTAATTGTGGATGTAGCGGATGCCTCTGCACTTGAGAGGAATCTGTATTTAACCCTGCAGCTGATCGAACTTGGAAAACCGGTAATTCTTGCGCTGAATATGATGGATATTGTTGAAGAGAGGGGAATGGAGATTGACATGCACCGACTTCCTGAAATGCTCGGTATTCCCTGTATCCCGGTATCAGCAAAACACAAAACCGGTCTTGATATACTGATGCACACCGTAGCTCATCATCAGGAAAAATCAAAACAGGAAAATCTGGAGCATCATCACTACCATCATGGACGCGGCGGACATCACAAGCATTCCCATCATAAAGAATACGCCGTTGTTTATAATGATGTTATAGAAGATAAAATAGATCAGGTCATTGCAAGAGTAAAGGAAAGTGAGCAGCCCTGTTCAAACTACAGGTGGACTGCCATAAAGCTGCTGGAACTGGATGAGGAGATACTTTCTGTTTATCCGGGAAACTGGGACGATATAATCGACAGAAGTTATGAAGATGATATTATCAATGGGAAATATGATCTCATCGAAGAAATCATTGAAGAGTGTCTTGTAAACAAGCAGAAAAAAGCTGCGGCCACAGACTATGCGGATAAGCTTATGACTAGTAACCTTTGGGGATTTCCGATCTTCCTTGGAATAATGGCGATTGTGTTCTTTTTGACCTTTACCCTGGGTGATTTTTTGAAAATTGGTTTTGAAGCTGCATTTGAATGGTTTTCAGGATGGATGTATCAGGTGCTGACCTCCCTTGGTGCAAGTGCCTGGCTTATATCATTGATTGTTAACGGTATCATTGCAGGTGTCGGCGGAATACTGACATTTTTACCAAATATCTTTATACTGTTTCTTGCCCTGGCATTTCTGGAAGACAGTGGGTATATGTCACGTGTCGCTTATGTAATGGATAATTTAATGGGAAAGATCGGACTGTCAGGACGTGCCTTTATACCAATGATCCTGGGTTTTGGCTGTACGGTCCCGGCAATAATGGCATCCAGAAGCCTTGAAAATCCCAAAGACAGAAAACGCATTATCTTTATAACCCCGTTTATGTCCTGCAGTGCAAGACTTCCAATCTATGTTTTGTTTTCCAGCATGTTCTTCCAAAAATCCGCCATGTTGGTAGCATACTCCATGTATCTGATCGGAATACTGGTAGCTATCGTGACAGCGCTGATCATGAACATAGGGAATAAAAGAAAAAAGATTTCTGCACCGCTTTTGATAGAACTGCCGGAGTACAAAACCCCCAATCTACATACAATCATGATCTATGTTTGGCAGAAAGTAAAAGAATATCTGACAAAGGCCGGAACGACGATCTTTCTGGCATCCATCGTTCTATGGTTCCTTCTGAACTTTGGAATGAACGGAATGACAACGGACATGTCGGAAAGTTTTGGTGCCATGGCTGGGATGAAGATTGCGCCTTTGTTGATTCCAGCCGGACTTGGGTTGTGGCAGGTCGTTGTGGCTTTGATATCGGGACTTGCAGCAAAAGAGGTGGTTGTATCCAGCTTTAGTGTTCTGTTCGGTGTCGCAAATGCAACGACTGCTGTTGGCATGGATCATCTGCGGGATGTTCTTGCGGGATACGGATTTGGAGCAGGCAATGCTTATGCACTTATGGTCTTTTGTCTGCTTTATACACCCTGTGTTGCGACGATCGGAATAATATACAGGGAGCTGAAATCCTTAAAACTTACGGCAGCAACAATTCTGTTCCAGCTTGTGGTTGCCTGGGTCATGGCAGTGCTGGTTTACCAGATCTCGTTACTTTTATAGATACAGACAAGGTTTCGTTATTCACATTGGATGAAACAAAGATAAGAATTCTCAATACGGCATATACATTTTCAAAGATTCGTGTTATCACGTTCTGGAATGTATATGCTTTTCTGCAATTAAACCGTTCCTCAAGTCAAGCAGAGCATACGCTGAGAAAAGCCGTAAAATCAAATCAGGAACGAGCCTGCAAATATAGAAAAAAGGTAAAAGCCTGAAAACAAAGATAAATTCTTAGAAGTTGCAATGATGTTATAAAAGCACTATATCGTAAGTTATTTTGAAGGCTTGAGAATAACAAAAAAATGTCAGAAAATAAAAAAAATTAAAGGAAATTCAATAAATGTGTCGAATAATACTATAAGGCGACAAAATCAGAGCCGATATAAATTTGATAGGATTTTTAACGATGATATCCACTGACAGCGTGCAGGATTTTTATTAGAAAATAATTGATTTTCGCTTTGTTCAGATATCAGAAAATTACGGATAAATACAGCAAAGTCACAAATGATGCGCAGGAAAGCGCAGGAAGAGGAGTCGGAATGAATGTACGTGAAAAGCAGGAACTTCGGGAACATCAATATCTGAGTCCCTATGCATCCTTTAGCGATGAATCACAAGGCAGGGATGAATACGAAGAACCATGTGATATTAGACCGATTTATCAAAGAGACCGCGATAAGATACTCCATTCAAAATCTTTTCGAAGATTAAAAGGAAAGACACAAGTGTTTCTATCGCCGGAGGGCGATCATTACAGGACAAGACTTACACATACACTTGAAGTCTCTCAGATAGCAAGAACTATAGCAAAATCACTGTTGTTAAATGAAGATTTAACTGAAGCGATTGCTTTGGGACATGATCTTGGACACACACCGTTTGGCCACGCGGGAGAGCGGGCCTTAAACAGGACCTGTGATGGTGGATTTGAACATGCCATGCAGAGTCTTCGGGTCGTCGAACGGCTGGAACGGCACGGAAAGGGCTTGAATCTGTCAAAGGAAGTCAGGGATGGAATCATAAATCATCAGACTTCAGGACATCCAACGACACTTGAAGGCAAAGTCGTTCAGCTTGCAGATAAGATTGCTTATGTCAACCATGACATTGATGATGCTATTCGTGCTCACATTATTTCAGAAAAGGATATTCCTTCAAAGTATACAGACAAGCTCGGACATGATCTTGGACAGAGGCTGAATACGTTAATCCATGATATTATTAGTCGCAGTGAGGGCAGAAACGACATAATCATGTCACCGGATATCAGAGAAGCCATGACGGGACTGCGTGCCTATATGTTTGAAAGTGTGTACACGAACCCGGTGGCAAAAGGGCAGGAGTCGAAAGCGGAAGAAATGCTTTCCATGCTCTTCATTTATTACAGAGATCATCTGGAACTTCTGCCAGAGGAATATATTCAGATGATACGGACAGGCAGTGAGGAAACAGACAGAGTTATATGTGATTATATTGCCGGTATGACAGATGGATATGCCGTTGGCAGATTCCATGAAATCATGATACCGGTAGCATGGGATGTATATTGATTGGGGGACCTATGTATTACGAAGATTCATTAGTGGAAGAGATAAGGTCGAAAAATGATATCGTAGATGTCATTGGCAGTTACGTAAAGCTGACCAAGAAAGGTGCGAACCACATGGGGCTTTGCCCGTTTCATGGAGAAAAAACACCCTCATTTTCGGTCAGTCAGGGGAAACAGATGTATCATTGCTTTGGCTGTGGTGTTGGCGGCAATGTGTTTACCTTTCTTATGGAATATGAGAATTATACGTTCATGGAAGCGATGAGGGTGCTTGCCGAGCGTGCGGGTGTGGAATTGCCGCAGAAAGAACAAAGCGAAGAAGCAAAGCAGACGCATGAGCTTCGAAATAAACTGTTTGAAGTGAACAAACTGGCTGCTAAATATTATTATGTTTTGTTACGATCCGATCGGGGCACAGGAGCTATGGAATATCTGAAGAACCGCGAATTGACAGACGAGACCATCCAGCATTTTGGCCTTGGTTATTCGGATAAATTTGGCGGTGGTCTTTATAAGTACCTGAAAAAAGAAGGGTATGGCGATGACTTTCTAAAGCTTACCGGACTGGTGAACATAGATGAACAAAAAGGCGGATCGGATAAATTCTGGAACCGCGTCATGTTCCCTATTATGGACATTAATAGCAAGGTTATTGCATTCGGGGGACGTGTCATGGGGGATGGAATGCCAAAATACCTGAATTCACCCGAGACAAAGTTATTTGACAAAAGCCGCAATCTGTATGGGCTTAATTTTGCAAGAACGAGCCGAAAGTCTTATTTTCTTTTATGTGAAGGGTATATGGATGTCATTGCACTTCATCAGGCAGGCTTTACGAATGCGGTAGCTTCACTTGGCACAGCATTTACCGGGCTGCATGCGAACCTGATGTCGCGTTATGTGAAGGAAGTCCTGCTGACTTATGACAGTGATGAAGCCGGAACAAAAGCCGCCCTGCGCGCAATACCGATTCTGAAGGAATCCGGCATCAGTGTCAAAGTCATAAATATGAAACCATATAAGGATCCGGATGAATTCATAAAGGCTCTTGGAGCGGAAGAATATCAGAAACGGATCGATCAGGCTTCCAGCAGCTTTTTCTTTGAGATCAATGTTCTGGAACAACAGTATGATCTGCAGGATCCGGAACAAAAAACAAAATTTTATAATGAAATAGCAGGCAAGCTTGCAGGATTCCCTGAGGAAATAGAACGAAACAATTATATGGAAGCAGTCGACCGGATATACCATATGGGATATGAAAACTTAAGACATCTGGTGAATTCGATCGGTTCCAGAAAACTTAGTCAGCAGATTGCTCAGGAAACAAAAGAGCGGGAGAAAGAGACCGGACGCAAAAAAGGTAAACCGGAAGAGGGAATTTATCAGTCGCAGAAGATGCTGCTGACCTGGATGGCAGAAGAGACAAAAACCTATGACAAAATCAAGAATGTGATTTCGGCCGGAGATTTTACAGAAGAACCATATAAAAGTGTAGCAATTATGGTTTTTGAGCAGTATGAAAACGAGAAAATGATAACGCCGGCCAGAATTATCAGCAGATTTGAAAGCGCAGAGGAACAGGCAAAAGTTGCTGAAATATTCTCAGCATCTGTCAGAGAGGAGCTATCGGAAGCAGAAAAGAACAAGGCATTTTCGGATACGGTATTGCGGATTCGAAGGAACAGTCTGGAATGTGCCGGCAGAAAAGCAATTGAGGAGAATAATGTAACAGAATATCAGCGAATTATCCAGCAGATCAAAGACTTACAAAAGCTCAATGTAACGTTAGGATAAATATTCTGACACAGCGAGCCCGAAGAAAGGAATCAAGAATGGCTGGATGACAGGCAACTGGATGTGAAAGACAGATTACTGAAAGAGAGGGGTATTGTATGGAAGAAGGATCACAAAAGTTTCATGAAAGATTAAAAGAACTGCTGGCGTATGCCAAAAAAAGGAAAAACGTTCTGGAATATCAGGAAATCAATGATTTTTTTCTGGATATCGAAATGAGTACCGATCAGATGGATGCGGTGTTTGAGGTTTTAGAGGCCAATAACATTGATGTCCTGCGAATCCCCGATCTTGAGGAAATCGACGATGAAGAGATTGACATTGATGATTCAGAAGATGAGGATCTGTCAAAAATCGATCTGTCTGTTCCGGAAGGCATCAGCATTGAAGACCCTGTAAGAATGTACTTAAAAGAAATCGGTAAAGTGCCGCTTTTGAGTGCCGACGAAGAAATCGAACTGGCGCAGCGAATGGAAGTTGGTGACATCGAGGCAAGAAAGCGTCTTTCCGAAGCTAATCTCCGACTGGTCGTTAGTATTGCAAAGCGTTATGTTGGCCGAGGAATGCAGTTCCTTGACCTGATTCAGGAAGGAAATCTTGGACTTATCAAAGCAGTTGAAAAGTTCGACTACCGAAAAGGATATAAATTCAGTACCTATGCGACCTGGTGGATCCGCCAGGCAATTACCAGAGCAATCGCCGATCAGGCGCGAACCATTCGAATTCCGGTTCATATGGTAGAAACAATCAATAAGCTGATTCGTGTACAGCGGCAGATGCTTCAGGAACTAGGCCGGGAACCATTTCCGGAAGAAATCGCAGAAGAGATGCGTCTTCCCGTGGACAGGGTTCGTGAGATACAAAAGATCTCACAGGAACCGGTTTCGCTGGAGACACCAATCGGCGAGGAAGAAGACAGTCACCTCGGTGATTTTATTCAGGATGATAATGTTCCGGTACCGGCTGATGCAGCGGCATTTACTCTATTAAAGGAACAGCTCCTGGAAGTTCTTGATACATTGACTGACAGGGAAAGAAAGGTGCTTTACCTGAGATTTGGACTCGGAGACGGAAGAGCCAGAACGCTTGAAGAAGTTGGAAAAGAATTTGACGTTACAAGAGAACGTATTAGACAGATCGAAGCGAAGGCCCTTCGAAAGCTTCGGCATCCGAGCAGAAGCCGAAAACTTCGTGATTTTTTGGAATAAATTCAGATGAAATAGAAGGAGATTCAATAGAAATGGTATTATCGAAACGGCTGACTATGGTGGTGGACCAGGTGCCTAAGACAGAAACACTGGCAGATGTCGGATGTGATCATGCCTATATATCAATCAGCATGATACAAAGAGGAACTGTAAAAAAAGCCATCGCAATGGATGTTAACAGGGGGCCGCTTCAACGGGCAGCAGATAACATTGAGCAATACGGTTATACGGATCAGATTACAACAAGGTTATCCAATGGTTTAGAACATCTTATTCCGGGAGAAGCAGATTGTATTGTTATCGCAGGAATGGGTGGGAATCTGATGATTCAGATTCTGACAGAGGGATCGGAATGTGTAGAAAAAGCAAAGGATATTATTCTGCAGCCGCAGTCAGAAATAAGCAGTGTACGGCATTACCTGCATAAGATCGGTTACCAGATCATAGAAGAAGATATGTGTCTGGAAGATGGTAAATATTATACGGTCCTGCATGCAGTCAACCAAAGTGGTGTATTGCCGGAGGAATATCCGCACGAATATGAATACAGGTATGGAAAGGAATTACTGGATCATGTTCATCCGGTTCTTGTGGAATACCTGAATAAAGAAATAAAAAAATATACCCAGATAAAATATTGTCTTGAAAGGAACAAAACCAAGAACACAAAAGAGCGCCTTCCGGCATTTTTAACAGAGATGACGGAGCTAAAAGAAGCTCTGACCTGCTTACAGCAAAAAGGAGGGAACATAAGAATGGATTTAGTGCGTGTAACGATTCATGGTGTATGTGAGATTTATGAAAAGGGAACCAGTTTTGAAGAGATAAAAATGAAGTACCAGAAGGATTATCCGTATGAGATCATCCTTGTCCGTGCAAATGGGAAACTGCGTGAATTATTCAAAACGGTGCAGGAAGACTGCGTTCTCGAATTTGTTACCCTGCAGGATAACGATGGACATAAGACGTACACCAGAGGTATGATTCTTCTTATGCTGCGTGCGTTTGATCTTGTAATTGACCAGAAATACCGGTGGCAGATTCGAGTGGAACATTCGATCGGATCAGGGCTGTTCTGTGAATTTATCGCTGATACAAAAGATGATCTTGCTTTGACTCTTGATAAAGTAAAAAACGAAATGAAACGCTTGATTAAAGAGGATATTCCTTTTTTCAAGTCAACGATAGGAACAACAGAAGCCGCACAGTTGTTCCATGAATATGAAATGTTCGACAAGGAGAAACTATTCCGCTTCCGAAGAGTTTCGAAAACAAATATCTATACCTTTGACGGCTATCAGGATTATTTTTACGGTTATATGCCGCCAAGCGCCGGTATGCTGAAAGAGTTCGATCTGTTCCTATATGAGAACGGATTTATTCTGCTGCTCCCGGAAAAATCAGAACCTGACCAGCTTAAAAAATTTGTGCCAAGAGTTCAGTTGTTCGCTACACTTCAGGAATCGAACCAGTGGGGCAAGACCATGGGAATTGATACGGTAGGCGCACTGAACGAACAGATAACAAAAGGTGAGATCAACGATATAATCATGATACAGGAGGCATTGCTTGAAAAGAAGATCGGTGCTATAGCGGATCAGATCCATGCTACCGGAAATCGCAAGTTTATTATGATTGCGGGGCCATCCTCATCAGGAAAGACAACCTTCGCAAGACGTTTATCCATACAGCTGAGAATTCTTGGGTATAAGCCTCATGCCATCGGAATCGATGATTACTTTGTGAACAGGGAATTCACCCCAAAACATCCGGATGGGGAATACAATTATGAGACGCTGGAAGCAATTGATGTTGAACAGTTTAATAAAGATATGAACGATCTGCTGGAAGGGAAAAACGTTGAACTACCATCGTACAATTTTAAGCTTGGTAAACGGGAATACAAAGGGAATGTTAAAACACTTGGACCGGATGATATCCTGATTATCGAAGGGATCCACGGGTTAAATGATAAATTATCGCACACGCTGCCAAAGGAAAGCAAGTTCAAGATCTATATCAGCGCGTTGACACAGCTTAGCATTGATGAACATAATCGGATATCGACAACAGATGGAAGACTGATTCGTCGAATTGTACGGGATGCAAGAACCAGAGGGACAGGAGCCCGAGAAACAATTGCTATGTGGCCATCCGTTCGAAAAGGAGAGGAAGAGAATATCTTTCCTTTTCAGGAAGAAGCAGACTGCATGTTCAACTCTGCCATGATTTATGAACTGCCAATTCTGAAACAATATGCAGAACCACTTTTGTTTGGTATAGATCCTGATGTTCCGGAATACAGCGAAGCAAAAAGGCTGCTGAAGTTTCTTGATTACATACTGGGTGTCAGCAGTGAATCGGTACCACAGAATTCAATCTTGCGCGAATTTATCGGCGGAGGATATTTTAAGTTATAATATTGGGTGAAAAGAGCTTTGGCGCTGATACTGAATTATGGAAATAAGATGGATTTTCAGGTATTGCATGAAAAAAGGCTTGTGAAGAACCGACACATGGGATAAGATAGAGTTACGTTTGCTGCACTGAAAAGTATGTACTGACTGAATAATCTTGATAATCTTATCGTTCAGGCAGAGCGCAGGCAAAGGGAAAGGCGATTACATGAGCGAGGATCAAAACAATAACAATAACAATAATAACAACAATAACAATGGAAATAACAATAACAAGAACAACGACACGACTTTTGAAGAAATCTGTTATATGTGCAGACGCCCGGAAAGCAAGGCCGGTAAGCTGATTCATATACCGAATAATATTTGTATCTGCAACGATTGTATGCAGAAAACATTTGATACCATCAACAAGAGTGGTAATCCATACTTTGATATGATGAATATGAATCCTTCGTTTCTAAACATGGTAAACCAGCAGGATATTCCGGAGAGACAGAAAGTAAAAAAGAAACAGCCGCAAGAAGACAAAAAAGAACAGTCAGAGGATGTTTTAAAGATAGACAGACTTCCTCCGCCACACGTAATAAAAGCCAGTCTTGACGAATTTGTGATAGGGCAGGAACAGGCAAAAAAAGTAATGTCTGTCGCAGTTTACAATCATTACAAAAGAGTTACCAAGGAAAAAGATGAAGAAGTTGAGATAGAAAAATCAAATATGCTGATGATCGGACCGACCGGAAGCGGAAAGACATATCTGGTTCGTGTACTTGCCAAGATTCTTAATGTTCCCCTGGCAATCACAGATGCAACATCATTGACAGAAGCAGGGTATATCGGAGATGATGTGGAAAGTGTATTATCAAAACTTCTGGCAGCAGCGGACAATGATGTGGAACGTGCAGAACGTGGGATCGTGTTCATTGATGAAATCGATAAAATAGCGAAAAAGAGAAATACGAACAGTCGTGATGTTAGTGGAGAATCGGTACAGCAGGGGCTTCTGAAACTTTTAGAGGGCAGTGAAGTGGAAGTGCCGGTCGGAGCCAGCAGTAAGAATGCCATGGTACCAATGACGACCATAAACACAACAAATATATTATTTATTTGCGGCGGCGCATTTCCGGATCTTGATACTATTATTAAGACCAGGCTGAATCAGAAATCCTCCATCGGATTTGATGCTGATCTTCGGGACAAGTATGATAATGATCCGAATCTTCTGCAGAAAGTAACGGTTGAAGACTTGCGTGAATATGGCATGATTCCTGAATTTCTTGGACGTCTGCCGGTTGTTTATACCTTGCAGGAACTGACAAAAGAGATGTACATCAAAATACTAAAAGAGCCAAAGAATGCTATTCTGAAACAGTATAAAAAGTTGCTTGCCATGGATGAGGTAGATTTGTTGTTTGAAGACCGGGCACTTGAAGTCATCGCTGAAAAAGCAATAGAGAAAAAAACAGGAGCACGTGCACTTCGTGCGATCATTGAAGATTTTATGATCGATATCATGTTTGAGATTCCAAAAGATGAGACAATAGGCCGTGTAACTATAACCGGTGATTATATTGAGCATAAAGGCGCGCCAATCATTGAACTGCGAAGCGGTGGAAAGCACAAACTAATTGCACAGAATTCATAAACAAAAGGAGCAGAGAAATCTGCTCCTTTGCTGTTGCTATGACTTATATTTACTAAGTAAATATCTTTTTACGTTTCTTATAACCATGTACTTGTGTTATTGGTATAAGCACAATTTGATAAGGTGCTTATGCTTATCTGCGTCATAGAATTTTCAATGGTTCCTGATAGGGGTCTTTTTCACTCAGGAAAGTAATTCCTATGATACCGGGGCCGGTATGGGCACCGATTGCACAGCCAACATAATTTTCAAGAAAACTGGTACAGCCATAGGCATCCTGCAACATTTGCTTCACGTTCAGCATCGTATCCTGACAGTCCCCGTGAACAATGCCAATGGTTTGATTTGATAAATCGAAACCGCGCTCCCCTGTCAGTTCAACGACACGTTTTAAGGATTTGTGACGTCCCCTTACCTTTTCAAAGGCAGTCAGACAGCCATCATCGGTCACTTCAATGATTGGTTTTATATCAAGAATGGTGCCGGCAAGAGCAGCAGTTTTGCTTAAACGGCCGCCTTTAAAGAGATATTCTAAGGTTTCTACAGTAAAGACATGTTCCATATGATCAAAGTAGAACCGTGCAGCTTCGATGATCTGTTCTTTGGAAGCACCAGCCTCATAGTATTGAACAAGGTAAGCGACGGCAAGGCCGAAACCAATCGAAGCGCATTTTGAATCAATTATGGTAAGGTCAAAGGAAGGATAGTCCTCGAGTAGCTCTTCTTTTGCAAGATTTGCTGCATTAAAGGTTCCGGCGATGCC
This sequence comes from Clostridia bacterium, assembly GCA_003249225.1. GTDB lineage: Bacteria > Bacillota > Clostridia > Lachnospirales > Lachnospiraceae > SZUA-448. The sequence continues at coordinate 70,744 of QKJQ01000022.1, read as the reverse complement.
GGTAGAAAAGCAGAAATAAATTAGAGTATCGTTGTTTTTTGCATAGGGTTCAAAATGCTGACGGAACATATATTGATTAATGTGGTATGTTTTTACATCACTTCCAGAACGAAGAATGTCATAAAAATCTTCGGGAAGTATCGTCTGACCGTCAAAATAGTCCGTTCCTTCAATAACAACAGGGGTAGGAATTATATGCAGATCGTGTTTCTCTCTATAGTCTCTTGGTAAATCTGTCGCTGAATCTGAAATTAATCGCAATGCCATAATAGTTTCCATCCTTTTTTTAACCGCGCAGGGAATCCCTGCGCGGTTTATTTTGATAAGACGGGTAATATTATAAAGTCAGCTTATGCATTATGTAACATATGATTTACCGCACTGAATAATGCATGAACAGATGCCGTTATAATGTCATCGTTAATACCACAGCCCCAGAATACTGTCTTGTCAGAACCAGAGATGCCGACATAGGCAGCTGCCTGAGATTCCGATCCTGTCTGAAGAGCGTGTTCAGAGTAAGTAATAAGGGAACAAGGAATGCCAAGAGCTTTTACTAGTGCATTTGTTACAGCATTCAGACGTCCGTTACCTTCTCCCGTCTCTGTTATTTTAACACTTCCATTCATAATTTCAATGGTTGCACCAATAATTCCTTTTTCTTTCTGCATATAATGTGCAGAAAGTAATGCAATCGGAGTGGAAATATTAACGAAATTCTCAGTAAAGATATCATGAATTTCTTTTTGGGAGAGTTCTTTGTGTTCACGATCCGATACACCTTTTACAATATAACCAAAGGTTTCGCGCATCTTTGGCGGAAGAACATAGCCATACTTTTGTTCAAGGATGTAACCAATTCCACCCTTGCCGGACTGACTGTTGATACGGATCACGTCGGCATCGTATTCTCTTCCGACATCTTTCGGATCGATTGGAAGATAAGGAACGGTCCAGTAAGGAGAAGCACTTTCTTCTCTGAATTTCATACCCTTTGCAATGGCATCCTGGTGAGAACCGCTGAATGCGGCAAAGACCAGTTCACCACTGTAAGGAGAACGCTCGTAAACATGCATGCGGGTAACTTTTTCATATTCCTCTACGATTTCAGGAAGGTTTTCAAAGTTCAGCTTTGGATCTACGCCTTGTGAATACATATTCATGGCAATTGTAACGATATCGGCATTACCGGTTCGTTCCCCATTGCCAAACAAGGTTCCTTCAATTCTGTCGGCACCGGCCAGCAGACCCATTTCACAGTCCGCAATGGCACAGCCGCGGTCGTTATGAGGATGAAGAGATACAATAACATTTTCACGAAGATGTAAGTTATCACTCATGTATTCCACCTGGCTGGCATACACATGCGGCATGGAGACCTGAACCGTTGCCGGAAGGTTGATGATCGTTTTATCCTCTTTGGTCGGCTGCCACACATCGATAACAGCATTGCAAATCTCAAGTGCATATTCCATCTCAGTTCCGGTAAAGCTTTCCGGTGAATATTCGAAATGGAAATTACCAGGCGTCTTTTCGCGGTATTCAAGTAAAAGTTTTGCACCGCTGACTGCGATATCAACGATCTCTTCCTTGCTCTTGCGGAATACCTGTTCACGCTGTGCAACTGAAGTTGAATTGTATAAATGGACAATTGCACTATGCGCACCCTTTAATGCTTCAAAGGTCTTTTGTATAATGTGTTCGCGGGACTGTGTCAGTACCTGAATGGTCACATCTTCCGGTATCAGATTTTTTTCGATCAGAGTACGGCAAAAGGCGTACTCGGTATCAGAGGCAGCCGGGAATCCTATTTCGATTTCTTTGAATCCGACATTAACAAGATACTGAAAGAACTCTAATTTTTCATCCAGACTCATGGGGATGATCAGGGACTGGTTGCCGTCACGAAGATCCACACTGCACCAGATCGGTGCTTTATCAACAGAATCCTTGGATGCCCACTTATAAGTTTTGACCGGTGGCATAAAAAAGTTTTTTGTATATTTACTTACATTTTTCATAGTTTACCCCTATTCCTGCGCATAGTTTGCGCATACAAAGTTTGAATGTGCGGTGACGCAGGAGGAATGTTTCGTCCGTTAGATGCGTTAATATTCCTCCTTATATCAATCATAGGTCACGTTTCGAGCCATGAAATAACAGCGCCTGCACTTTTTCAATTTGTTTACAGGGATGAAGGTTACATTTCTGCTACAATGCTTTCTGTCATCTCTGTGCAGCTAACAAAAGAATCAGATCCTTTTGCAATATCTCTTGTACGAGTACCGTTCTGTAGGACTTTATCAACAGCTGCTTCGATGCAGTCTGCTTCTTTTTCCATACCAAAGGATAGTCGTAGCATCATAGCTACAGAGAGGATGGTTGCGATTGGATTTGCGGCATTGGTACCGGCAATATCCGGTGCAGAGCCGTGGATTGGTTCATACATACCTCGGGTTCCTTCTCCAAGAGAAGCGGAAGCCAGCATGCCGATGGATCCCGTTAACTGAGAAGCTTCATCGGATAAAATGTCACCGAACATATTGCTGGTTACGATTACATCGAATTGAGAAGGATTGGAGATCAGCTGCATAGCGGCATTGTCAACAAGAACATCCTTATATTCAACATCAGGGTATTCTTTTGCAAGCTCATGCATAACTTCACGCCAGAGTCTGGAGCTTTCAAGGACATTTGCCTTATCAACGCTGCATACTTTCTTGCTACGAAGCATTGCGGTATCAAAGGCTATCTTTCCAATACGGCGGATTTCTTTTACGCTGTATTTTTCAGTATCGAAGGCTTCTTCGCCGTCAGGTCCCTGAGCTCTGCCTCTTTCGCCAAAATAGATACCACCGGTTAATTCACGAACGATCAGGATATCAAACCCTTTGTCGATCAGGTCGGCACGAAGTGGTGAAGCACCTTTTAACGCTGGAAACAGTTTTACCGGACGTAAGTTCGCATAAAGTCCCATGCCTTTTCTTATGCCAAGTAAAGCACGTTCCGGACGAAGATGTCCAGGCAGCGTATCCCACTTAGGACCGCCAACGGCACCAAGAAGAACACTGTCGCTTTGTAAGCAGGCATCCATTGATTCCTGTGGAAGCGGTTCGCCGGTAAGGTCGATCGCATTACCACCGGCAGCAACTTCAACAAATTCAAAAGAATGGCCGTATTTTTTTTCGATGACGTGAAGGACTTCAACCGCGGAATCCACGATTTCAGGACCGATTCCGTCACCTTTAATTAAAGCGATGGTCTTATGCATTGGTAGCTCCTTCCTCTTTTAAGGAATTCAGTAACCCGCCGGCAGAAATGATATTCTGTAAAAATGGTGGGAATGGTTTGAATTCGTAGGATTTATTCTGTGTTTTGTTCACAATGGTTCCGGCTGCGAAATCTACTTCGATTTCGTCACCGTCTGCGATATCGGTATCAACTTCAATGATCGGAAGTCCGATGTTGATTGCGTTGCGGTAGAAGATACGGGCAAAGCTTTTTGCGATGATACAGGCAATTCCTGATTCTTTGATCGCAATCGGTGCATGTTCTCTGGATGAGCCGCATCCAAAGTTATTGCCGGCAACCATGATGTCGCCTGCTTTTACTTTTGTAACGAAATCCTTATCAAGATCTTCCATACAATGCTTTGCCAGTTCTTTTGGATCAGCAGTGTTCAGGTATCTTGCCGGAATGATGACGTCGGTATCGACATTATCCTGATATTTTATAACAGTTCCTGTGATGCTCATAGGGATTCTCCTTTCAATTAGATGGTATCTGGTGATGTGATCTTACCAGTAAGTGCACAAGCAGCAGCTGTTTCAGGGCTTGCAAGGTATACTTCACTCTTTGGATCACCCATTCGGCCTACAAAGTTACGGTTCGTGGTAGCTACGCAGCGCTCACCTTTTGCCAGGATACCCATATGACCACCAAGGCATGGTCCGCAGGTTGGTGTGGATACAGCACAGCCTGCTTCGATAAATTGTTCAATAAGTCCGAGTTTAAGACAATCCATATAGATTTTCTGTGTCGCAGGGATGATCATGACACGAATGCCTTTTGCTATTTTTTTGCCTTCCATGATCTTGGCAGCCGCTACGAAGTCGGAAAGTCTTCCGTTCGTACAGGAACCGATCACGACCTGATCGATCTTGATATCACCGATCTCGCTGAATGTCTTAACGTTTTCAGGAAGGTGAGGGAAAGCAACGACTGGTTCGATCTTCGCAAGATCGATTTCGATGACCTGATCATATTCAGCATCAGCATCGGCAGCGTAAACAACTGGTGTTTTTGTGCTGTGTTCTTTTACATAATCAAGTGTTACATCATCAACAGGGAAGATACCATTCTTTGCACCGGCTTCAATCGCCATGTTACAGATACAAAGACGATCATCAATGGTAAGATTTGCAACACCGTCACCGGTAAATTCCATGGAACGATACAGCGCACCATCAACACCGATCTGTCCGATGATGGTAAGGATAACATCTTTTCCGGATACATTTTTACGAAGTGACCCGGTCAGGTTGAATTTGATGGCTGACGGAACTTTGAGCCATACTTTTCCGGTTGCCATACCAGCGGCCATATCGGTAGAACCAACGCCGGTGGAAAATGCGCCAAGTGCTCCGTAGGTACAGGTGTGGCTGTCAGCACCAATGACCAGGTCGCCGCAGACGACAAGACCTTTTTCCGGAAGCAGTGCATGCTCAACACCCATTTCCCCTACGTCGAAGAAATTTGTGATTTCCTTTTCGGCAGCAAATTCACGAACCTGTTTGGAGTGTTCTGCTGATTTGATATCTTTGTTCGGTGTAAAGTGGTCAAGTACCATTGCAATTTTGTCTTTGTGGAATACACAGTCACAACCGGATTTGTTAAATTCATTGATTGCAACAGGAGTGGTAACGTCATTTCCGAGAACCAGATCAACGTTAGCCATGATCATATCACCAGCCGTCAGTGTGTCTTTGCCACAGTGGGCGGCAAGTATTTTTTGTGTCATTGTCATTCCCATGGATTATTCCCCGCTTTCTTGAAGATTATTTTTGTAGGAGCTTCTTTTTGTTTCTTTTTGGTTTTTACGACAGAATGTCATTTATATAGCAGAGTAAAGTAATATAAAATGCTTTCCCTGTTGCTGCAATACGAATACGGTTGCTGCTATATGCAGCCTTTCGTTGCAATACTAATTTTGTAACTAAAATGCTGATTTTGCTGCTGCAGTAGGAATTCTGTTGTTGCTATTCTTATTCTTTCTTATTAATGTACTTGCTTTCTTTGTATAAAATATATTCCAGTGAATCCACAAGCGCTTCCCAGCTTGCGGCAATAATATCGGTGGATACGCCAACCGTTGTCCATGTGTGTTCACCATCTGTACTTTCAATCAGAACACGTACGGTTGAATCGGTGGTATGTTCGGAGGTAAGAACACGAACCTTATAATCGGTCAGTCTCACCTTTTCAAGTTCCGGGTAGAATACACAAAGTGCTTTTCGAAGTGCCAGGTCAAGTGCGTGAACCGGTCCGTTTCCGACGGAGGCAGTTACTTCGTCTTTGCCGTCGACTTTGATTTTAATAAGTGCAGAAGCTGTATTTTCACCATCGGCGGAAGGATATTCTCCGTTCGTCTTGTACATACTAAGAGCAAAATGTGGTTTGAATTCACCCAGGACATCGAGTACCATTAACTCAAAGCTAGCATCTGCTGACTCGAACTGATAGCCTTCGTGTTCCAGTTCCTTCAGACGTTTTACGATTTCTGCCGTCTCAGGGGAGTCTTTTTTAAGCTCAGGTGCAATTGTTGCCAGCTTAGCCAGAATCATGGATCTTCCGGCTACTTCACTCATCAGGAATCTCCGCTTATTTCCTACCAGTTCCGGATTGATATGTTCAAATGAGGATGTGATTTTTGTTACACCATCAATATGCATACCACCTTTGTGTGCAAAAGCACTTGCACCGGTGTAAGGTTTATTCGTTGGCAGAGCGATGTTGGAAGTCTCAGACAAAAGTATCGCTGTTTCTGTCAGATCGGCTATGTTGCCTGAGATACATGGCATATTTTTCTTTAGCTGAAAGTTCGGAATCAGGACGCTAAGGTCCGCATTGCCGATTCGTTCTCCAATCCCGAGGAAGGTTCCCTGTACATGGCAGGCTCCGGCATCAACCGCTAACATGGAAGAGGCAACAGCACAACCGATATCGTTATGACAGTGAATACCAACACGAAGCTTCGGGAAACGTTCTACGACCTGTTTTGTGATTTCATAAACTTCCATCGGGATTGCTCCTCCATTGGTATCACAAAGACATAGAACATCAGCTCCGGCTTTGGCTGCAGCGTCTAGGACCTTCATGGCATACACTGCATTTGCCTTGTAGCCGTCAAAGAAATGCTCGGCGTCAAAAACAACTTCTTTTTTGTTCTCTTTAAAAAATGCGATGGTATCATATACTAATTCAAGATTTTCATCCAGTGTGGCGTTTAGAATCTTTTCAACGTGCAGATCCCATGATTTTCCGAAAATTGCAACGGTATCTGTTTTTGCCTTTAGCAGTGAGATTACATTCTCATCATCCTTCGCAGAAAGGGACTTGCGTCTTGTACTACCGAAGGCACAGAGTTTTGCATTTTTAAGATTTATCTCGGATACCTTTTCGAAGAATTCGATATCTTTTGGGTTTGAACCCGGATTACCTGCTTCAATATAGGCAACGCCAAAATCGTCAAGTGCTTTAACGATCGTCAGCTTATCCTGGACAGAAAATGAAATTCCTTCACTCTGGGCACCATCACGTAGTGTACTATCAAATATTTCTAATCTCATGCTTTCTCCATTTCTGCGCGTGAACTCTGCGCATAATATCAAGTTTGAACGAGCGGAGGCCGTGAGGAACAAACTTGCCTGTCGAAGTGAATACTTCGACATATTCTCACATTTCTGCGCGTGAACTCTGCGCATAATATCAAGTTTGAACATAATATCAAGTTTGAACATAATATCAAGTTTGGGCCTGCATTTTTGGTAAAACCAGTATTTTTGGGTAACCCATATACACCACGCTGTCTGCAGTCACTGCAAAGGGCAGGTTTCTGCATTAACAGCGTGTGTTTGGAATAGCTTAACTTTTATTTTGTGGAACGAAAGATGAATGTACGTAGTTCAGGATTAATCAAAATCGAAAACGGCACCCTGATCTGCAGAAGAAACCATTTTAGCATAGCGTTTCAGGTAACCTGTCAATTTTTTCGGAGCTTTCAATTTCATGGTCTTTTTACGCTTTGCAATCTCTTCATCCGATACGTCTAGTTGAATGGTTCGTTTGTGAATGTCTATAGAAATCTGGTCACCGTCTTTAATGTAAGCAATCAATCCGCCGCGTGCAGCTTCCGGTGAAACATGTCCGATCGCAGCACCCCTGGTTGCGCCGGAAAATCTTCCGTCCGTAATCAGTGCAACACCGGTATCAAGTCCCATGCCCATTAAAGCAGAAGTAGGGGAGAGCATTTCTCTCATGCCAGGTCCGCCGGATGGTCCTTCGTAGCGGATAACAACAACATTTCCTTTTTGTATCTTACCTGCATATATGGCAGCTACGGATTCCTCTTCGCTGTCAAATACCTTAGCGGTTCCGGTGAATTTTCGCATGGAATCTGCTACAGCACTTTTTTTGACAACGGCTCCGCTTTCTGCGATATTACCGAAGAGTACAGCTACACCGCCTGTTTCAGAGTAAGGACGATCGATCGGGTGGATAACATTATAATTTGTAACGGCTGCTTTTTTCAGGTTTTCACCAACCGTGCATCCATTGACGGTAGGGAGTGAGGTATCAATCAGATTCTTCTTTGTTAATTCTGCCATAACCGCCTGAATTCCACCGGCCTGGTGAAGATCCTGAATATGATACTGACCTGCCGGAGCAAGTTTACAAAGGTTTGGAACACGTTTGCAGATCTTATTTACGGTGTGAAGATCAAATTTAACACCGGCTTCATGCATTACAGCTGCAAGGTGAAGCACTGTATTGGTGGAACATCCAAGTGCCATCTCCATAGAAAATGCATTTTCAATGGATTTTGCTGTGATAATGTCTCTTGCACAGATGTTCTTTTCATACATCTCCATGACTTTTTCACCGGCGGTCTTGGCAAGGCGAATTCGGTCAGAATAAACGGCTGGAATGGTTCCATTGCCGGGAAGTGCAATACCTAATGCTTCACAGATACAGTTCATGGAGTTGGCGGTAAACATACCGGAACAGGAACCACAGCTTGGGCAGGCATCACATTCGATTTCACTTAATTCTTCCTCGGTCATGGTACCGTTCTTTACAGAACCGATGGCTTCAAATACCGTATTCAGATCCATTGGAGTTCCAACAGCATTGGTAAGGGAAAGCATAGCACCACCGGAAACAAAGACGGATGGAAGGTTAAGACGTACAGCGGCTAACAACATTCCGGGAACGATCTTATCGCAGTTCGGAATGAATACAAGGCCATCAAAGCAATGTGCTTTTACCATACATTCAATGCTGTCAGCGATCAGTTCGCGTGTGCATAAAGAGTAATGCATTCCGTCGTGTCCCATGGCAATACCATCGCATACGGCGATTGTGTTGAACTCTAAGGGAGTTCCGCCGGCTGCAAGTACGCCGTCTTTCGCGGCACGGGAAATCTGAGGAAGATGTGTATGTCCCGGAACAACTTCGGTAAAGGAATTGACGATACCGATAAGTGGTTTTTTAATCTGACTGTCTGTCAGACCACAGGCTTTCAGGAGAGAGCGATGCGGTGCATGCTCCACTCCCTTTTTAATTTTATCAGAATTCACTTTGAAACCCTCCTTCAATATGTTTGAATCCGGATTATTTTTTCTGCCAGCTCATTTTTGCACGAAGATCAGCGCCGGTCTTTTCTACAAGGCTTCCTGCTTCGATACGTTTTTTCGCATTGAAGAAAGGACGATTTGCTTTGTTTTCAAGGATCCAGTTTCTTGCAAAGGTTCCATCCTGAATCTCGGAAAGAACTTTTTTCATTTCTTTCTTCGTTTCTTCTGTAATAATACGGCTGCCTGTTACATAGTCACCATATTCTGCAGTATCGCTGATGGAGTAGCGCATATAGGAAAGTCCGCCTTTGAAGATAAGGTCAACGATCAGTTTCATTTCATGTACACACTCAAAGTATGCATTTTCTGGCTGGTATCCAGCTTCTACAAGGGTATCAAAGCCAGCTTTCATTAATGCGGACACACCACCGCAAAGAACGGCCTGTTCACCGAAAAGGTCTGTTTCGGTTTCTTCACGGAAGGTTGTCTCTAAGATACCGCCGCGAGCGCCGCCAATGCCTGCTGCATAAGCAAGTGCTGTATCTTTTGCTTTGCCGGAAGCGTCCTGTGCAACAGCAATCAGACATGGAACACCTTTGTCTTCCTGATACTGGCTTCTAACGGTATGTCCAGGTCCCTTTGGAGCGATCATAATTACGTCAACATTTGCCGGAGGAACGATCTGTCCGTAATGAATGTTGAAACCATGAGCAAAAGCAAGTGTCATACCTGCACTTAGGTTTGGTGCGATATCTTTTGCATAAAGGTCAGGCTGTTTTTCATCATTTACCAGGATCATTACAACATCAGCAGCTTTTACAGCATCTGCAGTAAGCATTACAGTCAAGCCTGCTTCCTGAGCAGCAATGGCTGATTTGGAACCTTCATAAAGACCAACAACAACATTTGCTCCGCTTTCCTTTAAGTTAAGTGCATGTGCATGTCCCTGACTTCCGTATCCGATAACCGCTACAGTCTTTCCTTTCAATACGTTAAAGTCACAATCTGCTTCATAGTACATTGTTGCCATTTTTCATTTCCTCCTAAATAGTTTGATTTTTTAATATATAATCTCCGCGGCCCATTGCTGTTAAACCTGTACGGCTCAGCTCTGTGATTCCGAATGGGTGTATATATTCAATAAAAGCATCTAATTTTGATGATTCTCCGGTAATCTCAATGGTGAGTGAGGACGGAGAAAGATCGACTACCTTTGCGCGGAATACAGAAGCAGCTTCGTATATCTCGCTGCGTCTTTTTGCATCTGCCTGTACTTTTACCAGGAGAAGCTCACGCAAAACGGTTTTTGAGGTGTCCATAAGTTCTACTACTTTAACATCATGCAGTTTATTTAACTGTTTTATGATCTGTTCTCTCATATTGGCATCGCCGGAGGAGGTGAGTGTGATCCTTGATATATGTGGATCTTCTGTCTCTCCGACGGAGAGGCTGCTGATGTTGAATCCGCGTCTTGAAAAAAGTCCGGAAACTCTGGTCAGAGTTCCTGCTTCGTTACTAACGATGGCAGATATTACAAAGGTATCCTGATTCATGATTAGTCCTCCCCTCTGATGATGATGTCTTCTACAGTACCGCCAGGTGCAATCATCGGAAGTACAGTTTCGTCATTGTAGATAGCTGCATCAATGATAACAGGAGTTGAAAGAGCGAGAGCTTTTTCAAATACTTCTTTAAATTCTTCGCAGCTGTTTGCACGGAATCCTTCGGCTCCTAATGCTTTTGCGAGATCTACAAAGTTGGTTTTTCGATTGAGTGTTGTATTGGAATATCTTTTTTCATAGAATAAGGTCTGCCACTGGCGTACCATACCAAGTACATTGTTATTGAACACGACAACGATAATCGGAAGTTCATTGGATACAGCCGTTGCCATTTCGTTAAAGTTCATATGAAAGCTGCCGTCTCCGGTAAATAATACAGTGCGCCGTCTGTCTGCACCGATGCAGCCACCGATGGAAGCACCCATACCAAAGCCCATGGTTCCAAGACCGCCGGAGGTTAGGAATGTACGTGGTTTTGAGAAATTATAATACTGAGAAGCCCACATCTGGTGCTGACCAACATCGGTTACGATCAATGTATCATCGGCTACCTGACGGTTAACTTCTTCAATTATATATTGAGGATTCAGACGTGCGTCTGACATTTTGATATTGTTGTGTTTTGATGCTTTGATATCAGCAACTTCTTTTACCCATTCAGGGCGAGACTGTTTTGCTGTTACAGCAATCAGCTTTTTCATGACGCTCTTTACATCACCGATCAAAGAAGCATAAGCCTGAATGTTCTTTCCGACTTCCGCCGGATCGATATCGATGTGTATGATTTTCCTGCCGCGTGTATAAGCTTCAATGTTGCCGGTGGCGCGATCCGAAAAACGAACACCAATGGCAACGATCACATCGGCAGCATACATCATTTTAGTTGCTGCAAATCTTCCATGCATACCGGTCATACCAAGAAAATGCGGAAGTGTGTTTGGTACAGATGTTAAGCCCATCATTGTCGAACCAATCGGTGCATCGATCATTTCTGCAAACTCCATGATCTCTTTTCCTGCATCCGAAGCAACGACGCCACCTCCGATATAAAGGAAAGGTTTTTTGGCATGTTTAATGATTTCTGCTGCATTTGCAATTGCAGTATCCGATACTTCTGTGTTTCGGTCTGTTGTGTATTTTGCTTTTTCTTCAAAATCATATTCCATTGTCTGAATGTCTTTTGGAATATCGATCAGGACAGGACCTGGTCTTCCCTCATTTGCGATCTGGAAAGCAGTTCGCAGAGTATCAGCCAGTTTAGAGATATCTTTGACGAGGAAGTTATGCTTCGTTATTGGCATTGTGACGCCGAAGATATCAACCTCCTGAAAACTATCTCGTCCAATCTGAGGGATAGCAACATTTCCTGTAATTGCCACAAGTGGTGTGGAATCAAGATACGCTGTTGCGATTCCTGTAACAAGATTGGTAGCACCCGGTCCGGAAGTTGCAATAACAACACCGGTTTTGCCTGTAGCTCTGGCATATCCGTCTGCAGCATGAGTGGCGCCCTGTTCATGACAGGATAAATAATGCTTGATCTTTGGAGAAGCCTTGTAAAGTTCGTCATAAATCTTTATAACATATCCTCCGGGATATCCAAAGACGCAATCAACACCCTGTTCGATCAGTGTATTAACGATTATTTCAGCTCCATTCATAGTATACTCCTTTCTTTTTACATATGGAATGATTTTTAGTCTTTTTTTTGCTTTACCTTAGTAGTGTGCTTTAAAGTTGAAGTGTGAAAGCAGATTGCAAAAAATTAACCCTGTGGTGTTTACACACAACAGGGTCTGATTACTTCATGCTATTCTATGGCTTTCGTACTCGCCATGTATGAGTATCATCTATGTTTACCTGTTTTTATGCGCACACCAAATGGCATTATCTGATTTACCACGACTAGTAGGTAAATGCTAATAATGCTAATAATAATGCTAATGACGATTGCGTTTGAAAACAAGTTCATCATGATAGTTACACTCCAATGAAAAAAACTAGGAAAAATGATTCCAGTGATTTTAGTATGGCAAAACTATATCATGCTAAAAAAGCTTTGTCAAGATAAATTGAAGATTTTATGATTTTGTTCACAAAATTTAACCAATTCAGAAAAACGGACTGACAGTATGAGACATGTTTGATATAATGATAGCAGACAGAAAATAAAAAAATTAGAAGGAAAATTTTTATTATGTGCAAAAATCATGCATAGAAAGAGGGTAAGCTGAAAAAGAGCATTTCAGCCAGTAAAAATTAGAAGGCAAATTTTTATTATGTGCAGAAACCATGCGCAAGAAAGAGGGTAAGCTGAAAAAGAGCATTTCAGCCAGTAAAAATTAGAAGGCAAATTTTTATTATGTGCAGAAACCATGCACAGGAAAGAGGGTAAGCTGAAAAAGAGCATTTCAGCCAGTAAAAATTAGAAGGCAAATTTTTATTATGTGCAGAAAGCTTGCACAAGAAAGAGGTGGATATGAGAACAGTTGCGGAGAGATTTCTTCAATATGTTAAAGTTAATACAGAATCGGCGGAAGAAAAGCAGGAAGTGCCCAGCACGGCTTCGCAATGGAATCTGGCGAATATTCTGATGGATGAGATGAAAGAGATTGGTATCAGCAATGTACGCTCTGGCGAACATTGTTATGTCTATGGAACAATACCCGGCAATACAGAAAAGGCAGTTCCTGCCCTAGGTTTTATTGCACACATGGACACATCGAGCGCTGTAACCGGGGAAGGTGTAAATCCTAGAATCGTTCAAAACTACGATGGTACAGACATTGTATTAAATAAAAAATACAGAATTTCCTTAACACCTAGAGAATTTCCGGAACTTATGCAATATATCGGTAATGATCTGATCGTGACAGACGGTCTGACGCTCCTTGGAGCAGATGACAAGGCTGGTGTGGCAGAGATCATGTCAATGGCTGAGTATCTGCTATCACATCCAGAGTTAAAACATGGGGATATTCATATTGGATTTACACCGGATGAAGAGGTTGGAAGGGGTGTTGATTTCTTTGACGTGGAAGGGTTTGGCGCTGAATTTGCCTATACTGTTGATGGTGGAGAACTTGGAGAGATTGAATATGAGAACTTCAATGCTGCTTCAGCAAAACTGATCATCAATGGAGTTAGTGTTCATCCGGGAACAGCAAAAAATAAGATGAAAAATGCTTTGCTGATCGGTATGGAATTCCAGGGATTGCTGCCGGTAGCAGAGGATCCGGCATATACTGAAAAATACGAAGGATTTTACCATCTGTGCAGAATGGAAGGCGGCGTGGAACAGGCAGTTCTTCATTATATAATACGGGATCATGATCTGAAAAAGCTGGAAGCAAAGAAAGCCTTTGTCGAAACTGCCGTTGCTTTTCTAAATGAAAAGTATGGACATGGCACCTGTCAGGCAGAGATCACCGACAGTTATTACAATATGGCTGAAAAAGTAGCACCGCACCCACATCTTATCGCTAATGCAAAAGCAGCAATGGAGCGTAATGACATTGTTCCAAAGATTATTCCGATACGAGGCGGCACGGACGGAGCAAGATTATCCTACATGGGACTTCCCAGTCCGAATCTTTGCACAGGCGGAGCGAACTTCCACGGAAAGTATGAATACATTTCCATCCAGTCAATGGAGCGAATCGTAACAATGCTGGTTGATCTGGCATGTAACTATGATATCAGCCTGAAGATGGAGTGATAGCAGATATAAAAATCAATTAATAAAAAAAGCAGTGTCATCGGTACGTGGTTTCGGGTAGTAACGCCCAAAGTCATGGTTGATGGAACTGCCTTTTTATTTTATTCATGCTTTTCCGCCGTGGCACTTCATTATTGTGTAAAAAGTAAGCAGCTGTGATTATTGTTGTATTCAATGAGTTGCCTCAGTACATCACCAAAGCTGGAACAGCAAGGATTATAGTATGCTTTTCCGCCGTGGCACTTCATTATTGTGAAAAAGTAAGCAGCTATGATTATTGTTGTATTCAATGAGTTGCCTCAGTACATCACCAAAGCTGGAACAGCAAGGAGTATAATATGCTTTTCCGCCGTGGCACTTCATTATTGTGAAAAAGTAAGCAGCCTGTGATTATTGTTCCATAAAGGGACTTCAGGGCGCCGCCGGCGTTTAACGCGCAGGAGAGGATACCTGTTCTATGTATCGTCTCCTGTACGTTTACGCGCCGTTGCGAGCGAGCCTAAAAGCGAAAGCGTGTCCCTGGTGGAAAATAATCACAGGCTGCGTATATCTCTGCACAATACCTCAAGTGTGCTTTTTTACTCTGACCTCAAGGCTTCAACCGGATCCTTCTTTGCTGCGATTCTGGATGGAATAACACCGGCAATGAGTGTCAGTACCGTACTGAGAAGTATCAATACGAAGGCGCCAACAACAGGAAGTGCAGACAATCCGCTGATATCAGTCAGTGCTTTGATAATAAGGTTGATTGGAATGGATAAAAGGAGCGTGAGTCCAATACCAATGACACCGGCTACCAATCCAACGATTAACGTCTCGGCATTAAATACACTGGATATATCCTTTTTGGAAGCACCGATGCTTCGAAGTATACCGATTTCTTTTGTACGTTCCAGAACAGAGATGTAGGTGATAATTCCGATCATTATGGAAGATACAACAAGGGAGATTGCAACAAATGCTATCAAGATATAACTGATGGCATTGATTATTGTAGTTACAGAAGACATCAAGAGACCTACCAGATCTGTGTAGCTGATGGTACCAGCTTCATTTCCGGATGAAATCTGATCGTTGTTATAGGTCTGAATCAGATCGGTTATGGTTTCTTTGGCAGCGAAATCTATAGGATAAATATTGATAGAGCTTGGTGAATCAAGATCATTGTAGCCAAGCGTTGCAAGATTGTCTTCGTAGGTAGATTCGGAACTGGTAGGCTGTGACTGAGCATAACTCTCCATCAGTGCTGCAAGTTCTTCCTGTGATAAAGAAGCAATATATGCTTTTTCTTCATCACTTAAATTCGAAGTATCAAAGGTTCCTGGCTCGGTTGTGGCAGATGCGCTTTCGTCAGCGGAGTCAAAAGGCAGTCCGGTGAATACATCGGTATCGGGGGAAGCCAGCTGAGATGCTACAATATCACTCTGATTGATTTTATCAATGACATAAGTTGTTAGCGCGCTGGTATAGCCGATGGATCCGGTTTCTGAACTTGAGAGTGAATCCGCAGATGGTTTCATAATGCCAACGACTTTTAAGGTTTCGGCATTTTCAAGCAAGGTTTTCATTGCGATCAGGTCATCACGTTTGTCTTTCCATCCACTTTCTGTTTTTTCATAATAATCAGAATTGATGACCAGTTTAAAAGTCAGACCAAGAATTTCATCATAAGTGAAACTGGTGGTATCCGCAGAATCAATGGATACGGTTTCGCCCATGGCAAGTTTTGTCATGACATCAGTAATTTCGGAAGAATCCTTCAGACCAAGAGAGTACAGTGCCATATCACTGATTTCATTGTTCTCATCGACAATAAGGACAATCTCGTCATAAGAAGCAGGCCATCTTCCGGCGACTACATCATAAGAAGAATCTAGTGTTGACTGGTTGTTGATCAATTCTCTCCAGACATCAAAACCGGAAGTCATCATACCGCTGTTCATGCCAGTTGTTATGGTGTCCACAAGGTCACTTGGATTAACTTGAACTACATCATTGGATGAATCTGATTTATAGACCTGCAGATCCAGATCATAACCATACTGTATGGCAGTTGAATACTCATCAATAGTAGAAGCTTCGCTGTCAAGGAAGTTCTTAAAAGTAGTCAGATCATTGCTCTGCATCTCTGATGTCATACTGTCCAGCATGTTCATCATTATATTGCTGGAATATACTTTATCAAGCAAATGGGTGATTTCGCTGCTTTGTGATTCCATCATAGTAGACATCATGCTGGTGAGATCAACAGATTGTTCTTCAATCTGAATAGGGTAGGAAGATAAGGTGTCTTCTTCCACACTTGATATATAAGCATCCACACCATTTTGCAGAGAAAGGATCAGAGCAATACCAATGATACCGATACTTCCGGCAAAAGCAGTCAGAAATGTTCTTGCTTTCTTAGTCATAAGATTGTTCAGACTTAAAGAGAGTGCTGTAAATAATGACATTGAAGTTTTTTGGGGCTTTTCTGCTTTTTTTGCTTTTCGTGCTGCCTTTTTTTGATGTTTATCGATTGATTTTGCAGTCGTAACCTCCGTATGGTATGGGTTGGAGTCATCAACAACTTTACCGTCAAGAAGACGTACAATACGGGTTGAATAATGCTCAGCCAGTTCAGGATTATGGGTTACCATAATGATAAGCCGGTCTTTTGCGATTTCCTGCAGAAGTCCCATGATCTGAAGACTGGTTACTGAATCAAGAGCACCGGTCGGTTCATCGGCAAGAAGGATATCTGGGTTATTGATCAATGCTCTGGCGATTGCAACACGCTGCATCTGACCGCCTGACATCTGGTTCGGCTTTTTATGAATCTGATCCTGAAGCCCAACCTTCGTCAATACATCAACGGCACGTTGACGGCGTTCCGCTTTTGATACGCCGGACAATGTGAGTGCCAGTTCGACATTGGACAGAACGGTTTGATGCTGGATCAGATTATAATTTTGAAATACAAATCCGATGGAATGATTTCGATAAGAATCCCAATCGGAATCCGTGTATTCTTTTGTAGAACGGTTGTTGATCATCAGATCACCATCCGTATAGCGGTCAAGTCCACCGATGATATTCAGCATTGTAGTTTTTCCACAACCGGATGGGCCAAGAATGGATACGAATTCATTATCCCGAAATTCAATATCGATTCCCTTGAGTGCGGTTACTAAACTGTCACCGGAAGCATATTCCTTTACGATATTTGTTAATTTTAACATGATACTCTCCTTTTTAATCTTATTGCAAATTATTATGTCTTACCTTATGGAACAACTCTGACTATATTGAATGAATTCTTCATTTTGCAAAGTATAACATCCACATGTTAATTCAATATTAATTACCAATAAAAATTTTGGGATGCAGAAAGCATGAACTATCTTCACATTTTATAGGAAATATTTCCTATAATGATCGTTTATTATTCCGGCAGCAGTATTATAGGAAGAAACGATTCATATTCTGTTTATAATACTGCGGTATAATAGCATCGTTGTAAAGTAGTTTTGCTTCATCTTTGTTCCGATATGGTATAATGATAGAAAGTGTTAAACATATATACAATAAAAATAATAAAAACATGTACTAAACAGAGAAGTTTTTGTTGTCGAATGGCATTGTAAACAAGTTGCGATGCTTCTATATAATAAGATGAAGAATAAATGGTATCCTAAGGAACAGCATAGTTAGGATATGCCGGTACAGGAAAGGCGGAATACAGATGTTTCAGATATTAGTGGTTGAAGATGATGAAAAACTGGCAAAATTATATTGTACAGTGCTAAAGAGAAATGGATATAACGCCATAGTGGCAGAAAATGGTGAGGAAGCCCTGAAAGTACTTGATAAAGAATTTATAGACCTGATCCTATCCGATATAATGATGCCAAAGATGGATGGTTATGAGCTGACTCGTGTTCTGCGCGATGCCGGTGTGAATACACCGATTCTGATGATTACAGCAAAAGAACAATACGAAGACAAACAGACGGGGTTTAAAGCAGGAATCGATGATTATATGGTCAAACCGATTGATGTAAATGAAATGATACTGCGAGTCGGGGCGCTTCTGCGGCGGGCCAAGATTTTCAGTGATAAAAAGATCATGTGCAGATCATCGGTGCTGGACTATGACGCTTTGACAATTACAGTCAACAAAGAAGAGGTTCTTTTACCGCAAAAAGAGTTTCAGTTGCTTTATAAGCTGGTATCTTACCCAAACAAAATATTCACAAGACAGCAGTTAATGGACGAAATCTGGGGCATGGAATCGGAGACAGATGAACGAACCGTCGATGTTCATATTAATAGATTGCGGGAACGGTTAAAAGAATGCGATGATCTTCATATTATTACAGTTCGAGGACTGGGATACAAGGTGGTGAAAGCGGAATGAAGGAAGTGAAACACAAGAATATACACAGACTTTGGCTTCGCTTTTCCATCCTGATTTTTGCAGTCATTGTAACAACGATAATACTTGCCTCTTTTATGACGTATCGCCTGTATATGTCCGGATCTTTCAGCAATGTGAAACTGGGACCCTTAGCGCCGTTGTTACTTTTGATTATAATCAGCGCAGCGGCGGGATCTACTATATCCTTTTTTGTCGGCAGGAAAATACTTGACCCAATCAGTGAGATGGGGAATGCTTCAAAAGAAGTAGCTAAAGGAAATTTTACGATTCGTTTGTCTGAAGAACAAAAAGTTGATGAGGTAAGAGAAATTTACAAAATCTTCAACTCCATGGTAGAGGAACTGGGAAGCATTGAGACGCTTCGAGACGATTTTGTTGTCAGCGTATCCCATGAATTCAAAACACCGATTGCGACTATTGAAGGATATGCGACGCTGCTTCAGACACCGGATATAACACAGGAGGAGCATGAAGAATACACGAGGCTGATTATCGACAGTGTCAGACAGCTTGCAACACTTACCGGCAATGTCCTTATGCTTTCGCGTCTGGAAAATCAGGGAACTGGGACCAATAGGAGAATATACCGTTTGGATGAGCAGATAAGGCAGGCTTTGCTGTTACTGGAGCCTGAATGGACCCGTAAGGAAATTAGTCTTGATATTGATCTGCCCAAACTTGATTACTTTGGCAATAAGGAACTTATGATGCAGGTATGGATGAATTTACTTGGAAATGCCGTGAAATTCACCGGAACAGCAGGCGATATACAAATTAGTTTGAAAAGGAAGGACGATATGTTCTGCATTACTGTTTCAGATAATGGGTCAGGCATGTCAAAAGAAACACAAAATCACATCTTCGATAAGTTCTATCAGGGAGATAGATCAAGAAACACAGGAGGAAATGGTCTTGGACTTGCGTTGGTCAGAAAGATTATTGATATTGAAAATGGTTTTGTTGAAGTAGAGAGTGAAATAGGACAAGGATCCTCCTTTCATGTTTGGCTATGGGATGTGAGTAAAGAAAAACAATAATACAAACATTGTGAAGGAATCATAAAAAGAGATACTAAAAGGCAAGGTCAGCATAAAAAAAGTCTGATCTGCCTTTTTTCTATTTTTACTTAAGGTTTTTCGTTCTTCGTTCGTAAAACGGGTTGTGTATTAATGTAAAAAAGCTTAAATACTTTTATATGATTAAAAAAACATAAAGCAGTAAATTAATTTAGGCATAAACAAGCGTAAACTCACAAAACGAGACATAAGACATCACGAAAAATAAAAAAAGTAATTTATTTTACAGAAACAAAAAAATATACTGGAAAAACATTTAATATAATGATATAATGAATACAACATAAACAATATGTAAACATAAGTAAAATTAAGTGAGGTGAACGCTATGAAATCAATAAAACTCAGGTTGATTCTTATCTTTACATCGGTAATCCTGGTCGTTGCCGGTCTAATGGGAATCATCAATGTTTCGATTGTCTCAAAGCAGCTGATTGCAGACGCAAATGAAAATCTGACTATGTTGGCACAGGAAGAAGCAAAGTATTACGAAGAAATTATTGGCAAGTATTCCATGTATATCGAAGCACTGGCCCAAAATGATGTTTATGGAAATCCAGACATCTCTGTTGATACAAAGATGGAACTTCTATCAGAAGAGACAAAGAGAACAGGATTTATCGGATATGCTATAGTCGGACTGGATGGAATTGGTACTTCACTAGATGCTACAGGAACAGCAGATGTAGATGTAAGTAAAAGAGAATATTTTAAAAAAGCACTGGAAGGAACAGCGAATGTATCGGATGTTATTGTCAGTTCTGTGACCGGAGAGGCAATTATCATCTGTGCTGCACCCTTGTATTATAAAGGCGAGCTGGTTGGTGTTATATATGGAAAACAGAGTGCTGGATTTTTGAGCCAGTTCATTACCCAGTTTGATTATGGAGATACTGGTTATGCATACATCGTGAATGCAGAAGGTACGTTGATGGCACACCCGGACGAAACCCTTGTCACAAGTCTATACAACCTCATCGATGCCGCACAGGATAATCCAGATTATGGTGATTTGGCAAAATTAATGCAGGATCATGTAATAGTAGGAGATATGGGAACGGGTCAGTATTTGTTCCAGGGCACTATGCGTATGGTTGGGTATGCACCAATTCATAATTCTACCTGGTCTGTTGTCGTAGGTATCACTCAGGCAGAAATACTGAAGAATGTTAATTTTATCAAGAACATCCTGATTTTCATTATTATAGGAGCTATTATACTTGGTGCTGCCGTTACTTTCTTTGTCAGCAGTTCGATAGCAAGACCTATTATAGCAGTTACAAATGATATCAAACGTCAGGCAGAACTTGATTTCTCCATGGATGAGTCATCTGCTGCAAGAAAATTCAATAACAGGCAGGACGAGATCGGAACCATGATCCGATCAATGACGATGATGCAGGACAATGTCAGGGATTTCATTATTAAGACACAGGATAGTGCACAGCAGGTCGCTGCTTCTTCTGAAGAGTTGACCGCAACAGCTGAGCAGAGCGCTGCTTCTGCATCTGAAGTAAGCAAAGCCATCGAAGACATTGCGCAAGGAGCAGGAGAACAGGCAAAAGATACGGAAGTTACCGCACGGAACATAGATAACCTTGGCAGACTTCTTGAAAAAGACGCTGCCTTTATCGGAGAATTGAATAACTCCATTAAGGCTATAGACAGAGAGAAGGAAGATGGACTTCATATCATTGACGCATTGGTGGGGAAGACAAAGTCCAGTCGTGAATCTACCAATGATGTATACGAAGCGATTGTGAGCAATAATGAAAGTGCAGAAAAGATCGAGCAGGCAAGTTCCATGATTCAAAATATTGCGGATCAGACGAATCTTTTGGCATTGAATGCAGCAATTGAAGCAGCAAGAGCCGGTGATGCCGGACGAGGATTTGCCGTTGTAGCAGATGAGATCAGAAAACTGGCTGAACAGTCCAATCTCTTCACGAGTGAGATCAAAGCCGTTATCAATGAATTGAAAGGGAAATCACTCAGTGCAGTAAATACAATGAGTAATGTTCGAGAAATCGTAGAGAGCCAGTCGGAAAGTGTAAAAGACACAGAAGAGAAATTCAGGGAGATTGCAAAATCTATTGATCATTCTATGAAAATAATCAAAGAATTAAATGAATCTTCCGCTATGATGAATCAGAATAAAAAGGAAATTATCGACCTGACAGAAAGCTTATCTGCAATATCGGAAGAAAATGCAGCCGCTACGGAAGAAGCATCCGCATCAATGCAGGTGCAGAGTGCATCCATTGGAGAGATTGCTCATTCAGCGGAAGGACTTGCCTTGATATCACAGGATTTGCAGCAACTGATATCTAAATTTACAATTTGATCAAAGTACAAGCTGTAAATTTGATTTTAAGAGTTTTCTTATAATCTGCAGTCAATGACATTTTTGTTCGATGGGGAATCGCTGGGATTACAAGAAAGAGAAAGACTGATTTTAAGTAAAGGGGGGCATAATTTTACTATGTCCCTTTTTGTTGTTTATTGTAATAGAAAGAGTTATAATAAGATAGTAAAAAAGTAGATAATATGGCAGTGCAATACAATTGCGGGGATGGTAATAAATAGGGATATATAGAAAAAGCATGGAGGTCATGATAAATGAAAATCAAATGGAAGATTATTATTGTTGTTGCATCGGTACTTGTAGTTATGATTTTAGTAAGCAGTTTTCTATTTAGCAAAGAATTGACAAATATGGCAGAAAGAGAAAATGAAATTGAACTCGAAAATTACGCATCCATGGGAATGAAGCTTATCGATGCAACATATCCCGGAGACTGGAATGTTGTAGATGGTCAGATGTACAAAGGGGATACCCTTATAAATGGAAATTTTGACCTTGTCGACATGATAGCTGGCGAGACCGGAATTCTGGTTACAATATTTGCCGGAGACACAAGAATTGCCACCAATGTTTCCGATGCAAATGGAAACCGACTTATCAATACACAGGCATCCGATGCCGTGATTCAACAGGTACTGAACCGTGGTGGTATTTTCAAAGGAGCAGCTGTTGTTGTCGGTGTAAATGCGCAGACTTATTATGAGCCGATCTATAACGCTTCCGGTGATATAATAGGCATGTGGTTCGTAGGAGTATATACGGATACAATAAGCGCCATCATAAGGGATGCTATGCTAACAGTCAATATCTATTCTGTGATTCTGCTGTTCGGTGGACTTGTTGCGGCTTACCTGCTCGGTCTTGCCATAGCAAGAGCTATTTATCTTGTGAGAGAAAAGATGGAGCTGATGGAAAATGGAGAATTCGCTCAGGTATTTCATGAAAAACATACAGAGCGAAAGGATGAAGTTGGTCAGATTATCAATTCGTTTGCAAAAATGCAGACAGAGATAGCGGGTATCATGCAAGGAATCCGGATGGAAAGTAACAGCATCAATCAGGCTGTCACGGCTTCTACTTCGAATGTAATGCTGGTTCATGCCAGTCTGGAAGAAATATCTGCAACAACAGAAGAATTGTCTGCTGGAATGGAAGAAACATCTGCTTCGACCCTTGAGATGAGTTCTGCGACGAATAATCTTAAAGAAGAAGTTACCAGAATGAAAGATAAAGCAGAAAATGGTGAAAAGCTGGCTTATGAAATCAGGGATCGTGCCGTAGAATTGAAAGGGAAGACCCAGGAATCACAGCAAAAGGCGAATGAGGTATACCGAAACACCAATGAAATGCTTGTTGAGTCAATAAAGAAAACAGATGCAATTGAAGAAATAAGAATTTTATCAAAAACCATACTGGATATAACGAGCAAAACAAACCTCCTGGCATTGAATGCCGCCATTGAGGCAGCAAGAGCTGGGGAAGCAGGACGCGGATTTTCAGTCGTTGCAGAAGAAATCAGGACTCTTGCAGAGAATTCCAAAGAAGCGGTATCCCGAATCGATGAAATTACGGCAAACGTAGCAGACGCAGTGGAAAGTGTTGTTATAAATGCGAAGAAGCTGCTTGATTTCATGGATAATCAGGTATTAAAGGATTATGATATGCTATTGCAAACCGGTAACCAGTATAATGATGATGCCGATATGGTAAAGGAAGTCGTTGTTGATATGAAGAACGTATCAGAAGTACTGTATTCGCTGATCGTACAGATACAGGGTGTGATCGAGCATATTACAATTGCATCGGAAGAAGGAGCAAAAGGTACGGTTGAAATAGCAAATAAAGTAACAGTAATTGTAAACAGGACAAGTGATATTGTAGACCAGGATAAGAAAAACACAGAAAGTATCAGTAAGCTGGATAAGATGATTTCCTTCTTTAAGATATAATGGTTCATCTTGACAATTCTTTGTTTTCTGCTATACTCTTCACTATATAAAAGGGAGTAGCTGACAGCGAAGCCGCTGTGAATGATACCACCAGCACGATTGGATTGACAGTATTCTGTCCAATCTGGTTCATTCCGAAAAGAGCAAGACTTTTGTTGTATTTTTTGATACAATAAAAGTCTTTTTTAAAGAACGGAGGATCTTATTAATGCACAGTAAAGAAATTGAACTGGTCATGCAGGAGCTGAAGGTTCAAAAAGAAGTTGGATTAAATCAAGAAGAAATTCGGGAGAGACAGTCGGCGTACGGACTCAATCAACTGAGAGAGCCCAAAAAGAAAAGCCTGCTTACCCGGTTTGCAGATCAATTCAAGGATGCCATGATCGTAATTCTGATGATAGCGGCAGGTATTTCCTTTCTTGTTGCCTTAAATGGAGAAGAAAGCAGTGAATTCTTTGAACCAATGCTGATCATTCTGATCGTTGTTTTGAATGCAGTGCTTGGCGTGGTGCAGGAAAGTAAGGCTGAGAAAGCGCTGGAAGCGTTAAAGAGATTATCAGCACCGCAGGCACGCGTAATACGTAACGGTGCAGAACTGGTGATAGATGCGGCGCAAGTGGTGCCGGGTGATATTGTAATGCTTGAAGCAGGAGACTTTGTTCCGGCAGATGCAAGACTCATTGAAAGTGCAAGTCTAAAGGCAGAAGAATCGGCACTGACGGGTGAATCGGTCGCTTCGGAAAAAGATGCGAGAGTAATTGTAGCAGCAGATGCTCCAATTGGGGACCGCAGCAATATGATCTATTCCGGGACCAGCATAACGTATGGCAGATGCAAAGCGGTTGTTACAGGAACCGGTATGTCAACAGAGATGGGAAGAATTGCAGATCTTTTGGAAGGTGCCGGTGGGCAGTCTACACCATTGCAGAAAAAGCTCGCCCAGCTTGGCAGATATCTGGGATTTCTGGCGCTTGCCATATGTGCTG
This sequence comes from Clostridia bacterium, assembly GCA_003249225.1. Lineage (GTDB taxonomy): Bacteria > Bacillota > Clostridia > Lachnospirales > Lachnospiraceae > SZUA-448. The sequence goes on along the minus strand of QKJQ01000022.1, from coordinate 45,813 downwards.
TTATCTTTGTAATCGGATTGCTGAATGGAATGGAGATCTTGTCGATCTTTATGATATCGGTATCTCTTGCAGTATCAGCTATACCGGAAGGACTTCCGGCCATCGTGACCATCGTTCTGTCTCTTGGCGTGCAGCGTATGGTAAAGCAAAACGCTATTATCAAGAACCTTCCTGCGGTCGAGACCCTTGGAAGCGCATCCGTTATATGTTCTGATAAAACAGGTACACTGACGCAGAACAGAATGACATTAATAAAAGCGTATGTTGGTGCTGAGGATCTGACAGAAGACATCAGCAGTTCGAATACGGACAAAGTCAGAAATCTGCTGCAATATGCGGCTCTTTGCTGTGATGGAAGCGTAATAATCGAGAATGGGACAGAAAAGCATATTGGAGATCCAACGGAGACTTCAATCGTTCTGGCGGCAATGAAGAATGGAATGCCAAAGGAAGAACTGGCAGCTAAATTTCCACGGTTAGCTGAATTGCCATTTGATTCTGATCGTAAGCTGATGAGTGTTGTGTGTCAGATGGATGACAAAAAAGTAGTTATTACAAAAGGTGCCTTTGACATGATGATGCCGCGCTGTAACTATGGTGATATGGAGCATGCAAAAGCAGTGACGGAATCAATGAGCGAAGAGGCGCTTCGTGTCATAGCAGTTGCTTATAAATATATAGAAGAAATACCTGCTGAATGTATCAGCGAGGAGATTGAAAATGACCTTCATTTCCTTGGACTTGTCGCTATGATCGATCCTCCGAGAGAAGAAGCAAAAGAAGCAGTTGCCTTGTGCAAAAGAGCAGGTATACGACCAATCATGATAACCGGTGACCACGTTGTAACGGCTACTGCTATAGCAAAACAGCTTGGGATATTTAAAGATGGCGATAAAGCTGTAACCGGAGCTTATTTGGATGAATTAAGTGAAGAAGCACTGAATGAGCAGGTACGTGATATCTCTGTCTATGCAAGAGTATCACCCGAGAATAAAATACGAATTGTTCGTGCATGGCAGAAACAGGATGAGATCGTCGCTATGACAGGCGACGGAGTGAATGACGCACCAGCTCTTAAAGCAGCGGATATCGGCTGTGCCATGGGGATTACGGGAACGGATGTAGCAAAAGGTGCAGCAGATATGACATTGACCGATGATAATTTTGCTACCATTGTCGAAGCCGTAAAAGAAGGCAGAAGTATATATGACAATATTAAAAAGGCTGTATTCTTTTTGCTTGGTACAAACATCGGTGAGGTATTCACTGTATTCTTTGCCATGCTGTTATGGAGAAAGAGTCCGCTGCTTTCAATGCAGCTCTTATTGATCAATATGGTCACAGACAGTCTTCCGGCAATCGCAATTGGTATGGAGAAACCAGAAGATGACGTTATGGACCGTAAACCAAAGAAAGCAAGCGAAGGAATCTTTGCGAATGGCATGGGACTTCAGGTATTGCTTATGGGTGTTATGTTCGGAGCTCTTACCCTGCTGGCTTTCTTTATTGGAAAAGGTGCCTACAGTTCGTCTGATACCGAGCTTGCAGCAGGAAGAACCATGGCTTTTATTGTTCTTTCTTTGTCACAGGTAGTCCATGCATCAAATATGAGAACGCACAAATCATTATTCAAAGCTGGCGTGTTTTCCAATAAATTTATGAACCTGGCAGCACTTACTTCTTTTGCAGTAACAGTATTTGTGGTTTTTGTACCACCGGTAGCTAATGTCTTTGGCCTGGCACATCTGACACTGGGACAGTACCTGATTGCTTTTGGTCTTGTACTTGTGCCGCTTCCGGTTATGGAACTTGTAAAAGCGTTGAAATTGTCAAGATTTTAGGCATATGGGGATCGTTCAGAAACGGAGAAGATATGGGATTTTTCAAACAGATCATGAAGCTTCTGCCCAAAAAGCGAATTGATATAACAGAACTTGAATGGGAAAAAGAGAGGCTTCGAAAACGACTGGCGGCAGAAGAGGCTGCCAGAGGGGTTACGGAACGGGCGAGAGAAGCTGAACCGGAAGCAGAAGATCCGAATCAGGAATATGAAATTCTGGAGCGTGAGATACTGCCGGAGAGAATTGTATGTCCTTCCTGCGGCAATATCACCTTTGAAGGTGTCGAACGCTGTGACCGATGCGGAAAAGAACTGTATTAATATAAGGGGAAAATATGTATGCGCAAGTTCGCGCGGAACAGGAGCTAGAATGGAAGGATGGAAGAAAAATCTTCGAGAAATTGAACCGTATACACCGGGAGAACAGCCGGATAAAGCCGGAATGATCAAACTGAACACCAATGAGAATCCCTATCCACCGGCACCAGGTGTGCTAAAAGCAATCAAAGAGTTTTCGCCGGATAAACTACGCCTTTACCCGAATGCAGAATCACTCCCAATTGTTGAAGCACTGGCCGAATTCTATGGAAGAAAAAAAGAAGAGATTTTTGTTGGCGTTGGATCCGATGATGTTCTGGCTGTAGCGTACATGGCATTGTTTAATTCGGATAAACCAATTCTGTTCCCAGATATCACCTATTCGTTTTATGATGTGTGGGCGGAGCTCTTCCGTGTTCCATTCAGACAGATTCCGCTGGATGAGAATTTCAGAATCAGAAAAGAAGATTATTTTATAGAAAATGGAGGAGTACTGCTGGCAAATCCGAATGCACCGACCTCTGTGAATGAAAGCCTGGAGAACATTGAGGACATTATAAAACACAATCCGGATTCCGTAGTTATCATTGACGAAGCTTATGTAGATTTTGGAGGAAATACCGCACTTCCACTGATTGATAAATATGATAACCTTCTTATTGTTCAGACTTTTTCAAAAGCAAGATCAATGGCCGGTATGAGGGTAGGATATGCCATCGGAAATCCTGAGCTGATCCGTGCCATGAACGATATTAAGTATTCTTTTAACTCTTACACCATGAATCTTCCGGCACTTACCTTTGCAGTAGAAGCGGTGAAGGACAGAGCATATTTTACTGAGAATATCAACAAAATTATGGAGACACGAAGCAAGACCATGGAAGAACTTAAAAGCCTTGCTTTTACCTTTCCGGATTCCAAAACCAATTTTCTTTTTATTACTCATGAAAAATGTCCGGCAAAAGATCTGTTCGCAGCGCTTAAAAATGAGAATATCTTTGTCCGTTACTTTAATAAACCCAGGATTGATAATTATCTTAGAGTGACCATAGGAACCGACGAAGAGATGAAAACTTTTGTAACTTTTGTAAAAAAATATCTAACAGATAACAATTATATCTAAGATTCAGATATCACAAAATGAAATTTTAAAATTGAAATTCACAAAACGTCAAAGCTGCAACACGGATAAGGGTGAAAGGGGCATTTGCAAAAATAAAATTGACAAATCACGGTATCTCTAGTAAACTATCCCTATCATAATCAGCTTGTACTGGTTGATTTCACGCGTGTTGAAGTTTTTATGGGACTCGACAATTCAGCGTTTTAGGTATATAGTATATGTAATGTATGGTTGTAATGTATGGTTTGTTGTGAAATCATGAAATAGCTCATATAGAAAGGAGAGAGTGCAATGAAAATACTTATTGCGGAGGATGATTTTGCCAGCAGAAAGTTTATGCTTCGCTTTTTATCCAAGTATGGTGAATGCGACATAACAGTTGATGGCCTCGAAGCAGTGGATGCATTTTTGATGGCACTGGAAGCAGAAGAAGGTTACGATCTTGTCTGCCTTGATATTATGATGCCTGCGCTTGATGGATATCAGGCCTTGAAAGCAATTCGCGATATTGAAAAGGAAAAGAATATTCCTGAGGAAAAGCGTGCTAAGATTATTATGACAACTGCTTTGAATGAAGGCAGAAATGTTACAAAAGCCTTTGAACTTGGTTGTGTAGCTTATGCAGGGAAGCCGATTGACCAGGAGAAATTCGAGAATGTACTTAAAAAATTAGAATTGATATAACTGTGAATCGCAGAAAACGCACCTAAAAAGGTGCGTTTTTTTTGTGTCACATTGCAATATCCTGCATTTTTGTGGAAGTTAGAAATTCATAACGAAACTTTCTTGTCTTTTTGCTCGGCATCAGTTCTTTTTGAGAAAATACATCCACAGTAATTCTGGCGATACAGATCATATTCTTTTGAGAGTTCAATGGAACGCTTGTAACCGTCCTTTTTCTTGAAATTCGCAGACAGGTATTTAACTCCAAGGGTATTTTCGAGTTCTTTGCCTATCTTATTCAGAACATCAGCATCTTTTAAAGGACTGATGCTTAATGTCGTTGTAAAAAAGTCGAAATTCTTATCCTTTGCCAGGAAGGCTGTTTCGGTAAGGCGCCTCCGATAGCACATTTCGCAGCGTTCGCCGCCTTCCGGGTCCTGTTCGTGTCCTTTTACCAGTTCAAAGAATTCATTTGGCAGGTAATCGCCTTCCAGGAAAGAGACAGGATGTTTTGCAGGCAGTTCTTGAAGAAGCCTGGTCTGTTCTTCAACTCTGAGCTTGTATTCCGTCTCAGGATATATATTTGGATTATAATAAAATACAGTTATGGAGAAAAATTCAGAAAGATATTCTATAACATAACTGCTGCAGGGTGCACAACAGCTGTGAAGCAAAAGCGTTGGCACCGGTTCCTTTGGCAATGCTGCAAGCATGGCATCAAATTTTTGCTGTTCATTCATAGGCTTCCTCCTTTCACATTACATATGTTTGCACAGATCAAAGACTGGCATTCTGTCCTTTCGCTGCACGCTTTCTGTTTCTGATTTTCTTTGATGAGTATACTTTTCCTTTGTATTCGAAAGTTTCCTGTTGCGGATTTGCTACACCGGAGTAAACCACGAAGTCTTTTTTATCAAGGGTAATGGCTTTTACACCGCGACCTGTTTTTTTCATTTCAGGAACTTCCTCCAAAGGGAAACCAAGAGAAAGACCCTTGTCTGTCATAAGAATTACTTTTTGATTTCCATGAAGGATGTCCTGAGCGGAGAGCGCAGATATTCCAACGAGTTCGTCATGTGTTTCAAGCTTTGTCGATGCAATCATAGTACGGTTTGTTTCGAATTCTGACCCTGATACGAGCTTTATAAATCCTGATTTTGTTGTAAATAACAACTGTGATTCGAATAATTCTTCAAAGGACATATAAAGCAGGATATCTTCTTTACCGACTTTGCATAGATTATGGATCAACGTTCCCTTTTCTTTTAACTTACATCTTGGAATTGCCATGGCCTTGATCTGGAAGAGATTACCGGCTGTAGTAAAGACACACAATCGGTCGGTATTCATCAAAGTAATAATATGTGTATATTCCTTTATGGTTTCTTCCCCAACACGTGAAAAGGCGGCAGCATCGATGCATTTCGTGTATCCGAAACGATCGATCAGTACGACGATTTCTTCCTGCTTGAATTCTTCCACATAGTCAGACACATCAACCGACGCAATACGGGTTCTTCGCGCGGCTGAAAAAAGAGCTTTGTACTCTTTCAGTCTTTTTTTAATGACTTTTAAAAGTTCCTTGCTGTTCGACAGAACTTTTTCGTATTCGGCAAGCTGGTCAAGCAGTGCCTGAGCTTCTTCCTGAAGTTTTAGAATCTCCAGTCCAATCAGACGGCTGAGTGGCATGGCAAGAATTGCATCTGCCTGACGTTCTGAAAAATTAAGTCCGGTTGCAAGCATGCGGGATTCCTGGGACTTGAATTTGATGCCGGTGATGTCACCAAAAATCAGACAGCCCTTTGCCTGTTTTACAGAGGCACTTCCTCGCAGAATCTCTATAATAAGATCAATAACATCGGTCGCACGAAGAAGACCATCAACGATTTCCTGTCTTTTCTTTGCTTTATCATACAGGTAATTGTACTCTTTTGTATAGATTTCTTCCTGGAATTCAACAAAGGAAGAAATCAGACTCTTCAGATTAAAAGTAATTGGCTGTTGTTCCTTTACAGCAAGGAGGTTAACACCGTAAGTATCTTCCATCTGGGATTTACGATAGAGCCCGTTTAAGAGGTTATCAATGTCACGGTCTTTTTTTACTTCTATCACGATGCGGATGCCTTCCTTTGAAGACTCATCCCGTACATCATAGATTTCATCAAATACCTTATCCTTCATCAGGGTGACCAGCGTTTCCAGAAGCCTTGTTTTATTACCGGCAACGGTATAAGGAATCTCGGTGATGACAATATTTTTTCTGCCGGATTCACCATTTTCGATTTCAGTTTTGGCACGGATTTTAATTCGTCCCTCCCCTGTCTCGTAGATGGCAGGGAGTGCTTCGCTATTAATAATGATACCACCGGTCGGGAAATCAGGACCTGGGATGTACGTCATCAGTTCTTTGATGGAAATGTTATTTTTGTCGATATAAGCAATCACGCCGTCGATGACTTCGCTGGGATTGTGCGGCGGAATGTTTGTTGCCATACCGACAGCAATACCGGTTGTTCCATTTATCAGGATATTTGGAAGCGTGGCAGGAAGAACGGTTGGTTCCTGTTCGCTGTCATCAAAGTTTGGAATAAAATCAACAAGACCGTTGCTCAGATTCTCAAGCATGGTCATGGCAGCATCGGAAAGTCTTGCTTCTGTGTATCGCATAGCAGCGGCGGAATCGCCATCAATGGAGCCAAAGTTACCATGTCCGTCCACGAGCGGAAGGGACAGAGAATATTCCTCGGTCATATGGACCAGAGCATCGTAGATGGAAGAATCACCGTGTGGGTGGTATTTACCCATGGTGTCACCTACAATACGAGCACTTTTTCTATGTGGTTTTTTAGGGTCAAGGCCTAATTCGTTCATAGCATAAAGGATACGACGCTGTACAGGCTTTAAACCATCCCTGACATCCGGCAGCGCACGCTCGATAATAACGCTGACAGCGTAATCACGGAAGGAATTTTTCATTTCTTCGGAAAAATCCAATTGTACAATAGTGTCTTCTTGTTTTTTCATAACAGTCTCCTTATATGCTGACTTTCGCGAATTTTGCCTCTTCCATAATAAAGTCTCTTCGAGGCGGAACGTTTGTGCTCATCAAGGTAGTAGTAACCTCATCTGCTTCAACCGTATCGGAAATGGTGATCTGTGCCAGAATTCTGGTCTCGGGATTCAGGGTGGTTTCCCAAAGCTGGTTGGCATCCATCTCTCCAAGTCCTTTGTAACGCTGAAGGCTCAGAATCTTATGGGACGTTTCTTTTCTGAATTTATCAAGTTCGAAATCATTAAAGAGATACTGGGATACTTTCTTTTTCTTGCCTTTTTCTGTTACTTCATACTCTACCCGGTAAAGCGGCGGAAGGCCCCGATAGATCTTGCCCTCGTTGATCAGCTCCGGCATAAAACGGTAAAAGAAAGTCAGAAGAAGCGTGCTGATGTGTGCACCATCGACGTCGGCATCGGTAAGGATAATGATCTTATCGTATTTCAATTTTGTAATATCAAATTCATCTCCAATTCCACAGCCAAAGGAAGCAATCATGGATTTGATCTCATTATTCACAAGAATTTTTTCAAGAGTCGCCTTTTCCACATTAATGATCTTGCCACGCAACGGGAGAACTGCCTGTGTCTGTCGGTTTCTGGCTGTTTTTACCGTACCACCGGCAGAATCACCTTCGACAATGTAGACTTCGCATTCAGACGGTTTTTTAGAAGAGCAGGAAGCAAGCTTTGATTTGACATCAACATCATTCAGCTGCTTTAAAACTGCTGTACGTGCTTTATCTCCGGCTTTTCTTGCGGTATAGGATTTCATGGAGTTATCAAGAATGCTTTTTAGCACCTCAATGTTCTTATCGAAGAATAGCGTGGCTTCTGCGGTAAATACATCTTCCACAGCACCTTTTGCATCCGTGTTACCAAGTTTTGTTTTGGTCTGCCCTTCGAACTGTGGATCGGGATGCTTGATAGAAAGGATCGATACAAGACCGTTCCGTATATCCTTACCGTCAAAGTTTTCGTCCTTTCCCTTCAGGACCCCGAGCTCTCTGGCGTACTGGTTGATGACTCTGGTAAGACCGGTCTTAAAACCAGTGACCAGGGTTCCACCATCTACGACATTAATACGGTTACAATAGGGATTGATTTGCTCTGTATAGTCGTCGGTATACTGAAAAGCGATTTCTACTTCGATATCCCCGCTCTTCCCCTGCAGGTATACCGGTTCTGGGTGAAGAACCTTTGCATCACGGTTCAGATAAGAGACAAAGCTCTTGATACCAAATTCTTCACAGTATGTCTTTTTGATATCGTTTACTTCGTCTGTATAGGTAAGGACCAGATTTCGATTCAGAAAAGCAACTTCTTTCAGCTTTTTCATGATAATATCCGGTTTGAATTCAATCGTTTCAAAGATAGTGGAATCAGGGTAAAAGATAACTTTGGTTCCGGTATCGGACTTATTGCATTTGCCAACGACAGGAAGATTCCCATTATCAAGCTCAATGGCCGGATGTCCGCCATTTTTATATTCATCGCGGTAAATACAGCCGTTTCGTCTGATTTCCACGATCATTTTTGTAGAAAGAGCATTAACTACAGATGCGCCAACGCCATGAAGACCTCCGGATACTTTATAAGCGGAACTGCCGAATTTTCCGCCCGCATGAAGCACAGTGTAAACGACACGTGCGGTCGGTATTTTTTTGGTTGGATGGATGTCGACCGGAACCCCTCGTCCGTGGTCGGTTATTGAGATGCCACCATCCTTTTGAAGTGTGATATCGATTTGTTCGCAGAAACCTGCCAAATGTTCATCGATACCGTTGTCAAGAATCTCCCAGATCAAATGATGAAGTCCCCTTGAACCAGTACTGCCGATGTACATACCGGGACGTTTCCGGACAGCCTCCAGACCCTCCAGTACAATGATCTGACTTCCTGTGTATTGCTGCATAAAGTATCCTCCCAATCATTAATTCCGTGCAATTAATTTACAAAGCAGGCAGTGATAAGATTTTTTCGATGGGGCATGCCGCCATCGGATCTCTGCCTGGCCGAATGAAAACCACAGTATCTTGTAGTATAAATGTATCGTAATACTGTCTGTAGTTGTTTAAAATCATTATATCATACCGACTTGAATATTCAAGTTATTTTCATTTGTATGGCTTGATTCTGCCACATTTCCACTATATAATGGTGTGGTATCGAACGTTGTCGGACGAGGGGAGAAGGCAGTGACACAGATAAAGAATTTACTGCGCAGATGGAAAATCAAACAGATGATTTACCGATTAATAATACAAAAATTCTGCAGGCATAAAAAGAGACTTTTGATCTTTGAAAGTAACCTTGGAAGAAACTATTCAGGAAATCCAAGAGCGATCTATGAAGAACTGTTACGCAGAAGGATAGACCTGGAATACGAGATTGTCTGGATTTTTTTATGCCCCGAGGAAGCAGAGGTCCCTGGACGCTGCACAAAGGTGCGAAGGGAAAGTCTTCCTGCCCTGCAGAAAATGTGGCAGGCTGCTGTATGGGTCATGGATACAAGGCAGATGAGTTATGTAAGAAAGAACAAGCGAACGAAATACATTATGACCTGGCATGGGACGCCGTTAAAAAAACTTGGGCTGGATCTTGATAATTTAAGCAGCCCAACACAGGAAGTGTCAGGGGAAGAAGCTCTTGCTTCCTATAAAGAGGAACTGATACGGAATACGAAACGCTGGGATTACCTGATAGCGCCAAATCAGGATTCGGCAGACATATTCCGGCGCTGTTTTGCATTTCAGGGCGAAATGCTAAAGACAGGGTACCCAAGAAATGATATACTTATCGAAGGAAATAATAGAAACACCATTGCAGAGCTAAAGAAAAAATATAATTTACCGATAAATAAACGGATACTTCTCTACGCACCGACCTGGCGTGATTACGAAGGAAAGGGAGAATGTGATTACTATTTTCGCCCTAAGCTTTCCTTTGATGCATTGTTTGAGGCATTGCGGGAAGAAGCAGTCCTAATTGTACAGTATCACTACTATATAAAAGAAAAACCTGATTTCTCAAAATTCAATGGATTTATAAGAGAGATCAAAACAGACATCAGGGAACTTTATCTGGTATCGGACCTAATGATTACCGATTACTCATCGACTATGTTCGATTACAGTATACTGAAACGTCCCATGGTATTTTACGCTTATGATCTGGAACAATACAGCCGCTTGCATGGATTTTATTTTGACTATCTGAATTTCGTCCCCGGACCGGTGGCTACTACGACCGAGGAGCTGATTCCACTGCTTACGAAAGAAAATGATCTTTCAGAATACAAAACAGCGCTTTTGGCATTCGGGGACAGATTCAATGACTGGGAGAAGGGTACTGCATCAGCACAGATTGCAGACTTAATTGTACTGCTAGGGGGAAAAAAATAGAGCAGAAGCAAGCACAGCAGCGAACCAGATAAAGAACAAAAGTGTTAGAACAAACGTGTTAGAAAAAGGGCAGAACATAAAAGAATCATGGTATGAGAAAAATGAATTCAAAACAACGATAAAAACAACTAAAATAACAATCATAATGAGGGAATTGTATGAAGAAAGTAATCACGTACGGAACATTTGACCTGCTGCATGTTGGTCACATAAATATTTTAAAGAGAGCAAAAGAGATGGGAGATTATCTGATTGTTGCATTATCGACTGATGAATTCAATGCGGTCAAGCACAAATCAGCCTATCATTCCTATGAAGACAGGAAAATGATATTGGAATCAATAAAATATGTCGACGAGGTTATACCGGAGACGCACTGGGAGCAGAAAAAGCAGGATGTTATTGATCATAAGGTAGACGTGTTTGTGATCGGGAATGACTGGGAAGGCGAATTTGATTTTTTAAAGGAGTATTGTGAAGTAATCTACCTTCCGCGTACAGACGGGATTTCAACGACGAAGATCAAGAGTGACCTGAATAAAAAGAATTTGTGATATGTTTTGTGAAAAAATCATGAAAACAACTAATGTTTCCCGGAAAACATCCGATATAAGAATCAGAACAGTTGATAAAACAGTTAAAGGTGGTGAGACATATGCGCATTGATGCATTCAACAAAGTAAGTCAGCTTTATCAGACAAACAGTACCAAAAAGATTAAGAGCCAGAATAGTTCATCGTTTTCAGACAGTCTGGAGATATCACAGATTGGAAAAGATATTCAGGTTGCAAAGGCAGCAGTGACATCATCATCTGATATTCGAACCGACAAAGTGAACGATATTAAGCAGCAGGTTGCTTCCGGGACATACAATGTCTCTATGGAAGAAGTTGCAGACAAGCTCGTAACACAGTATTTTGATACCTCGCTCTAAAATGATATTGGTTACCAGATTCGAAAAGACAGTGGATCGGTAAGGAGGTATAGGAATGGCAAGCTTAACGGAGGAATTGATTTACATTCTTCAAAGTGAATTGGACACATACGAGGAACTTCTTCCGATCGTTGAGAAGAAGACTCGTATTATCGTAGAGAATGACCTTCAGACATTACGTGATATTACAGAAAAAGAACAGATTGCCGTGGAACGGGTTCAGTCCTTGGAGCGTAAACGAGAAGAGGTCATTAAGAATATGGCGACAGTTATGAACAAAAAGCCGGGAGACCTTAGTCTTAAAAATGTAATCAAATTACTTGATAAGCGTCAGGACGAGCAGCTGAAGCTTTCCAGGCTGCATGATTCATTAACAGGGATCATTAAACGGCTTCAGGTCATAAATGAAAGGAATTCGTCATTAATAAAGCAATCCCTAGAGATGATAGAGTTCAACCTGAACTTGATTCAAAGCACAAGGATGGCGCCGGGGAACAGCAATTATACCAGAGGAGCATCTCGGTTCGAGATGCAGGATTATCGGACAGGGATGTTCGATGCAAAACAATAACGACAGATGTTATTTGTCCTCTGAGAAATGCGGTGACTTGGTACCGTCTTTTCTTATGTCTATTAGCAGTAAAATATTTACAAATAAAACGAACAGGAGGAAAAATCATGAGTCTTATGCAGGATCTGTCGGTTGGTGTTTCGGGTCTAAGTGCCAGTCAGCGTGCCATTAATACAGCAGCGCATAATCTGGCCAATGTTGAGACGAACGGATTTGTCCGCCAGCAGACAGTTTTAGATAGCTCTCACTATACAACGGTCGGCACAACAGCGAATAGCCTGATGCAGGTCGGTATTGGTGTTGATACAGAAGCTGTGTATCAGGTACGTGATGTTTTTCTTGATAAGGCATACCGCCAGGAATTTGGAAGGCAGGGATTTTACGAAGTTCAGTCGGAAGCGGTTACAGAGATAGAGAATTTGTTTGGGGAGCTGCAGGGAGTTGCTTTTCAGGATTCAATGGAATCCTTTTGGACATCACTGCAGGAGATGGCAAAAGAGCCGGACAGTCTTGTAACAAGGTCTTCCCTTGTTGAAACAGCTGTCAGCTTTATCGAACGTGCTGAAAATATTGCGGATCTTCTGAACTCCTATCAGCTTGATCTGAATACACAGATAGACAGTATGGTAAATCGCATCAATGAGATTGGTCAGACGATGACTGAGCTCAACGATAAGATTGCTTACTACGAGGCAAATGGATTTGAAAACGCGAACGATCTTCGTGACCAGAGAAATGCACTCCTTGATGAATTATCCCAGATGGTCAAGGTTTCATATAATGAAGTAGAAAGCGGACGGGTAACTGTTAATGTGGAGGGTTATCCATTTGTTACAGAAGATACAATGTTTAAAATGACGACCGTCGGGACAAATGAACTTTCCCGATATCAAAATTCGGGAACGGATGATACGGATACAGAGATTGCGAATGTCGGCAGCAATATGCTGGTTCCGGTATGGCCTGCTTACGGTTATGTTGAGGTATGTAATATCAGTCAGGTCACATCGGCAGCAGCGGATACCGACATAGGTTCGTTGCGTGGTTTGTTGATAACAAGGGGAGATAAGGTCGGAAGATATACGGACATTCCAATTGAGCCACAGGAAGCAGATTATACAGATGATTCGGGTGTGCTTGATGAAACAGCATACGACGAAGCACTTGGTCAGTACAAACAGGATCTTGAAACGTATCGTCTTGATGTTGAACAGTCGATCGTTGTTTCAACGCAGGCACAGTTCGATATGCTGATCCATGGTATAGTAACAACGATCAATGATATTCTGAGTCCGAATAAAGAAGTCACGTTGTCCGACGGAACAAAAGTAAAAATCCTGGACGAAGAAAATGCGCCGGTCGGTATTGATGAAGACGCATCCATGGGAGAAGCACTGTTCAACAGAAAGTCCATGGCAAGATACCAGGAACCACAGGAACTTGTTCTGGAAGATGGATCTGTTATCACGGCACGTGTTTACAACGAAGAATCAGCAACGGACAATTATTCTCTCTTTACCATTGGAGAGATCGAAGTGAATTCAAAGATCAAGAACAACCAGTCGGTGCTTCCGCTCAGCAGTAATACCGGCACAGGTGACTTTGCTATCGAGATATGTGATATGCTGGTCGATGCATGGCAGGAACCATTTGCGACATTGACACCGGATACGTTGACGAAATGTAACTTCAATGCATATTACAATGAATTCATTGGCGGCATTGCGACCCGGGGCGATGAGTTAAATACCATAACCGAGAACCAGCAGGTTATGACAGAGAATATAGATGATCAGCGCCTTTCTGTAACCGGTGTTTCATCGGATGAAGAATTGACGAACCTTATCAAGTTCCAGCATTCGTACAGTGCGGCATCAAGATATATCAATGTCGTTGATGAAATGCTAGCACAGATTCTGGAACGTATGTAATAGGAGGCAGGTATGGCAAATACATTTTTTGGTCTTACAATTGGAAAATCAGGTCTGTATGCAGCTTCGACCGCAATGAATACGACGGCTCACAATATTGCAAATACAGAGACCGAAGGGTACAGCCGACAGGTGACCAGCCAACAGGCCAGCAAAGCACTTCAGGTCAACAGCTCTTATGGTATGGTCGGCACCGGCGTTGATGTTACCGGAGTGGATCAGGTAAGAGACGAATATTACGATGTAAAATACAGAGCGAACAACACCCTGTACGGTGAATATGCTACAAAAAATTACTATATGACCGAGATAGAAAATTATTTCAATGAAATTCAGCTCGAAGGATTTACAACGACTTTTGATGATATGTACGAAAGTATGCAGGAGCTTCAGAAGAATCCGGCTGATCTGACAGTGCGGACTCAAATGACAAATTATGCTTCTGCATTTTGCGAATATTTTAACTATATGTCGACAAACCTTTCAAAGATACAGGAAGAGATTAATTATGAAATTGGTAATCAGGTATCAAAAATAAACTCGATCGGGGTTCAGGTAGCAGAACTTACAAAGCAGATCAATTCGCTGGAAGTCCTTGGCGGAACAGCCAGTGATCTTCGGGATCAACGGGCACTTCTAATTGATGATCTATCAGAAATCGTTGAGGTTAACGTCAGCGAAACATCAGTTGATAAAGAAGTTGGTGCCGTGAATTATACCGTACGTATCAACGGTCAGATTCTGGTTGACACCTATAATTCGAATCAGCTTGAATGTGTTCCGCGTGAGAACAAAACAACCATGACAGATGTTGAGGGCTTATACGATATTGCGTGGGTGTCGACAGGACAGGAATTCAATGCTTCCACTTCAGTAACTTCTGGTTCTTTATCCTCGCTCTACGAGCTGATGGAAGGCAATGATGAGCAGGCATTTAAAGGAATGGTCGAAGCGTATGAAGGTGATACGACCATAACGATGACCTCAGAGTTTGGTTATATGAATGATGTTACCCGCCTGAATCTGCCGGCAACAGGTACGCTGACCATAGGAAACCGTGATTATGATTATAATGGTTTTAGCGTATCACAGGATGATGACGGCAATCTAATCTATGAATTTTCACTGGATGAACCGCTGGTAAAAGACACGGATTCCATTAATCCGGTCACAGAACCAGTCACAGGCATTCAATATAATACAATAATAGGATCCAACATTGATTATAAGGGGATTCCGTATTACATGTCACAGCTGAATGAATTCGTGCGGACTTTTGCGAAGTCATACAATGACCTTACGACAAGCGGAGTGGACCTGAATGGTGACGAAGGTCTGGATTTCTTTAATGCAACGGATGTGGTGACCGGTGCAAATTATGAGTTTACAGAAGACTGGCCATATGACACCTCGGATGACACCCTGCTATTTACCTCAAAGACCGGAACATATGCAATTGATGATGATATCGAGAACTATGGGTCGTATTATTTTATGACCGCAGGGAATTTCTGTGTGACAGAAGCGGTTGCTGCGGATTCGACCAAAGTGGTAACAGCGACTGACATTTCGGACGGTGTTGAGAATACGGATATTATAGATCAACTTCTGGATTTGAAAGAGAATGCAGACATGTTCAAACAGGGTGATCCGGCAGCTTATCTTGAGACCATGGTTGCGGAAATCGGAATCGATACAAAAAAAGCATCCCAGTTTTCGGCGAATCAGGAAGATATTATTCAAAATGTGCAGAACCAGAGGCTGTCTGTGTCAGGAGTAGATCAGGATGAGGAAGCGATGAATCTTGTTCGTTATCAGAGTGCATACAATCTTTCCTCGAAAGTAATCAGTGTCATGGATGAGATGTATGACAGACTTATCAACTATATGGGTGCATAAGAATGATATCAGTGAATATAAATATTTTTTGAAGTAACAGATTAAGTAGGAGGAGCCTATGAGAATTACGAATCGAATGATGACCAATAATATGATGAGTAATATTAATGGTAATAAGAACCGGCTGTCAAAGCTCGAAGATCAGTACTCTACCGGTTTGAAGATACAGAAACCATCCGATGACCCAATCGTTGCAGTAAGAGCTCTGAAGCTTCGTACGAACCTATCGGAGCTGACACAGTATTATGAAAAGAATATTCCGGATGCAAAATCATGGATGGATGTTACAGAAAGTGCTCTTACTACGGTAAGCGATATCCTGACTGAGATGAACACTTATTGTGTTCAGGGTTCTACCGATACATTGACAAGTTCCGATCGCGATGCTATTGTTGCAAACCTTG
Source organism: Clostridia bacterium (assembly GCA_003249225.1). Taxonomy (GTDB): domain Bacteria; phylum Bacillota; class Clostridia; order Lachnospirales; family Lachnospiraceae; genus SZUA-448. The sequence goes on along the minus strand of QKJQ01000022.1, from coordinate 29,675 downwards.
AAGAGTTAAAAGATCAAATATATCAGGAAGGAAATTCCAATTACGCAGGGCGGTATGTATTTACCGGTTATAAGACAGATACGTCCCTTGTATTTGATGAGCAGACGACCGATTACCAGTATGATATTACAGAAAAACACACAATGGAAGATGTTTCTGTTGTAGATTATGCAATTAACTCGATTGATCTTTCTGTGTATGACGCGGACAATCCGACCGACACGGATCTGTCAGACATGCCGAATACAGTAACATCTTACCGGGTAAGACTGGCGTATGATAATCTGCTTGATGATGATACTGGAATTGCTATCAACCTGAATCCGGTCGTTGATGAATATGGAAATTATGAATACGATACGGATGGAAATCTGGTCTATGGAGATACCTTTACGAACATTACCGTTCTTTCATCTACCGATCCTTCCGCATATCAACCGGCAGATGGCGAGATAAATTTCCTTGCTGACACAGGAGAATTAATCCTAGCAGCTGATGTATATAACGAATGGAAGAATTCTGACCCGGAGACGCAGTTCCATGTTACTTATCAGAAGGATACATTTGAACAGAATGATTTGCGTCCTGAACATTATTTTGACTGTGTTCGGAAAGAGTTTGATGAGTTCGGCGACCCGGATGATTCAACGGCTATTGAATATAACAAAGCAAATCAGCCAATCGAATATGAAGTGAATTTTAACCAGAAACTGGTCATTAATACACAGGGAAGTGATTCTATAACGCATGACATCGGCAGATTTGTTGATGATATAATTGCAGCATCCGATGCGGTCGCTGCGGTAGAAAGCAAGATATCTGAAGTAGAAACAATGCTGGAAGACGGTACTCTTACCGATGACCAGAAGACAGCGCTGAACAGCATTCTGGATGCATTGAACACAGAAAAGACCATCAAAGATGAAATGCTGCAGAATGCATTTGAAAATGCGATCACAGAAGTTTCAGAACAGCAAAATATTGTTAGTGTTGCTGAATCGGATCTCGGAAGCCGTTATGTAAGACTTGAGCTGACGGAAAGCCGTCTTTCCACTCAGCAGGATGATTTTACGGACCTGTTATCACAGAACGAAGATGCGGATCTTGTGGAGACAGTCATTAATTATAATGCTGCCGAAACGATCTATACAGCTTCCTTGAATGCAGCATCAAAAGTTGTACAAAATTCCTTGCTGGATTTCCTGTAATCATTTATAATTATGGTAAGATATACCGACAACATACATAAAAAGACTTTAGCCGGACTGTATTAGAAAGGAGATCTTAGGGATGTTGGTAAAAACAAAACATTTTGGTGAGATTGATTTAGAGGAAAGCAAGATACTGACCTTTGAAAAAGGAATAATGGGATTTGAAAACTGTACGAAATATACAATTCTTTTTGACAGCGAAGCAGAAGAAAGACCCGCAATATCCTGGCTGCAGAGCTGTGATGAACCTGCTCTTGCGCTGCCGGTGATCAGCCCGCTTTTGATAAAACCAGATTATAATCCTGTTGTTGAGGATGAGATTCTGAATTCTCTTGGTGAGCTTACCGATGAGAATATTGTCATACTTCTTACATTGACGGTTCCGCATGACATTACACAGATGACAAGTAATCTGAAAGCACCGATCATAATTAATTCGGACAACCGGAAAGGATGTCAGGTTATTGTTGAAAATGCAGATTATGAGATAAAATACAAAGTATATGATTTCTTCAATAAAGCGAAGGAACGAAAGGGGGACGAGGTATGCTAGCCCTTTCAAGAAAGATCAATGAGTCGATTATGCTTGGAAATGATATAGAGATAACCATCCTGGATATAAAGGGTGATCAGGTAAAGGTGGGAATCGGAGCACCAAGAACTGTTCCGATCTACCGAAAAGAAATCTATAAGCAGATTCAGGAATCGAACAAAGAAGCAGCGGAGAGCGGCGCTTCTGCAGAAGAACTTAAAAAATTACTCTGAAAAATGGGCAGCAGGATGACAAAACAGGTCAATATGCTGCCTTTCTTTTTAATTAATGCAGACTCTTTAGCGCAGGGTATAAACATTTTTAAGATCAGTACCGATATATTCGTTAGGAACTATGTGTATATCGTGAAATACATAGTTATTCACACGGTGCACTCAAGGATGAATTTTAATTATTTACATGGAGGTGAAATTAAATGGCATTGGAAGTTACATCAAGTGCTAGGAACGGAATACAGAAGGCAGTCAGCCAGCCAGAAGCAATTGAAGTTAAAACTGTCAAAGCAGTTGATTCGTCACCGGCAGCCGCACAGGTCAATCAGCCGGTACAAACAATGGCAAGAACAGACAGCCAACCTGGGAACAGTGAACAGGAATCACAGGCTAGAAGCAATGAAGCAGATTCCAATCGATTGAAATCCGCAGTGAAGCGTGCCAACGATTCATTAAAGTCAACAAGAACACGATGCGAGTTTTCTTATCATGAAGAAACGAACCGGATATCAATTAAGATATACGACAAAGACACCGAAGAAGTTATAAGGGAAATTCCATCCGAAGAGGCACTTGAATTAGTTCAGAAGATGTACGAAATGGCAGGGATGCTCGTGGATGAAAAACGCTAGAATATAGCATGTCTTTGCTATGATCCTTCTTTTTGGATTTATAGCGGAATGGAGTTAGTTATGGGAATAAGAACAACAGGTCTGATCTCGAATCTGGATACAGAAAGTATTATCAAAGAATTAATGAGTGTTCAGACTGCTAAAAAAACAAAAATAGAGAATAATATAACAAAACTTGAATGGAAGCAGGAAAAGTGGAAAGACCTGAATGATAAAATCTATGCTTTATACACAGATTCCCTTGCCAAGATGAAGCTTCAGTCGACCTATCTTGCAAAGAGTGCGACCAGTTCAAGTGATAACCTGACGGTTTCTGCTTCTTCATCGGCAGCTGAGGGGGTCCATACGGTTCAGGTGAATCAGATGGCAAGTTCTCAGTATCTTACCAGTGCTGCACTGGATAGCAGTGTTACCAGTTCAACACTTCTATCTGATCTTGGTTTTGCGACAGATGGTTCAGCGGTCGTTACCTTTCAGAAAGAAGGGGAAGATGCGGTAAGCCTTACGATTGATGAAGATACAACCCTTTATGATTTCCTGGCATCTGCAAAAGAAGCTGGATTGAATGCAAGTTATGATACCACAAATCATCGTATTTTTATAAGTTCAGGTACCAGTGGAACAGATGGTGCGTTCAGTATCACATCCAATACCTCATCTTCTGTTGCAGAAAGAACAGCAGTAAAGACGGCGGTTGGATATGACAGTCTGAGTACAGCAAACCAGGCTACTGTAAATGAGCAGTTAAATGATTACAGAAATGCAATTCTGGCGGGAGATACGGATGCTGAGGTTACAGCAGAAGATGCGGTTACAGAGATAGCGTTACAGACAATTACAGATCGTGTGGAATCGGAAACAGAAGCAACCTATCGTGCCGGGCTTGCAAGCGAGTCGGATTTTAGTCAGACTGAGCTTGACCAGCTGATATCAGATGCACTGGCGTCACAGTCTGTCGTTGATGAACTTGATGCAAAAGCGCTTGAGGTTTCCAATGCATTTGCAAATTATTCAACGGCTATTTCAAATGAAAGCCTTACATCGGATTCCAGTTTAACCAATCTGGGACTTGAAAATGTGACCTATACGATTACAGACGGTGTTGCAACATACAATGAAATGACATCCGGTGCAACACTTGTTGGTGCGGCAAACGGAGGAATTACCTATAATGGAGTAACCTTGACAGGCAACTCCAATACCTATACAGTAAATGGTCTGACCTTTACCGTGAACTCACAGTCAGCGGTAGGTGAAACAATCAGTGTGAATGTTTCAAAAGACGTAGACGCAGCTTATCAGACGGTAAAAGATTTTGTAACACAGTATAATGAATTATTACAGGAGATGAATGATCTGTATTATGCGGATTCTGCGTCAGGATATGATGTGCTGACAGATGATGAAAAAGAGCAGATGACAGATGACCAGATCGATAAATGGGAGACCAAGATCAAGGATTCACTTCTTCGTAATGATTCGACGCTTGGGTCCTTGCTATCTACGATGAAGACAGGCTTGTCTTCCATGGTAACCGTTGACGGCACTTCTTATGCGCTGACCACCTTTGGTATAGCCACGGGCGACTATTCTGAAAAGGGACTGCTTCACATTTATGGTGATGAAGAAGATTCTTACGGAGCTGATTTTACGGACAAGCTTAAGACAGCACTTGAAAATGATCCTGACACCGTAATGAGTGTACTGACACAGGTAACGGGAAATCTGTATTCTGCTATGACAGAAAAGATGGGAACTTCTTCTATCAGCAGTGCTTTGACATTTTACAACGACAAGCAGCTCGATTCTCAAAAAGATGACTACGAAGACCAGCTTGCAGAGATGGAAGATCGGCTGACTGCTTTGGAAGATCGTTATTATGATCAGTTCACGGCAATGGAGACTGCCATGGCGAATATAACATCAACACAGAATACTCTGGCATCCATGCTTGGAACATCATCCTCGTAAGAAACTAAGTTACAACTACGTTAGCAGCGAAAGGAATTCTGCGAATTAATTCAAATGAGCACAGATTGAGATAATTTATTTCAGTCTGGTGTTGTTAACTTCAAATCGCTGTTCATTTATTAATAAAACGCGCATTATTCGCGCAGGATTGGAGAAAAAAATGCAACAAAATGCTGCTCAGGTTTATAAGGGCTCTAAAATAAATACAGCATCACCGGCGGAATTAACATTGCTTTTATATGAAGGTGCAATAAAATTCTGCAACATTGCCATACTCGCCATAGAAAATAATGATATAATGAAAGCAAATCTTAATCTGATCAAAGCAGAGAAGATCATCGTTGAATTCAGAATGACACTTGACTTTACTTATCCGGTTGCAAATGAGTTCGATGTTGTATATGATTATATCTATAGAAGGCTGGTAGAAGCGAACATAAAAAAAGATATCGGCATAATAGAAGATACACTGGTGCATATTCGGACCATGCGTGATACATGGAAAGAAGTAATGCGTATGAATAAAATCTATGTCAGCTGATACCTGTAACGTAAGGGACAGCAGAACGAGGAATTGATATGGAAAAGCAGGAGAGCGATAAGACCTATATAGGAATGCTGACAGACATTCTGGAGCGCAAGAATAGAATTCTTCAGGATCTGATTCAGGAGACAGGAAAACAAAAAGAACTTCTTGATGAACCGGAGATGAAGATGGATGAATTTGAAGCCATTCTTCCGCAGAAAGCAGCAATGATAAAGAAACTTGAGAATACAGACCGAGGATTCAACAGTCTCTATACAAAGGTGAAAGCAGAACTGCACATTAACAAGGAAAAACACAAAGATGAAATAACTTACATGCAGGAACTGATCCGTGAAATCACGGATAAGAGCGTTCGGCTTCGTGCAATGGAACAGAGCAATAAGAATAAACTGGAGATCTACCTGTCGAGAAAACATAAAGAATTTCGTGATTTTCGAATCAGCAGCAAGACAGCGAGCAGTTATTATAAGAACATGCCCGGGAAACATCAGGGAGAATCCGTTTTTCTTGATAAAAAAAAATAATTTGAAAACAGGTGTTAAGTTTTCGCAAAAAGCTCCGATATATTTATCAAGTAAAGCAAATAAAAAGCTTTGCGGTAAAACAATACCAACACTACCATAACCAAAAAGATTTTAGAAACAAAGTATCACCAAAAAAAGTATTATAAGAAACAGCAAAATGAAAATTAAGTTTGGTTGCAAAGGATGCGACCGTAAAATTCAAGGAGGAAAATTATATGATTATTCAACACAACATGACAGCGGCAAATACCAACAGACAGTTAGGTATTACAAACAGCAATATTGCAAAATCATCTGAAAAATTATCAAGTGGTTACAGAATCAATCGTGCAGGCGATGACGCAGCGGGTCTTTCCATTTCCGAAAAAATGCGTGGACAGATTCGTGGTCTTGAGCAGGCATCAACAAACTCACAGGATGCTATCTCACTGATTCAGACAGGTGAAGGTGCAATGAACGAAATTCACTCCATTCTTCAGAGAATGAGAGAACTGACAGTTCAGGCATCCAATGATACCAACGTTTCTGCTGACCGTACAGCCATCAAAGACGAACTTGATCAGTTATCTTCAGAAATTTCACGTATTGCAAGTACAACCGAATTCAATACCATGAACCTCATCGACGGTACAGGTGCTGATGGAGCTGGTGGATTTGTATTCCAGGTTGGTGCTAACGAAGGTCAGTCAATTTCATTGACAATCAATGCAATGGATGCTGGAACACTTGGTGTTGATGATGTAGCTGTAGATGATGCAGCTACAGCTACCGCAAGCATTACCGTTGTTGAGACAGCTCTTGAGACTGTATCTGCTGAACGTTCTAAACTCGGTTCTGTTCAGAACAGACTTGAGCACACCATCGCAAACGCTGATAATACATCAGAAAACCTGACATCTGCTGAATCTCGTATTCGTGATGTTAACATGGCTGATGAGATGGTAAAATACAGTAAGGATTCCATTCTGCAGCAGGCAGCTCAGTCTATGCTCGCTCAGGCTAACCAGTCAACACAGGGTGTTCTCTCCTTATTACAGTAATTTATCATTCGTATTTGAAAATCAAAATAATATGGAGCCGGTCCTTGGACCGGCTCTTCTTCATAATATCAGATAGAGAAAAGAACATATTGATTGTAGTGGTAATGATCGTATTTGTTCCTGCAATCTTAAAAAGAATGGTTTTCGTTCCATACCTCATGTAATGATTTGCATGAGATAACAGGATACGTTATAATAAAAGAAACGATGCAAAAAGAAAACAAAAGAAAAGAATAGAGGATAGTATGACGGATTTGAAAACAGAGATTCAGGAAATCATAGAAGAAACAAAAGAGGTTTCGGAGTTATTCTACCAGCAGAAAGACAGTGAAGGATACGGGAAACTGAGTCTGGTAATTGATAAGATCTCCGGTATTATTGAAAAACTGTTCCTGTCAAAGGTGCAGTCAGGTGTTCCTGATTTTGACCAGCGAAAGCTGCTTGAGACACTCGGAGAAGCCATGAAAGCAATGGCAGACCGTGATTCAGTACTTCTTGGTGACATACTTCAGTATGATCTTCTGGAACAATTCGTCCAGATTCATGATCAACTGTAGTTATGCGCAGAGAACAGCGCAGGAATGGGGTAAAAACCGAAATCAAAAGAATGATTTCGACCAGCAAGTTTGTGCCTTGCGCGTCACCGCTCGTTCAAACTTGATATGCGCAGAGAACAGCGCAGGAATGGGGTAAAAACCGAAATCAAAAGAATGATTTCGACCAGCAAGTTTGTGCCTCGCGCGTCACCGCTCGTTCAAACTTGATATGCGCAGAGAGCAGCGCAGGAATGGGGAAGGGATAATGAGTTTTTTTGATAAGAATTTAGCAGCCTTACAGACAACGAATGCAGAGCTTGCCGGACTTCTTGGCAGAGAGTCTCAAAAATCACGAACAGACAGTATCTTTTTTGGCGACCTGAGGTTCGAAGAAGCAAGTCTGGTTGAAAATGCAACTAGTAAGGATAATCATTTCGTTCTGACGGCAACAATTGAGAACGTGGTTCATCGTTTTAACAGTGCGTATCGTCCATTATCGGAAGCTGAAACATGGGCAGGACAATACGAATGGAAGAATTCAAAAATAGTAGCAAGCGTTTTTGGACTTGGGAATGGATATTGTGTCAGAGAGTTACTCAAATCACAAAAGAATACTGATACGATTCTTATATTTGAACCTTCACAGAATATTTTTCGTTTTGTAATGGAGCATTATGATTTATCAGATATTCTTGCACACAAAAGTGTACATATCACCGTTCTTTCTCTTAATCTTGCGCAGTATTTTGAGCAGCTTGGAAGGCATGTTCACTGGTCAAATGCTGAATGTCAGCTGATTGGTGAACACCCGCAATACGGAAAAGCGTTTCCAAAAGCAAAAGAACTTTTTTATTCAATTATAAGAAAAAATAATACAAGAGTTTATACTGACAGAAATACTGAGATTTATTTTGGTAAAATCATGGTCGATAACACCATTAAAAATATGAAGTTCATTAAAAACTCCATGTCACTGGAGCGATTACATGGGAAATTACAGGAAGACATTCCGGCTATTATTGTATCTGCCGGTCCATCTCTTGACAAAAATATAGATAAACTACAGGCGGCAAAGAACAAAGCACTTATCATCGCTACAGATTCAGCTGTACCGGCATTATTACGACATTCTATTATTCCTGATTTTGCAGTTTCCATAGACGCAGAAAAATCTCTGCATTGTTTTGCAGCACCGGAAAGCAGGAAGATTCCTCTGCTGTGTGAGATCCAGTCCACACATGGGATTATCAAAGAACAAACAGGAAAACTGATTTACTTACACTGTCATCCATATTTTACAAGACTTTATGAGCAGCTGGGAGAACAGATTCCGACATTTTCTGTGGGTGGGTCCGTGGCTACCGCAGCATTTTCCATTTGTGAGTATCTAGACATTAAGAAAATTGCATTGATCGGTCAGGATCTGTCCTATAAAGACGGAAGTTCCCATGTCGGGGGAGAAGTTCATACGATTCTTGGTGAAGAGGGTGGACAGTGTGAACTGGAAGGTTATTATGGCGGGATGGTTAAAAGCCGTCATGACTGGCAGGGATATCTTGCCTGGTTTGAAGAAGAGATTCTAAAGATACAGAATAGAATTCTTGTAGTAAATGCAACGGAAGGCGGAGCGAAAATCCATGGTGCACACCAGATGCCTCTGCAAAACTTCATAGATGAATACTGCAAAACACAGACCGGCATTACTGAGCTTTTGGATTCATTTCAGATGAATTGGGACAGCAATAAGCGTGAACTGCTGATACGTTATCTGAGCACAGGGCTGAAGGAACTGGAGAAGCTTGCGTCGGAGTCGGATAAAACAAGAATTCTCTGTACTATGGTAATCGATGAGTATGACAAAACAAAATCCATTAGCGAAGCCATGATTGCGAAAAGAAAAGAAGTTGAGTCATATAATAAGAAGGTCAATGGGATGTCTGTGTATTCGCTTGTCGATGCCTGTATCCGTGAGGTGACCGTGTCCTGGCTTCAGGATGTAAATCTTTATAAAGAAGATAAAAAGGAAGAGTTCATGCAGTTCTTTCGAAGCGCCAAGGAAATCCATACTGCGATTTGTGAGACGGCTGATAAACTTTATCCGCTTTTAAAGGAAGTGTACCAATGGTATCTTGAATAATTGCAATTAGGGAGAGTGTTTATGAAGAAAGTTCTGGCAGTCATACCAGCAAGAGGTGGATCAAAAGGGATTCCAAGAAAAAATGTAAGACTTATGAATGGAAAGCCACTTCTTTACTATGCAATACGAAATGCACTGGAATGTGAGCTGATAACCGATGTTGCCGTGACATCTGATGATGAAGAAATCAAGCGTATAGCAGGAATTTACGGGGCAAGTGTAATAAACAGGGATGCATCTCTGGCAAAGGATCATGTAACGCTTGATCCTGTTATTCATGATGCCGTGCTGCAGATGGAAGACATTAATAAAGTAACGTACGATATTGTTATCACCATGCAGCCGACCTCGCCATTGTTAAAAGCCTTTACCCTTACGAGGGCTCTGCAGGAGTTTATGGAAGATGAAAAAGATTCCTATATAAGCGGAACGAACCAACCACATTTAGCCTGGACAAAGAAGCAGGGGGATTATGTACCGTTGTATGAGAAGCGGCTGAACCGTCAGCAGCTTCCGCCAAACTACCTGGAAGCCGGGGCTTTTGTTATCTCTAGGCGTTCTTGCGTAAAATCAGACTCACGTCTTGGGACAAAAATATCCGTATATGAGATACCTGTAAATGAATCAATTGATATTGACAGTGTAAATGACTGGATTCTGTGTGAAGCTGAACTTGCAAGGAAAAGAATCGTATTTCGCGTGGATGGCTATAATAAAATCGGAATGGGGCATGTTTATCGCTGTATCTCACTGGCTCAGTGCCTGCTTGGGCACGAGGTTCTCTTTGTTATGAACAGGAAACACGAAGAGGGGATACAAAAAGTAAAAGGTATGTTCATGCCTTTGATGGAAATAGAAAACGAAGAAGAATTTTATCAGTACCTTGAGGATAATAAAACCGATATTGTTGTTCTTGATATCCTTGATACAGCAAGTGCTTATGTAAAAAAGGTCAGAAAGCGGACATCAAGGGTCGTTACCATTGAAGATATGGGAGAAGGCAGCAAGTATGCAGATGCTGTGATTAATGCTTTATACTATAAAAGCGAACATGAAAAGAATTATTACTTTGGGGAACGGTATATCTGCCTTCGCGATGAGTTCATGATACTTCCAGATATAAAGAAAAATAGAACCGAGGAGCAAAAGAAAGTACTGGAAATTCTTGTGCTTTTTGGTGGCGCTGATCCATCAAATCTTACCAAGCGTGTGTATGAAATGGCCAGAATTCATGCAAATCAAAAGATCGAAGGAAGGCATTTGAAATACACATTCATTACAGGACCGGCTTATTCCTGTGAAGAACATGGTATTTACAGCATTCCTGAATATAATATTGAAGTGATAAGCGATGCCAAACGTCTGAGTGACAACATGGTATGTGCGGACCTTGCCATTACATCGCAGGGGAGAACCGTCTATGAATTGGCTGCCGTTGGTGTCCCCGCAATTGTCCTTGCACAAAATGAACGGGAGCTGCTGCATGAATTTGCGCAGATGGAGAATGGTTTTTTGAATCTGGGACTTGGAAGAGATGTATCGGATGATACCATATGGGAGACGGTCGGTTGGCTGTGTAAAGCACCGGAAATCAGATCACAGATGATCAGGCTGCAAAAGAAGCATGACCTGCTCGGTGGAATCCGTCGTGTAAAAAGCATTATTCTTGGAGAAGATGACAGTTTGGAAGGGAGAAACCTTTGAATAACGGTATGATTAGTGATAGACCTATTAGAATAGCGTTGCTTAGCGGTGCAATCAAGAACTCCGGCGATTATCTCATTGTAATGCGCAGCAAAGAACTGTTAAAATTTTGTTATCCAAATTGTGAAATTACGGAATTTCCTCGTGTTTATGCGCTGGATGACCGGCTACAGGAGATCAATTGTAATGACATCGCTGTCTTTGCGGGTGGACCCGGTTATCTTCCAAATTGTTATCCGGATCATATGCCGCTTGTCAGACAGCTTGAAGATATTAAAATTCCGATGTTTTCGTTGGGGATGGGATGGTATGGTCCGGACAGCAGGATATCTACGGTGTATCAGTATTTATTTACAGAGCAGACGAAAAGGTTATTCAAGAGAATTGAATCGGACACTACTTTTTTAGGATGCAGAGACTGGTTTGCAGTCAATGTCCTCCGTAACAATGGCATCGAGGGAGGTGTAATGACCGGCTGTCCTGCCTGGTATCATCTGCCGACACTGGAAGCAATGAAACGCTTAAAGAATCCGATGGAATCGCTGAATAAAATATGCATATCCGATCCGGCTAATCCAAGAGATCTGGAAGAAGCGATTTTAGTAGCGGACTATCTCACGAATACCTTTCCAAATGTTCAGATTCAGTTCATCTTTCACAGAGGAATTCCAGAACTCACCAAAGAAGAAAAACTATATGGAAGCCAGGAAATGACAAGACTGTTATTACAGGCACTTGAGGTTAAGGGGATTCAATATCTTGATATTTCAAACAGTGAAAAAGGTTTTTCGGTGTATGACGACTGTGATCTTCATATCGGATTTCGGGTTCATGCACACATTTATAACCTCAGTAGAAGGAATGCCTCATTGCTGATCGAAGAAGATGGAAGAGGAGCTGGTGTTAATGATGCACTTGGACTTCGGTCGATACCGGCGTACGAATTTATTCCTGGGAGCCGAGAAGATTCAGCATTGAGAAAGACAGCGAACCGTCACCTGATTCAACAGACAGATGACATGCTGAACCGGTTATGGAATACGAATTTTACCATGTATGAGCAGGCTTTTGACATGATGAACAGAACATTTGATACAATGATTGAACACATCGGTACCATTGACCGAATATTATCGGAATAAAGAAAGAGGGCAGTTATGAAAAGTACGATACTTGAGCGTGCAGAAAAAGGAGAAGTTACGCTGATTGCAGAAATCGGCGTGAATTATTATGATATTGCCAGGGAACTTGGAATTACCCCTATGGAAGCAGCGAAAAAAATGGTGGATGAGGCTGCGGGAGCAGGTATACATGCTGTAAAGTTTCAAAGTTACAAAGCAGATACGCTTGCGGCAAAAGTATCTCCTTACTATTGGGATATAAATGAAGAACCGACAAGATCGCAGTATGAGCTGTTTAAAAAATTTGATGCTTTCGGAGAAGAAGAATACAGAGAACTGAGCGAATACTGCAATCAGGCAGGAATTGAATTTTTTTCAACTGCCTTTGATTTTGAGTCTGCCGATTATCTGGCTTCCCTGATGGGTATTTATAAGATTTCCTCTTCCGATCTTACCAACCTTCCGTTCATTCGTTATCAGGCAAAAAAGAATTGCCCGATCCTTTTATCGACCGGTGCTTCAGAACCCGAAGAAATCGATGCAGCACTGCAGGTGATCCATGAGGTTAGTAATCAGCCAGTCGTATTGATGCATTGTGTTTTAGAATATCCAACCCCATATGAGCACACGAACCTAAAAAGAATCCTGACCTTAAAGAAGCGGTATCCCGAGCTTATGATCGGATATTCCGACCATACAAAACCAACGGACTGTGCAGATGTAATAAAGACAGCTTATCTTTTTGGCGCACTGATCATCGAAAAGCATTTTACTCTTGATAAAACATTAAAAGGAAATGATCATTATCATGCCATGGACCCAGCGGATGCAAAGAATATTCTGAACGGAATAAAACACCTGCAGACAATCTGCGGAACTGGTCAGCTTACCTTTGCTGCGTCCGAACAACCGGCAAGAAAGAATGCCAGAAGGTCGATTGTTGCATCCATAGCTATTCCAAAAGGAACGGTCATCACAGAAGAGATGCTGACGTTCAAACGTCCTGCATCCGGTATATCGCCATCCAGAATAGCGGAGGTAATCGGTAAGACTGCAAGTAAGGATATAGAAGAGGATACTATACTGCAATATGATATGATTCAGTGATTAGAGATACATGTAAAAAGATAAATGCATATGCAAACTTGCTGATAAGAGAAAACATCCATGAAAATATATAAAAAAGGTAACAATTGAGTTAAATTACAGGATATTATTTGACAAAACATTTCTCGTGTTATATAATAACGATGAAATATAAATGTGACATATTTTATGACTAATATGTAACTTCATACGACAGGGCAAACTTATCGAAAGATAAGGACGCAAAACTACAGGGCCTGAAAGTGGCAGCCAGTTTCCGAACGGAAGTTTTTTTATTCCCTTCAACTCGGAGTTTGTTCTGGTGTAAGGGAAATTTTTTATGTTAAGCTATTAATTAATGCCTTGGATATGCCGATAATGTTTTTGATGGTTAGTAGAAGTTGGTACTGCTTTACATCAAGTCATCATGAGGGTGGTAGCTTATGATGATGGTATTGTTTTACGAGGGCTGGTTTGGTAGACCGGATTCTCAATTTAAACATTGTCAAGAATGGACAAGGTGTGACTACAAGGAGGTAGAGTATGAACGTGTTAAAGAAAGTAAGAAATGTAGTAGTTCTTTTTGCAATGGCTCTCGTGATCGTGGGACTGGCAAAGAGTGAAAAGGCACTTGCAGCATCTAGTTATGAAGTTAATTATGAAGAGGGAATTATAAATGTAAGTGTTCCATCAGGCTCTGTTTATTTTACTGTAGTAAAAGAAGATGGGGCGCAGACAGATGTATCAAATTCCAAATTCTCAGAAGCTACACCTGATGGGTCTGATTTTATTATTGATATGTCAACATTCAAGACTGCATCAACTGTATATGTTGCTTTTGTAACGGCTCTCGATGCGGATGGAAAGACAACAGTTCCGGCTGAGAATATAATTACACTTGCACCTGCAATCAAAAAGCTTGCAGTAACGCTTGATTATACAGCGGAAGATGTAAGCTCCCTTGAAGAATTCCTGAATACAGTAACAGTAACAGACAGCGAAGGAACAGTAACAGTTTACACTAAAAATTCTTATGGTAAGTACTATGACGCAGATGAAAACAGATTCTATGTTGATTCATTTATCCAGACCAGAACAACTGCAGGAGAATGGGATTTTGGCTTTGATGCATTCAGCAGCTATGCATATTTAGAGAGTTATAAAGTATCAGGTGCAACACTTTATATGCGTTATTTTGATCAGGATAATGTTTCACCTTACAGCAAAGAAATCAAAGTAAAAGTTTCTAAAGTTTCTAAAGCTCCAAATGTTAAGATAACATACAAGAAAGATACAGTTGCTTTGAAAAACGGTATGCAGATCAGCGCAACAGGAAAGACTGATACTTGGGAGTCTATTTATGCATATGATAAGACATCCACAAATACAAATCCTATCGGCGATCCTGCTGGCGTAAGTGGTTCAGCTCTTACATCAACAAAAGTTACTTATCTTACAACCAATCAAATTGTTGACATATTAGGGTTAACAGCGGATAGCAATGGCGATTATACCTTCTATGTAAGAACAGCAGCTACAGCTAAGAAATACGCTTCAGCTAAAACAAAAGTAACATTTACACCGTCAGCAGCAGCTCCTGCAGAAATTACAGCAGCGGCAGTATCAGGTGGCTATCTGACAGTTACCTTTACCTCTGATTTAACAAATTATGAGTATACTGTAGTAAAAGCATCCGATATTGGTATTGTATCATCATCAGGTTCTGCATTTACAGTAGATATTGATTATACAGGCGATACTGTATTTGATATTGTTAAATCAAAATGGACTTCATTGAAGACAACAGAATCTAAATTATTGATTGCATCAACAAAATATTGTCCTGCATATTATAATCTTTATAGCACTAGTGAATTCAAGACAACACTTATTTCAGATGCTACCTATGTTCTTTTAAGAGCAAAGGGCGGAACGAATGATGCTGCAGACAATCTGCCATCACAGATTTATGCATTCCCTATTAACTAGTCCTTAGTTTATTTGTTTACTATAAAGAAGAGCGGTCTGACCGCTCTTCTTTTTTTGCTGTATAAGTAGATAATCGAATGATTGGGCAAAACAGCAGGATATTGCTTCATTATGATCTATACGTTCTTGACGTTGAAAATTATCCTGTGTATACTTGTATTAATGGAAAATCATGTGCAGAGAGCATGCACATGAATTGGGGGAAATTGAAGGAAAAGCATCTTCAACTATAAAGTTTGAAAGAACCAAACTTACTATGTGCAGAGAGCATGCACAGGAATTGGGGAAAAATATGCAGGGGAGATTATCTGTCATAGTCTCGGTTTATAATGAGGAAGAAAACTTACAGCAGTTTCAAACGACTATTGAAAAGGCAATGGTACAGGTTGCATCAATGGGATGGGAACATGAAATAATCTTTGTTAACGATGGAAGTTCGGACAAAAGCAGGAATCTTCTGGACTCATTTGCAGAGAATGACAGTCACACTAAAGTGATACATTTTTCGCGAAACTTTGGTCATGAAGCGGCAATGATTGCCGGAATTGATAAAGCAAGCGGAGAATTTATGGTATGTATGGATGCTGATCTTCAGAATCCACCGGAATTACTGCCCGAGATGTTAAATAAGTATCTCAATGGAGATGACATCGTATTGATGTCAAGAGCAGAGAACAAAGATGCCGGTATAATAAAGAGAATTACTTCGAAAGCATTCTATATGATTCTGAACCGTTTATCAACCGTACAGTTCGAGCAGAATGTTTCGGATTTTTTTGGCTTATCGGAACGGGTGGCGGCTGTATTGAAACAGGATTTCAGAGAGCGGAACCGATACCTGAGAGGTTTTATTCAGTCGATTGGATTCAGGAAAAGCATCATTGAATATAAAGCGCCGGAACGATATGCCGGTGTCAGCAAATACTCGATTCGCTCTTTGTTCAGGATCGCGATGCATACCTTAAATTGCTTTTCGGTAACACCATTAAAAGCAGGGGCATTGGCAAGCATAGTTTCTTTGACTATGATGGTCGGGAGTTTTCTGTATTATATTATTTTTTATATAAGAAATGGATTTGGGAGCGGAACCGCCTTGCTTTGCAGCTTTATAACTTTTTTATTTTCTATTTTGTTCCTGCTGCTGGGAACAATTGGGGAATATCTTGGTATGGTAATGACAGAGATACGCAAAAGACCGATTTATATTGTAATGGATACAAAAAATCTGAATGAGAATGAGGAGGATGTGTGATGTATGATTATCTGATCGTAGGAGCTGGAATCTTTGGTGCAGTATTTGCAAGAGAGATGACTGATCAAGGGAAACGCTGTCTTGTAATTGATAAAAGCAGTCATATAGCAGGACATATCTATACAGAAGCAGTGGAAGGAATTCAGGTCCATGTATATGGAGCACACATTTTTCATACGTCAGATAAAGAGATCTGGGAATATGTGAACCGATTTACAACATTTAATCACTTTATCAATTCGCCGCTTGCTATCTACAAGGACGAACTCTTCAATCTGCCTTTTAATATGAATACATTTCATCAGATGTGGGGATGCAAGACACCCAAAGAAGCAAAAGAAATTATAGATAAGCAGACTGAACAACTAAAAGATACTGACCCGACAAACCTTGAAGAACAGGCAATCAAGTTGGTAGGACCAGACATCTATGAAAAGCTGATCAATGGTTACACTGAGAAACAATGGGGAAGAGCCTGCAAAGACCTTCCGGCTTTTATTATTAAAAGATTGCCGGTACGGTTCATTTATGACAATAATTACTTTAATGACAGATACCAGGGAATACCGGAAAACGGTTATACCTCTATGATTGAGCATATGCTGGAAGGTATTGAAGTAAGACTCAATACGGATTACTACGCTGTCCGTGATCAGGAAGAATTTAGAGCCAAGAAGACCTTGTTCACCGGGATGATCGATGAGTACTATAATTATTGTTTTGGTGAACTTGAGTATAGATCCCTTCGTTTCGATACGAAAATAATCGATGAAGAAAACTTTCAAGGGAATGCTGTCATCAACTATACAGAGCGCGAGATACCCTATACAAGAATCATTGAGCATAAACATTTTGCTTTTGGCAAACAGCCCAAAACAGTTGTTACCTACGAATATCCTGCAACCTGGAAGACTGGGGATGAACCCTATTATCCAGTTAATAATGAAAAGAACGATGCGCTTTATGAAAGGTACAAGGAGCTGGGGGAAAAAGAAAACAATATTATATTCGGTGGAAGACTGGGACAATATAAATATTATGATATGGATAAAGTAGTACGAGCTGCACTTCATTTGGTAAATGAGGTAAGCGAAAAAGCGAATTCTGCCGATATATAGTTATAGGTATGACAGGACATATAGAAACGGAGAAAAGAATGAAAAAACAAATTGTATTGTTATTGATAATAATGAGCGCGATGCTGGTATTTACAAGCTGTGGGAAAAAGAATACCGGTGATTCCTCAAGTCTGACGCAGGTCGACAGTTCTAATATAACGGTAACACCTGCATACGATGACAATGGGATACCAATACCAGAAGAAGGTTATTTTGATGCAGAATACGGGTTGTATCTGATGGGTGGGCTTGGATATACATTGTCTTCAGATTCGGCAACCGTTTCGGCATATTATGATTATCAATATACACAATATTATGTCTGTGACAGTATTGTGTACAATGACAAGACATATCCAGTTGTTGGAATTGATGCAGAAGCACTTTCTTATCTGGAGAAAATGACAGAAATACGCATACCGAATTCAGTTACATCAATTGGGGAAAGTGCATTTTACGGATGCACGAATTTAACCAACATCAATATTCCGGAAGGAGTCGTTACAATTGGGGATAATGCTTTTACTAATTGTGATATGCTTCAATCTATAACTTTCCCGGATACCTTAACTACAATTGGGAAGGAAGCTTTTGTTGGCTGCAGTATGTTGACTGAAGTAGTTTTACCGGACAGCTTGGAAACATTGGGCTCGGGTTCTTTCTTTGATTGTGTGCTTTTAAAATCAGTTACACTGTCGAAAGGAATGGCAATTTTGCAGGATGAAATGTTTGATAATTGTTCAAGCCTTGAGGAAATTGTAATTCCTGAAAACATTAAAGTGATTGGATTTGAAGTGTTCTGGAGCTGTTCGTCATTAAAGAGCATGACGATTCCGGACTCGGTTGTAGAAGTTGGATCAAGAATGTTCTATGACTGCAGCGCACTGGAAGAAGTGACACTTTCTGCAAATTTGATTTCAGTTGATAATACAATGTTTGACTATTGCACATCCCTTAAAAAAGTTTACGTGTCTGCTGAACAGCTAGATAGTTTAACAGAGTTATTTTCATTGGGTAATTTTGAAGTTATAAGCAGATAAATAGGAGAATCTATATGGGCTTGCGAAATAAGTCATCCGTGATACGTTTGTCGGGTGTTGCTGTGTGCGTAATTCTGTCTGTTTGCATACTTGTGTTTTCGGATCGTGGTCTGGGATATGCAGATGATTTTGGTTTGTACTTTGTAGATCCATCCGTCGAACAGATCGATGGGGATCTGGATTTTGCGGCATTCACTGACGTGAGCGGCAGCAACGTGACAGAAGAGAATCTTAGCACAAGTGAATATGAGTATAATATTGTTGAGGGTGAAGTCATTATCACAGAAGGTCTTGATATCTTTACTACAGACCTTGTTATTCCTTCAACGATAGATTCCTATCCGGTCACAGCGATTGATGACTTTGCTTTCAGTTATTACTCGGACATGAAGACGCTTTCACTGCCGGATACACTGGTGAGTATTGGAAGCAGTGCGTTTGAAGGATGTACGGCACTTGAAGAATTATTAATACCTTCGAGTGTGCGTTATATCGGTGATTCTGCTTTTAGTGACTGCAATTCACTGACTGCTCTTGAAGTACCTTCGACCATAACGACTATTGAAGATTATGCTTTTTATGCTTGTGATAAGCTGGATTCAATTACGGTTTCATTTACCGGTAATCTTGTGAACACTTTTGACATGTCTCATGTGAAAAATGTAGTGATTGCAAATGGGGTGACCAGCATTGATGCCAACTCATTTGAATTCTGCGAGGAACTGGTAAACGTTGAGATCCCGGAATCCGTTACAAGCATTAAGGAATGTGCGTTTATTGGCTGCAAAAAACTAGAAGCGATCAATCTTCCAGGCGAGCTGCTCAGCATCGGAGAAAGTGCATTTGAAGACTGCATTGCTTTAAAACGAGTGATCGTCCCGGATAAGGTAGCGTTGATTTCGGACTTTGCTTTTTATAACTGCGCATCTCTTACCTACATAGAGTTACCAGATGAAATCGCAAAGATTGGCAATGATGTATTCGGTCAGTGCGATCAACTTCAGATCAAAGCATCTGCCGGAAGCGTTGGAGAGACCTATGCAACCATACTTGGAATTCCTTTTATTAATTGACCTCTTGAAATTCCATAAAATGTGTTGTAAAATAGGTTCAATGCGGATATAGTTCATTGGTAGAATATCAGCTTCCCAAGCTGAGGAGGCGGGTCCGATTCCCGTTATCCGCTTTCGGTTAAGAGTCGTAAATCCTTATAAAATCAAGGATTTGCGATTTTTTGTTGCTTGTAAATCATGTATGCAGGGTGTGTGCATGCCCATATGAGAAAATCCTTTTACATAGAATCAACAACTTTAATATACATAGGGAAGGTTACAATGCTTTGTTCATAAGAGCACGATTTTTACTTTTTTCGTTGTAATTATAGATATATTTCTTTGTGGTATCAGTATCTTCATGTCCCATGTACATACTGATTTCTTCTAATGACATACCTATTGAATAAAGACGACTGGCAAAAGTTCTGCGGATATTATGACTGCTCTTAAATGGAATGCCAGCTTCTTTGCAATATTTTCGTAGCCAGTAACTATAGCTACAACTCGTCATTCTTTTACCGTTTGATTGTGTGAATAGATACTGGTTTCCGTCTGACAAATTCTTGACCTCTTCAAGAATAGTAATTGCCTTTTCTGTCAAAAGAATTGTTCGATAGCCTGCTTCGATGTCATGTTTAACATATTCTACAACCTTGTAGCCTTTGTTTACATATTTTCCGTTGATATACTCTTTATCTGCTATCTCAGTTTTATGGATATAAATTTCTTCATCGGATATATCCTCGGCCTCAAGAGCAACCAGTTCACCGATTCTTGTTCCGATTTGAAAGTGCAGCAGAATTGAATAGGCTTCTACGGTTCTTTGCTGGTAAAGGTATTCCTCAAGAGGGTCCTGTTCTTTTTCAAGAAAGATTTTTGAACCATCTCTTCTTTTTTTGACAGCATGAAATTTTACAGTCGTGCGAGCATTAAGAAGTGGGTTTGATACCAGTACTTCTTCATCCATTGCAATCTGAAAGATTGCGTTAAGGATTGTTTTCATGTTGCTAAATTCTTTTCGTGAAAGGCTGAATGTTGTAATGGAATCATTCAGAAAGTTGTTCAGCATTCTGACGGTTAGTTTTCTTATCGGGAGAGTTATGAGCTTTTTACCGATAAAGTATTTTTGCCAGTGTTCTTCATCACGTTTGACAGTCTTGATATCAAGACTGTTTGTAGTCATTGCCTTTTCTCGTCTTATTTTGACCCAAATCTCATACAAATCATTAACTGTGTAATTAGCTTTCTTACAGTCATTGTAATAATCATAAAGCTTATTAATCAGTTCTTTATAGGATGGAGCGGCAATCTGTTGTCGGTTTTCATTTTCTTTTCTTACAGTTGTTATACAGCGACCATCTTTTCTTGTGCTTATGGAATATTGATGGTGCTCTTTTACATACTTTTCTTTTGTCATCTTTATTTTTTTTGCGACTTCTGCTTCGTCCAAGATACCACATTCATAAGCTTCCTGCAATAGTATAATCCTATCTTGCATATGTTGTGTTCTCCTGTTTTTTAGTTTTCGAAACAAATTTTGTTTTTGTTTCATAAACAATATGACAGGTAATTTTAAAAACGAATCTTTTTTATTACAATATGCGCGCAGATCCTGCGGGCATATGAGTTAGCGTAGATAATGCTCTGCTATGATATTGATTCGATTATGTCCAAGACACCTGCTGGCAATCAGCATTGCACGTTTATCATAGCAAGTGCCTTTCAGTTCGCTCCTGCAATGATACCGTTCTTTCATTGGTATCTTTTCAAGTGGCCTTGCCAATGCCTTATAGATTTCAATACAATAATTGCTACGATACGAATGGACATCAATGTCAGGCACCTGCACCCATACCTTTCCTGTTCCAGCCTTTTTCATACGTTCCACAATTGCATCAACATTTGATATAATGGGAGATTCACGATATCTGCCACCTTTTGCACCACGTGAGACTCCGATGTAATAGATACCATTCTTGCATACCAGTTGTGTACCTCTGAGACATTCCAACTCTTCCTTACGAAGCCCTGTTGCCTTACAAAAATCAATGAATTCCTGATTCTTTGTTTCAGAAAAATTCTTATCTCTGCTAGCAGGCTTTCGGCTTCGTTTGATATCTGACCTATGTCTTACAGCTGTTTTGATGAAATCACCGGTTGTGCATCCATATAGCTTTGCGAGTGCAGATGCTTCCAGCTTCACTGTATAGGCTGACAAAGATGACCTTTCCATCAGCCATTCATCTACATGCGGTCTGCATTCCAAAAGAGTCCTGCAATGATAATGTTCCTTGCACCATTTTAAAAAATAGCTGGCATGTTTCAGATAATCACGAAATGTTCCCCAGGAATAAATCTTGTGAATGGTAATTCGTTCATCATAGGTCAGATATGCATTTATATCCTTTTTTCTCTTTTCACTTAATAGAGCTCGCTCATCTTTCTTGTCAGCATGCTTTGACTGTCCAATCGCAAGCTTTGATGCGAATGCCATGTTAGCTTGATGTACAAGGGATTCATGCATTTTTTCTCTTTTCCGAGCCATGGTCATCTTCCTTTCTTTTGATTTATTAAATTATGATAGTTAAAACTGAGCACGCGCCAATTTATTCAAATCGTAAATCTTATGATTTTAATCACAGGCACCTAGTGATTATTGCTCTTTGCAGATACATTTGAGGGTATCTAGCCTGGCTAATACAAACAGAGCAATTAGTAATGGTCTACAATCTCATGAACAGTAGTTTGTTATTTTCATCTAATGCAGTTAATTACATGAGTCAGGGAAACTTAGTTCCCCTTTCTTTTCTTCTACAGACCGCCGGCTTACCGGCAAATGGTTTTTTATGTTGTTTATTCTTTTAAAAATTTTGTTTTGGTCTGTTTACATCATTTGTTTTTTATTTAAAAATTTATTTTTGTTTTTTGTTTTCTCCATTCCTCATAAATATAAAAATAATATGGTAGAAAGCGAATGGAGATATCTGAAAAAATAAGCATAATAACCGTTTACTCGTAAAAGCAACGAGTAACCGTTATTATGCTTGAAATAGAAGGTGTACACTATCTAGGGTAAGTGTATATACTACACTTTGTATTATCTCTTAATCGTAATTTTTAGATTTATTACAAGATTATTTTTTATGGATTTTTTATTCGAAATAAGATATAATTAACAAGAAAAGTAAATAATTTATGGGAGGGAATTTATGTTGAGTTATGAAGAAGAATTCAGGGGAAAAATAACAAGAGAAATTACAAAATACAGACAAGAGATAAAATCTGAACGAATGGATATGTCATTCGGAGAAATTATTAATATGTATAAAGACAAAGAAATAATTATTTCTCCTGAATATCAAAGAGCTTTTCGCTGGGATGTTCAGCGACAATCTGATTTCATTGAATCTATCTTATTGGGAATTCCTTTTCCTTCGATTTTCGTAGCCACCAATCCTGATGGTAAATGGGAATTAATAGATGGATTACAAAGAGTATCAACTGTGCTCTCCTTTTTTAATGAACTGAAAGATATAAATGGAAATGATAATCCTAAAAATGGCCTTAGGTTAGCAGAATGTGATTTGCTTAAAGGCTTAAAAGATATTTCTATCGATGAATTACCACTAGAATATAAATTACAAATAAAAAGAACACCGTGTAGAGTTGAGATAATACTAAAGGAAAGTGACTTTAAAATGCGGTATGAACTTTTTAAAAGATTAAATACAGGTGGTGAAGGTTTATCAAGACAGGAAATTAGAAATTGTATATTTCGAGGAACAGATAACAGATATAATAAATTTGTACAGGAATTATCTTCCGATAAAAAATTTAGAGAATTGGTTCAAATTAACAGTTCAGACGAAGAAAAAATGTATTATGAAGAGCTTGTTTTGCGATATTTGACACTAAAAAATAAAGGAACACGATATACGAAGCCTAATATTCAAGACTATATGGATGAATATATAGAAGGTCAAAGCAACGATTGTGATGAAAACTTAATGAATTATGACCATAAATTATTTGAGAATATTATAGAATTTCTTTATAAATTAATTGATGCAAATATTTTTATGCTGGGTAGACGATATTTTACTACAAGTATGTATGATGCGATTATGTTATCTCTTGCATCAACGAAGAATTTATCTTCTATTAATGTAAGTGATTTTAGAAAAAGAATTGACTTATTAAAAAATGACACGAATTTTAATAATTATGTTGGTTCAGCTAGTAGCAATCCAACAAGCATAACTAATAAAGTAATGATTGCGAAGAGGTGTTTATTGGATGATAAGGAGGAGTAATAGTGTCCTTAATCGTTGATGAAATAGTAGCTAGCAGAACATGGAGATTGCGTGAATTAGAACAACTAAAGAAAGTCTATATAATAGATATAAAGAATAAAAAAATATCATTTTCGGAGCAATATTTGAGAATGTGTATTCCCTATGTTTATGCGCATTGGGAAGGTTTTATTGTTGAAAGTTTCAAATTGCTTATTGATTACTTGAACAATCTTACATTAAAAAATACAGAAACTGCAAATCAATTATTAACCTTTTCACATTTGAAAACATTGCGACCACTTTCTGGAAAACAGTCTTTTGATAGTTGTGAAGCTTTTGTGGAAAATTTTAGCTTGTCATTGAAAACAGAAAAATTATTTATTGATAGAAGTAATTTTTCAACAAAATCTAATCTCAATTATTCACAGTTACAAGAAATATTTTCTTGGTTTAATTGGAATAAAGATTGCTGTAGCGAATATAAGTTAGGTATAAACAAACTAGTTAATCAAAGAAATCAAATTGCACATGGTGAAAATGGTATAGTTATTGGGTATAAAACAGTCGCAGATTATGTAATTATGCTTCAGGAAATTTATGATTTAGTGATTGTTAATTTTGACGAATACATCAATAAATTTATGTACTTAAAGCCTTTAGAATGAATGCGTAAATAATATTTTGTGTGCAACCATGTGTGCAGATAAATAGCAGAAGTCGCAAACCTCCTTATTTATCAGTGTTTTTGAGTGCAAAAAGTGGTCCGATTCCCGTTATCCGCTTAACGAAAAAGAAGCAGTGGCACGGGTTTTAGTGCTACTGCTTCTTTTTCGTTATGTAATTGTAAAAGTGAGTCTGGAAGAAGAAAAGCGCGAATCCACTGGTGAGCGACTTTTGTTCTTCCTAAGCCTTGCTGTATTGTAGTAAGGCTTTTTCCCGATTATCCGCTTAAATAGAAAAACAGGCAGTACCATTTTTGGTACTGCCTGTTTTTCTATTATGCAATTATCCTTATAACAATAAGATCAATGAAAGCTGGTGCAATATAAAAAAGAAATATAATGGTTGCGATAATAAGAATGATCTTAGTAACGGGTATTTTTTAGCAGAAGTTTTGGAATACTCTCGGTACAGTAGATTGTAATAATTATAGTTGGGTGATACAGTAAAAGTACCAAGAAGAGGAGGCGCTTATGGATAAGAAAAAAACAGGCCTGCTAATTAGAGAGGCAAGAACAAAAAAGAACTATACACAAGGTGAATTAGGAGATTTGATCGGAGTAACGAACAAAGCTGTTTCAAGATGGGAGAATGGAGTTTCCCAAAGTTAAAGATACCACACAACGAACCCACGCTTACACATTACTTGCCATAAACAAAATATGGAGGTAATGAACATGAACAAACTGAAACAGAGCAAGACAGAAAACGGAATTGATTATGTATTGGTTGGGGATTATTACATCCCGGATTTGAAATTGCCGGAGGAAAATCGCTCTATCGGAAAATACGGACGATTGCACAGGAAATTTCTGAAAGAGAAAAATCCGGCGAGATATAACGAGCTGATATTATCCTGCGAACTGTGGTCATATCTTGCAGATGTGAACGAACAGGCGCAGGAAAGGCTGGATACGATTATCACACAGATGAAAGTTTCCGAGGGTGTCACCGAGGAACTGAAAGCGCACGATCAGATGGAGTGGGTGCGAAGATGTAATAGCATCCGTAACCGTGCAGAAGAAATCGTGCTGAGTGAAATCGTATACGGCTAAACAGAAACAGGCACGGACTTCATCACTTTAAAGATGAAGACGGTGCCTGTTTTTGTATTTTCGAGGCAAGGATGGAGAACTGGATGGTGCCAGTTTTCTATCGGCAGAAACGAAAATATGGGGGTATCCAAAGGGGGCAAACCGCCCCTTTTGGCACACGACTTTGCATGGCAAAGTGTAGTGTGTTATACCCTCTATCTGTGCGTCTGCGAAATGTCGGAGTTCGTAAGTAGGGTGCTTATACAGAAGCAGACGAAAAGAGCTTGATTTCTGTGTCGGTGTCAATCGCAGAAGTTAAGCTCTTTTATTAGCAGATAGAGGGTATATAAAACGCTGATTAACGAATAATAAGGGGGACAAGATAAAACTAAATTCATTCTTTATATTCCGAGGGTGTCACTCCTACATTTCTCTTGAACACCTTTGAAAAATAGAGCGCATTTTCATATCCGCAGGAAAGGGCCGTGTTCTTTATGGAAGCACCGTTCAAAATCATTTTTTTAGCTTGCTCTATTCTGTAATGTTGCAAATACTTCTGTGGCGACACTCCCATCTCATCGATAAACAGCCGATACAACGTAGCATGGCTCAAATTTAGCATGGAGTACATCGAATCAATATGAAAGTCGGCATGATGATAATTAGTATGTATGAGATTAAGGGCAGCTGCCGCCAAACGCTGGTGACTGCTGCTCTTTGAAGTTCTTTTTGACTGTGACATCGCATCAGCATATATACCAAGAATTGCAGACATAAGTCCATTTGCCTCATTATAGCAATTGCCGTTATATATATCCAAATTATGAAGCTGTGTATAAAGTGGCATAAGCTTGTCTGAAAGCGGTATCGTGCAGACCGGATTAGCCATATTCCAGTTCATTTCAGCCATTAGCTCTGCCGCCTTATTCCCTGCAAAATCTATCCACGCATATAACCAACGGTCTTCTGCGTCAGGATAATAATGAACGGTTGTAAATGGCGTAATCAGAAAGCTATCCCCTGCATGTAGCTTATATTTCTTTCCATTCACTTCAAAATATCCCGTCCCACTGATAACATAATGTATTACAAAACAGTTACGCATACCCGGCCCCCAGCCTGGGTACATGTCTATCCTATGAATCCCTTTCTTTAATAAATAGAATGTTTTGTCTGAATATAATTCCATAAAATCCTTCGCTGATGAACTAAAAATACATGTATATGAACTATTTTTATATATTTATGAACCACTATATGCAGTATATTATAAATACACTTGATATATCAAGTCAATAAAATACAAAAGGAGCTAAAAATGTATCTAGAAAATATACACAAGTCAGACCTTGGTAATGGCTATTATATGAACCCAATTCTTAACGGTGACTATCCCGACCCTGCCGTTTTCAGAGACGGTGATGATTACTATCTTTGTGTTTCAACTGCCATATATCTGCCCGGTCTTACAATATTTCATTCAAAGGACTTAGTTCACTGGCAGATTCTTTGTCACCCGCTCAAAAACCTTGTTGGTTCAAAAAATGCAGTATGGGCACCAGATATATTAAAATATTGTGATAAATATTACATATACTTCTGTTCCGGAGGCACCAATTATGTAATGTGGTCTTACAAAATAGATGAGGGCTGGTCTGAGCCTATTGATTTGAAAGTACGCCGCATTGACCCAGGACATATTACAGATGAAAACGGCAAAAGGTTCTTATTACTTTCAGATAACCATATTGTCGAGCTGTCAGATGATGGATTATCGGTAGTCGGTGAACCAAGACAGTTGTTTGGGGCACCGTCAATTCCTGAGACATGGGACACCGAAGGTGAGTACCCTGAAGCTCCGAATATTTTCAAAAAAGACGGCTATTACTATCTGACATATGCAGATGGCGGCACTGCCGGTCCTGCAACCTCCCACATGATTATGTCGGCAAGAGCAAAGAACCTTAACGGTCCATGGGAAATGTCGCCATACAATCCGGTTGTGCACACATACAGCCGTTCCGAGAAATGGATTTCAAAGGGACACGGACATTTTGTTGAGGACACCGAAGGAAAATGGTGGGTTATATATCATGCCTATGAAAACGGCTACGAGTCACATGGAAGAAAGCTACTGTTATCTCCTGTTGAGTTTACTGAAGACGGTTGGTTTAAAGTAGTAAAGAAAGCCGATGAAGCATGTCTGAAACCTGCTGGAAAGGCACTTAATGCCCAGCCGCTTCTTTCAGACACTTTCAATAAACCTATGCTTGATAAAAAATGGCAGGTTTTTGGTGAAGGTCCCTCTGATAAATACACTCAGACATCTGATGAGCTTGTAGTAACAGCCAGTGGAACAAAAGTCGGTGATTGTAATCCGCTTACCTTTATCACAGGCGACCACAGCTATGAAATAAGTGTAAAGCTGACATTAAATGATATGCAAACAAGTGCAGGACTTATTTTGCAGTACAATCAGAACATTTTTAATGGCATAGCAATTGAAGAAGGGCGACCTGTTCTTTACAGACTTGGAAGAGCTTTATGGCGGGGAAAAAGCCTTGATTCTTCAGAATTCTGGCTTAAGCTGATTAACAATGACCAGTACCTTTCATGCTACTATAGTACTGACGGAGCATCTTACAAAAAGGTCAGTCAGGTCATAAACCTTATACCACAGACCAACAATGCATATGGCGGATTCTTGAGTCTGCGTCCTGGACTTTTTGCATTCGGTGAAGGCATGGCACGCTTTAGTAAGCTATGCTATAAAGGGTTAAAATAAAATATAAAGTGAGGATGAAAATATGGCTTATTTATTTGTGCATTTCAGAGAAACCTATGGTGTTGAAGGTGAACAAATTTATTTTTCTGTAAGTAAGGACGGCTACAATTGGGAGGCCGTGAATGGCGGCAATCCTGTTATCGAAGCTGACAAAGGCGACTTAGGTGTGAGAGACATCGTAATCACAAGAACCTTAGAGGGCGGCTTTGTAATCATGGCAACAGACCTTGCTCTTAGAAGAAATGAAGCTACAAAGTATGATGGAACGATAAAAACTGCATTTACCAAAGGAAGCAAGGCTCTCGCAATGTGGAAGTCAGATGACCTGGTACACTGGTCAGATGAGATTCTTATTGACTTGAGTGATAACTGCAGACTCGGATGTCTGTGGGCACCCGGTATTTTCTTTGACGAAAAGAAACAGGAATTTTTAGTACACTGGTCATCAACCGAAAAGGAAGACGGTTACGCAGGCTTATCTATCTACTGCGCTACAACAAAAGATTTCGAGACATTCTCAAAACCTCAGCTTTTCTACAAGAAAGCAAATAGTGAAACACTTGACTCCTGTATCTGCTACGAAGAGGGCATATACCACTTTTTTGTTAAAAGTGCAGACAATCCAAAAGCCGTTATACATATGACCTCCACGCAGCTTCTTGGGCCTTATGTAAGAGATATTGATTTTGACGCACAGATGGATATGATTGAGAACAAAAGGGCATATGAAGCTCCGACCATATTTAAGACACCGGACGGTAAGGTGTGCCTTATGATGGACTATTATGGTTGCGAACGTAAAGAAGATCAGGGCTATGTTCCTTTTCTTATGGATTCCCTGAATAAGATTGAACTTAATATGTCCAAGAGCAAGTTCAAATTCCCGTATGGCTTTAAGCATGGTGTAGTACTTGAGATTACTAATGCAGAATATGAGAATATTATAACCACATATTGATACGAATACACAATCGAGTAGGAGGCGGTGACTAACCGCCGTCCTCTCACAGCACCGTGCGTACCGTTCGGTACACGGCGCTTTCAATAGTTGATGTGCACAGACTGATATGCCATGGCTAAGTCATAGAAGCCATTGTGTATCAGTCTTTCTTT
>QKJQ01000003.1 GCA_003249225.1 Clostridia bacterium | reverse complement strand
CATTCCCTTGTTTTAAAAAGATATCATCAATCTTTTTATGCACTCTCTCTTTTGCCTTTTCTTTGGATGCATACTCTCTGGCAGCTTCACAATCACATTGCTGCGTGACTGCTTCATCAACTTTCTCCTGTAACCACCCAAAGATAGTTTCTACTGTTGCCATCTGTCCACAATATTTACAGGCACCTTCCTGCGTAACTACTCCCTCTGGCTTTTCTTTCTTTAATTCCTTTACATCTTCAGCTAGCATATTGGTCCCTCCGTGTTAGATTTTTAGCGTCTTGCGCCATTTTTAAGAAGTCGTGGTGTGTGAAGCACTCGTAATGCCCTCTGTATACCGTAAGTACATGGTACGGATAGAATTCCTCTATCTTTACCAGCTTCTGCACCTTCTTCTTTTCTTCATCTCCTTTTACCAGGAGCTTTACACATTGTCCCTTTTGATATGTCTTGTATAATGCTTTTCTTAATTTGGCTGTTGTCATTGTCTTCCCTTTCTCCCGGGGTTGCCCCCGGGTACACAAATTATCGATAAGGAGGATCATATTGTGGTATGTATCCCTCCGGTGGTGCCTAATACAATTTCCCGCCCATCAGTTTACGGATGATATTCTCTCTCTGGTATATCCCTGCTGCCGATGGCACGCTTCTAAAGTGCTTTTCCATGTAACGTGTTGATTTTCCTAGCACTTTCGCAATTTCTTTGATGCTATATTCCGGTTTTGAAAACAAACAATATAGCAGGTTCTGCAATTCCTTCTTGTAAAGTAAATCTATTCTTTTATTCATGTGAGGACCATTGCTTCCTTCATGATCTTCTGTGGACAGATACTTGTAATTTAACTCAAAATCAAGTCCACCTTGGCTTTTGAAAACTATGTGGTGTTTATGCATGGCTCTCTCCTACGATAATTTACGTATGGACATATAATAGTTATGCTCATACATATGATTTTTTCCGCTTAGTGCCTGTTTAATCTTTTTGTCAAGCTCAGCAAAATCAATGTTTTCTACCATTCCTAATGCCATTTCAAAGGCATTTATTGCATCACTCTCTTTCTCAAATTCACAAGTCATGCAATTGGCTTCTACTTCATACATGATTAAATCCTCCTAAAATAATGACTGCTGCCCATAGTTGTAATTCATCCATAGGCATTCGGTCCGTTCTTTGTTTCCCTCTGCTCTGGCTTTGATTGATTCCTTTCTCCATCCATGTAGCAGATCATTGTAAATCTCATTTTCATATCCTGACAACATCACAGGACCGTTGTGCTCCAATAGTGTCAAGCACATCTCCATATGATCTTCGTCTGACATTTCATGAGGATATTGCATCTGGCTTCTTGTTCTGAAAACATATGGCGGATCTGCATAGATCAGAACTTTACGATTGTTAAATTCTTTTATCAGCTCTATTGCCGGCTTATGTTCGATCTGAACCATCTTTAGTCTTTCAGCTGCTTCTGCTATGATCTGAGGAAGCTTATTCCACTGTTTGACCGTGTAAGCTGCTTCTCTTCCAGCTATATCACGTCTAAATCCTACCTTTTCATTCAGCCTGTATCCGTATGACATTCCGGTCCTTAACAGAAAGTTTCTCGCCCTCTCAACACTTGTTAATGTCTCTGGATCTACAACATGAGATTCCTCATATTCCATTCTTGCATATGGAGTAAATAGCACCTTCTCAATCAATTCTTCTGTTTGATCACGTAATACTTTGAAGAAATTAACAACTTCATCATCAAGATCATTAATTGTTTCAATCTTAGAAGGGTGCTTATTGAAAAGTACCGCACCACATCCGAAGTATGGTTCCAAATAACTGTGATGTTCAGGCATATACTGCAGCACCCATGGTGCAATACGTTGTTTGCTTCCTGGATATCTAAAAGCTATACTCATATCCAACTCCTTACATTGACTTAATCTGATATCATGTTATAATGTTCGAACATATGTTTGCGTTTTGTGGAGGTGCCCATGTATAAAAGAATATCCTTTACCGGTAAATGCCCGACTCAGAAGCGGGAGTATACAATCAAGCTTGATTACAATCTGGTCCGTTATAACGGATGGCCCACACTGGAAAAAGGCTTTTTATATTGCGATTACATCCGGACCGGTGGAACCTGCGGCTTTGCTGTATGCCCTATCTATCGTGCTGCTCCGCAGGATCCATCTCCTCCAGCGCCTCCAACATTTCACTGGCATTAACGGTTTCTTACGCAAATCTCAGCTGCTGCCCGCTGTCGTCAATTCTTGCATTCGGTATCCTTTCCCCGACTTTCAGATAGCTGCAGTTTGATTCTATGAGCTTTTCTGCAACAATCGGTACAACGCTGTTACCGCACCTTGCCACCTGTTTTGATACCGGATAGGCTTTTCCTGAATAGTCCCTGTCTATGATGTAATCTTCCGGGAACCCTTGTGCATTAAATAACTCTCTTGGCTTTAACATTCGAAGCATAATGTCACAGATTATATAGTCCGTACCGTAAACTGTTACCAGTGCGAACCGGTCCTTTGTTACGACTGTATGCAGAGGATCATTGATTGAGCTTGCATCACTGGTACCATAGTATTCGATTAGGAATGACGCTACCTGGTTACAGCGTTCACGGAATTCACTCCGGTACTCCTCTTTATCAAGCATGAGTATTTTAATCTCTCCGAAGTGCCCCGGTGATGTTGTTACAGTATGTAATGGTTCTGTTACAGTCTGACCTGTACCAGTTTTATAAAATTTTGAAATAAACACTGATGACAAAGCCAAGCACTGTCTTGCTGTTATGGTGTGACAAGGATCATTCAAATCTGATGCTGTTGATCTGCTTTCTCCTGCATAATATTTACTTAGAAAGCAACTAGTCAGTGCGTACCTTGGTGATGCATCAATTGTCTTTATTGGCTCGTCAAGTTTCTGACCTCTTGCGTCACCTTCTTTTGCTTCCTGGTGGTACTGGATCAGAAGCGGCGATATTATTCCGGACCCATTCTTTTGTGTTATGGTCCGGAATGGTTGCTCCAAGCTATTGCAATAGTGATGATCTGCACCGGAGTGATTGACCGTTACCATATATGGCGTAAGCACAGGACATGCCATCGAGTTATGGTCCATTGTTGTGATCGTATGGAGAGGTTCATCAACCCTGCTGCCAGATCCGGTATAATTACCACCGTAATACTTTGATATAACCGGTGTTATCAGACAGTGCTCATTCTTGCTCACTATTGTTGACAGAGGCTCATCTACAGTTTTATTTCTGTCTTTGCAAAATCCTGTATGACCAAGCTGCATGATAAATGGATCCGGGTTGTTGATTACGAATTTTTCAATTCCCCTTGCTATGCGCTTCATGGTATTCTCAGCAAGCGGCTTCTTCCTTCCGAAGATGGAAGTGCCAAGGTCTGAAAAATCAAGACATGTTGATACCGGTACCCACTTTTTTAATCCATCAGTTCCGGTCTTAGAGTGTGTCCGCTCGGGCCATATAATTTTCTTACCGTCACATCTTGCGATCATATACCAGCGTTTCCGTGTTGTCGGTGCTCCGTAATCAGCTGCAATAAGTTCTCTCCATTCCACTTCAAAGCCAAGCTTTCTGAGCGATTCAATGAACAAATTAAATGTTTCACCTTTCTTTTCAGGAATCGGGTACCCTTCTTTATCAAGCGGTCCCCATGTCTGTATCTCCTCAACATTTTCTGCCATGATCACGTCCGGACGTACTTCTTTTGCCCACATCACGATGGCCCATGGAAGAGCTCTGATATTCTTATCCTTTGGCTTGCCGCCTTTTGCCTTTGAAAAGTGCTTGCAATCAGGTGACATCCAGAGCAATGACACATGTCTTCCTTTGGTTGCTTCCAGTGGCTTTACATCCCATATGCTTTCCTGCAGATGTAATGTTTCTGGATGGTTGGTCTTATGCATGAGTATTGCGTCCGGATCATGGTTAATTGCTACATCAACCTGTCTCCCTGTAGCTTTCTCTGCTCCTGTTGATGCTCCACCTCCACCGGCAAAGCCGTCAACGATCAAATTGTCAGGATTCATCTGTTTCCCCTTCCCTGTCTGTTTTATATTCGATTTTTTCGTGTTTCAGCATTGTTTGCAGCCACGAATTGTATTTATCGCTGTCTGCTTTAAATGCTGTTATATCGTGTGAATTTACGAAGTCGATTGTTTTCTTCCACAGATCACTATTTGCAACCGGATTCCATTCTCTTCCGTTCTTGATCCACCCTGCTGCCTGCCAGTCAATCATTCTGCTCTGTCGGTAGGTCTCCGCTACGTATGGGCAATCAAGAAGAATAAATACTTCGCATGGCTCCTTTTTTAGGTGGCTTAGTGCATCAATGGTCGCATGGATGAACGTTCTATTCTTGGTCGTGTTGGTGTAGCCTGCGAAGAAATACTTTGTGTTTTCATTACCTTCTCCGTCGATGTATTCCAGTACATATCCATACTTTCCGGTACCGGCTTTTGGTGATCCGCTATAGTCGGCTTCGATGTAGATGCTTACTTTCTTCATTTTGCCTCCTAATCTCGTTTACGCATCCGTGCCCGGATGTAGTAACCGCATATGTATTCTGAATACTTGATTTCGATATCCAGAAGCCTGTACTTATCCTTGTACATCTTCCTGAATATCTCTTCGCAGTTATCCGGTTGCTTTGCTATCTCGTTCGCTTTTCTTAGCGATAATTTGGTTACAGAT
>QKJQ01000028.1 GCA_003249225.1 Clostridia bacterium | reverse complement strand
TAAAGAATGACCTCCTTAAAATAGTTTAAGACTCTATTTTAAAGGTATACGCTTTGTTTTTGAAGTGTTAAAATGGAAAAGAAGTCCAACTGTGAAGCACTTTTACCGCGCTTCGAACCACTGCGCTAGCAGTTTAGTACTATGTTTATTAGATTCGCGCTAAAAACATTAACATATTCCTTTATGTTTATACTAATCCCAGGTATAAGATGTCTAAGTTGTCATCAAATTGATTATCAAAAATTACGTTCGTCTTTGGTTTCAGGTGATAGTATTCATTTTTCTCTATATCAAATTCAGAGTCATCAACTCTTAATATTCCTTTACCGTTTAGAATATAAGCACAAAATTCGATAGGTCCCTGTTTTAGGGTTTCATTTTTCTTTATAGAAAAGAAAACATGTAGACATTGTTTTTGAGAATCTTTTAATAAACCTATTCCATTGACATTATGTAATTTTATACAATTAGATTCTTTGACGATTATTTTATTTAAATAATCCTTATTAAAAAAATCATCGAATTTGTGTAATCTATCAAAAAAGCTTAATAGTTCAGGCTCTATTCTCTCGCCTGCTTTTACAATTTTTTTTGGGTCTTTGTATTTTAATTCAATTAAAGAACACATTATGCCGTCTTTATTTGGTTCATTAGCAAAGGCAGTTAACGGAGATAATTCATTATTATATAGTTTCAAAAGAGTTTCAGATGTCAATACAAAGACTTCTTCAGGTGTTATTCGGTTATCATTATAGATTAGTACTTCTCCATTATCAACGTCAATTTGCCAAATATTTTCTTTTTCTAAGTCAGAGATTTCAAATTGTAATTTGATATGATAATTTACATCAATCTTTTTAGAAAATGCGTTGGCAAAGTCATCAAATATTTTTTTAATTTCCATGTTTAATCCACCCCACTAAAATTAATAAAATGTTTATAATACAATTCAAAACTATCACTATATTACTACCACGTCTTAGTTTGAATTCTGTAACAACAGCAAACTCTTTTATTTCCAAAAATATAATATCACATTGAATTAAAAAAATAAACTAAATTTACCAATATCTCTCTTACTGACGTAGCAAAGGAAATCATAAGAAAGGCTAGAGTGCTTAATCCCAATGGTGAATTTATCTTTGAAAGAAATGGTGGGCGACTAACCGCAAGAGCAGTAACCTATTGGCTTAGTAAATATTGCAGAGATGCTGGAATTACATACAAAAGTCCTCATTGCACAAGAAGGACAACTGCAAGCCGCTTGTGTACGGAAGGAATGCCCTTGGATAAGATAAGAGATATTCTTGGACAGGTCGATGAAAGTACTACTCTTAGTTATATTTACAATCCCAATACGGAACAAGAGAACTTGGACATTATGAATAAAGCTCTGAAAAATAACAACAAAAAGAGCACAAAATAGCAGTGCACATACGGTGCACATATCAGCGCAACAAAAAATCCCTTGAAAATCAAGGGATTTCGTAAGCGCGAGACGGGATTCGAATTCTATCCCCTCTCAAAAATGCTGATAGAAAGGGACTTTCCAGCACATCCGATTTTTACGTACTCAAGAGGGTACTCAAAAACAAAGATACCATAAAAGTAGTAAAATCAAAGTATACTGTTTTTTCTTAAATAATCGTTAACCTTGGAGAGAAATAACTTCGCATCTTCCAGTTGCTTTTCAGCTTCCTGCTTTGAAGCAATATAGAAATCCTCATAATCTGATTTTTCCCTCAAGAATGAAGCCATCTTTACAATTTTCGATGCTTCTTTATCAAAGTCTCCGGTTTTTACAAAGTTTTGATTAAAGTATGCTATGATACCGGAATGTTTTGAAGAATCATAACCAGCTAATACAGTAATCGAGCGCATTGCATGAAATATTGCATAATAAGAACGATTAATCGATACTTTATAAAGTGCTTCTTTAAGCATAACTTCAGAGGCAGTTAAATCTTCCAAGGCTTTTGAATAACGGTATGCTGATAATTCTTTTATGCTGCCTTCCATAAAACCACACCGTCCTTTTTAACATTTTTATAGAAAGGGAGTACATTTTCCCATTTTAGAAACTCTTCATAATCAATATCAATAACAGAAAACACCTTGTCATATTTCAAATCCAAATACAAAGAAAAATCAACTAATTTATCTTGAACAGATTGACTTTTTACATCTTTTAATATGATAGCTATATCAACGTCCGATTCGTCGGTATTGGTTCCTCTAGCAACAGAACCATAAAGAATAATACTTACTAACCTATCATTAAAAAGGTCTATTAATCCCTCAACTAATTCATTTGTAATCATGTAATTCATGACTGTGTCACCTCCTTAATATGCTTTTAGTTTAACACAATATGGCTAAATTATCTACATATGTATAAATATTTGATTCCACCAATAATTCGTAGTTTCTAATAATTGTATATTAAATATGGTAAGATTATATAACCACATATTAAGAATTTCAAATCACCTAATTCTACTATATTCTATAAGGAGTTCCTTGATATCCTTATCATTATTTAACGTAATAATCTTTTCTTTATAACAAGATAATCTTTCCTTCAGATTATCTTTTCCTGTATCATAATCATTTGACCATTTAAGCATACACTTTAGCATCTTATATCTGGGCTTATAGATACATTTTTCAATTCCAAGTCGTTGCCTTATCCAACGTTTTATTATTCTATATTTCCTTGCTATTGTAGATATTTCAAGTAAAACAATTGTATCTGCCTCTTTTAAAGCATCTTCAAAACAGGGTCTTCCTGTATCCTCAACAATCCAATCATTTTGTCTTATTATTGAATGAAACAGATTGTCACGTTCTTCAACAGTTCTTTTTCGATTTCCCCAAGGGTTTGATTTATCAGGAATATGTACAACTTCATCAAGTGAATGGCAAGGAATTCCTAATGCCCCCGATATCTGCCTTGTAAAAGTAGATTTTCCACTTGCAACTGCACCCACAATATATATTTTCATGCTTTGACTCCCTAATTCTGTTTTATCTCTTTGTTACTGTATAATCGTTACTTCACTATTTCATACAACTGCGTAATACCAGTTTTTATATTGTTTGTGAATTTCAATGTAATGTAGTTGCTTACTTCAGCCATTATAACATGATATCTTTGTGCTTACAACATATTCCAATAACGGTTACACATTACATTTATGTATGGGTAAACGGTTATTGGGATTTTTATACCATTTTTTCAAATATCAAACAAGTGATTCAATCATATTCTTAGCATTAAAGACGAAGGGAGAAACAAACAAATTGAGTTTTGTTAATTTATATTAACAAAACAAAATGAGTTGGAGGATGGAAAAACATCCTTGTATTTAAATATCATCTCAAAGGAGATTTCACCATGCGACTCCGCCAAAGAAGCATGGTATGGAATGAAAGAACCCTTAATTAAATTTCTTTCTGGAACACAAAGTGTTTCGTGGCAAAAACAATCGTCCATAAGATTGTAAGTGAATGTAATTCATTTCTTCGAAATGAAAAGCATTCCTTTATAAGAGTGGGTTGTGCTTAGCTTTAACAGATACCCATTGTTTATGTTTTATCACGAAATATGTGAGAAAGGAATCGTTATGTCACACAAGAACAAAAAATCTCTAATTGACCAATTGAAGCAAGCTTTGGACAGTAAGCTTTCGATTGGTCGCTCCAAACATCAGGACAAGCTCTCTGAAAATGAGAGAAAAGAAATTACATCATATTATATTTATAGTTGGGAGACGTATCGGAGTTATGTGAAGCATGGTTGTTATTTCGTTCTCTGGTGCAAAGAAAAATATCGTTGTAAAACCTTGGAACAATGCAGATGCCATGTAGATGAATGGCTGGAAAGCAGAAAAGCTCTCTCTGCAAGTACGCAGAAGTTAGAAGCTAGCTCCCTCGCCAAGATCTACGGATGTTCTACCGCTGAATTTATAAAAACAGATGAGAGATTAAGAGTGAATATTAAAAGAAGTCGTGGGAGCAAGAAAAGGGATTCCCATTTCTATGAAGCAAAGAACTGGGAGTTGGTAGAGTTCTGCAAATCCACAGGATTAAGACGAAATGAGCTGTTTTCATTAAAAGGCGATTGTCTTAAGGAAGAGGATGGTATATTTTATATTATTGTCCGCTCTGGTGCAAAAGGTGGTAAATACAGAGAAGTTCCGGTTATCAAAAATGTTGATTTCGTAGTTCAACTAATGAATCAAGCAGATGATAATAAAGTCTTTGTTAAGTTACATAATGCAGCGGATATTCATTCTTACCGAAGTGATTATGCAACTGCTATCTATGAGGCAATTGCAAGACCACTTGACCAAATTCCAAGGAATGAACGATATTTCTGTAGAAAAGATAAAACTGGTATCTGGTATGATAAAGAGGCTATGAAAATCACTTCAAAGGCTCTTGGTCATAACAGAATCAATATTATCGCAGAGCATTACTTAAATAATACCTCGATTTCAAAATAATCGTTCATATTCTATATGAGGCATAAAACAAAAATAAAAACAAACAAAAATTGTATGATTTAAAAATAACAAACCAAAATGCTATCTTAATTGATAGGCGAGGCATTTTGAATGAAACAGATTGGAACAGACGAGAAAAAACTTTTGCAAGAATACTTTACCTGCGGTACAATGAAATCGGATGTGCTGGAAAGTATAGTGAATGATATGAAAAAAGAGAAAGTATTGCAAAAGCATCCATACCAGATAACTCCACCAGTTAAAGAAGGTGGACGATATATGACGTATATTCTTGATTCTGATACAAATAAGAGAATAAAGATTACATCATATTCTGAGGATGGGATTTATCAGAAGTTATACAAATTTTATTATCCAGCAAAGAAAGAAACCTTGGAAATTCTATATCCATTATGGATGGAAAAACGTAAGGGCATGAATCTAAGTAGCAGAACCATTCAGAGAAACCGAAATCACTGGGAAAAGTATTATCACAACAAGAAAATCACAAGGAAGGCCATTGACAGAATCACAGTTGATGACATTGAGGGTTTCTTTCATGGCTGTATCAGTGAATATGATTTGACCAAGAAAGAGTTGGACAATATGAAGCTGATTTTCAAAGACCTGATGAAATATGCCAAGAAAAAAGGCTTAATCTTGTCAAATCCATATGATGACGTCGAAATCAAATTGAATGGCTGTAAACCGCCGAATAATCCGAAGGACGAAAGCAGGGTCTATCTCCCGGAGGAAAAGGAGAAGCTTTTTCGTCAATTGAACAAGCGGTTAATGCAGATGCCATACGAAACCGATTCTTATGTGGTATTTCTTCTCTTTAAGCTTGGTCTTAGGATTGGTGAGGCGTTGCTCTTAAATGGTCAGATATTGATTGGGAAACCCGGGAAATACATATTCATCGGATGGAAAGCCGTGTTGAAGATGAAAACGGGAAACTCAAAGTAGCCATCTGTGAGTATACGAAGAAGAAAAGCCCTGCTGGTGACCGGTATCTACCTTTAAGCGATTATGAAATTAATCTGTTTCAGACTGTTATGCGTATT
This sequence comes from Clostridia bacterium, assembly GCA_003249225.1. Lineage (GTDB taxonomy): Bacteria > Bacillota > Clostridia > Lachnospirales > Lachnospiraceae > SZUA-448. The sequence goes on along the minus strand of QKJQ01000028.1, from coordinate 51,200 downwards.
AATGAGGAAGCAGGCTGTTCAGACGGGGATTTTATATTCTGTGATAAAGTAGGTAGAACCAAGATTCGTGAGGTCGATAACTGCATCCGTGCGCAGTGTATCCGAGCAGGAATTGAAGTGAAATCTGCCCATGATATCCGAAGAACAGTAGCATCAGAGATGGACAGAAGGGGCATAGAAACGGAAGATATTCGCTGGTATCTCGGTCACAATGATATTGACACTACCCGTTCCTACATAATGAATAACCAAGGGAAGAAAAAGACTGCAGAAAGGATTATAGATTCTCTTTCAGAGATGAATGGAAGCAACGTACTCATGCGTACTCAAAACACATAAAAAGAAAAATCCTCAGAGACCTTGATTTTTCAAGATTTCTGAGGAAATTAATCAAGCACGAGACGGGATTCGAACCCGCGACCCTCGCCTTGGCAAGGCGATACTCCACCACTGAGCCACTCGTGCATAGTATATGTTTTTTTGTTGTCCTAAGGACAAAAGTCATTATAGTATAAATTGTCACATTTGTCAACACAATTTGAAAAAATTATTTCTTGTAATATCTCTAGGATACAAATTCTAAACATTCGATTCCATACTTCCAATCTTCAAAAACCAATCTCTACAAACCAATCTCTACAAACCAATCTCTACAAACCAATCTCATAAGAACTCATTCATAGCACATGCCCTCCACCTTCTACTATCAACGAGATCAATCCGATTGCAGGTGCATTCCCAATAATATATGAAACAATAAAGTCGTTTGTCATAGAAAACTATAAGTTTTTTAGCTGCGAGCTATATCGAATATTATGAAAGCAGCACATAACAATAATAGAAGAATGTTAGTGATTAGAACAAAGTCGTAAAATAACAAAAATAAACCAAAGTAAAATGAAATAGTATGAAAATAAAAGAATTTGAATGAAGCAAACATCTTTGAAAGATCAAATCGTGTAAATATAGCACGATAAAATCAGATGACGCACAAGGTGACAAGACAGGTGTAAAGATATATGACTTGACATATGGTGTTTGAGTGGTATAATGAGCAAAAGTTAGTTGGAAGTAAAAAGTCAGGATGGAGATCATACAGATTATGGAACAAAATTTAGAAAAGAAAAGAATCAAGGACGAGATCAGAAGGTTAAAAGCGGAGCAGGATGCGATCATTCTGGCGCATTATTATGTAGAAGATGATATACAGGAGATTGCTGATTTTGTAGGGGATTCCTTTGCACTGGCAAAAAAAGCGGAGTCCATAACCCAGAAGACGATAGTTTTTTGCGGTGTTCTGTTTATGGGAGAGAGTGCCAAGATCATTAACCCGGATAAAAAGGTGATTGTGCCGGAACTTAGCGCAGATTGTCCTATGGCGCATATGATAACACCGGAAAGAATCGAAGCGTTTCGAAAAGAACACCCTGGTGTTGCGGTGGTGTGTTATGTGAATTCAACGGCTGAGATCAAAGCGGTATCGGATGTGTGCGTAACATCCTCAAATGCAGTGAATATTGTGAAAAAACTTGAAAATAAAGAGATATTTTTTGTTCCGGATAAACATCTAGGACATTTTGTCGCAGAACAGGTACCTGAAAAGAAAGTATTTGTCAATGAGGGGTTCTGTCCCGTTCATGATTCTATGAAGCTGGAGGAACTTCTGGAGCAAAAAGTGAAGCATCCGGAGGCTCTCGTAGTCATACACCCTGAATGCAGCAAAGAACTAATTGAACAGGCTGATTATGCAGGGAGTACAAAAGGAATTCTGGATTTCGTAAAAAATTCAAATACAAAGGAATTCATCGTGCTGACAGAAGTCGGTATACTTTATGAGTTAAGGAAGAACAATCCGGACAAGACGTTTTATTTTACAAAGACACTTCCGGTCTGCCAGGACATGAAGAAGATCACCCTGGAGAAAGTCCTGATCTCTTTGCAGAAGCTTGAACCTGAAATAATTATTTCAGAGGAATTGGCAAGACAGGCATCAACATCATTAAAGAGAATGCTTGAACTTACGAAAGAGTGAGCACTCATATTTACTTGAAATGACGGTGCATTTGCAGACATTGCCATGCGTTGTCATGCATTGTGGGAAAGGTACAAAAAGGTGATACTATGAAAACAGAAATTCTGATTGTCGGAAGTGGATGTGCAGCTCTTTATTGTGCACTTCATTTACCAAGTGAATCCCAGATACTCATGATTACCAAGGATGAAGCAGAACACAGCGATTCCTATCTGGCGCAGGGAGGAATCTGCATGCTTCGTGATTCGTCCGACTATGATTCTTTTTTTGAGGATACGATGAAAGCTGGACATTATGAGAATGAACCCTCCTCCGTAGATACTATGATCCAATCCTCGCAGGATGTAATCAACGATTTGATCCAGTATGGTACCAGATTTCAGAAGAATTCAAAAGGAGAGCTTAGCTTTACCAGAGAAGGAGCACATTCCAGCAACCGGATTTTATATCATAAAGATATAACAGGGAAAGAGATTACCTCGCATTTACTGAAAGAGGTGCGAAAGAGAAGTAACATACGCATCCTGGAGCATTGCAGAATGCTCGATCTGGTGTGTGACAATAATACAGTTTACGGTGCAGTCGTTGCTTTTGAAGACAAGGAGGATGTTAGTAGGATCGAGAAGAGCGGTCAGGCGAAACAAGCTATGATGAAGACAAATCAGAACAGTCTTGTAACGACCATCCGGGCAGATTACGTCATGCTGGCAACAGGAGGTATTGGCGGACTTTATCCGCACTCGACCAATTACCACCACCTGACAGGTGATTCAGTCGCGATAGCCTTGAAGCATAAAATTGCACTTCGTGATATGAATTATGTACAGATTCATCCAACGACGCTGTATTCAGAGAACAGCAGTGAAAGAAGTTTTTTAATCTCTGAGTCGGTACGCGGAGAAGGCGCTCACTTGTATAATGCAGCGGGAGAACGATTTGTCAATGAACTTTTGCCAAGAGATCTCCTGACAAAAGAAATTTTAAAACAGATGAAGAAGGATAACAAACCGTATGTATGGCTCTCCATGTTATCAATTCCGGAAGAGGAACTGGACGGGCATTTTCCTAACATCGTTGAACATTGCAGGAAAATGGGGTATGATGTAAAGAAAGAATGGATTCCAATCGTACCGGCCCAGCATTACTATATGGGCGGAGTCCGGATCGATCTGAATGGGCGTACCTCAATGAAGCGTCTGTATGCTGCAGGAGAGACCGCCTGCAATGGAGTACATGGCAGAAATCGGCTGGCCAGTAATTCGCTCTTAGAGAGTCTGGTCTTTGCCAAGCGCGCGGCAGCAGACATTACTTCCTGTCAGAGGAAAAAGCCAGCTTTTGTGCGCGGTATGGTCCTGTCTTATCATGAGGAAACAGAGTCCGCAGACAGACCGGTGCGGAGTGTGAATGGAAATCAAGGCGAGAGACTGGCACTTGAGACCAGAAAGCAGATGGCGGTAAAAGCACCTGTAATAGTTGATCTTATGAGATATCAGGATGTATCCAGTCTGGAAAGAGAATATAAAGATCTGATTTTTAACGAAATGAACCGACTTGAAGGAGAAAGCCATGTTTGACCAGATAACCATGAAATTGAATATAGATCCCTTATTGATCAGCGCATTAAAAGAAGATATCAACAGTGAAGATGTAACAACGAACTCCGTGATGCGTGAAGCAGTTCCGGGTGAAGTGGAGCTGATCTGCAAGCAGGATGGTATACTATGCGGATTGCAGATCTTTGAGCGGGTATTTGAACTTCTCGATGACCACATGGAATTCGACTTTAGGGCACAGGACGGAGACTTTGTTCAAAAGGGTCAGAAAATCGGTACCATAAAGGGTGATATCAGAACCTTGTTGTCCGGTGAGCGTACAGCACTGAACTATCTGCAGAGAATGAGTGGAATTGCGACTTATACCAATCAGATGGCTGGCCTCATGAAAGGCGGACACTGTAAGTTACTGGATACAAGAAAGACTACACCGAATAACCGCATCTTTGAAAAGTATGCAGTGCGAATCGGCGGTGGCAACAATCACAGGTATAATCTTTCGGATGGTGTACTGTTGAAAGACAATCATATCGGGGCGGCAGGAAGTGTTGCAAATGCAATACGGATGGCAAAGGAATACGCTCCCTTTGTCAGAAAGATTGAGGTCGAAGTCGAAACACTTGCTATGGTTAAAGAAGCGGTGGAAGCCGGTGCTGATATTATCATGCTCGACAATATGTCTGCGGACATGATAAAAGAAGCGGTTGCTTTGATCGATAAAAGAGCGGAAGTTGAAGTTTCCGGTAATGTTACAAAAGAAACGGTTGCACAGTACATGGAACTTGGTGTAGATTATATATCAAGTGGAGCTATTACATATGCAGCTCCGGTCATGGATATATCCATGAAGAACTTACATAGAATATAGCGGAAGGAATGTTGTGTATGGATGGAAATACAAGACGCAAGGAAATACTTGACTGCCTTGATCATAGCGAAGTGCCTGTATCAGGTACAGAACTTGCCGAACATTTTGATGTAAGCCGGCAGGTCATTGTACAGGATATTGCTTTGCTGCGTGCGCATCAGCATGACATCATTTCTACGAACAATGGCTATGTACTGGTAAAAGAACATGATATCTCCCGTATCTTCAAAGTTAAGCACACGGAAGAACAGATCGAAGATGAGCTTACTCTTATTGTTGATCTGGGCGGCTGGGTCGAAGATGTCTTTGTATACCATAAAGTATACGATGTAATAAGGGCTGTTCTTAACATCAAGTCAAGACGGGATGTGAAAGAATATCTGAATCAGCTTCACTGTGGCATCTCAACACCCTTAATGCGTATCACTTCAGAATATCATTATCATACGGTTAAAGCGGATTCTGTTCAGACGCTGGAATTAATTGAAGAAGAACTTAGGGCAAAGGGGTATCTGGCAGAGCTGCGTGAGTATGAGCCAGCCATTTTGGCCAGAGATGCAGTAAAAAAGTAGGAAAATTATAATAGATAAATGGAAAAGGCAGGTTTACTTCATAGAGCCAATTTGATATGATAGCAGAGGAGTTTTATTCCTCTGCTTCTTTTATACGTCAAACAGGGAGTAATCTAACATAAATCACATGGCAGGAAGGGTATGAAAATAGTATGGAGATGAATAGTAAAGAGTATAATGGATTGTGCAGCTGCGGGAAGTATCATTCCGTGGTGGTAGATACGATATGCATAGAAAAAGGCGCATCAGATAAATTAAAAGAAGATTTAACAAGTGGAAAATATACTGAATATAAGAATCCCGTTATCATCTGTGATGAAAATACATGGCAGGCATCCAGGATGTATCTGGAAGAACTCATAGGACGATGTGAACGCATCACACTTTCACCGATAGGACTTCATGCAGACAATCACGGAGTAAATCTGGTCAAAGATCTATGGAAGAAGGAATATGATCTGATCCTGGCAGTTGGCGCAGGTTCGATACATGACATCAGTCGTTTTATTGCCCATGAATCCGGAATACCTTTCTTGTCTTATCCTACCGCAGCCAGTGTGGACGGCTTTGTTTCGACGGTTGCGGCAATGACCTGGAATGGTATGAAGACAACACTTCCTGCCGTGTCACCGATAGCGGTGTATGCGGATATCGATGTGTTTTCTAAGGCACCCTATCGATTGACTGCTTCTGGTATCTCCGACCTGCTCGGAAAATACACAGCACTGGCAGACTGGAAGATCTCACATCTTCTGACCGGAGAGCATTTTTGCGAACGCATTGATACCATGGAAAGAGATGCGATTGCAAAAGTCCTTGCCTGTATTGACGATTTGAAAGAAGGAAAGGATGCTGCATATGAACGGCTGATGTATGCTCTGCTCCTGTCCGGACTCGCAATGCAGATGATGGGAAATTCCAGACCGGCATCCGGCGCAGAACATCACATCTCACACTTATGGGAAATGGAAGTCATCAATACGACATTAGATGCACTGCATGGGGAAAAGGTCTCCATCGGGCTTTTGCTCGCGCTTGAAAAATACCAGCAGTATGCCGCAGGCATACGAAACGGTGCGTATACAGCATCGGCGTACAAGGGAATGCCTCAGCATATCACGAAATATTTCACAGACCGGGGAATTCTTGAAGGAGTACGAAAAGAGAACTCTCCAGAACCATTAGACGGGATTAGAGCAGAAGAACTCACAGAGGCTCTCCCGAAAGTTGCAGATATACTCGAAGAACTGCCTTCCTACGAGGAAATGGAAACAATCCTTAAAAATGCAGGATGCTCCTGTGCAATGGAAGACATAGGGCTTTCCAAAGATACGTTACCTGGAGAAGATTTTAAAAAGATAACACTTTCTATGTCCCCTTATGTGCGAAATCGTCTTACCATGATGAGGATTGGCTGGTTGCTGGAAGATAAGCAGGGTAAGAACTGACCAAGGAATAGAAGAACGGAACAAAGCATACAAGAACTGAAACAATACAAAATGATTATATAAGAATGATTAATTATATAACAAAAGCAAAATGAGCAGAAAGTTTATCTGGAGGAAGCAAATAGTAGAATGAAGAATAAGAAGTGGATTTTTGCAGGACTTATTACTGTTTTAGCCTGCGTATGTATGGCTTGTGGCAAGGTGCAGACGCAGTTGCCTGCGAATATTGGAGAACATACAGTCACCAGCACCACAGGAGAAGACAGTGCAGGTCAGTCAATGAATAATGCAAATAATGATTCAGACGAAGAGAGTGCAGACGATGTAACAGCCGTTACAGACACAGACACAGAAACAGCAACCGGCAGTGACAGCGATACAGCAAATACCGGTGAAGCGACTGAGAACGAGGATGGTACAGCAAATACTGACCAAAACCCGGATGAGGAGAACAACACTGCACAGAACACATCACCGGATGGAACAGGCACCGGAGAGGATGCAGAGAATGGCAGCGAAGCTTCTCTGGAAGGAAAGGTTCTTCTGCTTGATCCGGGACATGGTGGAATCTTTGCCGGTGCAGTATATGACGGCAGGCAGGAAAAGGATCTTGTTCTGCAAATCGCCTACGGTATTAAAGATTACATTGAGGCGCAGAATACTGGTCTGCAGATCTATATGACAAGAGAAGATGACACTATTTTCTCGAATGATGTTGCAGAGGATCTGCAATTGCGGTGCCAGATGGCAGAGGAAGTTGGTGCAGATGTATTCGTCAGTCTGCATCTGAATGCAACGGAATCTCATGAGAACAGCGGAGCTATGGTGCTCATATCAAAAAATGCAGCTGTAACGAATGCCTGCAGCCTGCTCGGAAATGATATATTGGATGAATTGGAGCTGCTTGGTATAAAAATTAGAGGAACCGTAATGAAAGACAGCAATGATACCTTCGATGAGAATGGAGTTGCAGTCGATTATTACGCCATTAACCGCCATTGTGCAGCACTTGGCGTTCCGGGGATTATTGTAGAGCACTGTTTTATGGACAACACGGCAGACATTCCTTTTATCGAGAATGATGATGCAATCAAAGCATTGGCAGAAGCCGATGCGAAAGGAATACTTGCTTATTTTTATTCAACAATTGAACAATAGAAAAGATCAATGCTCCCTTTCTGAGAGGTAGGACAAATTTTATTCGTAAAGTCTGAAACAGAAAGGGAGTTTTTCTATTAATAAGATTAACAGAGTGATCTTCGGCTTGTACTATTTATTATAAACAATAAACTCAATAATAACTTTAATAAAAATAAAGATTGACTTTAATATAATTAAATGTTATAAAATAATAAGATGTTAAGTAAGGGATGCTTAATCCTGAAATTTCAAGTAAGGGATGTTTAAGTCTAAAATGTCAAGTATGGGATGTTTAAGTCTGAGATATCAAGTAAGGGATGTTTAATCCTGAGATGTCAAGTCTGAGATGTTTTAGACTGGGTTGTTAAAGCCTGGAATGATACAGACAGGTCCATGTACTCAACATTAAAATAGGATTACGTCACAGAAATATGCTTCTAAATCTGAAAGGAGTTCGCAGATGATTGATATTGTTCCAGAATGGATGGCAGGTCTTGAAGAGGAGGATTTATCTTTTATCAAGCGGTTCTTGCTTGCTTCCGGTTCTTTAAAGGAGATAGCGATTCAATATGAAGTAACCTATCCGACCGTCAGGCTTCGTCTGGATAAGCTGATTCAGAAGATAAAGCTTACGGAGCAGACCGAACAAGATCCCTATATAGCTGTAATTAAAAGGCTGGCCGTGAATGATAAGCTGGAGTTTGATACCGCAAAGATCCTAATAGAAGAATACAAAAAACAGAGGAGGGTTTTAGGATGAGCATAGCATATAGCTTGATTATGCTGCTTTTATTATCATTTTTCGTAATAATACCATTGATAGTATTGCAGGTCATATTGTGTAAAAAGAAAAGGAAACCATTCGGAATTATTATACCCATTGTAATGTTCGTCTTTTCCTTGTTGTTTTGTATTATTTTATCGTTCCTTATTATAAAGACACAAGCATCTTCGGGTGTTCTGCGTTTTATTGTACTATTCCTGGTTTTAAATATTCCGACACTGATCTGCACGGTCATATACATCGTTACGGGAAGTAAAGATCAAAAGACAGAACCGCAGGGAAGCAAAGGGAGAAACGTCAGTGAAATGGAACAAATGAAGATTCAGGATTTATAGAGTTAAATCATGATATAAAAAATTACATATTGATATTCGCATAAAAAAACAGCTGTAAACAATAGCATTACGGCTGTTTTTTTATGTAATATTTTATCGATATTGATAAATAAATGGTTGCATTATCATTGCACGATTTGCAAGTTTATATTACAATATAAGTAATCCGATTCGATCGGAGAACGCACGAGGAGGTGAAAATTGCGTTTAGATAGGGCAAAGTAAGTTTAGGAGAGGAGAAAGGATGTTTCGTATCGCAATTTGTGATGATGAACTGATGATCTGTTCTATGATAGAACGGGTTATCCTTGATTATCAGAAATTCTACCCGGACGAAATCCTGGTCGACACCTATATATCTGGGGAAGAGTTATGCAGCGAGATTCGAAAGAATAATGAACTGTATGACTTAATCTTTATGGATGTTGAACTGGAAAGTTTGAATGGAATTGAGGCAGGAAAAGTAATTCGGGAGGAAATCAGAAATTATTATACTAAGATAGTTTTTATCTCAGGGAGGGACGGGTATTTTCGAGAAATGATCGACGTCCAGCCAATGGGATTCCTACATAAGCCACTGGCGTCGGAGCAGATCCTTGATAAGGTCGTATTGGCCATTGAGATGGCAGACAAAGGTGATTATGTTTTTGAATACAAAAAAGAACATAATATGCATAAACAGCAGATCAAAGATATACTCTATTTTGAAGCTGAAAACAGGGTTATTCATATGGTCACTACGCAGGACAGGATTAGTTTTTACGGTACATTATCGGAAATTTTTAATAAAGTAGAGAAATATCATTTTTTCTTCTGTCACAAATCATATCTGGTAAATAACGCACACATTAAAGAAATCAGACCGAAGATGATTCGGATGACGAACAATGAGACTTTACCGGTTGGAAGAAAGAATAAAGATATTCTCAAGATACAATATGAGTTTGGGAAAGGAGAGGGTTGATGGGGTTGACGTTGTTTGATTATGTGTACATTACCATGGACTTGTTCAGAACCTATATTATATTTCAGCTCATGGGAGTATTTTTCACAAAAAACGATGTTCATAAAAAAAGAGAGAGAGTAACCTATTTGATCTTTTATTTATCAATCACGGCTCTGTTTGTTTTCGTTGATATTCCAATTGTGATGCTGCTCACGAATATTGTTGGGCTGATGTTATTAACATTTAATTATTCTGCCAAACTAAAGCAGCGTATTTTCGCAGTTGCTTTTATATCATTTATCCTTCTGGCGGTTGAAGCTGTTGTTACCATACTGACAGGATATGTTGATGTTAAGATATTCGAAGAAGGAACCTATTCATCCATATTTGGAATTATTGCGTTACAGTTCGTTTTATATGCAGTCATGCTGATTGTAAAAAAAGGCAGGAATGTAAGAAAAGGTACCGTTGTTCCTGTTGGTTACTGGATCACCATAGTGACGATTCCGGGCGCCTCTCTTTATCTGGTAATAATACTCTTCTATGCTACCGGTCTTTCGGTGCTGCAGATTCTTCTATGTGTATCCTTCATTCTGTGGATCAATGTCAGAGCCTTTACACTTTACGATAGTCTTGTCGTTACAACGGAACACAGGATGGAAGAGAAGATGCTGTCACAGCTGAATAATTATTATGAGAAGCAATTTGAATTAATGCAGTCCTCAGAAAGTACGATTCGTGAAATCAGACATGATCTGACAAATCATCTTATGGTCATGCAGGAGATGATAGATGGACATAGAGAAGAAGAACTTGGAGTTTACATGGTCAATCTGATACAGAACATGTATCAGAAAGGTGATTACTCTCATTCCGGGAACGTTGTTATCGATAGTATTCTAAATTTTAAGTTACAGGAAGCTATGCATAAAGATATACATTTTCGTGTTGAGGTGGATCTTCCTAACAAGTTAAATGTCGAGCCGTTCGATCTGACCGTTATCCTTGGCAATTTACTTGATAATGCAATACAGGCTTCTGAACAAATTGAACCGAAAGACAGAAAGTTAAGTGTTAGCTGTCAGTACCAGAAGGGAATGCTCATTGTTAAGATAAAAAACAAATACAATGGAATCATATCATATGAGGGAGACAGTATCGTCACCACCAAAGATGATAAGATCAATCACGGCATGGGCTTATTCAATATAAGAAAAGCAGTCGAGAAGTACAACGGAATATTTGAAACAGAGCATTCGGATCAGGATTTTACTGCAACTGTAATGTTGCTTGTTTAAAGTAAGAATTGATACTATTTATGCAATATGCATAAAAAGCATGGTTGTTTACAACATTTAAATGGTCGTATACAACATAATTAACACAAAAGACAAAAATTGTGATATACTGTCATTGTTCCAGAGAAATGTTTAAAGTTGCATAGAATTCAATAGAAACTTTAAAAAGCGAGTCATCATTGATTACATAATGTAAATGGATTTTGTGTAAAACAAGGGAGGGCTGATAATTGAAGGAGCAAACGCAAACGATTAATTCCGGGCTGGACAATGAAGATATCTTTGATTCCGGGAGCGAACCAATCGCTGTCTGGGATCCGGAAGTTGGTATGTATATCAGCTCGAGTTTTATGAAGAACGATGTTGGCAACTACGTGTTACGTAAGAAGTGTTCTGATCAAAAAGAACAAATGGAAAAGAATTAATATTTTAAGACCATCGGATAAAAATCCGATGGTTTTTTTTTGCAGATAAAAAACAGAAACAAGCAAAGGGCTTGAAAAAGGATTCAATTGATAGAAAATCGGTAATTTTGAAAATCAGACAGGTTGTTTACAACATGTAAAAGGTCGTTTACAACATCAGAGAACAATATATTCCATTATTATGCTATCATAAAAGTGTTATTGAAACTTGAGAAAGGAGGGCAAGTGTTTATGAATAAATTTGCGATGAAATGCAGTAAGGCAGTTGCAAATGTGGCTTTGGCAGTTACGAAACAGAATGTTAATTCAAACTGTATGTTTGTTATGTATCAGCCAGAACTTCCCCAAAGCGCAGCAATGCTGAAAAAGAAAAAATGAACCAGAAAATTGCGGAATATGTGACAAATCGGTTTGTTGAAAATGGAATTATTGAAGAAAAAGACAAGGCTGTTTACCAATATGGAGTCTCTCAGGGAGTAGTAATTTTGATTAATCTTATTACTACGGTACTGATCGGAATGGTATTTGGAATGGTCGAGCAAAGTATCATCTTTATTCTGGCATTTATTCCTATAAGGATTTATGCAGGTGGGTATCATGCAGAATCACAGATTCGCTGTTATGTACTGTCAAGTCTTCTGATTGCAGCTGCCATGATCAATTGCAAACTGGTATCATGGAATACTGTGATAGGATTCACAGAAGCTGGTATCGGCACTTTGCTCCTCTTACTTTTTTCACCTGTGGCGGATAAGAAAAAACCGATCAGTATGGAAGAAAAGATTTCGTATAAGAAGATATCCTCTGGCTTTCTGATTGCGGAATTATTTATAGCCGGTATTTTTTTCCGATTTACCCAGATGAAAGGATTTCAGTCGATTGTAACAGCATTGTTCTTTTTGGGAATCATACTAATTGCAGGAAAAATAAAAAATAGCAGTAGGGATAAGCAATTTAATATATAAATGGGAGAAGGAGCTATTTTTATTGCGTGAAAAGTATGGTTTAAAAAGATGCCTGGAAAAGTCTTATACAACGATAATGGTATCAATTATTACTATTGTTAAAGCATGGTAGGTCGTTTACAACATAAAAGTGGTTGTTTACAACATGCAGAGGCATAGTATATAAAAATGTGTTAGAATAGTAAACGGTTCAAGAAACAAACCATATCCTTTGCTTAATGACTTTGCCCATAAATATGCATCATGAAATAATCCTTGTCTTCCAATGGAAGATCAAGGATTATTTCTATTAAAGGAACGTTACTAAAGTAAAAAAACGTCTCTTGTTTTTCAAGAGACGTTTTTTTGTTGACTCAGGTTCCGGTGGAAGCCGGTATAGCTCTTTTTTCAGGAGTTATAGACATAATCAGACTGTCTTTGTATTCTCCATTATGCAGTTCGCGCTTTTCTATAACAGCAACAGGTTGAAAACCACATTTTTCATAACAACGAATGGCTCTGTGATTCCATGTCTGTGGATCAATGTATATGATGTCTGCTATGTTCTGGTCGAAAAGGTAATCAATCAGCATAGTGAGGACCCTGGTACCGATTCCTTTGTTGCAGGTTTTTGCATCACCCAGAAGGATATCCGCTGCATAAGGATTAGCATAGGTAAGCAAATCAATCCTGTCATCAACATGGTATTCATCGCGGTCGACCGGATAGAATTGTACGTATCCGATCGGTTTATGATTCAATTCAATAATGCATGGAGTGATAGGAGTTTCACCGCGTGTCCTGGGTCTGTATTTTTCAATTACTTTTTCTAAATCATAAGTGCAGTCATGGCCCTCATAGAAGTCCATAACTTCTGGTGTGGTCATCCACTTAGCCATATGCATATAGTCAACAAGGCTATCCTCCATGTTACGAATGGAAAGGTTCATTTTATCTATAAGGTATCCCATAGCTCCTCCGTATACTTCATCCACTGGCCGGCAAGCACCCCGTGTCCGTTCTCTGTAGGGTGTACACCATCCCAACACCAGTAAGAGGGTGGTTGTTTTGTATATAAGCGTGCAAATTCATCTGCGCAAGGTACATGGATCGCATGGTACTCTATGGCCAGTTTTCTTACAGTGTTTTGAAATGCACGTATGCTTTTCTCACAGGCAGCGTAATCTCTCGCCTCTTCATTGACCGGGTATAGCATTGGTTCACAAAGAATAAATTGAATCCGTGGAAGAGCAGTTCTGACTTCATCAAGAAGCATACGGTATATACGTTCATATTTCTTTGGGTCAGTGCCATCAGGGCCATTGAATGCAGAAGGGATATCATTTACCCCTACCATAATACTCAGAACATCAGGCTTTAGCGCAATGATATCCGGATAAATTCTTGCATATAGATCAATAATTCTGTTTCCGGAGATTCCTCGGTTCATAAATTCAAAATTCCGTTCCGGATTTCGACTGCCAAGTATTCCGTTCACTATGTATGCATAGCTATGTCCCATCTGATGATTTTTATCCCATTCCTGTTCTTTTGCTTTGTACCGGTTGCCATCGGTAATAGAATCGCCCTGAAATAAAACACGTATTTTATTCATAGAAATATCCAACCTTTTTTATTATTTGTGCTGTTGTAACCAAAGCCAGCATTGTTAGTAAATAGAACTGTTATTGTTGTAGTAGTTGTTATTGTTGTAATCTGTTTGGAATTGATTCGTGTTATTCTGATCATAGTTTGGATTGAACCAGGTTCCGCTGACCTCGCGATAAAAGGCAGCAGTTGCAACTTTACTATAAGGTGTCAGCCATAAGTATCCAATACCACATGTAAAGATACAGGCAATGGACCAGCCAATAAAACTTATTTGAAGGCAGAATAAACGCCATTTGTTGCCGACCATCATTTCCTTGGAGCGGTTGATTGCTTCCATAATTCCAATCTCGGGATTTTCTGCCATAATCATAGTAGCTTGAGAGTAACGGTAGGCTGCAATGATTCCTGGAATAATGAAAAGCATTGTCCAGAGAAATGTAAATATTCCAATGACAAGGCGAAGCCCAAGAGCTTTCCATAGAATTGAAAAAGCAGAGAAAAGCCTGTTGATTGATGACTCTTTCTGATCGACCAGGTCCAGGCAGAAACGGTTGTAGCCAAGTTGTATTGCTCCGCCGATGATAAACTGTCCGATTCCAAGAACAAGTACAAATCCGCCGATCGCAATAAAAAATGGTAACATAATATTGAATGTTTCAGAATTAAAAAAACTTTCCATTTCATCATAGTTGTATCGATAGGTGAATGGTGAATAACCACTGTAAGAAGCCTCCGCACCAAGCAGTCCTGCTAAAAAGCTGATACCGACAGCAAGCCACCAATGGTTTGCAAGTGATGCGCGGGCATGTGCACGAAAATCTGATGCATATTTCATAATTGTCCTACTTTCTGTGCTGTCACAAATAGTGAATTGCAATCCGGTCAGTCAGCACGTTGACACTAATTATTGATTGTTTTTCAATCTAACTCCCATATTTTTTGTTATGAAAGGCTATGTAAATGTTTGTATATAGCCATGGATTATTATAGAAATTTTTCGCGGATATTTCAATCACTTTTACATCAAGCTGCATATTTTTGTCGTAGATTTATTCTATTGTGAATTTCTCCAGCTGTTCCTTTAAACCAAGGGAAATAGATGCCAGATGTTCGGCTGCGGAAGAAATGTCAGACAATGTGCGGTTTTGCTCATTCATGGAAGCGGCAGCTTCTTCTGTGGCAGCAGCATTTTCCTCCGATATGGAAGAAAGGTTTTCAATCATATTAATGATTCGGTCTTTGTTACCGGACATTTTCTTCGAAGAATCGTTCAAATGGCTGATTACTGTATTTGTTGTATCAATGGATGCAGCTATCTCAAAAAAGCTGTCTTTTGTCTCCGTAACAGTAAGCTGCTGTTCGGTACTTAATTGCTGTACTTCCTGCATGGCGGTAACGGCATAATGCGACTTTTCTTTTAATTCATCGATTACTGCAGATATCTCGTTTGCAAATTTGCTTGACTGTTCTGCAAGTGATCTTATTTCTTCTGCTACTACAGCAAATCCGCGGCCTGCATCTCCAGCTCTGGCAGCTTCAATTGCTGCATTTAAAGCAAGAAGATTTGTCTGGTCCGAAATGTTCTGGATCATCTGGCTGGCAGCTTCGATCTTTCCGGTGCTTTCGTTATTACTTACAATGGCAGATTGAACGGAGACAAGTGCATTTTCACTTTTTTGGGAAGCAAGGACCAGTTTGTCAACAGAGTGTAATCCATTTTTTCGTTGCGAGGTGATTTCAAGAATAGACTGGTTTAACTGTTCGATCAGTGTTGCATCCTGCATTAACAAAGCACCGAGGTTATTGACATCGGTTGCTGTTTCGGCAGTATCCTTTGCCTGTTCGCCGGCACCGCGGGCAATCTCTTCAATTGCTTTTGCCACTTCTTCCAATGATTTTTCGCTCAGGTCGGTCATGGAAGTCATCTGCTCGGAAGAGGCGGCCAGCTGCGTTGCAGTATCCGCAATTTTTTGTATGAAATCGCGAATTGCTTCCTGCATCTGACGAAGTGAAGTGACCATTTTACCGATTTCATCTTTGCGGTTTTTGGCCAGCAGCCCTGTGATTGAGGAATCCGAAGAAAAATTTAATCTTGATTTTATTTCCACGTCTTTTGTCACAAGAACAATTGGCTTTGTTATGGAAGAACTTATGATGAATGTGATAAAAGAACCGATCAGCAGCGCACCGGCAATAAGAAATACCAGAATCCTTTCAATAGCATGGACTCTGACCAGAACTTCATCTTCACTGACTTCCACAAGAAGGTACCAGTCGATACCATTAACGGGAGTATAAGCAGCTATAAGGGATGAACCTTTGAAGGAATAGGTCTCACGCCCGCTTACTTTTGCGCTAACAATTCTGGTAATCATTTCAGAATAGGATTTGTATGTGCTGTCAGTGGAAGAAGCACGTAGCAAATTGAATTTTTCTGTGACCTGATTGAGGTCTTTGTGAGCAAGGATGACGCCGGCTGAATTGATAACATAACCAATGCCTGATTCACCATAAGAAATATCACGTACAAGTTCATTAAGCTCATCAATGGTTTTATTGCCATAAATTACACCAACAATAGTTTCGTCCTCATAAATCGGTGCCGCAACCGTATAGTATGAAATACCCTCAGTGTCGGTCCAGACATCAGAAATGACAGTAGAACCAGACAATGCCTGCTGGAAAAAAGATTCCTGGCTGATATTTTCTGTAACCAGCTCTCCATCCTTGCTGGTCTTTCCTTCCAGATAAGTGCCAAGTCCTGAAGTATCAGCGATTGCCAGGCGTGAGTAACCAAGCTTTTCCGCTTGAGAATTAAGATATATTGTTTTATTTTTCATAACAATTTTAGAACTGTAAACAGTCGAGTTCTGCGAAAGAGAAACCATCTCAGTCTCATACTCGTTCACCTTTGATGCAATTAACTTTGACTCTGTTTCAGCAATTGTGACCAGGTTGGTCTTGGCATTGTCAAGAAAATCGTTTTTTACAATTGACAGATTAATGATCCCCAACAGACCTGTCAAAAATAAAATAACCAGTGAAAATAACAGGATAAGCCTTGCTTTCATAGATTTCATAAAATACCCCCAATAGTATGATTTTTTTTGCAGAAAAGGTAAATAATACCAAACTGCAGTAATAAAGATCCTTTCTTATTAACAAACATACCCTCAATAATAGTATAACAGTATCAAAGCAGAATGGCTAGGAAAAATGGACGATTAAATTACCAATTTTCCGTAAAAAATGCTATATTGCAGATCTTAAGAATCGATGCAATTGCTTGACAAGGCAATACCAGAATTGTAAAATTATATAGGAATTTAAGCAGCAGAATAGAACGGTGTTTTAATTTTCAGACAGGGGAGGATATGGGATTAATAGGAATGCTTGCAGTTTTTATCGCCTATGTTATCAAGGGGATGTGTGGATTTGCCAATACACTGGTATTCGGAAGCATAATGAGCTTTTCTGCAAATACGGTGAACATAACCCCGGTAGAACTGCTGATCGGATACCCATCCAATCTTACGATAGCGATAAAAGAGCGTAAATCCATTCAGCCAAAGGTCTGTATTCCCTTGGCTGTGCTTGTAATAGCAGGGTGTATACCTGGCGCGTATCTGTTGAAGAATGGGGATGTAAGAATAATAAAACTTGTTTTTGGCCTTATTATAATCTTACTTGGAATTGAAATGCTCTTGCGTGCTCACAGTGTAAAGAAACATAAGAGCTCAAAATTATTTCTGCTGGTGGTCGGGATCGCATCCGGTGTATTATGCGGTATCTTTGGTATTGGTGCTTTGCTTGCCGCATATATCAGCAGGACAACAACAAACACAAAAGAATTCAGAGGTAACATATGTGTTGTTTTCTTTGCAGAAAATACGTTCCGAATAATATTATATTCACTTACCGGTATCATAACAGGAGCGGTTCTTAAGAATGCATTGTTGCTGCTTCCCTTTATGGTCGTTGGGCTTGGAACGGGATTTTTACTTGCACGTGTCGTGAAAGAAAGTATTGTAAAGCATATGGTCATTCTGTTGCTGATTGCATCTGGAATATCACTCTTTCTTTCCAATCTTTTGTAAAGCAGGAAGAGAATCATATAGAAAGCAAAAACGGTAAAAAAGGAAGTCCCGGATAATGCAGGACTTCCTTTTACTTTGGTAAAATGCTTTATTGTTCTTGCTCATTCTCTGCTTCTTTTTTGTATTTCTTTTTGAAAATCAAATAAATCAAAACTGCAGTAATCGCGGTAACCGAAAGGGAAGCAAGTGCAATCATAAGTATGACGGTAATTCCAATCGGATCAGGAGAAGCACCAGGCAGGTGATCTGCGATAAATACTGGGTCTGTATTACCAAGATCATCTGATATACAATCTGACAGCTTGATCCAGCCCTTGCAGGAAGCACTGCCATATGTGAGTATGGAATCGTTCGATTCAGAATACACGGATGAGACGTAGACCCAGTCAATGGAGGTCGAACTTGAATAGGAACAGACCGTAGAAAGGTAGGTGCCATTCAAAACAACTGCATTTTTATTGTCGGAGATGGGGGACTCATAGATCGTGATGTAACCATCTGCACCATTTGCCATATAGGTATTGTTTTCCAAGACACAGGTATCTGAATGACGAATGTAGAATGAATCGGATAAATCAGAGGGCGTCACAATCAGATCCGCAAAGACTGGTTGGCTCGGGAATGCGGATATCAGAAGGCACAAAAACAGGAAGATGGAAAAGATTTTTTGTGGTTTTGTTTTTTTTGATTTCATAAAATTATCTCTTTTCTATAAAAAATAATTTATCAGCAGGCCGACCCCATAAGAGAACCCGTTGATGCATAAGGAGAACAGGAAGGGACGCTTTATGGAAATGGCGTACTTTTTATAGTAGATACCCTCAGTCATAACAGCCATGGCTTCCAAAATCAGTTGAACCCAGATGCCTGTAAAGGGTATAAAAAGCAAAGACAAAGAATATAAGAGGACGACCAAAGGATTCGTCAGCAGGTTCACAAGTACCAATAATAAGTAATCCATTTTCCCGCGTACACCCACAACAAAGGCAAATATGCTTTCCAGAAGCAGTGTAAGAAGCAGGGAAATAATCAGTGATTGTATAAGACTAACGGCCATTTGCTTTCCTCCATACCAAGCCAAACATAAGAAACACGAAGGAAACCAGAGCCAGAAGCATATAGAACCATGGAAGGAACAGTTTCCCGGTATCAAGTGCTGTGGGAATCGAGTAGCCAATAAACAAAGCAAAGGTCAGAAGGCCAAAGGAAAATCCCTCGTGCTTTTTCATAAGATCTGCGGCAGCCCATAAAGTGATCGGCATTGTCATATTGAATAAAAATACAGCAATCAGACCGGCAATTGATACAGAGGAAAAGAGGAAGAGTACGGAGGCGATACTTAACGAAAGGATGGTGGTTCGGATCACACCGATCTTATCTGCAAAAAAACCACCCAGGGCTTTGCCAAGAATCACCGCGGTAACCAGTAGGGCACCGGTTACAGTAGTTGACTTCCACGGAAATGTCATTATGGTTCCGGTGAAGGAACGAAGCAGAACGACCAGAAAGAAGCACCCAAGGGGCATGAGTACCTTTCCGGGATTCCACTTTACGAGCTCCAAGGGAACATTACTGCTGTTCCTAGACCTTTGTTCAGGTGCCTGTTCGTTCAAAAAGGCTGATCTTCCATCTGCGGTATACAGAAGAAAAGCGGCAGCAATCAGGAGAAAAACAGGGAAATAAGTCAGGGGCTGACTTAGAATAAAGGAGGATGAACCAAGAAATATCCCAAGGGCGCCGGGAGCAATAAAAATTCCAAGTGGAGCGCTTTGGCCCAAATAACGTCTTAGTGTTTTCGTTCCGCCTCCAATATGGAATAAGGCATTTCCGAGTCCCGCCAGAATAACACAAAGAAGCGGAACAGAGGTTAGAAAATAAGCAGGTACAATAAGTAAACAACCCAAAACCGCAAAACTTACCGGATTCTTTTGCCTGTCGGCGATAACGCCGAGGGGCATCTGCAATGCGAAAGCAGCAAAATTGTATAGCAAGAAAAGATAGGTGATCTCATGCTGCTGTTTCGCTATACTGCCGATCAGTAAAAAAGCACAGGCAAAATCGACAATAAAATGAGAAATAGAATATGCGGTAAGTGTACTTTTGAATTGAATCATGCTACTACCTCCTTTTATTTGACGAGGAACACAGAATTTAGTTCCATACTTTTCATATTTTATTTCAAAAAAACTCAAAAATCGATATTAACTTTAAGCATCCTGCTAAAACGTCACATTCTGATTTTGTAATATTTACCCTTATTAGAAAATAATAAACAAAATAGAGCAAAAAGTCAAAATGATTTATTGGGCTTTATTGATGATTATTGATGAGTACTCCGTAATGAAGAATATAGGAGAATGAAACTGACGATTCAAACACCGGATTCAAAAAAGAACAGCAACAAAGAAGGTGAAAAAGTCAGGAAACATAAACTGGTGTGCTGGAAAAATAAATGACTGGGTGTTATACTTAACATAATTATTAAGTAAGACAGAATTCAATATGTAATTCAATATGTAATTCAAAATGTAATGTAAAATGTAATTTAAAATGTGATGAAGGAGGCTGCTGTGTTTCAGTATTTTTTCACGTATACGACAGATATTCCAAAAGGACTTGGATTTTCCTTGTTTGGAAAGGAACATCTGCTTTGGCTTTCCGGAATTCTTTTGATCGGGGTGGTTTTTTGTATCTGGTACATAAAAAGCACGACAGAGCAAAGACGCAAACTTGAACGTACGCTGGGAACCCTGATTCTGATTTTTGATCTTTATAAGGATGTTGTTCTATTTGCAACTGGTAAATTCAATACATGGGAACTGCCGTTTGACTTATGCGGGCTGGCGGTATTTCTTTGTTTTGCCTACGCCTGGACAAAATGGAAACCATTGCAGGAGATCCTGTATTTCCTTTGTATGCCGGGGGCATTGTCAGCACTTCTCTTTCCAAACTGGACTAATTACCCGCAGCTAAACTATATGAACATTCATTCCTTTGTTATTCATGGTCTTCTGGTGATCTTTCCTTTGATGCAAATCATTGGCGGAACGGTACGTCCAACAATTAAAAAATATTACAGGGTATGGGTTTTCCTTGCGTTGCTGGTTCCGCTGGAACTTTATCTGAATGCCAAACTTGGTACCAACTTTTTGTTCCTCCGTCTGCCCTCCAAAGGATCGCCGCTTGTACCGCTGTATGAAATAACGGGAAAGCATTTTTATTATCTGGGTTTGGCAGTGCTCGTCATCTGTGTAAATGGATTTATGTATCTGCCGTTTTTGATTTTAGATTTTAGAAAGCGGAGGAGGCATATCGATAATAAGCAGTAGAAGATATACAACAAAGCCTGATCAAAGGTAACGATATAAAAACATTCAAAGACAAAAATGTAATGGTATCAACAAAGAAAAACAAATAGCAATATGCAGAATGGAGCTAACATGGAAAATGTATCATTGATCGGACTTGGGGCCTTGGGCATTATGTTCGGACATTTACTGGAGCAGAAAATGCCGGAAGGATCTTTTCGTGTCATTGCCGACAGAGAGAGAATTGACCGCTATAAAAAGGAAGGAATATATTGCAACAACGAGGCGTGTCATTTTACTTTTACAGCGCCAGAAGAAGAGGTACCGGCTGCAGATCTTCTGTTGATCGCTGTCAAGTACAATGGCCTGGCAGACGCAATCAAAGCAGTCAGAAAACACATTGGACCGGATACGATCATTTTATCTCTGCTTAATGGAATCAGCAGTGAAGAAATAATTGCTGAAACTTATGGGGAGGAGCACCTGCTGTATTGTGTCGCACAGGGAATGGATGCCGGAAAAGAAGGAAATCAGTGTACCTACAAGAATATGGGAATGCTCTGCATCGGCGAGGCAGAAAAAGGATATATGTCAGATAAAATGAAACGTGTGGCAGAGTTTTTTGATGTGATAGGATTTCCCTATAGGTTGGATACGGACATGATGAAGCGTTTATGGGGAAAATTCATGCTGAATGTCGGAGTGAATCAGACCGTGGCTGTATATGAAGCTACTTATGAAGCGATCCAAAGGGAGGGAGAAGCCAGAGACACCATGATTGCGGCTATGAGAGAGGTCATGGAACTCTCTAAGAGAGTCGGTGTCAGCCTTACAAAAGAAGATCTCTCTTACTGGCTAAAAGTTATTGAACCCTTAAACCCAGTTGGGAAACCTTCCATGCGTCAGGATACCGAAGCGAAGAGACCATCCGAAGTTGAACTTTTTTCGGGAACGGTACTTCGTCTGGCAAAAAAATATGGAGTAGAAACTCCAGTGAACGCTGCCTTGTATGAACGCATAGCGATAATGGAGGGAAGAACGATAGACTTTCGATGACAGAAATCTGAAAGAATCTGAAAAAGAATAGCTATTGCGTTGCAGCAAAGGTTTTTAACATGATTTGCGGAAATAGCTCTTTTCTTACATAGGCGCGGTATTCCATTTCTTCTTTGGTACGTCCGCTGACAAGAGATTTATTTGCCACAGTGTTGTCAGAAACATTAAACAGTGCCGTCACGGATAGACCAGCAAGTTTTCCGGCAAGAAAAGCAGCGGCTGTCTCCATCTCAATAACGTTGCAGCCAAGAGACAGGATTTCGTCAATGTGAGCGAACTGGGCAAAGATCGTATCAGTACTGAAAATCTTTCCGGTATGCCAGGCAACACTGTGACCCGCGCAGATTTCTTTTGTGTTTTGAAGCAGAGCCTCCGTTAATGCTTTATCCGGGTATGCTTTCTGCCCAAAGGCATCGTTCCCCTGAAGGGTGTCGAAGGAAAGATAACGGCTGACACCGTCGCCGCAGATGCTGTATTCGGGAAGGATGATATCACCAATGCGCATAGCAGAACTTAACGCTCCGATAGCACCAATGAATATAACATTTTTACATCGGGTCACGCCAAGAGACAAAAGTGCATCGACAAGAACCGGAGCCCCAATTCCGGTACGTATAAAAGTAATGGGAGAAGAGGCAGTTTCGATATTCCAGACCTGTATGGTTGTAAAACTAACATCACAGACAGGTGTGGCTTCGCCAAGAGATGGGAAAAGGGAAGGATCCCACCAGGGAGCCAGAATAACGTTCTCATTAATATGTTCCGGCAAAACACCGAGGCCGTGCGTGCACACATCTGTGTGTGACGAACCGAATCGCTTCATTCCTGCAAGTAATTTTTCATAGTTCATGACATCCTCCCAAGGGTAAAAAAGTATTTTATAAAAGATTCAGAATCCCGCAGCCATGGAGCGTTATGTATCCTTTGTTCTCCAGAGTATTTGGCGATGTTTCATTATAGGATGTCAGTTTTATGAAGTCAATGGTAGAAAATACGGAAGTATTCCTGCTTCTTTGTAAATGGTTAAAAAAGAGAACTCTATCATCATAAGAATGCTCGCATAAAAATGCAGGAAAGAGATTGATTTTACATAAATTTATCTTTCTTTTTTCATTTCTATGTTATAATGAATCATACTATTTTTACAGGGGGACAAGAGATGAAGACAACGAGAGAAGAGCGGTCATGGATCCTGTATGACTGCGGTAATTCGGCATATTCTATGGCGGTAACAACAGCCTTACTGCCGATCGTTTTTGGAATGTTTGATAATGTGGGTAACAGCATGGATCTTGGGTACTTCAATTCAATGGCCAGTATTATTGTGGCAATCTTAAGTCCAATTCTTGGTACAATTGCAGATTATAAGGACAAAAAGAAGAGATTCTTTATTTTCTTTGCTGCGCTTGGAATCATGACGACGGCCGCACTTGCACTGGTACCGCCTTCCAGCGGTTTGTGGCAGATATTGGTTCTCTTCTATGTATTATCAGCGATCGGGTTTGCCGGATCGAATATCTTTTATGATGCTTTTCTTGTTGATGTAACCAGTGATGAAAATATGGACCGGGTATCTTCCAGAGGCTTTGCCTTTGGTTATATAGCAAGTGTGATTCCTTTTGGAATAAGCCTAGCCCTGATTTTTGTTTTGGGTGACGAGCATGCTATCGGATATCAGATTGGTTTTATCATCACAGCGCTCTGGTGGGGACTGCTCACCATACCGATGATCAAAGATGTGAAGCAGCGTTATTATATCGAGCCGGAGCCTCAGCCTGTTCGGAATAGTTTCAAACGACTTATTAGTACTTTTCGTAATATTGTCAGTTATAAAGTGGTTTTTATTTTCTTACTTGCTTACTTTTTCTACATTGATGGTGTGGATACCATAATTAAGATGGTCGTTCCCTATGCGAAATCCATCCTTGGAGAGGATGCAATGGATACTTTTACTCTGCTTGGTATATTGCTGATTATTCAGATCATTGCATTTCCTTGTGCTATACTCTATGGAAATCTGGCGAAGAAATTCGGAACCAGAAAGATGATAACCGTCGGTATAATAACGTACATAATTTCCTGCATAGCGGCTTACTTTATTTCTTCTGTATGGCATATTTTCATCCTTGGTGCCATGATCGGGTCAGCACAGGGTGGAATTCAGGCGCTCAGCCGTTCCTACTTTGCAAAGATTGTTCCAAAAGAAAAGTCAAATGAGTTCTTTGGTTTCTATAATATATTTGGCAAGTTCGCAGCGATTGTTGGGCCGGCACTGATGGCGGTAACAACAACGTTGACCGGTAATGCAAGACTCAGCATTCTTTCCATTATTCCATTGTTTGTCATTGGATTTATTGTTTTCCTTATTCTTCCCAAGGATACCAGCAGAGTCAGCGTAGAATAATTTATGTGAGGTGGAAGCAATATGAGACCAGTCAACCAGAAAGCAAAACATGTTATCGTGATATCCTATGATGCTTTTTCAGAGGATCAGTGGGAACTCGCGAAATCACTGCCGAATCTCTCTGCTTTAATCCAAAAAGGGGCCTGCAGTTCACATGTTAAAAGTGTATATCCTACGTTAACCTACGTTGTTCATGCCACAATGGTAACCGGTATGTATCCTGGAAGACACAGAGTATTTCATAACAATCCATTTCAGCCCTTTGTACCAGAGAATATGCAGCACTGGTTCTGGTACCGGAATCAGATCAAGGCTCCGACCATTTATGATGATCTAAAAGCATACGGTATGAAATCGGCGGCACTTTTATGGCCGACGACAGGGAAATCAGCCATCAATTATAACATTCCGGAGATACGGGCGCTGGGAAAAGAAAATCAGGCAATCAAGGTCATGAAAAGCGGAAGTCCTGTTTATTGCCTTCAGATGGAAAAAAGATTCGGGAAGATGAGGCAGGGAATTCGCCAGCCATTTTTGGATGATTTTACGACAGCTTGTGCCGTGGACACAATAAAACGAAAGAAACCGAATCTTTTCCTGATTCATCTCATTGATCTGGACGATGCAAAACATGAGAGTGGAACAAAAAGTGATGAAGTCGAACAGGCAGTTCACCGGATGGATAAAAGAATCGGTGATCTTGTCACAGCAGTGAAAGAAGCTGGAATAGAAAAGGATACGGTATTCATAGTCATTGGGGATCATGGTCAGCTCGATGTCAGATATAAGATACGACTGAATAATCTGTTGGAAAAGCATCATTTGCTTGGAACTGTGACAGAAGAGAACGAAAACAGTGCAAAGAAAACATCAGTTGGAGCAGAAAAGCTTCGAGTTACTGATAACGCATGGAAAGTGTATGTTCAGGGCGCCGGTGGTGCTGCATACCTATACTGCAGACCGGGAGAGAATCATGCCAGAGAGCTTGCGCTTGAAGTATTGCAGGCAGCGGTTCATGAGGAATCTCTTGGTATTGAAAGAGTTTATACCCGTGATGAGTTTGAAAAGCTCCAGATTGATTCCGATGCTGAAGCAATTATTGAGGCAAGGCCTGGATTTTGTTTTGACGACTCGGTAGAAATGCCCTTGATTGTCGATCTGGAACATCTGGGAAAGCGATATGCAACGCATGGTTATCTGCCTGAGAAGGAAGGATATCATACGAACATTGTACTATCCGGTGAATGCATGAAAGAAAAATACACGTTTGGTCCTATGGACATGGTCGATCTGGCACCTACCATAGCAGATATACTGGGAATTGAATTTGGACCTTGTGATGGGCATGACAGAAAAGATTTGTTTAAGTAAATGTTATCTGTTCGCTTTGCATGAGCGGACAAGAAAAAACGAATTTATAAAGATAAGGATCAGCATAAGGGTTCCATTTATTCGAACGATCCAGTCATTTAGTGGGTAAATGGCAAAATTGATGAAGAATATAAGAAGGGTTGCCATCAATAGGAGCCTGCTGATAAGGTAGTGTTTTTTATTCATGATTGTCCTCATTTCTATTGTATTTGTTTAATCTGTTTCGTGCATTGAGCTGGTTACATAGTCTTAAGACAGTAAAGTTTGACACCAACGCCGCAAAGAAGCTGCACATAACCGGCTGCAAGCAGCGTATAGAAGACGGTTTCATTGATTGAACTGAAGGCGATACCAACAACGAACATAGCAATGGATGTTATTAAAAGCATGGGCATACCCGCTTTGCTGCGGATCATCTTCAGTCTCTCGTCATTCTCCCGGTTGTACGCTTTTTTCAGCATGGTCTCGTTCGTAAGCATCCGGCTGATCCGGATAATCTGAGCAAGTGCACCAAAGCCAAGTGCGATATAGGTTCCCCATGCGATTCCGTCCGTCATGCCATCGGTAAAGGTCTCTTTTGATGAACCAATGATAGAAAAAGCCTCCAGAATGCTGACGGCAACGATTAAAATTACTACTACAATAAATAAAATTCTTCTTTTTTTCAGTTTGTTCTTAAAATTCTCCATGTCCTCTCCAATCCGCTGTCACCTGATATAGTAAAAAAGTGCAGCATTCAATCGTCAATGTTTAGTACTCTACATCTGAAAAATCAAAAACGTCCTCAATTGTCAGCTTGAAATAGCGGGCAATCTTGTAGGCAAGAACTAAAGAGGCCGTATACTTCTCTACTTCAATGGAAGTTATGGTCTGCCGGGTCGTTCCCACTTCAAGAGCCAGTTCTTCCTGAGAGAGTTTGTTCGCTTTTCTTAATTCCTTGATTCTTGTTTTCAAAGTGCTTCCTCCGTTCTGGCAGTATCCTGATTTACAGGAAAAAGATACAAATAAAAATGACAAATGCGCTTTGCAGTTATAGTACAGTTAACTTTGCAAAATTAGTATAGCATGCTTTGCACAAATGTCAATAGTAAAAATAAAATATGTATTAATTTTCTCACTGTTACGAAAGCTCTGTTAGGTTAATCTTTTCAATTCTCAGGAGATGGTATATAATAGGGAGACGAATAGAAAGGAAGTACGAACGCGTATGGAATTTAACGATAAGAACAGATACATTCCCGGTTTCGTTAAACGGGAGAAGGCAGCAGAGAGCATGCATGATCAAGCAAAGCTTCTTCTTTTTCATGAGAACAAACTGCTGATGAAGAAAAGCGGAGAGCTTTATACTTTGCCGGAAGCAGAAGAAATATCAGATATTCTTGACTTACATAAAGATGATATAGAATACATTGGAAAGTTCGATCATGCAGATAGTTTCTGCCTGAATGTAAGTGATTTGACAGATGTTAATGAATCCCTTGTAAAAGTCGATCTTCGTGAAGTCTCTGCCATGTCAGGGGATCAGGATCTCTTCTTACTGGCTGGAACAGCAAACCACATTCTTCATTGGAGCAGTGTAAACCAGTACTGCGGAAGATGTGGTACAAAAACAAAAGAAGCTGAGGAAGAACGGGCTAAGGTATGTCCTTCCTGCGGTAATATGATATTCCCCAGAATATCTCCTGCAACAATAACTGCCATTATCAAAGGGGATGAGATATTACTGGCTCATAACAAAAAATTCAGAAAAGATCTGTACAGTCTGGTTGCTGGATTTGTGGAACCGGGTGAGAACCTGGAACAGTGCGTAAGGCGTGAGATCATGGAGGAAGTAGGCCTGAAGGTTAAGAACATTCAGTATTTCAGCAGTCAGCCGTGGCCATTTCCGGATTCACTGATGTTTGCTTTTACCGCAGAGTATGAAAGCGGTGAGATTCAGGTAGACAATTATGAGATCTTAGAT
This sequence comes from Clostridia bacterium, assembly GCA_003249225.1. Taxonomy (GTDB): domain Bacteria; phylum Bacillota; class Clostridia; order Lachnospirales; family Lachnospiraceae; genus SZUA-448. The sequence continues at coordinate 23,045 of QKJQ01000028.1, read as the reverse complement.
GCAAACTGGTATAAAGCGGATGCGCTTCCCATAATCCCTTCGACGGATAGCATCGCCGGAAAGATGATCCGGTGGTTCAGAGATAACCGATAAGAAAAAGGCCTGTTTGGTGACAAACAGGCCTTTTCAATGTAATCTATTGTAAGCGGTCTTCCGGATTTTCCTTTTTGTCTTTTGATTTTTTTTTGAAAAATACAATAAGAAGTACAACAGTTACCGCCGCAACAAGGATACAGAACAGAATGATCAATAGCAGAGCGATAAGGCCAAAGCCGGACGAGGATGAGGAAAAGTCGTTGCTGATATTTACAACATCTGCAAAAGCACGTGTTGAAGGTGCAGCTGCCAGAAAAAATGCCAAAACTCCTAAAAATGATAAAATAGTATGACGTAGACGTGGTATTGATTTCATAGATGCCTCCTTGTTGGTGTATATGATAAACAATTAATTCCATATATCTGATTTTCATTATAAATTTGCGAAAAAAGGAAGTCAAGCAAATTGTAAAAAAATGCAGATAAAAGAGGCAAAAGCTTACTTTGCAGCGCGGATCAGAACGAAGGAATCCTGTATCTGATCCCTTCCATTTTCTTTCGCGGCATACAAAGCATTGTCTGCAGTCTTCATCATTTCATCAAAAGTATCAAAATCATGAGTATATTGTGTGAGGCCCATGCTGACTGTTATTGACATTTGATTGCCATCAATCACAAAGACATGGTTTTTAATTATAGAAAGCAGCTTTTCTGCGATAGCGTATCCCTCGTCATGGTTCGTATTACCAAGCAATATGGCAAATTCCTCGCCTCCATACCGTGCGAAAATGTCCGTTTTACGTATGTTGTTCGTTATCAGCTCGGTAAGTTCTTTTAACAGGACATCTCCCACCGGATGTCCGTATTTGTCATTCACATTTTTAAAAAAATCAATGTCAAGCAGTACGATCGTAAAAAAGTAAGAGTGATTCCGGGCTTTTACAAACTCATCATTACCCACCTTATACAGAATTCTTCTGTTATAGATCTGTGTAAGAGAATCTTTGCTGGCAAGTTCTTTTAACTCATTGCTAACGATGAAGTCACGTCTTGCAATCATGGTAAAGATATAAATCATTGGCATCAGAATGGATAGAATGCTGATTCCTCGGAAGATCCGATTAATCTGGTCACTGGTCTCATACATGTAATAATCAAAGGGAAGAATCTCGCTGAGCAGATATAAGATCAAAGCAAGAAATGAAAAAATAACAGCAAAGTAGCGTTGAATCCGGTTGCTGTAACGCATAATGATAAAAGCAGACATGGGAACCATAAAGTAATAGATGTTAAAGCCTGTATCATAAGGAAACCATACAAAAACAGCAAGTGTCAGCTGGATCAGATGGAAGATAAAGATACAGAAACGAACGATATTAAATCTCTTGTATTTTAACAAAATATAAAGTGACAGGCTTAGGATAAAATAAATAACATGAACAAGGATGGCCGGAGCAAACGGTACGAATAGGGCGTACAATACAAGAAATAGACCTATGACCAAAAGCGTGCAAAGCACAAGGAAATAGAGAAGCCGGTCATAATATTCTATTTCAGCAGTGCAGCCGATACGTTTTAAAAACTTCTTCATACGGTTATCTCCTTTGTACATTTGAAAATTCAAGTAAATCACGAAACGATGATAAAAGCATTGATAATGTCTATAAGAGAGATGAAATTCACAAAAAAAGATAAAAAAATATATAATTGTAATTTGACATCATTATAATACATTATTAAGCATGTTGAAAGACCTATTTTTATATTTTTCTTGTTTTTAATCTTTCCTATAATAATGATAAGATGTTGGAACAAAGGGTATTTTGCCCTATGATACCTACGGATTGTTACGCAATCATGAATCACAAGACCCTTTGACCCTGGTAACATGATAATGGGGTTCTAGGCATTGCATATAAGTAAGTGTCAGTATAATTCTGTAAGGATTGGCATATGCAGAATAAGAAATAATACAATCAAAAATTGAAGTTACTGGAAATCTATGCTACACTAGGTAAAGATGTGCAGTTCTTGCTTTTAGAACATGCATCAGTTATTTGGTACGTTAACGCGTACCGGAAAAGGAGAAATAGGTTCATGGATATGGTAAAGAACATTACAGAGCTTACCAGTGTTCTTGGTGTTAGCGGAAATGAACGTGCCGCAGCGGATGTGCTGGAGAGATTGTTTCAAAAGTATACCTCGGATACCTGGCGCGATCCCATGGGGAATGTATATGCCCGCGTGGGAAGCGGTAAACCGGTCATTATGCTGATGGCTCATATGGATGAGATCGGAATGACAGTAACCGAGATAGAAAAGAATGGAATGTTGCGTATTTGCCCGGTCGGAGGAGTGGATTCGAGAGTTTTACCGGGATCTGAGCTGGTTGTTTATGGAAAACAGACGTTAAAGGGTGTTGTTGGGTGTATACCGCCGCACTTGTTAAATGATAGTGATAAAAGTGCTGCCTATGATATTTATGACCTGACCTGTGATGTAGGGCTGTCCTATGAAAAAGTCAAAGAAATCGTATCCGTCGGTGACTTTGTGACATTTGATAATCTGCCGCCGCTGGAACTGAAAAATGGATTTGTTGCAGGGAAGACCTTTGATGACAGAGCGCTTGGAGCGGCTCTTATTGAAGCGCTTGATATTCTTTCTAAGAGAAAGTTGAACTGCACAGTCGTGTGCGTTGGCTCCACGCAGGAAGAATTAGGCTGTCTTGGTGCAGCGATTGCAACGTATAATGTTAAGCCGGACATGGCGATTGCTACCGATGTCTGTCATGCGCCAACACCGGGAGCTGATCCGCAGAGTGTTGTCGATCCTTCCAAGGTTTCGGTTACGACCGGGGGAAACATTCATCCTGCGATGTATCAGATGATCGTTGATGCGGCAAAAGAGCTTAACATACCATACGAGACATCAGTGTCTATGGCGCGTACCGGGACGGATGCCTGGAACATTCAGAATCAGTGCGGTGGTGTTGCCACCGGTCTGATCTCTCTTCCACTTCGTTATATGCACACCAACGTTGAAGTCATCTCAGTGGAGACGCTGAAGAACTGCGCTAAGATTCTGGCAGAAGTACCGGCCCGTATTGGCGATGACTGGGAGGATAAACTATGCTGGAACGATTAAAAATACTAAGTGAATTATATGGTGTCAGCGGTGACGAACGAAGAGTCCGTAAGTACATACGTGAACAGGTGGAACCGCTTTGTGATGAAGTCTACACAGACCGTATGGGCAACCTGTATGCACATAAAAAGGGTGTCGGTAAAAAGGTCATGGTGTGTGCACATATGGATGAGGTCGGAATGATCGTAACGGGAGTGCTAGACAGCGGACTTCTTGCTTTTACAGCGGCAGGGCTTGACTCTCGGGCAATCATATCAAAACGTGTGGTAGTCGGGAAGGATGATGTACCGGGAGTCATCGGATCAAAAGCCATTCACCTTCAGTCCATGCAGGAAAGAAAGACTGTACTGCAGATGAAAGATTTAAACGTAGACATTGGAGCAAAGAATAAGGAAGACGCATTGAAATACGTTAAACCCGGAGATTATATCAGCTTCACCACGAAATTCTCTGAAATGGGGGATGGGCTGTTCAAGGGCAAAGCACTGGATGACCGCGTCGGCTGTGCGATATTGATCGAACTGTTAAAAGAAAACTATGACTGTGATTTCACTGCGGTATTTACCGTAATGGAAGAAATCGGACTTCGAGGTGCACAGACGGCAGTCGTGAATGTTGAACCGGACGTGGCACTTGCGCTTGAAGGAACCTTATGCAATGAGCTGCCGGACAATTCAAGAAGAAAGAGTGTTACCCGGCTAAACGAAGGCGCAGTTATTTCCTTTATGGACGGTGGTACCATCGTGCCGGAAAGTATGTTGAACGCCTTGAAGGATACAGCAGCGAAGAATGATATACCTTGGCAGTTCCGTCAGGGTACCAGCGGAGCCAATGATATGGGTCCGGTACACCAGGGACTGGCCGGCTGCAAAGCAGGGGTGTTATCAGTACCGTGCCGCTACATTCATTCACCGGTCAGCATTGCTTCAAAATCAGATCTGGATAGTGTGTACAGACTGGCAAAAGCATTTTTAAAAGAAAGCAGATTTAAGGAAGTATAATATAGAATAGAAAGGAAACAAAAAAGTATGGATATGCAATTAATGCAGGATATTGTCAGTGTGTATGGTCCCTCCGGCAGAGAGCAGGCAGCAAGTGATGTCATTAAAGCTTATGTGGAGCCGTATTGCGATGAAGTATACAATGATGTACTGGGAAATCTGATTGCCGTGAAGAAGGGTACCTCAGGAAAGAAGATCATGTTCAGTGCACATATGGATCAGATCGGTCTGATCGTTCTGGACATTGATGAGAAAGGATTTTTATATGTAGCACCGGTCGGTGGGGTATCTCCAATGCTCAGCGTAGGCCATGAGGTCATGTTCCAAAATGGCACCAGAGGTGTTGTATCCTACGAAAATAAAACAAAAAAATTCACAGAGATTACCATGATGGAAGTCTTTCTTGATATCGGGTCATCAACAAAAGAAGAAGCAGAAGAGAAAGTATCGATCGGAGATATCGCTGTCTTTGTTTCGAATTTTGTCATGATGGGGAAAAAGGTGGCACATCGTACACAGGATGACAGAATTGCCTGTGCCATTGTCGCAGAAGCCTTAAAGACCATGAAAAGCGAGCATGATATCTATGCTGTCTTTACCGTACAGGAAGAAGTCGGAACACGCGGTGCGGGTCCTGCTGCTTATGTAATTGAGCCTGATCTGAACATAAGTCTTGATGTTTGCAGTGTTGGTGATACACCGGAAAGTGTACGGGAGCATGTAAAGCTTGGCTGCGGACCTACCGTAAAAGCAAAAGACAGTTCCGTTATCGTACCGATGTCGGTTCGTGAATTCATCAAAAATGCAGCAAAGAAGAACAACATTGCCGTTCAGGATGAAGTGCTTCGTGCCGGCGGGACGGATACCGGTGCTGTTCAGAGAACAAGGGGTGGCATTTTATCCGGATGTATCTCGATTCCATGCCGTTACATTCACACACCGGTCGAGACCGTTGATATGGATGATGTGGATGCCGCTGTGAAGCTTGTAATTGCCTGTGTGGAAGAAAGCGAACTGCCAAAGTAAGTATAATGAGTATACAGAATCTTTATTATTAAAATACTGGAAGGATCAGATCCACCCCTGTTCCTTCCAGTATTTCATATCTACCGGACTGTAATCCATTCCTTTGTGCATCTGTTTCATGACAAAGAACATAAATCTGGAACGGATGCCAGGAGTTACATGTCCAATCTTTCGTCTGATCTTTTTTGCAAGAGCCGTTGTCTGTCTCTCTGCCTTTTGTTTCTTTTTATCCGGCATTTGGTTCCAACCCATGGCAGCAGAAATCACCGGCAGCTGATATGTCTTGCTGATGTTCCACCAGAACATCTGGGAAGCTATCATTTTTGTCGTTTTCTTGGCGCCGACACCAGCAGTTGTTGAGATTGCAACACCAATTTTATCCTTCATGGAAGGGTGAGGACGGTGAGAAATCCAGCGATATGCCATATGATCAAAGAAGGTTTTTAGCTGTCCGGTTACATTCATAACATAAGTCGGAGAATCAATTATTATGACATCCGCAGCTTCCAGAGCTTTCATGACAGCACTGACCTGGTCATAATGCGGGCAGGATTCCTCTCCTTTTATTATACACTGGAAACATCCGATGCAGTCGTCGATTCCATTCACATTGAACTCTGCTACAGTGTCATTTTCTGTTGTTACCTTATCTAACAGAAGTTTTGTAATATGATAGGTACTTCCTTTGTGATTTTGTCCATGCAGAACTGTAATATTCATAAGATCTCCATTTCATAATGGTTCAGAATTTTTTGATTGACGGAGGAAACAATGATTTGTAATGGTGACTTCGGCGATCGATTTACATAAGCAGGCAGTCAGGATGACAAAACAGATGTCTTCGATACATTACATTCGTAGTCTAATGAATTTTGCAACTTATGTAAATACTGATTTCATTAATCTTTCATTAAGTCTTTTCAAGAAGGTATTTTTACGTTATGATAGTGACATTGTACTGGTATGACGGAAGGAGTAGCTTTATGAATGACATGGATGGGCATAACAAAATGCAGGCAGGCAATATGGGAGAGGCAATGAGAAGAAAAGAACGCGAGATAACAGATCCACAGGAAATCGATGAGATCATTAAAAAATGTGATTGTCTGAGACTTGGACTGATGGATGAAAAATGTCCCTATATCGTCCCCATGAACTTTGGATTTGAACATACCAAAGAGGGCAGAGTCTTTTATTTTCATGGCTCAGGTACCGGAAGAAAGAAAACATTGCTTGAGAAACTTGAATTCGCAGGGTTTGAGTTGGACAGGGAGATAGAAATCGTGGAAAGTGATGTGGCATGCAAGTATACCTGCCATTTTGAAAGCATCATTGGTTCTGGCCGAATTAAAATCATTGAGAAGGCAGAGGAAAAGATATATGCGCTGGACCGTATCATGGGCCAGTATTCTGACAAAAAGGACTGGACGTATCCGCAGGGGATGATAGAGAAAATCTTCATCTTCACACTGACTGTAGAAGAGTTACGCTGCAAAGCTTACCGAGGGTAAGTGTTCCGGGTTTCCAGCCAGTAGAGGTTCGTGTTACTATTAGGAAAGTTAAAAGGACTGCTGCTTTACACTTGAATGGTAAAGTGGCAGTCCTTTTCTATGTGGTGAGGTTGGGCAGGAACGTTAGATAAGCATCAATCCCATGGACCGTTTATTCGCCCAGATATAAGGTCAGTCCATCCAGCAAGGTGGGAACCCAGACGGTATAGTGTTCCAGTCCATCGTATACTTTATAGGTCACAGACAGATTGGTATAATCGCGCGTTTCTAAAAGATCGATAAAGTTCTGGATCGGTCTGCGGAATGCATAAACATCTTCAAGCTCGCCAACAGAGATGTAAACATTCGCGGATAATTCTTTTGTCTTTTCGTAGTACATTTCCTCATAAGCAGCAAGAGGCTCATCGTAGGTATATTCCTTAAAGGTCGGGCTTGCAAGAACATAGTTTTTGAATACACCGGTGGTCATTCCATCCGGCTGGAACAAGCTGTAGACCATGAAGAAACCGCCATACGAGGCTCCGCAGAATGTGCGGTCTGTGGCATCTATGTTATAGTTTTCTTCAACATAAGGGATAATACCGTCCAGGATCAGGCGCAGGAATTCCTGCGGATTGTTTAGAAGATCGCGAATTCGGATCAGGTCAAAGTTATAATCCTCCGGATACCCAATACCAATTAATATGAACTCCTTTGTTGTGCCGTTCAGGTACAGGTCTTTTATGGATTGATAATCGCCGCGGCGCCAATAGCAGTCGGTAAGATAAACAACAGGATACGACAGGCTGGCATCATAATCATCCGGCAGGCAAACATCGATAACAAAGGTATCATCAATATTGCTTGGATACACGGTAGTCTGGGTCCATAAGCCTTTCTCCTTTGTTTCGCCAATATCAAGAATAACGGCATCGGATGCAGCATCAATGTCAGAGGATACGTCCAATGAGTTGGTGGCATTGGTATCCTCTGTAACATTGTTTGAACCGGAGGCATCCGATGAATTTGAAGCAGCAGGTGATTCTGACACATTAGAACGCCCACATGCGCATAATGGTAAAAGCATGAGCAGCATGACCGCTGTCACGAATCGTTTCTTATACATAGAATTACTCTCCTTTGCAATGGATTTGAACGGATAGTTCCTATACTCAAGTCTAACAGATTCGTGAACAGATGAAATCCAATTATTAGCACTCTTTCCTGTGTTTTTTTTTACATTTTCAAGGTTACTTGTTCTTTGTTACAGCATTGGCAGCGTTTGTTGGCGGTTCCGTCTTCTTAAGCAGCAGTCTTACAGCAAAGAATAGGAGCATAACGCCGACGCAGATGTTCAGGATCTGAAGGATCGCATCATTGAAAAAGGAACGAAGAAACATGGCAAGCAGAGCAATAAAAGACAAGAAGGTAAGAGTCGAGAGTACACAGCCGGTGCCAAAAAAGAAGAGCTTCACACGGTTGTAATTATTTTCAATGACTTGCGTTGTAAAAACGCCACTCCAGAACAGGATGGTAAGAGGGTTGGAAGCTGTCAGCAGGATTCCTTTCAGAAAGATATGTTCCGTTGAGATATCCGAGAATAATTGAAGGGAAGGCAGCAGGGTAACATGAAAAGCCCCCGCGATAATATCAGCACCGAACAGGATCAATAGGGCAGCACCGGTGATTTTAACCAGGACCTTTATTCTCTTTTTATTGATCAAAGCAGCAACACCAAAGCCTGATAGTGCAATGAAGAGTGCGTCGACCAGTGCTATGGAAAGTACAAGAGACAGACCAGTTAACAAACCGTAGGAAGCGGAGGTCTGAAAGACCAGCAGACACATAGGGCCGACGGCGAATTGCAGTAACATACCGAATTTAAATCCTTTTACGATCATATAGTTTCTCCTGTTCCAGTAAAGCAGAGTGAAAGCTTAGTCCTGCTGCTTGATTCGATTATATTACACGAAATCCTGATAAAAAGTTCCGGGTCGTGCGAATTGTTTGTTACGGCTCCCAAAGACAAAGGGACAGATATCTCTGCATTTATGGCAATTAATTCGCCAGTCTCTTTTTACTTCACCAAAAGCATAATCCCAACAGGCGGTCTGGTCCATCTCAATAGAGGCAAGTGCGTTCACAGGACATACATCAACACAGAGGTTACAGTCGTTGCAAATTCTTGGCTTCAAAGGATCTTGTTCCAGTTCTGCTTCTGTCAGAATTACACTGAGCCAAACCAGACTGCCGTATTCCGGAGTGATCAGTAAGGAATTCCTTCCGATGGTTCCAAGACCGGCGGCCTCAGCGGCATGCTTTGCTGATATAATATTGCGATTTCGTCCGGTGTTCTCGTCATATTCGGAGGAATTTGTTCTGGTCGGGACTGCTAATATGCCTTTTTCTTCCATATCTATACAGAATTGGACGGCCATCTTATCCATCTTGTCAGATAGTATATTTCGTACAACGGTGTAGGGAACTGCCGTATTGCAGGCCAGTGTTCCGGAGACAAAACGGATAGCAAAAGCAATGACAGAGCGGCAGCCTGGGAGTACATCACAAGGATGATATCCCTTTGGAGCGGCATCAAAGCGGTCAATGCTGGAGATTCCGCAAAGATCGGCACCAAGTCCATATAAATGTTCTTTTATTTCTGTTGAATTCATTGGAGTACACCTTTCTGTAATGGACAGGAAACGAAAAACAATGTGGTCACGTTTCCTATTGATTCATTTTACCAAAGGCAGTGTAACATTTTAATGCGACAGCTGGTTGTCGTAATTTGTGTAAAATTCTTTCGCAGTCTGTACTAACTCCTCTTTATAGCTTTCGGGGGAAAGAATCGTAACTTTGTTTCCAAAGCTAAGAAGGAGCGCTTTCCACAGCCGTTCTTTTGCCGGGACATGGATCTGCATCCGACATTCCCAATCGGTAATGTATTGGACCTTGCAATCTGGAAAGTATTCCTGCATCATAGTACATTCTGAAGGTGCAAACGATACTTCAATGGTAATACAAGTCTTATAGTAAGCATTTTCCGATTCTTTCATTCTGATTCTGATATCTCCATGATCCTTATGAGAAATACAGTTCTCGATCATTATATTCTGAATGCGTGCTACTTTAAATGTTTTATAAATGCTCTTATCCTCACAATAAGTAAACAAATACCAGGCATACCATTTGTAATGAATAGCCAGTGGTTCGACAGTATACTCCGCTTGATCTCCACGGGAATTTCGATAATTAAAGTGTATAAAACGATGATCACCAATGGCTTTTTCCAGCACTTCATTCTTTTTTTGAACCGAGGCGTCTTCCTTTGTTACACCAAAATCCCAGAAAACCTTTTGATCTTCTGTGGCAGCAAACAATGCGTTATATTTTTCAATAAGATTCTTCAGGGTATCGTTCGTATAAGTGGTGGACAGACTCTCCAGTGCTTTCAGTATCATCTGCTGTTCCTCTTCGCGTATGGTAGAGTTCCTGACCTTGTAGGTCGGCAGAATGGAGTAACCGCCTTGTTTGCCATTCAGGGAATACACAGGAATTCCAATTTCAGAAAGACTGATGATATCACGCTGTATTGTCCGTACAGAGACATGAAAACGCGAAGCCAGCAGGCTGGCCGGTACATTGTCGTGATTTTGAAGATACAGGATGAGTTCAAGAATTCGGTCAGTCTTCATAAGCTAAGCTCCTTACAAATCAATTGAGGGATGAAAGTGAATATGGGAGGCGGTGATTTACCATTTTTGTCAGGAAAATTATTTTTAACCATGGTATCCCGAAACAAAGAAAAAAGCAAGAACTTTTCAAGATTATTCCATTTTACGCCACGTACATCAGGAAAAAGGAATGGAAAGATCGGCGCAGAATAAAAAAAGCTTGATTAATATCACAAACAAGAATATAATCATAAATGATAATAATATTGATAGTGATAATAATGTGAACAAACGTAAGAATAAGAACATGAATAAGAACAAGGATAAGAACAGGAATAAGAATAAGAACAGAATGAAAATCAATTGTACTGGGAATAAAGAAGGAATCAACGGTGTTCGTAGAATGCCATTATGAAAGGAGAGAATCATTGGAATACAAAGAACTATCCAAGGCAGTAATGAATCCGGTCAGACAACGAATCATCCAATATCTTATTTCAAACGGGAAAGGTACTTCGAATGAGATCCTGCAGGTATTGGCGGATGTCCCTCCGGCAAGTCTGTACCGCCATATTAAAAAACTGCTTGATACGGGGTTGATTCAGATCATTGAAGAGAGGAAGGTTAGGGGAACGATAGAAAAGACATACGCGCTGGTTCAGAATCCTTTTGATCATGTTCCCACCAATCAGGAGATCGGAGCAGTTTTTTATCAGACCCTGTTGTCCATGCAATCAACATTTTTGAGATACTTTGAAAATGAAGAGGCTGACCCGCAGAAGGATATGCTGTTGCTGCAGACATCGACCCTTATGCTGACGGATGAGGAGTTTGGTAAGCTGTTAACAGACATTGGAGCTTTAATTTCAGCGTGCAGTACCAAGAAAGGCGGAGGAGACAGGAAGGTAAGGCGTTTGTCCTTCGTATCCTCGCCTGAGGAAAGATGACACTAGGCGACGGCTCATTCAAAAAGAGTTCATGGCATAGTGAACGAAAGCAAGAATACACCAAAAGATGACAAAACGATTGAAAAGAAGGTAGAGCATGTAAAGCATGTAAAGCAAGTAAAGCAAGTAAAGCATGTTGAGACAGAACATGGAACGATTGGAGATTAATCAAAGATAAGGAGAAGCTATATGCTGACAATAAAGAATGTGACCAAGCACTACAAGGGAAGTAACAAAGGAATAACAGATATCAGTCTTGCGATTGAAGCTGGAGATATTTATGGCTTTATCGGACATAACGGAGCCGGAAAGACGACAATGCTGAAATGTACTGTTGGAATCCATGGGTTTGAAAAAGGTGAAATACAAATTGACGGAACGTCAATCAAAGAAGATGCCATGGCTTGTAAGCGGAAAATCGCCTATATTCCGGATAACCCTGATCTTTATGAATATCTGACCGGAATTCAGTACCTGAATTTCATTGCAGATGTGTTTGGAATTTCTCCGGCAGAAAGAGAAGAAAGAATTAAAAAATATGCAGAGGATTTTGAGATTACACGAGCACTTGGTGACCTGATCTCATCTTACTCTCATGGTATGAAACAAAAGCTTGCCATAATCTCTGCACTGGTTCATGAACCAAAGCTTTTAATTCTGGATGAGCCCTTTGTAGGACTGGATCCAAAAGCTTCTGTAGTATTAAAAGAAATTATGAGAAGTATCTGTGAGAGAGGCGGCGCTATCTTCTTTTCGACCCATGTACTGGATGTTGCCGAAAAGCTATGCAATAAGGTCGCCATCATAAAAGAGGGAAGCCTGGTCGCTTCCGGACGAATGGATGAAATCGTAAAAGAAGGGCAGTCACTGGAATCCACTTTTATGGAGGTAGTAAATCATGGGAACACAAATTAAGAATCTGACAAAATTTCAGATGACGAATTTATTCGGAATCAATGTGATCCGTCATACCAGTGATAAAAAAGCAAAAAACAAGGCAATAGCACTTGGCATTGTCTGGCTGTTCGTAATCGCTGTTCTTTTTCTGTATGTCGGAGGTTTTGTATACGGTTTTATACAGCTGGGGCTTGAGGATACCCTGCCCATGTATCTGATTGCAGTAGCAAGCCTGGTCATTTTCTTTTTTTCCATGTTCATGACTGGAAGTGTTATTTTTCAAAAAAATGGGTATGACATTATAAGTTCCCTGCCGTTGTCGCAAACGGCAATTGTTATCAGCCGTTTCCTGCGGATGTATGTGGAGAATCTGTTGTTCGTTTTTGCTATTTTGATACCCGGTATTGGTGTGTATGCTTTTCTTTTGCATCCACCGGTCTCGTTCTACCTGATCGCGCTGCTGGAAGCTTTCTTTTTGCCAATGGTGCCGTTGACCTTTGCCACTTTGCTTGGAGCACTGGTAACCGCTATTACCTCCAGGATGCGATATAAAAGTCTGATTGGGGCAGGGCTTTCCATAGTTCTCGTAGTGATTATCCTGATTGGTTCAAGTTCGCTTGGAGGGTACGATGAAAATGCGTTAAAAGATATGATTCTGTCAATGTCAGATATGCTGACAAAAGGGATTGCCGGCATCTATCCACCTGCTGTATGGCTTGGAAATGCGATGTTGCAAGGTGATTTCCTGTTATGCATTCTGTGTATCGCAGGATTTCTTGTGATCTTTACCGGAATGGTAGCCCTGGTCTCGGTCAAATTTCACAGTATCTGCCGTGGTCTGTTCAGCACCTATTCAAAAAATAATTATAAGATGGGAACCTTAAAACAGGAAGGTGTGCTCTTCTCTATGTGCAAACGTGAGATGAAACGCTACTTTGCTTCCAGTGTATATGTAACAAATACGATTATCGGACCGATCATGGGCGTTCTTTTAGCCATAGGAGTGCTGGTGTCCGGAGTGGAAAAGCTGAAAGAATATATACCCCTACAAACGGACCTGGCGGGATTGCTTCCCTTTGTTTTATCCTGTGTACTATGTATGATGCCAACGACGTGCAGTTCAGTATCACTGGAAGGAAAGCAGTGGTGGATCGTAAAAAGCTTGCCAGTCAGTACACAGATGATCTTTGACAGCAAGGTCTTAATGAATCTGATACTGATCGCACCTTTTTATCTGGTATCTGAAGTTCTTCTTGTTATTGCATTGAAGCCTGTTTTTTTGGATACTATATGGCTGGTCGTTATACCCGCAATCTTTTGTGTGTTTGCCTGTGAATTTGGCATCACCATTAACTTAAAATTCCCGGTGTTCAACTGGGAGAATGAAGTGACCGTAGTAAAACAGAGTGCCTCGGCTCTGATTGGAGGACTTGGTGGTCCGGTAATCATAATCTTATGTGCAGTTCCGGTCGTTATGTTTCCGCAGGTATCCGCTGACTTTACGAAACTCGTAATCTGCATAATGGCAGCGGGGCTGACCATTTTTCTGCGGAGTGCGAATGCCAGAACGAATCTTTTGGAGTTGTAAGTGTTGTATAACGCTCGATTAGGAACAGTCAAATTACTATTTTGACTCTTTATTAGTAATAGAAAAAAGGTGATGCCTTTATACAGGGCATCACCTTTTTCGCCGAAAGCCAGCCATTTATATGGATACGGTACTGATCCTTTTCCAGCGCTTTGTAAAGTAGAAAGCGATCATAGCTGTCATACCAAAGAAAAAGCTGATGGGATAGCATGCCATGATATATTTCCCATCAAGAAAATAGGCGATCAGATAAGCACTAGGTATGCGGACAGCCCAGAGCATAAGTATATTTATAATGGTTGGATATTTTACTTCACCGAGACCATTGATGTAGTTTATGATCGCATTCAGTACAGCGTAGAACCAGGTGAAGGGAAGTACGATCCAGATATACAAAACGGCCATCTCAAGAACTTCTGCATCTTTGGTAAAAAGTCCAAGAATTGGACGGCAGAAAATGGTTACAAGAATACCGGCTATTCCCGTAATAAGACCGGAGTAGAAGGGAATTTGCCTGGACCCCTTCTTTAAGCGATCCAGAATTCTGGCTCCATAATTTTGTCCTGAAAAAGTGGTAGCTGCAGCAGAAAAGGATGTAATGGCAACATTGGCCAGACCGGTCACTTTTGTTGCAACAGAGCAGCCAGCCATAAAGACAGAACCCTGTTCATTGATGAGGGACTGCATCAGCATGTGCCCTACGGAATAGATGGAATTATTTAACCCAAGAGGAAGCCCGATCTTAATAATCCTGGTCAGGATTTTTTTATCAAGATATCGTGGAAACAAGGTAAATTCAAGCTCCGGATAGCGGCGTCTTATATAAAGGACGCTGAAGATCCACGAAGAGAACATAGCCAGTGTTGTTGCCAGTGCAGCACCTGCAACATCCATACCAAGAAGTGCAACAAAGATAAGGTCAAGAACAATATTTACGATGCAGGATACGACCAGAAAAAGCAGAGAAGATTTGCTGTCACCAAGACCACGCAGAATCCCTGCATTCATGTTATAACCCATATTACCAAGTGTACCAAGAAAGATAATCCGAATATAAGATACAGAATAGCTCCAGGCATCTGCCGGAACATGGATCAGTTTAAGAATCAGCGGACCAAGAAAGAGGCCAAGGATTGAAATGGGGATGGCACACAGATATAAGAAGTAAGTGGCTGTCGCAATGGTTTTTTTAACACTGGTTTCATCATCACTGCCGACAAACTGAGCCACCAGAATGGAAACACCGGTACCAAGTCCCAAGAAGATACAGAGCAGCATCTCGACCGGAAGCCCGCTGGTACCAACGGCCGCCAGTGACACGGTACCGCAGAAATTACCGATCACAATAGTGTCTACGGTATTGTAGAGTTGCTGAAGGACATTGCCCAAACATATTGGCAGTGCGAACAATACCACCAGCTTCATAATTGGACCATGCGTCATATCAATTTTCTTTCTTTTTTGTACCTGCATCTTTATTGCCTTCTTTTCCTTTCAAGTGTGTATTCTATGAAGTTTATGAATTCTTATAGTGTCAAAGCACTGGTATATATTGCAACAGTTTTTATTTTTCGTCAATGTAAAAAATCATATATTTTAAGATTTATTTCAACTATTTCTATAGAGGAGAAGCAACAAAGTTTTTCAAAATAATTGGAAAGATATTTCACTACAGGGTACTGAGCGCATGGTTTGGCTAAGAAGTGTTGCACAGAATGGAAAGAGAATCATAGTGCAAAAGTCGCACATTGTTCGTTTATATGCGATGAAATAAATCAAATAATACACAAAAAGAGATATGAGTCAAGTAAAATATTATAAAGTTGAAAATTAATGAAACAAATGTTATAATAATGGAGAGAATATTGCTTTGATTCTCAAATAGTAGGCACATAAATAATCCTTGATGAATGATGTGATGATGGGAGTGGTTCAAGTGAAAAAAGTGTTAAGTTTAGTATTGATTGCAGCCTTTCTATTGTCGAACGCAGGAGCAGTGTCAGCAAATGGCGGCAACCAACAGAAATTCAATGTAAGTGACAAAATCGCGACAGCAACGGAAACATTTGTTTCTTCAGAAATAATCGTTAAATTTGCAGGAGATACAGAACCTTTCAGGGTCGTTAAAGTACAGACAGGCAAGGAAAAGGAAAAAGCTTCAGAATATAAAAACAAGTCCAATGTACTCTACGCGGAACCTAATTACTATGCCTATGCCTTGTCGAATGATCCGTATTTTACTTATCAATGGGATCTTCAGGGTCAGTCGGTTGGAGGAATACAGGCAGAAGAAGCCTGGAATATATCGACCGGAATTGATACAGATACCGGAGAAGGTGTCATCGTAGCTGTTATTGATACCGGTATTGCTTATGAAAATTATGACAGTTATGTTGTTGCTCCGGATCTGGCAGGTGCCATATTTGTTCAGGGATATGATTTTGTCAACAATTACAGTCATGCGAATGATGATAACAGTCACGGAACGCATGTGGCAGGTACCATTGCACAGAACACGAACAATGCTGTAGGAACAGCAGGTGTAGCTTACAATGTCAAACTTATGCCAATAAAAGTTCTTGATGCGGAAGGATCCGGGACCTATGCAGCAATAGCAGATGGTATTTACTATGCGGCAGATCATGGAGCAAAGGTCATTAATATGAGCCTTGGTGGAAGTGTAGGTTCTGTTATCCTTGAAGATGCACTCGCTTATGCATACAACAGGGGTGTAACAATTGTAGCTGCGGCAGGTAACAACGGAAGCAATGGTGTCAGCTATCCGGCGGCATATGATAAATATGTCATAGCGGTAGGAGCCACCAGAGTTGACAAAACACTTGCTTCTTACTCCAATTATGGCAGCAGTCTCGATGTGGTTGCACCAGGCGGAGATACGTCAGTAGATCAAAATAAAGATGGCTATCCGGATGGTATCTTACAGAATACATTCAATCCCAATACATTGGATACCGGTGATTTTGGATACTGGTTCTTCCAGGGAACATCAATGGCTTCACCTCATGTTGCCGGTATCGCTGCTCTTATTATAGCAGCCGGTGTCGCAAACACTCCGGCCGGTGTACAGTCTGTGCTGCAGAATACCGCTCTGGATCTTGGAATAGAAGGAAAAGATACAACGTATGGATATGGGCTTGTTGATGCTGCCGCAGCCTTAAACAGTGCAGCAGTAACACCAACGCCTTCTTTAACACCAACAGCAACACCGACTCCGACAATGACGCCGGAGCCGACTTTATCACCAACTTCAACACCAATACCGGATCCGACAATGACGCCGGTCCCAACAGCAACGCCGACTCCGACAACGACGCCGGAACCGACCGCAACACCAGCACCAACGGCGACACCTGCGCCGACCGCAACACCAGTGCCAACCGCAACACCTACACCGATACCGGCTGTCAGTGTTCAGACTTCGATTTCCTTACGTCTGACAGACAGGCAGGTACGTAATCAGACCTATACTTCTGCATCCGCTTTGGTCAGTGTTCTACGAGATGGAGCGCCGGTTTCCGGTGCGACCGTAACCGGACACTGGGAAGGTGCAGCAACTGATACGGATACAGGGACGACATTGTTAAATGGAACCGTTACTTTAAAGTCTAATGAAGTAAAGGTGGGAAGAAAATCGGTAACCTTTACCTTTGTAATTGATCAGATAACAATCAATGGCACTGTATGCACCCTGACAGGTGAAACAAGGGACACAATAACAAGATAGAACAATGGGGTTTTAAAACAATGCTTCAAATGCGAAAGAGATGCATCAGCAATAGGGTGCATCTCTTTGTTCGTGCTGGCAGATATTTCAAAAGAAGGACTCTTGTTATTAATTTTGAATTTCGTAAACTTTTTTGGAACACAAGAAAAAGAGATGCAAATTGAAATGGATTGTGGTAAGATGTGACCTATGCTTAAATATGCGCACAAAGCATGCGCAGAAAACATGCGCAGGAATGGTGAAAAAGTTGAAAGGAAATCACTTTCAACCTAAAAAGTTTGTGCCTGCGTAATCCTCAGCACAAACTTCAAATGCGCACAAAATATGCGCAGGAATGGTGAAAAATGATAACATTATTTAATCGAGTGATAGAACCAAAACAACAGATCGAAGATAGCAGAAAGCTATTTTCCAACACAGAGCTAAAGAGGTTAATCGCACCTATTATTGTTGAGCAGTTTTTAGCGCTGCTAGTTGGAATTGCCGACACACTTATGATAAGTTATGCTGGCGAAGAAGCCATCTCCGGGGTATCGCTGATCAATCAGCTTAATAGTGTATTTATTATGATTTTTACAGCACTAGCAGCCGGAGGAGCGGTGGTCGTAAGTCATTATATAGGGAATAAAGACAGTAAAAATGCCACCTTTGCTGCCAGTCAGATGGTCATGACCGTTGGTATGATATCAATCATTCTTATGGCTGTTGTTTTAGGGTTTGGTGATACAATATTTCGGTTGTTGTTCGGAAAAGTAGACGTGCCTGTTTACGAGGCAGGTATGACATATCTTAGAATTTCCGCTTTCTCCTTCCCTTTTCTGGCTCTGTATAATGGATGCGCCGGAATGTATCGCAGTATGGGAAAAACAAAGACGATTATGTATGTCTCGCTTGCTATGAATGTGATCAATGTGATTGGAAATTCCATTGGCATCTTTGTACTCCATGCGGGGGTTCGTGGTGTTGCGTATCCTTCCCTGCTTTCAAGAGCATTTGCAGCAATCTTCATGCTTAGCATTGCGTTTCAAAAAAGAAATCAGGTAACCCTGGAATTGAAAAAAATATTCACCATAAATATGCTAATGATCAAACGAATCTTTACCATTGCAATTCCAAACAGTATTGAAAGCAGCTTATTTCAGCTTGCCAAGGTGGCACTAAGTTCCATTCTTTCAGTTTTTGGAACAGTACATATTGCGGCCTATGGTGTGGCGCAAAGCTTCTGGTCCATGGCAGCCTTATTCATCATTGCAATGGGACCCGCATTTATCACCGTAATCGGACAGTCGATGGGTTCAGGAGACATCGGGGCGACGAGATATTATATGAATAAGCTGTTGCGTATAACCTACGTTGGCGGCATCGTTTGGAACCTGATATTTTTACTGATCGTACCTTTTATGCTTCATGGGTATGACCTAAGCAGTGAGACAGTAGGTTTGGTTCTTATCGTTGTTATCATGCACAATTCCGGAAATGCTGCATTTTGCCCCTTATCTTTTGCGCTTTCCACTGGACTTCGCGCAGCAGGAGATGCAAAATTTACAATGTATGCTTCGATCTTTACCTCTGTGGTCTGCCGTGTTTCGCTTTCGATTTTATTTGCCAGAGTTCTTGGACTTGGGGTTATTGGAATTACGCTGGCTATGATGTGTGACTGGGTAATAAAAGCGGTCATTGTCATGTGGCGCTATAAGAGCGGTAAGTGGGATCGGTTTAAGTTGATATAAGGTAATGAAGCGCTCGTGTTCTGTTCTTTACTTTTCCTTTTTTCTTCTTTCAAGAAACTCACGTACAGATCTTGTCTCTTCTTTATTGGTACTGTAGTCAAGCTCAGCAGCAACATAGCTTTCAAGATCTGCAAAATAATCATATAGTAAAAATAGTTTGTCCCAGATATCCTCATACTGTCCATCTGGAAAGACAGAGTGAAACCTTTTCATCTCTTCCTCTGACAGATAACGCTTCAGATACTTGCTGTGGTCCCCGGTTGAGACTGTAAAATTACGTTCCACTGCAACCTTCCAGTTGAGCATCTTGAGAAACATCTCCATAATCAGAACATCATAAGCATACTTGGCATAATATAATTCATGACGGCATAAGCCCTTTGAGATATAGAGTGAGAGCCAGCGAAATTCATTGCAGGTATTGAAAAATTCTAATGCACCTGGTTTTTTAATAAAATAAATACTTTCATCAGAAACAGCATTTAATTCTTTAAAGTTATCCTTATTTAACAGTACAATTCGGGGTTCTATATTGTTACGCTCGTTTGTGATATGACTGACTTCGATTAATGTCAGGTCAATACGATTGCCGTCTGTAAACTGGATCAGATAATTATAATTCTCATGACTGCTATAATCGTATGGATGACTATACCAGTCTGCGGGGCACTGGACGATCAATATCTCGCCAAAGGTATTTATCCAGGAGGGATCCTTTGTGAATTCGCGGATGTCTGTAACAATATAAACAATATCAAAATCACAGTACTTGTCGTGCGTGGCACTCTTTGCGGCTCTTGAGCCGTCCAGTGCAACGGCTCGAATTCGTTCATCATGGATTGCCTTATTCATGATCAGATTCATCATTTCTTTTTCAGTTCGCATAAGATACCTCCGGGGTTAATTATCTTCACCTTTATGTTGTGCAGCATTTAGATTTTATGAGGTGCATTTTCTATGATATCTATGTGTCCGTTATCCATTTTGATTATTTTATCAAATAAATTATTTGTATAATCCATTCCATGAGCAGCAATGATTGTAATCCTGTTTTTTTTGTTGTCGAAAAGATAGTTACTTATAACATCATAATTTTTTTTGTCTAGTGCATTAAAGGGTTCATCAAGAAGCAAAACATCTGGATTCTCCATAACAGCCTGACAAAAAGCCAGGCGTTGTTTCATTCCGAGTGAAAATTTTGATACTTTCGTATTTTTGTCATCCAGCAAGTTTACCAGTTTTAAGTATTCTTCAATTTCATCCATTCCGATTTCTTTTCGGATTGATGCGAGGATACGCAGGTTTTCTTTGGCTGATTCTGATTCAATAAAGGAAGGTGTTTCAATAATAACACCATAGGTATAATCATCTTTTTCTATTGTACCGCTTGTTGGTTGTATCAATCCCGCAAGTAGTCTTAACAGCATGGTTTTTCCACAACCATTATGTCCTTCAATAAGGTATACAGTACCCTTCTCAAAGGTAATGGACAAATCTTCTAAAATCGTTCTTTTCTTAATCGTTTTACTTACATTATTTAGTTTAATCATAAAGAATCCTTTCCTAAGTAAATTCTTTCATAATCTGCTTTATTAATCATGTACCATAAGATACTTATAAAAATAATTTTAAACAACAGCATTTCTGCAATATTGTTTTCCCATGAAGGAGAAGCAATTGTTAACCAACCCAGAAAACTAAAATAGAAGGAACCGATTTTTAAAAATAACGAAGCAAAAAGCCCTAAAAATAAGATGACATATTTATTAATTCTTAAAATGTTAAGTAGAAGTATGAAAAATGCTAATAAATAAATTGAAAATGCGGTTGAGATTATATCGTAGAGGCAGAAACTATAATATTCTCCGGAAAAAAAGCAAAACAGAACATACAATAGCAATTTATAGAATAGAATCAATGAGCCTGTTTTGCATATCTCTATTATTAAGTAACGACGAAGCGTAGGATAATTACCTCTCGCTATTATATATTGCCCAATTGATAAAGATTCTTCAATTTTTAACTCAAAAAGTATGGTGTAGATTGCAACAATGCCAAGTTGAAAGATTACTAAATACCAATATATTTGTCTTTGATCAATATCACATCCCATACTTAACCGAAAGATAGCATCTGGCCCAATTCTCCCGGTGCTTTTCGAAGCAAGGTTAATAATCAATATCATCAAAAAGGAAATAATATTACGTTTCATTGATATACTCCTTCTTCTTTATAGCCCAAGATAGGATTGCCATAAAAATAATTATAAGTGAGCAACAATAAACTGCAAATGTATTTATGTTTTTTAACGAGGATACCTTTGAAGAAAAGTATATAAGGAATAGTGATTTTACAATGTTAATCAGAAAAGGTGAAAGCAAGCTCAAAACCTGATGATTGGTAAATAGTAATATAGTAACATATTCAATATACACAGAAAGAACAAACGATAAAATTCCTGCTATAAAAATGAATAACTCCGGTTTTAATATAAGTGAATTTCCTAATAATAGAGACGGCAGTATATAAGCTGCAGATGTAACGGATGTAAAGAAAACGGCTAGTTTTACTCCCTGAATAAAGATTACTTCAATGATATGGTTCTTATATCGAATAATAAAATTTGGAGAGAAAATCGGAATTTTTACTACGGTCAGCAAAATTATAAAAAATATGTTTATAGTAAAAAGTATATGTTGAATTTTAAACAAAGTATTTTCTAAAAAATCATTAACCGAAGGAACCTCGCTATATTTTGCATATTCATTATAAATCATTATTACCGTAAAAATGTAAAATATCATCCATAGTATAATTTTATAAGTTTTTTTCATAATAAATAGTCCTTACTGAATTTATGTACATTTAACCGGTATAATCTAAGGAATGTGATAAAAAATACAATCGTCATTCCCATGCTTGCAAGAAAATTACTTAATGTATAATCATGCTTTAGTATAATGCTATTAAAGCTGCTAATGGCACTGTCAATAATTATATAATAAGAAAATTTTGCGAAAGAAAAGTTAATATTTCCGATTGTACTTCCGGCAACATAAGCCAGTATAATGATAAAAAAAGGAAGCATTTGTATTACATAAATATTTTTTACATAAACACCGGATACTGATGTTAGTAAAACCAGGCAAATAGCATATAAACTCATATGCATAATATTTGCAAGCAGTAAAAGAAAGTGCACAAGTAAGGAAGGACTGGTAATCGATGAGTTTACCGGAACTGAAAAATCAAAACCCAGAGTTATTTGTGTTAACAAGAAAGCAATACTAAAGAACACAGCTAAATACGATATCATGAACAGAATTTGAGAAAATAACAGCTTTGTTATGTAGTTCCGATAAGTAGTCCTTGCCATTATCATTGTCCCATAATTTGTTTTTAATTCATTAATCGTTGTGGCACTTAATGAAATACTTAAACCGATTATAATGACAATCCAAAAGATTATGTAAAAGTCATCTGAAAAAACAAATTTTTCAACATACCCCATTGTCGTGTAACCTGATATTATTTCATTAACCTTTTCCAGATTAACATCTTTAGCTTTTGATTCATATACTTTTTGCCATTCGGTTTTTTCTACATAATTTGTATAATAATTTCCTGCAATAAGTAAAAGCAGTGCAATTGTAAGTACTATTATTATTTTTGATTTCCAGAATTGCAGGACTTTGTTTGCAATCAAATGGATAACCTCCTTGACAAATATAGTTATTATGATAGCATTTTACTTTTATAGATATAAA
>QKJQ01000030.1 GCA_003249225.1 Clostridia bacterium | reverse complement strand
CCATATTCGTTCCATATCCAGAATTATCATCATTATAATAATGACTGACATTCTCTGCCACTTGAACTAAGTCTTTTGCAACCTTTAGCTGATGCTTATATGGATTATCTGGGGAATTCGTTGATAAATCCCAGAAGTCTTCAACAACGAAGTGATCCGAAAGATTATGCAAAGCAAAATTATTCCAGTTATTCAGCCACGGTCCTCCTTCTATTCACTCCACAGCTTGTACATGTTGCTGTCGTTCCTATGTAGGTATAGGATGAGTGCGTGCACGCCGGAACTACGATTTGCACTGAGTAATTATTATCTTGAATTAGTTCCAAATCAGTTGTGGCTTCTGGTTTCTGTTCATCAGTTTCTCCCTTATACGCAATTATATTTTATATACAGCAGTAACATATCAGGATGAACAATGAAATCATCCATCGAATTCATCTGTATTTCTAACGACATAAAAGCAAAAAAATACAAAACAACCATTTATTGTATATAGCCATATTATGTCATTCACTATGTTTCGTCAAATTAAGTTTTTGCAACAAAATACTTCATATAATTGTAATAAATATACATGCGCCTGTTTTTCAGGCATAAAAATAACTCCCTGACGTTCTGACAGGGAGTTAGCATAAGCTTACTTACAATAAACCAATGAATTATTTGTCGCTATTCTTTCTCTTCGTGAACAACGACAGCTTACTATAGAAATCTTCCAAAATCAATCTTGGATCAATGTTGTTATATACACGGATCGGGCGGTTCAGACCGGTATGTACATACTGCATTTCCTGCGTAATGTAAGGGGCCTGAATCCAGTCAAAGGAAAACCTGTGCTCATACAGCATCAGTCCGACTGCAGGGGAATCACCAAGCACCCAGGACTCACCAGTCCGGAAAGCGTTCATTCTCGGACCTTCTTCCATGCTGTGCTCCTGGAGCTGATCACACAGATAGGCGCCAAGCTTGCCCATAGGAGCCACCCGGTCTTCCAGTTCAGCAAAAGATACCGGCATCATCTCGTATACATTCTTTGGTACCTGCCAAACCGGAATCTTCGAAGCAAATACCACATTGGCTGCATTGATGTCGTTACCAAGATTAAATTCCGGTCCGCCGACAGGATATTTACCTCCGCCGATCCATATGGCTGTCAGGCGATTTGCAATCGCCGGCTCCATAAGATAAGCACTGGCAAGATCCGTTAATGGTCCCATGAACGTTACGAACAAGGGTCTTTTATCTTCCTTCATGGCCTCTCGTACTATAAGCTTTGCACCATCGGATACAACGGGCGTCTTTGTATCAGAAAGACCATGTTCCGCACCTCGAAACAATAAGTCCTTGCTGTCAAATTCCATCAATTCAAAAATCTTTTCTAACTCAATATAGCTTTTTTCGACTGCATTTTCTCTGCCGTAATGCGCTGCGATCAGACCGACATTATCAAACTTTGGACTCAGCAGTGTCTGCACGATGGCGAACTGGTCATCGGCTTCGTTTTTTGCATCAGTATTCGTTATTACACGTATTATCTTTTCTTCCGGTACCTTAAATCGATAGGCATCGTATCTCATAGTATTGCTCCATTCCGTATTGCTTTCTTAATTGTTCCGTTCTTGTTATATCAAAATGCAGAGGTCAGACTTTACCGATTGTCTCAAGCCATCCGTCGTATTTTTCTTTTCGTAACACTTCTTGCATAGAAGGCTGATAAGAAATCGTCTTTCGGTTCGTCAGCATATCTTCTGCCTTGTAAAGACCGTATTTACACCCTGCAAGGTAAGCTGCTCCGAGTCCTGAAAGCTCTTCCGTGTCAGATACCCGAACTTCACCCTTTATCATATCGCTCTGGAACTGCATAAGATACGAATTTCTGGTTGGTCCGCCATCCACACGAAGGGATTCAATGGCAATTCCTGCGTCCTCCTGCATAGCGAACACGATATCTGCTATCTGGTAGGCAATGCAGTCAAGGGCTGCTTTTACGATCTCACATTTACCGGTCGTTCGTGACATTCCGTACAGAACGGCTTTTGCCTCACTCTTCCAGTAAGGTGCACCAAGCCCTGAAAATGCCGGGACAAGATAAGTTGTATCAGCAGGATTTGCTTTTGCTGCAAGCTCTGCTGTTTCTAATGAATTCTCAATAAGCTGAACATCATCTTTTAGCCAGGTAATCACTGCTCCGGTATAGTTTAGGTTTCCTTCTAAGCAGTAGCTGACTTTTCCGTTGATTCCAAAGGCCAGGGAGGTGACCAATCCATTCTTGCTTAGGATGGGCTTTTCTCCGATGTTCATCATTATGGAAGAACCGGTTCCGTACGTGCATTTTACCAGACCTTTTTCGTGGCAGCCCTGTCCAAACAGCGCCCCGTGGGAGTCACCCATCATGGACAGGATCGGTATTGGCGTCTCGAAGTATCCTTCAAAATCTGTCTCTCCAAATTCCGAATCAGAATAGCAGATCTTTGGCAGTATGGATACCGGGATATCATAAAGCTTGCATACTTCTTCATCCCATTCTAAGGTATTGAGGTTCAAGAGCTGCGTTCTGGACGCGTTGGAATAATCGGTCTTGAATTCCTTTCCTTTCGTCAGACGATATAACAGATAACTGTCGATCGTCCCGACATGCAGCTCATTTTTCTCAGCTGCCTCCTGAACTTTTGGTACATTTTTCATCAGCCAGGCTATCTTTGCCGCAGGAAAATACGGGGACATCGGAATACCGGTGCGTACTCTGACGAATTCCGACAAGTCTTTTGCTATCGATGCCTTTTCTTTTTTTATTTCTTTGATTACAGATTCTGCACGAAAACACTGCCATACAATCGCAGGTGCCAGAGGCGCTCCATCAAGGCCGTAGGCAATGGTCGTTTCTCTTTGGTTACTGATGCCGACGCAGGCTATCTCCTCTTTTTGAATTCCGCCTTTTTCAATCAGGGTCGGAATCAATCGGATAATATTCTGATAGATTTCTTCCCCATCATGAGATACCCAGCCTTTTTCATTCACGATCTGTTTATGCGGCAGATCACAGCGGAGAATAAGATTTCCTTCCTTATCGAACAACAGGGCTTTGCTGCCCTGCGTGCTCTGGTCAATCCCGATCACATATTGTTTCTGCATGTTACTCCATTTCTGCGTAAATAATACACATAATTTTGTTTGAACTGCATTCGCCTTGTGCTATTTCAAGTCGAAAACACTCCTGTCTCGACCTTACTTACTCAAGAGTTCTTCTGCCTTTTTGGCAATGCCTTCGCCGTTCAGTCCGTAGTAGTCAAAGACTTCCTGTGATTTTCCAGTGATAACAGGTGAATCCGGAAGTCCTAAATTGATGACTTTCTTTGGGCATTCACTGCAGACGATCTGATCTACCATGGTTCCAAGACCACCTATGTATGTGTGCTCTTCCACGGTAATCACAACTTTTGCGTTTGTTGCTGCTTTGACTACAGCCGCTTTATCAATTGGTTTCACGCAGTACATATCAAGTACGGTCGCATGAATTCCCTTTTCTTCTAATAATCTGCCTGCTTCTTTTGCAGGGTGAACCATCTCACCGCAAGCAATGATTGCGACATCATTTCCTTCTGAAAGTACAGTCGCCCGATCCATCTCAAATGGCACGTTCCCTTCTTCATAGACATCTTCTACCGGATTTCTGCCTACGCGTACATAGGCAGGCTTATTATCCTTGCAAAGAGCTTCCATCAGGTGTTTTGTCTGAAGACGGTCACTTGGCAGGTAGACGCGCATGTTCGGCAGGGATGACATCGCTGCAATATCCTGTGCGGAATGATGTGTCATACCAAGTGCTCCATAACTTACGCCACCGCTGATTCCGATCAGCGTTACATTTGTATTGGAATATGCAACATCTACTTTTGCCTGTTCAAGGCTTCTTGAGGACAGAAAGCATGCCGGTGAAGCAGCAAACACTCTCTTCCCACAGCTTGCAAGTCCAGCTGATATACTGACAAGATTCTGCTCTGCAATGCCTACTTCGACGAACTGCTTTGGAAATGCATCCGCAAAAAGAGCTAACGATGCAGAACCTCTGGAGTCACTGCACGCAACAACGATATCCTTATTCTCCGAAGCCTGTTCCATTAATACATCACAGATTACCTGTCTGTTTGGTATCTTGTTCATACTAGCGGCCTCCTTTCAGGATTTTCTGATCCAGTTCTTTAAGCGCACCGGCCAGTTCTGCATCAGTTGGAACCTTGTGATGCCAGTTTGCCCTATTCTCTATAAAGGAAACCCCGCAGCCTTTGGTCGTATTAGCCAGGATCATGGTCGGTCGTCCTTTTAGTTCCTTTGCCTCTTCAAAGGCAGCACTCAAAGCTTCTGTATCATTTCCATCAATATCTAAAACGTACCAGTTAAAGGCTTCCCAACGTTTTTTCAGGTCTTCATGTGCCATAACATCTTCCGTGGAACCGGATATCTGCAGACGATTTCTGTCAATGACGGCACAAAGATTATCAAGCTTAAAATGGCTGGCCGCCATGGCGCCTTCCCATACGGAACCTTCTGCAAGCTCGCCGTCTCCCATAACAACATAGGTACGGTAGGAGGCATTATCCATCTTGCCCGCAAGTGCCATTCCGATGGCTACCGGAAGACCGTGTCCCAAGGAACCAGAGTTCATCTCGATACCATTGATTTTATTATTCGGGTGTCCAATGTACTTGGATCCAAACTGTGAATAGGTATCCAGATCTTCTTTTGGAAAGAAGCCTTTGTCTGCAAGAATTGTATATAATGACTCTACGGAGTGTCCTTTGCTCAGGATAAAACGGTCACGGTTTGGATCATCCATTTTTGCAGGATCTACGTTCATCTGTTCGTAATAAAGCGTCACCAGTATATCCATTACACTCAGATCCCCGCCGATATGACCGCCTTTTGCGTCATAAATCAGCTGGATCACATCTTTTCTTAGTTCATTCGCTTTCACTGAAAGATTCATACATTTCCTCTTTTCTGTGTTGATTTAAAACACATAATAAAGTTTGCGCCAAGGTACTCCGGCGGAAACTTTTTTTAACTTTTAGTTTTCGCCGCGAAGATATGCTTTTACATCCTCTTCGATCGGATCATACAAATCTGGTGTTATTCCAAGGTATTTACATGCTTCATATAGTACAGGCACAACATTCTTATGAATGCCGACGCAGTGATGGATGTATGGACCTTCTACGATTTTTGCTTCAAGACGCTTGATGTTCGCAACTTCTATCCACACATAAGTTCCTTTCGTGTATGGCCCTTCCACACCTTTGGCATTGCCAAGGAGCAGGGAATACTCTCCATTGTCACCATCAAAACGGCAGAGGGTCATATCCCCGAACTTTGCCTGTGCTGCTACGGAACCCGGATGATCAAAAGCAAGCGGATATTCAATCGATGGTTTCTCCTGTGCTACGGAGATCGGCCATGGTCCACAGTGTTGCAAGAGTTCACCGTTCTCATTGTCAGGATGTCTGACTGTCCAGTCGGCGAAGAAAGATCTGGTATCATCAAGGGTAGCTGCTTCTGCCAGCAATGCTGTGATGGCACCATGTATGTCTGTCTCACAGACAACCGGTATTCCTTCTTCATTCATAAGGGAATTCGCTGCACAAGGCATAATGCCAAGTTCACTCTGAAGCTCATTCCAGCACTGGATCGCAACAGCGTTGCAGCCGTACTTCACGGTAAGATTCTTCATCGCGATTTTTAATGCGACAACCGTTTCAAGTTCATTCTCTTTGATGCAGATGTTCATGTTCTCTTTGCAGTAGGCCAGAACCTTTTTCATCTCATCGGTCTGGGTCATTGCGTCCTTCACAGCTCTTGTAAGTTCCGGCAGCGGGATCGGAGACAATTGTATATTGAATTTCTCAAGAAGTTCACCTTCATTGCACATGGTTGACCAGAAGTCAAAAGGTCTTGGTCCGATTTGAAGAATCCTTGTTCTGCGGAACGTGGAAACTACATTACATACAGCAAGAAAGTCGTTCATGCCACGCTCAAATTCCGGATCGGTAAGTCGGCAATTCGTCATGTAGGTAAATGGTACCTGGAATCTGCGAAGAACTTTTCCTGTTGCGAACAGTCCGCACTGGCTGTCACGAAGACGGATTCCGTCCTCATCCGGACGTTCGTCTCTTGGTCCCCAGAGCAATACCGGAACCTGAAGTTTCTTCGCAAGTCTTGCTACCACGTATTCGGTACCAAAGTTGCAGTGTGGTACGAACAAACCCTGAACCCCAGCTTTGCTGAACTTTTCAGCTACCAATTCCATGTCTTCGTCATTGTACAGAAGACCTTCCTCATTAATATCCTGAATATCAATATAGTTAATGTTTAATTCCTGCAGTCTGTTTCTTGTCAAATTTGCGTATTTCACAGCATCCGGAGCACTAAAAATGCTTCTTCTTGTCGGAGCAAACCCTAATGTAACCTGTTTCAATGAAAACACCTCCATAAATTTATTAAATTATTAGCTTGATTTTACTAAATTTATTTAACTTTGTAAAGAGGTTTTTAGAATTTCTTCTACTATTTTTAATTTTTTCTCTAGTTTTATGCTATCCTTGCTTTTCAATGCAGGGAATGACTTATCTGTCCCTGCTGTTGGCAATACTTCTGTTACTTCCCTCTGATTTAGTAGTATGGCAGAATACCCTAGATAAATTTCCTCAACATCATAAATCATCAGCTAAATATTCACTTAATTAATTTAACTTCTAAATTATTATATCCAACCCTGTCAAAACCTAAGCATAAAACAAAAAAAGCATGCTGATTGAAAATCAACATGCCAATTGAAAAACAACATACCAATTAAAAACAACTTACCAATTAAAAAACAACTTACCAATTAAAAACAACTTACCAATTAAAAAACAACTTACTAATTAAAAAACAACTTACCGATTGAAAATCGGCATGACAATAGGTACTCTATGATTTCTTAACTCTGAAACCTTCTGTACTGTCCGGGTGTAAGGCTTTTAACCTTCTTAAAGCTTCTGTTAAAGTATGAAATACTGTTATACCCTACCTGCATTGAAATCTCTGTAACGGAAAAGTCCGTGGTTCGAAGCAGCGCGCAGGCACGGCTGATTCTTAGCTGATCTATGTAGGAAAATATAGGCATACTCATAGCATCTTTAAAGGAGGTGCAAAGATAGCTCTTGTTCATATGCGCCACCTCTGCCAGTTCCTCCAGGGTTATCTGATTTGAATAATTAGCATGCAGGTAATCAACAACCGGACGAATTCTTGTATAGAGTTTATGCATATTCTTTACTTCTCCGCCAATCTCCTCGTTCTCTTCACAATACCGGACAATTTCTGCTAGAAGCAGCAGGATATATGCTTTTGCATAGATCTGCCAGCCTTTCTTCTCTTCGCTGTATTCCTGGTGTACATGCATAAGATATTCCCGAAGCACCGCAGAAACCGATGCGGATGACATGATACGATTCGAGAACTTTTGATTTCGGTTAAAGAATGGTTCTAAAAGTCCGGATTCTGACTTTCCTTCCCACAGAAAGAGCGGTGGGAAAATCAGGACCAGAATGCGAAGCTCACCATTATGGACTGCCATATGCCGTTCCTCGTTGTTGATGATGAAGAAATCGCCTTCCTGTATTTCATACTGTTTATCCCCAATTATATACGTCCCGCTCCCCGCCAGAATCAGGTTGATTTCTAGGCAGTCATGCGTATGCAAAAGCATCTGTCTTGCCTTTGTCTCAAAGATGATGACCGGACGTTCTTGAGGAAACTCAAAATGCTCTCTAATAAAATCTTTGTATTCTTCTGCCGATTTATACAGTTTCATTTTGGTTTTCACTCCTGCATTCAGATAATTGTAATTGCTTTCTGTTCATTTCCAATATTCTTATTTATTGTATCATCAATAGCATTAATTTTCTACCATTTTACTTGTTTTTTTACCAGCTATCATGTATAATAAAATTGTAAATCAACCAACAGTTGATACCATTCAATTCACTCTCGATTGCACTTCTATCTCATTTCTACTATGCTACAGACACAAGCTTGTTTGGATATCCCTGTAAACTATATGAATCATTTAAAACATAGTATTATTTTCCCCGCTATGCGCGGAGATAGGAGGCATTATGGAAAATAGAATTTGTGAAACCATTAAAATCTTAAGACGCCGGAGAGGCATCAGTCAGGATATACTTGCTACTGCTTTAGAGATCAGTGTACAGGCCGTCAGCAAATGGGAAACCGGTGCATCCCTTCCCGACATCCTTTTAATGCCAAGAATTGCTGAATTCTTTGGTGTAACGACCGACATTTTATTCTATGGTCTTCCGGAAGATGAAAATCTCGCTTTCGGAGATATCGACGGAATCAAAGACGATCATGTATTGCGTGTTGTACAATTCCTTGGAACAAAGTACCTTGGACACGAGGAATGGCAGAAAGATAAGCCAATCCAGCTGAATCTTCAAGGTCTGGAGCATAACGTGAACATTGAAGTCTGGGGAAATGCCTCTGTATCCGGTAACGTGAACGGTTATGTGGAAGCAGAGGGTATGGTAAACTGTGGTAATGTCGGCACTTACGTGGAATCTTCCTCGAATGTAAATTGCGGTAACATCGGTGCTTACCTTGAAGCAAAGGGCGCTGTGAACTGCGGCAATGTTTCAGGCTATCTGGAAGCCGGTGAAAAAGTGAACTGCGGCAACATCGAAGGCTATGTGGAAACGGCCGGTGACATTAATTGCGGCTCAATCAACAGCGAGGGTGAGATCAACTGCAAGAATCTCTACTGCAAAGGCGATCTGTCCTGCTACTCCATCGAAGGTGAAGTACATGTGGAGGGTGCTGTTACCATGAAGTAAGCGCTAATTCTTTGATGTAAGTGTTTCTTTTAAAGTATCCTTTTTTATATCATGTGGGCAATTAACACACCTTCCTCATGGATACAATATGTTCCTCCGATGAAAGTGAGATAATCGGGTAGGAGGTAAATAATTATTTTATTTACCTCCTACTCGATTCAGCATAATGTCAGTAAATATCGAGAATATGCAAGGTTAATCCATTTTGTTCTAAATGTTAGAATGCAATAATATATTGATTATAGTTGCAGATGATATATTAGTGCATCCATGTATAAATTGTTATACAAATAAGAATAATTATTGATGGAATAATTAATTTTTTCGGTACTTTCTTTCCTTTCTTTTTATATACGAATTCTAAAATACAATTAAATATTAAAAATACAATACATGCAATATCAAAGAATATGTTCATATTATTACCATCTAGTTTTAGATTACGATATAAGCTATAACAACTTATAAGCAGTGCTGTAATATAACCTATCGAAATGTTATTACTTTTGCTAAGCATAATTATTCTCTCCTTATTCTCTCCTTTTTACTTAAAAAATGATTTATGAAAATAAAAGTTGTAAAACTTTTCATTACTATGCATAAATTTGTGCTTTGTACTGCTCAACATCTAATATCAAAAAATATTTACAAATTATCACATCAATAATATAACATGAAATTCATATTAATTTCCATTGTTATTATAGATTATTGAGTTGAAGATTTTAACACTAGCCATTTCAATAATTCAACAATTGAATTATTGAAAAATGCCATAAGATGGAATAAAATACAAATAAAGAAAACTTGAGTTTCCGCAAATTGTAACTGAAAGATGTATAAATTTAATCAAAGTGCCAATCTGCCTTTTTTGTATAGGAAAGTATGCCTGATATGCCTTTTGCTAATCGATAATACCAGAATTGAACTTTTTCCTTAACAGGAGCTGCTGTCTGTATGATTGAAACCTTTAGGCATTTGGGTGCTGTTACCATGAAGTAAACGCTAATTCTTTTCGATGGAAGAGTATAGAAAGATAATTAAAAGCGGGAGTGAAATCAATCATTCCCGCTTTTTCTTTCCAAGCAATTCTTTCTTAATATACCGAAGGGTTTCCTCTTCACCTTTTTCTTTGATCATAACAAGGAGCCTTCGTACGAGCTGCTCCGTATCCGTATGCATGAGCTGTCTGTCTTTTGACTTTTCAAAATACTCAAGCGGCGCAGCGGTTGTATACTTTTCTTTGTTATAGGTCCTGCTGGCAGCGATTCTGTCACATATCATCTCTGCAACATAACGGTTCGGCATCTTTACGCCTTCCATTCTTCCGCCGCCTTCCGATACATAATCCGTCCAGTATTCAAAATGATGCTTGTTTCTTCCTTTGTGATGCATCCAGGCCGTGCTGTACCCTATGTCATTACGCTCCGCAAAATTCGGACTTTTGTACCCAAGATAATACTTTGAACCGGCAGAGAATTCTGTCAGCGAATATTTCGACATATCATGAAAAATACCCTGTCGGTATAACCCGATCTTAAAACAGTATTTCCTGACAAGACGGTGATGTGAGTTAATTGTATGAAGATGCCAAAACCATTTCATTTTTACTGACCTCTGTTCTTCTGTTTCAATCAAAATCTGTTAAAAGACCGGCGATTCGCTCAAGTCCTGCTTTGTCCTCTTCGTCGAACCGGTCAAACAGCGGACTGTCTATGTCAAGTACAGCAAAGACCTCGTTGTCTCGAAACATAGGTACGACGATCTCTGCATTGGAGGCACCGTCGCAGGCAATGTGCCCCTTGAACTGATGAACATCCGACACAACGATGGTTTCTTTTTTTTCTGCTGCGGTTCCGCATACACCTTTTCCCATGGCGATGTGAATACAGGCTACATTTCCCTGAAATGGCCCAAGATAGAGGGAGTCCTTCTCTCTCAGATAAAAGCCTGCCCAGTTGATATCCGGCAAGGTGGTATAGAGCGCTGCCGCTGCATTGGCAAGTGCGGATACAAGGTGCTGCCTGTCTTCGGTCAAAGCGGCGATCTGCTGATATAATAATTCATACATTTCTTTTTTTGAGTTCATTGCGTTCTTCCTTTTCTATTAATTGCGTCTGCGGTTCGACAGCAGCAACAGACGAAGCAATTGAAGAATGGAACCGGCTGCAGCGGCAATGTATGTCATAGCGGCGGCTCTTAATACTTTCTTAGCCCCCTTTAATTCGTTATCATCCAAAAGTCCGGAAGAATCAACGACGGCAAGTGCCCGTCCTGAAGCATTCAGTTCGACCGGCAGTGTTACCAGCTGAAATACGACTACAACACTGAACAAGACGATACCTACTGTTATGAGTGGTCCAAAGCTGAATAAAAATCCGATCAGGATCAATGGCCAGGAAAGTCTTGAGCCGATATTGACTACGGGAACGATTGCCGTTCGTACTCTCATAGGAAGATATTCCTGCTCATCCTGAATTGCATGGCCGCATTCATGCGCCGCCACACCGATGGCTGCCACTGAAGTTGAACCGTAAACACTGTCCGATAATGACAGGACTTTTGTTGACGGGTTGTAATTGTCCGTCATATTTCCTTTGATTCTGCCGATCTTTACATCATGAATTCCTGCCCGGTGCAATATATCTGCGGCTGCCTCTTCGGCGGTAATACCACGTCTTCCGTTAACTTTGCTGTATTTTGCAAAGGTGGATTTTACACGTGCCGACGCAGCAAGGCTAATCACAGCTGCAATAATAATCAATATATAGGTAGAATCATAGAAGTTAAAATATCCGAATGAATATGGCATTTATTTCATCTCCTTATCCGTTTCATGGCACACCAGACTTTTTTCATGCATCCGGTGCCGTTTTTTCTATTAGTATACTGCACATTTGTGTATAGAAAATGTACAGCGTATATATTTTTATGGCAAAAGCCTGCTTTTGAGAGAATTATCCCTTTTTTCAGGTGTGAAGATGATTTTCCTTCCCACGTTCCTTTAACCGGACAGAACTCCCTCGTAATCGCTTATCATTTCTCTTTATTGGCTTCCGAAATCAAAGCCTGTTTCATATCATACAGACTTTGCGATAAGTCAATGTATACTTCATGCGGATTCACAAGACGTCTTGTCTCATCCCATAAAGTGTCCAGTTCCTTCCCACAGTAAGCACGGATTTCCATAGTCTCCGGAGACTTATAGACACACTCTCCTTTTATGAAAACCGGAACTAAAAGTTCTCTCAGTTCATAGGTTCCGGGCCGAAGCTTGGTG
The DNA here is from genome assembly GCA_003249225.1 of Clostridia bacterium. Classification (GTDB taxonomy): domain Bacteria; phylum Bacillota; class Clostridia; order Lachnospirales; family Lachnospiraceae; genus SZUA-448. The sequence goes on along the minus strand of QKJQ01000030.1, from coordinate 44,997 downwards.
CGCTTCCAGGTTGCGACCGGATCGAACAGAACAAGCGTCTGGTCTTCTGAGAATACTTCGTTCTCCAAGGTAATGAGATCTGCTTTAATCTTTCCGCTTTCCTTTTCATAGATACGGTAAATCTTTTTATTTCCAGGGTTCGTAATCTTCCATGGATTATCCGATAACTTGATTTTAGGTGTGTATTCACCGCCTGTATACACAGCGGCAAGCTTATAGACACCGCCAAATGCCGGGCAGTCCTTTGAGGTGATCAGATTCGTTCCGACTCCCCACGAATTTACCTTCGCGCCCTGTGTCTTCAGGGAATCGATCAGATACTCGTCCAGATCACTTGAGGCGGTGATGCCGGCATCTGTAAACCCTGCTTCGTCAAGCATCTTTCTGGCTTTTTTTGAGAGATACGATAAGTCGCCGCTGTCGAGTCGGATCCCGTATTTTTTCGGCAGAATTCCCTGTTCACGAAGTTCTGTGAATACTTTGATTGCATTCGGAATTCCGGAACGAAGCGTATCGTAAGTATCAACAAGGAGGGTCGGGTTCTGCGGATACATCTGGGCGTAAATGCGAAATGCCGTCAGTTCATCCTCAAAGCTCATGATCCAGCTGTGTGCATGAGTTCCAAGCACCGGCACCTTGAACATCTGGCCGCACAGAACATTGCTGGTTCCGGCACATCCGCCAATCACCGCTGCTCTGGCTCCATACGTTCCGGCATCCGGTCCCTGCGCGCGACGCAGACCAAATTCCATAACGGGTTCTCCCTGTGCCGCATAACACACTCTTGAGGCTTTTGTTGCTATCAGGCTCTGATGGTTGATAATGTTCAGTATGGCAGTCTCGACCAGCTGTGCTTCAATGATCGGTGCCACTACTTTTACCAGTGGTTCCATCGGAAATACCACAGTCCCTTCCGGTATCGCATAGATGTCTCCGGAGAACGTAAAGTTCGCCAGATACTCAAGGAAGTCCTCCTCAAAGATCGAAAGTCCACTGAGATATTCGATGTCTTCCTTTGTAAAATGAAGGTTCTTTATATATTGAATTACCTGTTCCAGACCACAGCAAACGGCATAGCCGCTCTGTGACGGATTCTCTCTGTAAAATGCGTCAAATACCACCACTTCTTCTTTATGGTTACGAAAATATCCCTGCATCATTGTCAGCTCATAAAAATCTGTTAACAATGTTAAGTTCTGACATGCCATATCCTTGTACTTCCTTTCTCTTAAAACAATGCATCAGACACTGGTTCTGATATGCAAATCTTTTTTTGCAGTATATACCACGAAACGCAATCCGTCAAGAAACACGGAATTTATTCATTGTATGTTCTTCGAATCACATTTCACACTTTTGCCATAGGTTAATCACAATTTGATAGTATACTGTTTGTATTACTATTGAAATCCATGTGTACCGGCGGGACATATCCGCAGACATAAGCTTTGTCTATGGAATCATTCGCCAAAGTGCACATCATAATAAGTCTTAGGAGGTGTATTTCATGATCAAAAAAACCGGACGTTCTTTGGCAATTCTTCTATGTCTTTGTCTCGTCGCATCCGCAACTTTTTATTCTTCCTCTTACACGGAGGACTCCTCAACTGCAACGTATGTAACCTATGGATACTCATCCACCATGTCATCTACTTCAAATCTGACAAGCACGGAAGACTCCACATCGACCGACACAGAACCCTACCAATCTCTGCAGTGGGCTTTGTATAACGACGGTACCTTCAGCCTGACGGATAGCAGCTGGAGCGACTTGTATGATTTTACAGACGGTGGTATCTACGACGGCGGCGGCTTTACATTGCCAGACCAGGCGGATGGAACAGCACCGGATGCTTCGGATGATACCGGTTATAACAATGACTATGGCTATACCGGTCCCGGATACGGGTACAATTTCACCTTTGGTCCCGGTGGCAGCAGTTTCACGATTCATTTTGGTTATAACGGAACCGGAACCAGCGTTGACTGGAATGATTACAGCAGTTATTTTAACAATCTTAACAGTCTGATCAACCAATACCTTGGCCAGAACAGCGGTAGTACCTATCATGGATATTCCGGCAGGAGATCAACGCCGATTCAAATGCAGTTTTCAAATGCAGTCACGGCGGTGGAAGATGTGGATACCGATGCTGTGGAAGCCTGGGATTACTTCCCGGACGGCGGCGATGAAGTCATCGTGGCAATTATTGATACCGGAGTAGACTATACACACGAAGATCTGTCTGATGTCATCTGGACCAACGAAGCCGAGATCGCAGGCGACGGTATTGACAATGATGGCAACGGATACATTGATGATGTATATGGCTGGAACTTCTACAGCAATTCAGCAACCGTTTATCAGTCAAGAAATTCATCCGAATACGAGCACGGAACCCATGTGGCCGGAATCATAGCTGCAGAAGTGAATGACCTTGGTATAGCCGGACTGGCTTCCAATGCGAATGTGAAAATAATGATTGTAAAAGCACTTGGTGGTTCAGACGGATCCGGTAATACAGATGATATTGTTGAAGCTATCGCTTATGCCGAAAGCATGGGCGCCACAATCTGCAATCTAAGTTTTGGTACAACAGAAAATGACCCTGCCTTAGCGTCAGCTATAGAAAATTCCGACATGCTGTTCGTCTGCGCAGCCGGAAACGGTGATTCACGCGGTATTGGCTACGACACAGATCAGTCCGCACTTTACCCTGCTTCCTATGATTTTGACAACGTAATTTCTGTTGCCAATCTTTCCTATGACGGAACACTTGATTCCTCATCGAATTACGGTGCAGAAAGTGTTGATATTGCAGCACCTGGCATTGATATCCTTAGTACTACACCAAAGAGTACCTACGAGTACCTCAGCGGTACTTCCATGGCAGCCCCTATGGTCTCTGCTGTAGCCGCTATGCTGGCTTCCTATGACAGCACTTTAAGCCTTTCAGAAATAAAGGAGATTATTATCAACAGTGCCGTTGTGACAGATGAACTCACGGGTAAGACTGTATCAAACGGGATGTTAAATGCTTATAATGCGTTAGTTCTTGCCGATGAATAACCTGTAAGAATTCTAATCACTCGAAAAATGCATTTCATTCGCAGGAATGCGTGTTCTTGGATGAAAGGTAGTAAAAGTTCAAAAAAAGAAGGGTATTGCAGCTTTCCTTGCGGCAATATCCTTCTTTTTGTTTTATGCGGTAAACCCGCGGTTCGGATCATTTAAATCAATACAAATCTCATTCAGCCTGCTTTTCCCATAGGTAAGTCCTGCTGCCAGATGCTGTGCATTCTGAACGACCGGTCCGGAGGTATCTTCTTTTGCGACTTCAGCGAAAGCGCTTTTTAGCTTTTGTACCATCTGTTCGACCAATATAAGTGGCTCTGTTGTATTACTTCTTTCCGCACGAATCAGTTCCTGATTGATAAATACATAGAGACGGCGAAGTTCAAAAGACAGTTTGTAATGAAAATCAAGAGCCGACATCAGCTCATTCATGACCTTCTGTGCCTGTTTTAATTCTTTTCTGAACTTTAGTATCTCGCTTCTCTTCTTTTCCTGATCGCTCTCATCGATACCGGACAGGATTTCTCTCGAAGCACGGATGTCTTCCAGTATAATATCATATAAGATTACTACAAGTTCACTTCTTGATGCCTGTGAGGTACGGAGCACAAAGTCCTGAATCAATTCCTTTTTCACAAGTTTTCTCCTTATTCTATCGACTGTCCATTCTGCGTTCTGCTCTATTTGCCATTAGCATAAAGTTTTAAAGAAACCAATGCTGAGAGAAAGCAGTAATCGTTATCGAATGTTATATTTCCTATATCCGTAAAGCATTAACCCTGAAGAAGAGATAATATCGTCTGTGGCAGTGTATTTGCCTGTGAAAGCATTGATACGCCCGCCTGAGAAAGTACATTCTTTTGCGTATACTCTGTCATCTCTGCTGCCATATCGGTATCTTCAATTCTTGACATGGCTTCTGTAATGTTCTCCTGTGTCGTATCAAGGTTCGTGATTGCATGGTCCAGACGATTCTGATATGCACCAAGCTTTGCACGAATTCCGGACACTTCTTCGACCGCATTGTCATAAGCCGAAATGGCATCCTGCGCACCGTCATCCGTACACACATTGACGCCGCTTACACCAAGGGTCTTAGGATCGACTCTTGGAATTCGAAGTGTCATGGTCTGTCCTTCGTTGGCTCCTACCTGAAGATCGATCGGTCCTGCTTCCAGAACGGTTATTGATACATCATACTCGGTTCCACCCGGTGCTTCATCCATTGGTGTTCCATCCATAATGGCATCAGAAAATGCTGTTGCTGCGGTTCCTGGTGCAATCTCGAACTGCATCTCAAAATCATTGGTATCGGATACCGTGATTACATTTCCTTTCGCTGTTACGGTTGCCGTTAGTTCAAATCCATCACCCAGCGTTGCTTTTGCATCAATTCCTGTTGTACTAGCTCCTGTCTCACTGATTCCAAAGCGGGCTCTAAGATCTTCGTTATCACAGTAAATATCAATGCTGGCTGTTGACCCATACGCTTCAGAAACAAGAGTCAGATATCCGCCGTCAGCCACATCATTTTCCGTGTATCCTGCCGATGTGCTGTCGGCAAGTGTGGAATCGTAGGTCCCATCGCTAAAGAAAGCTTTCACATTAATCGAATCGCAGGCATCACGGATTTTTGTATAGACTTCTTCTATCGTATCCCCTTCATTGACCGGGATACTCAGTCCATTGATGGTGATGTTGCCTTCTTCCGTGTCCGAAATGTCTGAGGTATCAACATCTGTACCACTGATCATAACGGCCTGTCTTCCATCCTGCGTAACAGTCAGTGCGTAATCCTGAATCTGCACTGAATCCGAAATAGATATAAGCTCCACCGAGTTTACAGAGGAATAGGAAGCATTATCGGCACTTCCATCCAGCAGGGTCTTGGTGTTAAATTCTGTCGTACTGGAGATACGGTAGATTTCTTCGTTCAGCTGATCGATCTCGCTCTGGATCGCCGCGCGGTCATTCGTGGTGTTGGTTCCGTTGGAAGCCTGCACAGCAAGTTCGCGCATTCTCTGAAGCATAGCTTCCACTTCGTTCAATGCACCTTCTGCTGTCTGGATTACCGAGATCCCATCGGATGAATTCTTCGATGACTGGTCAAGACCATTGATCTGGGTACGCATTTTCTGAGTTATGGCAAGTCCTGCCGCATTATCTGCTGCCCGATTGATCTGGTAACCAGAGGATAACCTCTCCAGACTCTGGCTTAACAGGTTGTTGGTCTTATTCAGATTCGTGCTGGCTTTGATTGCCGCCATGTTATGATTTATTCTCATCGTTTCCTCTCATTCTGCCTTTTTAATGGCTTGTAAATTGTGAACGTTTCCTGTCATTATCCTGCAATGGACTGTTTTATGTTTGCTGCTGCATCTGAATCATTTTTCTGAAAATACATAACGAGGACTTTCGCTGCCTTGTACAACAGATCGGTCGTAACTTCACTGCCTTGTTCTGTGCCTGTTATATCTTCTGCTGCCGCAGCACTGCTTTCACTTTGTTCCCTGACGGTGGAAGACCCTGCTTCTTCGTCTCTCTGTATATAGATGTCCCCGTTTCGGAAGATAAAGCTTTCCATAGATCCGGACTCGACCATATAATTTATTTTGCAGTTCGTTACTCCAATCTCTTCGAGGCTCGCTTCCAGCTCTTCTTTTGATCCAAGCAGCGTGTCACGTCCTGCTCTGGAATCCACAGATATCGTAAAATCTGAAGTATCATCTGAAATCTTAGCCTCTGCCTGAACACTTCCAAGGGAGGAAAGCTTCATGGTCACACTTATTTTTCCGGCATCCTTGGTGTCATGAACTACGGTCAGATTCATGTTGGTGATTCCATCTTCTGTTTCTAACGGAATCTCATAATATTCTTTCTGCCTGAGTGCTGCCCCTAGTTCCAGTCCTGCCTGAATGTTCTGGAGCTTTTGTATCGTTTCAGCATCCAGGGAAAAATCCTCATAGATTTCATTCATCAGATCTCTTGCTGAATTCTCCATCTGCTCGCATGCATTGTTCAGCTGCTTTGGGTCATCGATGAAGTCTGTCAGATCTGTCTGGTCATTAAGCTGTTCTGTATCAATGTTCTTTGAATCTGCGGTATCCATAAGTGATGTGAACCAGCTGTTCCCTTTTCGAAGATCCTTTGCTGCCACCAGATTGTTCACCGTTCTGTCGATGCCGACATTCTGCAGAAATGTAATTTCTTCTTGTGAGCTCTTTGCCAGCGTACGTATCGATGCAAGCTTTTCTTCCTGCCATGCATTGTCCTGATTCTCTGCTTTTGTATCTCTCATTTGTTCTTTCATTGCTTCCAGTGTAGTGTCTTCCCATGCGTCCGGGTTTTTTGAAAGCAAATCAGATACACCGTTTGGTGTTATAGAGGACAGGATCTGATTGAGCAGAAGCTCCTGATACTCTGTCTGAATATCCACCGAACTTTCTGATACCGTTCCGGCTGTTAAATTCGCAGTGTTTCCGGCAGAATCATTCACCTGATTTCCGGCAGAATTATTCCCATCCTTCCCAGTCAGAACATTTCTCTGGTCAGCAGCCGTGGAAGCTGTCTTGTTTCCATCTGTAGTCTCTGCCGTATTTCCCGAAAATGCTGCTTGTACCTGACTCGTAATTGTTTTCTTTGAAAAGGTAAGTTCATCAATTCCCCCAAAGGTCTCATCAATGCTGACATCCATACTTCCTTTTTTTATGGTCCTGACTGCGGTTAGCAGATTAGCCAGTGTTACTTCCCTTCCTGCTTTCACTGTGGCACCAATTGCAGCACCATCGGTCTTTTCGACATTGTTCAGCAGCCGGTATATTCCAATGTAGGAAGTCCGCTCTTCCTGGGTCAGTTCCTTTTTATTATCAAGATTCACTAAGTATTCACTGTATTTTTCTTCTTCGGATGCACCTGTTTCTGAAAGCAGTGACTTTACCGTTGTATTCAGTTCATCAATGGATAATTCCAGTGGGTTGGTACCCTGCCGGATCAGTTCGACTGTAACCGATGGTTTCAGGTTCTGTATCAGTTCGTTGACCTTCGCATCATAAAGCTTGATGTTCGTGATATTCTCTTGTGTAAGTGGAATCTGATTATAACCAAGAATTCTGACTGCTCGTTCATTTGCCTGAGTAGTCTCAAGATTCAACGACTGAAGCTGTTCATCAATACCACTGAATGCCTTTTTAATGGAATCACCCATATCGCTTCTTGGTTTTGTCATCAATGCTTCGTAACTGGTCTCAGCCTGTGTCAGCTTTGCCGCAAGACTGGTTCCCTCCTCCGCTAACGACCGGATCGTCTCCGTATCCTGTGTCTGTAACGTACTTCCAAGTACATATTCCGGTACGGTCTGCAGAACAGCCATTGCTTCGGTTGTATTCTTTAAGAGATCAAGAGACTGCTCCGTGGCAGGCATTCCTGCTTCCTTCATAAGGTTCTGGTAGTATGTGTTCTCTTTTTCTTTTAAGCCCTCCACAAGATCAGATAACTCTTTTATATTCGTTTCAATGCCGGCATCTTCTGCCATTGCTTGAGAGTCAGAGGCCATCACAAGTCTTGTCTCTTCCAGTTTGCGGCGTGCGATGATCGCTTCAATCCCACCATTCACGCTGATCTGCGTCTCTGTCTCAGCTGCCTGTATGAATTCCGCTGTTTCTGGTTTTTGCTTTGCCTGCATAGCTTTTACCGTCCGGTCAAGAAGATCTGTCTGGTCTACGCCATCTTTGATCGTCTGGAGCGTTTGCTTATACTGCAGGTTCTCTGGTGTAAGCAAAAGTCCTTCTTCGACCAGCCACCTGGCATCCTGCATGGACTCTTCCGTTACCTGCATTCCGGCATCCGTCAAAATGCCCGCAGCATCTTCTTTCAGACTGTTCCACACCTCCTCAGTTATGGATGTCTGAACACTGCTTCCTGCGTGAACTGCTTTATAAACATTTTCTATGGTTGGTCTTAACTGATTGTCAATTAGATAGGAAAAGGAGGCATCTGTCATCGATGCAGCCTCTCCTGCCAGATTCATGGCGTTGGCAATTCTTGAAATGTTTTCATCAGTCACCGGAAGATCGGCTTCTTCAAGCCTTTGCGCAATCTGCGCTGTCATCCCTGCCTGCATGGCAGTACCTGCATTTTCAGCCGTCTCCTGAATCTTTTTTTTCTTTTCCTTCAATTCACTGACCTGACTGCTGACGCTGCTTTCGCGAACATTTTTTTGCAGTTTGATTCGTTCCAGCGCTCGATCGAGACGTTCAAGATTGAACTTTTCAATCGTCATGCCTTCTTCACGCAGACTGGAATAATCACCTGATGTCATACCGGATGCAACATTGGACAGGCTTTCTTCATCCTTTTGTTCCTCTTCTTCCTCTGCATCCGTACATTCCTTTACCACCTTAGTGTCGGTCACGTTAACGGGCAACGACATGGCACTGCTCCTTGCGGTTTCCTGTGTTGTACCAATCTCCTTTAGCACAAGACTTGTTCCCGACACATCCATGATTTGATACTTTCTGATTTCGCCTTCCCTGGCGTTTTGAACAGATTCTTTCGGAAATGATATTTCATTTCCGCTAAAGTTTATTGTAACTTTATCGGATACCTTGGAGACTATGCCTTCCAGCACCTGTCCTGCTTCATAGGCGGAAGAAGAAGTCTGGCTTTCTTTCTGGTCAACCGCAATTGACTCAGAAGCATAACTTCCTGCATAAATCCCATTGATATTCATTCTTTTCTCCATTTCTGTGCATTCTTTCTGTGTATATCAAGTTTGGACGAGCGGTGACGCGCGAGGAACAAACTTGCTGTATGAAAAAATCATTTCATTTTTTCATACTTCTCTCCTGCTGTGATTTTATCCTGTCACATTACTAAATACTATTTCGGATGGATTATATAAAACCTTAATATGTATTATCTTATTTAATCTGGGAATTTTCTCACATCAGGGTTGACGCATTCCATAAATAAATTTATACTGTTAATTGGTGGCAATTGGCTTATTGCTGGCTGTAAAGATTTAAGATTTCTGATAATATTTTCTCATTTTATCGATTGTTTGTTTATTCATTTACAATAACTGGATTAGCTATTTATTGCTTTTTTTAAATAGAAATATCAATACATTAGGAGGTAATTACATGTCAACAAAAGCTTTTTTCAAAAAGGATGAAATCGGCGCTGGAAAACCCGGTTTCACCAAGACCCGTTCAATTATTGAAGCAGCCTTTTATGGCAACAATGTTATTAAAATCAGCACATTAAAGGAAGCATATGAACTTGCGAAGAACTCACCTGGTACCGTGATAACTGACCTTCCTGTATACAAGGGAGAAGAGATCGGTTTGGAAGAAGATTCCAAAGTCCTTCTTTTTAACGATGGTTCTATTACCGGCCGTTATGCAACCGCACGAAGAATTGCCGGAGAACCTGGCGTCGATACTGCTGAACTTGATAAAATCCTTATGGATGCTATCTATGATACACGCTGGAAAACGATGTATCATGCAACAGCTTACATTGGTCTTGATAAAGATTTCATGGTCAAAGCACATCTCTTAATCCCGGAAGGCGAAGAGAATATTATGTACAACTGGATGCTTAATTTCCAGTACATGTCCGATGAGTATGTAAAGATGTACAAGGAATCTCTTCCGATTGGAAATGAACCCGACATCTACATCTTCTCCGATCCTCAGTGGGTTGGTACAACAAATCCCAAATATGATCCGAAATGTATCTGTTACTTCAACACAGCAAATAACTGTGCAGGTATCCTTGGTATGAGATATTTTGGTGAGCACAAAAAGGGAACGCTTACCATCGCATGGGCAATTGCCAACAGAAACGGATATGCTTCCTGCCACGGCGGCCAGAAACGTTATAACCTTGAAGGCGGCAGGAAATACGTTGCTTCCGTATTCGGTCTTTCAGGATCCGGTAAATCCACGATCACACATGCAAAGCATGGCGGAAAGTACGATGTAACTGTTCTTCATGATGATGCTTTTATTATCAATGCAGAAACAGGTTCTTCTGTAGCTCTTGAGCCATCATACTTTGATAAGACCGCAGATTACCCTACCTACTGTGAGGATAACAAATACCTGTTAACAGTTCAGAACTGTTCCGTTACCATTGATGAGGACGGTAACAAGGTTCTTGTAACAGAGGATATCCGAAACGGTAATGGACGTGCCATCAAGTCAAAACTATGGTCACCGAACCGAGTTGATAAGATTGCTGAACCGGTTGATTCTATCTTCTGGATCATGAAAGATCCTACCATTCCACCGGTCGTTAAATTAAAAGGTGCTTCCCTTGCATCGGTAATGGGCGCTACCCTTGCAACAAAACGTTCAACCGCGGAACGACTTCCGGAAGGTGTCGATCCAAACGCACTGGTTGTTGAACCTTATGCGAACCCATTCAGAACATACCCTCTCGTTAATGATTACGAGAAGTTCAAGAAACTGGTTGGCGAGCGTAACGTTGACTGCTACATCATCAACACCGGCGATTTTATGGGCAAGAAAGTTAAGCCTGCGGATACACTTGGTGTTATTGAAGCAATCGTGGAAGGAAAAGCAACCTTCAAACCATGGGGTCCTTTGAGTGATATCGAGATCTTCGAATGGGAAGGTTTTGTTCCGGATCTTAACGATGCTGATTACAAAGCACAATTAATTGCAAGAATGAATGACCGAGTTAAATTCGTAGAAAGCCGTGACACGTTCAAGGGTGGTTTTGATAAACTTCCGGAAGATGCTCTCGAAGCATTAAAGAAAGTCGTTGCTGAACTTGCTTAATTCATCCACATTGTGATTTGTTTTATAAAAAAGAGGAGGCCGGAATGACGTTGTCATTCCAAGCCTTCTCTTTTTTGTGTTTGTATTCACGTAATGTGATTATATTTTTCTTTTTCTTTTATTGGCGCTTTTAAAACACATTAAATGTTGATTTATTGTCTAATTGTGTTATGCTGTATTTACATTCGTTTTTTTACAATTCACTATTCTGTTTAAGGAGGTTATGAAATGGCATTTATCAACTGGGAAGAAAAGTATTCTGTTGGCATTCCTTCCATTGATTTACAGCATCAAAAACTAATTGGACTTATTAACCAATTGTATGAAGCTATGCGTGAGGGAAAAGGGAAAAACATATTGTTAGAAACACTGCAGGAAACCATCAAATACACAAATTATCATTTTACAACAGAAGAGAATCTCTTTCAAAAATTCTCCTATCCTGAGGAAGCACAGCATAAACTGATTCATTCAAAACTTAAACAGCAGGTTGATTCTTTATATCTTGATGTACAGTCAGGAAAAGCAAGTCTCACACTTGAAGTTTTCAATTTTCTGAAGGAATGGGTAGCTACCCATATATTACAGGAGGACATGAAGTACAAAGGTAAAATAAGTGCCTAAGTACTTTCTGGTCAGAAATGTTCAGAAAACTATTTATTCCTGCCCGTTACGAAATGGAGTGATTCTATCGATGGAAGAACCGGATCAACAAATAAATGAAGATCTCTTTCGGCTTCTAATAAATCAATTATCAGAAGGTGTTATCATTACAGATCCCGATGGTGTTATTCTCTATGTAAATCAGGCTGCCGAACTGATACGCAATGTCAGAAAAGAGGATATCATCGGTAATAACGCTATTCATTGTCATGCAAAAAGTTCAGCTGCAAAAGTGGAACGAGCCATTGCTTATTTACAGGACAACCCGGATAAGACCTATCATCGGATGGTACATGACGAAGTTAATCAGAAAATATATGAGAATACCTATACCGGCATTGTTGGTGATACGAATGAGACAACCGGTCTTGCTATTATAACCAGAGACATTACAAAAGCAGTCAAGGCAGATGAAGCCAGAGCCTATGCACAGCGTACGCAGGAAGTTATTTTGAATCAGTTAAAGCAAAAGTATCAGGAACTTTTGTTAAATTCTATGGAAATGCTGACCAATCTTCTGGAAACAAAAGATCAATATACGGACGGTCATTCCAAACGGGTCGCTGACATAGCGAGTAAATTGTATCAGCATCAGTTTGGTATTGATGAAAACTATCTTGACATTCTTTGGGCAGCAAAACTACATGACATTGGAAAGATCTGTATTCCGGACAGTATTTTACACAAAAAGCAGCATCTTACTGCCTCTGAGTATTCAACTATAAAAAAACACAGCAGTATTGCCTCTGAGATCATAAAAAGTCTGGATACAGAAAATCGAATAGCCCCTTCCATATTGCACCATCATGAGCAATACAATGGTTCTGGCTATCCTCTGGGACTTTCAAAAACTGATATTCCTCTTGGAGCAAGGATCATTAGTATCGCAGATGCTTATGATGCGATGCGTTCTATTCGTTCTTACCGGGATGCCATGCCGTTCGATTATGCAATCGATGAAATCGAGAAGAACTCAGGTATACAATTTGATCCTGAATGGGTCGGGGTTTTTATTGAACTTGCAAGAACCGGGAGCATTGGCTGATTTTGCAGCTGTCTCTTTATACTTTCACCTAGCTTATTGAAATTCATTGAATTCTCCTTATAAAAAGGATGGTGTTTCTGCGCCGATGCGTCAGAATTCACCATCCTTTTTTATCAAGTTACATTAGCAGCAATTTGATTAATACTATCCTTCCATCAACTACGGAATATAGTAGAAGTCATCGCCCGGCATTGCACCGCCGACCGAGGCCGGCAGCTGATCATACAGAACCTGAAGATACGATGTGATTTTTTCTTTCATTTCTGCTCCCTGAATAAATACAATGTTACAATAAGGGATGGCGGATTTGGCTACTGCCGCACTGAATATTCCATAATTCTCAACCAGTGCAGAAGCCTCCTCTATATTCGCCGTTACATAGGATGCGGACGCAGCATATTCAGAAAGAAATGCATCAGCAGCTTCTTTATTCTCTTCCATGAAAGATTTCTGTGCAACGACTACTCCTGTAACAATCGTACTTGCGTCACCTGTGTAGGTCTCCCATTCTTTCGTAACGTCAAGGGCAATTCGAACTGCTTCGTTCTGCATCATTACGGTTGTTACATATGGCTGTGGAAGCATAGCGATTACATCTTCTCCGGAAGAAAGCAATGCTGCTACTTCCGTGGCTTCCGATTTATATTCAATCGTAACGTCTTTCTCTGGATCAATTCCTGCTGATTGAAGCAGATAGTTAAGTGTGAACTCCGGTGTTGTTCCTTTACCCATAGAGTAAATGGTTTTTCCTTTTAAATCTTCAACAGACTGAATGCTGTCTCCAGTCTCCAGTATATAAAGTACTCCAAGCGTATTGACTGCGACCACTTCCAGCGCTCCTTCTGTTTTATTATACAAAACAGAAGCAAGGTTGCTTGGAATTGCTGCAAAGGTATAATCCCCTTTTACGAGCCCGGTGCTTACTTCATCCGCTGCACCAAGGATCGAAAAGGTGTAATTGTTCTTTGTCTCCCCGGCATCGGATTTTTCCATGAGTTCTACCATTCCGATTGCTGTGGGACCCTTTAATGCCGCAATGGATATCTCTAGTTTTTGTGTCTCTTCCACCGGTTCTGCCGTTGGCTCAACCGTTTCCGAAGGTTCCACCGCTGCAGTTGCCTCTGCAGTTTCCGTCGGCGTCTGTGTTGCTTCCATAACAGGTGTTACTGTTGCTGTGTTACCATTGTTGTTCACCGTATTTGTTCCACATGCACCAAGCAGTGACACCCCAAGAACCACAGCCAAAAAAACTGACCATCTTTTCTTCATACTTTCCTCCTTATTGCACAAGATTTCTGTGCATACCTTAGTTTGAGACGAGGATAACGCAGTCACAAACTACGCAAATGAATCTAAGATTCATTTTACCCTCCTTATTGCACAAGATTTCTGTGCATACCTTAGTTTGGGACATAAAAAATCCTGTGCTTTGCTGACGCACAGGATTATATCGTTCTACGTAATAAACACTGCAATGCATTAAGTAAGGATCTGGTTCAGTTACGCATGCAGTCTGACGTCTTCCTGTTCGGGTCTCCTCACAGCTCAGAACGATTTCTATTCCTTATGCTTTTGCTGCAGGTTCACACCTTCTGCATCAGCACCCCTATTATAACCTTATTGTTAATCATTTGTCAATCCGTAGAATACTCTGGAAGTTATTATTCAAAAGTTTACGATCCTGCAGACATTACACCCGGAAACGATACCCGACACCCCAGATCGTCTCAATGTACTGTGGTTTCGATGTGTTGACTTCCACTTTTTCCCTGATTTTCTTGATATGCACGGTTACCGTTGCAATGTCACCAATCGATTCCATATCCCATATCTCCTGAAAAAGTTCCTCTTTGGTATAAACATGATTCGGATGCTCTGCCAGAAATGTCAGCAGATCAAATTCCTTGGTCGTAAAGTTTCTTTCTTCCCCATTGATATAGACTCTTCTTGCGGTCTTGTCGATCTTAATCCCACGGATCTCCACCACCTCATTTTCCTGAACACCGGAACTGACAAGACGTTCATAACGGTTCAAATGTGCCTTTACCCTTGCTACCAGCTCGCTTGGGCTGAACGGTTTTGTCATATAGTCGTCCGCACCAAGCCCCAGACCATGTATTTTATCAATATCATCTTTTTTTGCAGATACCATAATGATTGGTATATTTTTTTTATCACGAACTTTTTTGCAGATCTCAAAACCATCCACGTTAGGAAGCATAAGGTCCAGAATGATCAGTTGAAAGTCCTCAGAAATTGCCTTCCCAAGTCCTTCATCTCCTGTATTCGCAATAGTCACATCAAAGCCCGCCAATTCCAGATAATCTTTCTCAAGTTCAGCAATTGTCTGTTCATCCTCAATTATCAAAATACGGCTCATTTGAAATCCTCCTCTATAATTCTGTTTTTTGAGATTTTTGTCCATTTCTTTATAGTGAAATAAATCGTGGTTCCAACGCCTTTTTCACCCATTGCCCAAATCTGACCTTCATGATCTTCCACGATCTTTCTGGCAATGGAAAGTCCAAGTCCTGTACCACCATGTTTTGTCGTACGTGCTGTGTCTGCTCGGTAGAAACGTTCAAATATATGCGGAAGATCTTCTTTGGCAATTCCGGTTCCGTTATCTTCGATACCGATCTGAATAAATTCACCCAGCTCATTGATCCGTATAGAAATGCGTCCCTTTTCCACATGTTCCGAATCTTCTTTGCTATTCTGGCGCTTGGCATATTTCACAGCATTGCCAACAATATTATTAATAACTCGTTTCATCTGCTCCGGATCGACCAGGGCTTTGATCTGTGCGTCAACATTGTTCTCGTACTCGAGTTCAATATCCTCGACTTCCAGATCAAGTCTCAGTTCCTCCACGCAGTCATCAAAGTACTCCGACACCTGCAATGGTATAAAATTATAAGGAACTGTGTTACAGTCTATTTTTGAGTACAATGCCAGCTCATCAACAAGTACCGACATGTCATTTGCTTTCGTATATATAGTCCTTATGTATTTATCTCTTCTCTCCGGGGTATCCGCAACACCGTCAAGCAGACCTTCCGCGTAACCCTTGATAGCGGTCAGCGGTGTCTTTAAATCATGTGATACGTTACTGATCAGTTCTGCCATATCCTTTTCATACTGAAGCCGGACCTCGATTTGTTCTTTCAGATGGATTCTCATCTCTTCAAAATCTTCGCAGAGCTGACCGATCTCATCTTCCTGACTGCCGGTTATGGAATAATTCAAATTGCCTTCTTTCAAATGCCTGGTCGCTACTTTTAACCGGTTCAAAGGTCTTATGATTCCCTGATACAGCCAGGCACTTACAATCAAAGCCGTCATCATCAGTATGCCGGCAAAGGCTATGGCTGACTGAATTGCTGAGGTTTTGATCTGCGGAACTAAATTTGTTACATCGGTTACAATGAATACACTGCCCGTTGATCCGTCATCATACAGAAAATCCTTCTGTTTGATCAGAACAGGATTCTTCCCCGATACATAGATGCCACCGTCAACGTCCGTCTGATATCCGCCATAATCAGGCAAAAATTCGCTCATCCTTTCCGTCATTGCGCTGTTTCCGGCAAATACGATCACATCATTTTTTTTGACGACCAGAAAAGAATAGCTATCAAGAAGCTCATCATTCAAGGCTTCCAGATATTCTGTTTCGGCAAATTTCTCAGGATTCTGTTCTGCCGTCAGCATAATGCGGTTGTATACACCCCTTGTTACCTTATTCATGATCTGCATGGGGTTTGAAATGATCTGCATAGTATCAACTTCCAGTCCGAACATCTGCTCGATTGATTTTAACTGATACGATATGATCATTTTTCCCATGGCAAAAGCAAGAATGACCGGTAAAATTACTACCAGAAGGAACGATGTGACAAGTTTTCGTTTCAGATCCAATTCATTCACCTCATACAATGTAAGGGAACGAACATTCCCTTAAGATAGCCTAAGTATATCACAATCTATCTTTTGTAACAGCCTTTTATTTCTAAAATAATCATAAACACAACTTCTCTTATTCGAAAATATGTAAATTTACATCAAATTACATGTTGTAATAACTCGCGTTCTGTATTATAATATTTCATATAACTATATCGTGTAGTTTGTAATTTATTTTATGTCTTTTATGAATTGTTTGATCAATTAACGCAGAATCAGGTGCCACTGTTCTCTTACAATGTGTCATCTTTCTTTCTCTATATGCACTTAAAATGCACTTTAAGTCAGGTTCTTCTATTCAACTTTAAAAGACGTACCCGGCGTACAGGAGGAATTCTCATGCATAGACCCCATACAATTTTAATCGTGGATGACAGCCGCTTTAACCGTCTTCTCCTTTTAGAGATACTGAATCATGAGTATCATACTCTGGAAGCCTCGGACGGAGCGGAAGCATTAAAAGTCATGGAAGAGAATCCGGACATTTCTCTTGTCCTTCTTGATATTGTTATGCCAATTAAAGACGGATATGATGTCTTGCGTGAAATGAAAGCATCTTCCGTTTTATCTTCCATCCCGGTCATTGTTGTTACCTCCTTGGCAAATGTTGATAATGAAGTCAAGACGCTTGATCTTGGTGCTATTGACCTGATTTTCAAGCCATACGATTCCCGTGTCATGAAACAGAGGATAAAAAATGTTCTGGAGATGAAAGAAGCGGAAAACATGCGTCTTGAGAATGTCATGCTGAAGCGGCAGAATCAGGCCCAGATCCAGTTGAAAGCAATTCTTGATAATATGAATGGCGGTGTCATTATGACAGAAGTCAGCGATCTTCTGACTCCTATTTACCTGAGCAAAGGCTTTTATTCCATGCGAGGCATAGATGAAACCAGTATTTTCAACAAAGATTTTGATTTTATGCAGAATGTCCTGCCGGAAGATGCAGAACTTTTGGTAAAGTCTCTTCGAACGGCCGCTATATCAAACGAAGCCGTTGAGCTTGAGTATCGTACTCTGCGCTATACCGGTGAGATAACATGGATTCACATGCAGTCGATTCGCATTTCTTATCCTGACAGTGACTATCCTGTTGTAATTTCTCTTCTATATGATGTAACTGCAAATAAATCAGCTGAACTCCAGCTTCGATACCGTGCTGACCACGATATGCTGACCGGCATATACAATCGACAGGCTTTTTATGACCGCACAGAAAAGATGCTGCAGGCATCTCCAAATAAACCGTATCTGCTGGTCTATTGGAACATCGACCATTTTAAAATTATAAACGACTTATTCGGAACCCAAACCGGCGACCGTATATTGAAGACCATTGCTTTAAATTTCAGAAGACTGATTCCTGGCCATGGTACGTTTGGCCGCCTGGAGTCCGATCATTTTGTTACCTGCTTTCAAAAAGGTGACTTTGAGCTTGAGGAATTTGTTCAGCGTGTTGAGCAGAACCTGATCGACCATCATCTTGGGTATACGGTTAATTTTAGTATCGGAATTTACGAAATAGATGATGTCACGCTTCCCATAAGCATTATGTGTGACCGGGCAAATCTTGCCCATTCTACCATTAAAGGCAATTACCTGAAGCGCTATGCTTATTACGACGATGCGCTGCGCAACACAATGCTGCAGGAACAGGAAATCATAAGTGAGATGAAGTCTGCCCTTGATGACGGACAATTCAAAATATATCTTCAGCCGGTGTTCAGTCTGTCCAGCGAAAGTCCGATCAGCGCAGAGGTGCTTATCCGCTGGAAACATCCCGTTAAAGGGCTGATCTCCCCCGGTGTTTTTATTCCGCTTTTCGAACGGACCGGCTTTATTGAAAAGCTTGATAACTACGTCTGGGAAGAAGCCTGCAAGTACATAGAAAGCAGAAGAAAACGCGGACTTACTCCGCTTCCTCTCTCTGTGAATATCTCAAGAGTCAATCTTTATGATAAGAATTTAAGCAGTAACCTGATTGATCTTGTAAGGCGTTACAACATTGAACCAGATATGCTCAAGCTTGAGATTACGGAAAGCGCCTACACCGAAAACCCTGAGCAGCTGCTGACGACCATGACAACACTGCAGTCATTTGGTTTCAGTGTTCTGATGGACGATTTTGGAAGCGGCTATTCCTCATTGAATATGCTGAAAGATGTTCCTGTAGATATTTTGAAGATCGACATGCGGTTCCTTGGCGGTTTCGAGACCTCAAGCCGCGCCGGTAATATCCTTACTTCTGTGGTTCGAATGGCTAAGTGGCTAGGCATACCCGTCATTGCTGAAGGTGTGGAGACAAAGACTCAGGTCGATTACCTTCGCAGTATAGGATGCGACCGGATTCAGGGTTATTACTTTTCGCCGCCTCTTCCGGTTGAGGAGTATGAGCGCAAAGCAGTACAAAGTAAGCCAACTCGAAGTATCGTTGTTAACGAAGGTCTTGTCACTGATGATTTTGACCTGCTCTTTAGTGGGAATCAGTTCACCAGCAGGCTTTATAACAGTTCACTCAGCGGCATAGGCATCTATGAATTTTATGATGATAAACTAGAGGTAATCCGAGTAAACGATACTTATTATGAAATCATGGGTTATTCACCTCAGACCTTTTACCTGGATACCGGAAATGTAATTGAACGGATCTATAAAGATGACCGCAAATTATTTCTTGATGCCTGCAAGCGTTCTATCCTGGAAGACAGCGCACAAGAAATTATCGCCAGAAGATATCATTTTAATCAGACACTTCTCTGGCTGAAGATGCGGATACGTTACCTTGGCGGACAGGATGCCAGACCACTGCTTGGCATAACCATGCTCGATGTTACAAAATACCATGAGATGGAAGAGGAACTGAACCACATGAAAATGAAAAAGTCAGAAGATGTCAGCCTCTGATAAATTGCATAATTTAATGAATGGTCTTGACAAAGGCATATCTTTCCTGTATGCTTAGTGCTACAAAAATAATATAGTTCCTTATTCAGAGTGATGGAGAGTAAAGACTCTATGAAGTCACGGCAACCCCCGAAGGGAAGGTGCCAAGTTGAGCGAGCAATCGAACAATAAGGGAGTTGATAAATGCTTATCAAGTCCGCTGTTGCGGACTTTTTTGTTTCATTAACAACTATTACATTTACAGCCAGATGTTCTGGCAGAAGGAGTTTTCATGAGTACTTATCTTTTTACATCCGAGTCCGTTACAGAAGGTCATCCGGACAAAATCTGTGATGCAATTTCTGATTCGGTTCTTGACGCATTACTGGCACAGGATCCCATGAGCCGTGTAGCCTGCGAGACAGCCGTTACAACAGGTCTGGTTCTTATTATGGGAGAAATCACTACGAAGGGTTACGCTGACATCAAAAAAATTGCCCGCGATACCATTCGTGAGATAGGTTACACAAGTTCCGACTGTGGTTTCGACGCAGATACCTGTGGAATCATCGTTTCTTTAAATGAACAGTCTCCGGACATTGCTCTGGGCGTTGATAAAGCACTGGAAGTAAAAGAACATCAGATGACAGATGCGGAACTTGATGGCATCGGTGCCGGAGATCAGGGCATGATGTTTGGATTTGCAAGCAATGAGACCGAAGAATACATGCCATATCCTATTTCGCTGGCACACAAACTTACAAGACAGCTTACAAGGGTAAGAAAGGACGGAACTCTCCCTTACCTTCGTCCTGACGGTAAATCTCAGGTGACCGTTGCTTATGATGAGAATGGCAAACCAAGTCATCTTGATGCAGTTGTTATCTCAACACAGCACAGCCCGGATGTAACACAGGAGCAGCTTCATAAGGATGTTAAGAAATTTGTGCTGGACCCCGTACTTCCCGCAGAACTGATAAATGACACTACAAAGTTCTTTATAAATCCTACCGGTCGTTTTGTTATCGGCGGCCCAAACGGCGACAGCGGTCTGACCGGCAGAAAGATCATCGTAGATACCTATGGTGGTTATGCAAGACACGGCGGCGGTGCTTTCTCCGGAAAAGATTGTACAAAAGTTGATCGTTCTGCATCCTATGCCGCTCGTTATGTTGCAAAAAATGTCGTAGCCGCAGGTCTTGCCGATAAGTGTGAAATTCAGCTTTCTTATGCCATCGGTGTTGCTCGGCCCACTTCCGTATCCGTTGATACGTTCGGTACCGGCAAGCTTCCGGATAAAGAACTTGAACTGCTGATTGAAAAAATATTTGACCTGCGCCCTGCCGGCATCATTAAAATGCTCGACTTACGCCGACCAATTTACAAGCAGACCTCCTCCTATGGACATTTTGGAAGAACCGATATCGATCTTCCATGGGAAAAACTAGATAAAGTCGATGCATTAAAAAATTTACTATAATCTTCAAAAGATACAGAAACAAAACCTGGAGCAAAGACTCCAGGTTTTTTGTTCCTTCACATTCAGCAGTATACATTGACTTTTCTTCACTTTTTCTATATAATGTAACCATTCAGAAACTATGGTAATTGCAGGTGTATTGTTAAACAACTTTACCACCTATGGGGGTATCTAATGAAAACTATGAAACTATTTACCAGTCAGATAACACCTGGCATGGTCGTTGCTGAAGACGTTTATACCTTCAACAACCAGTTAATCATAGCTGCCGGAACTGTTATCACCGATAAGCTTATTACAAGATTGAACTTTTATTCTGTAAATGCTTTGACCGTCAGCTTGCCTGAAGATGAAAAGGAAAGCAAAAAAGACTCTGATCTCGACATACCACAAGAAGTCTCTATGTCGAACTACATCAAAAAATCTCCGGAATTTCAATACTATAAGACAGCCATGCCAACTGCTATGAATCAGTTAAAAAGTCAGATCCATGCGATTACAGATTCTAACAGAGAAGTAGATACCGTGTCTCTTCTGGAAAATGTTCATACACTGATAAAGCATGCACGAAATGGTATTCATGTATTTGATATGCTTCACTGTCTCAGAGATTATAACGATCAGACCTTTGCCCATTCTCTGAATGTGGCATTGATCTGCTACACCTTCGGCATGTGGCTGGAGTATTCTTCCGCCGATGTTGAAATTCTAACGTTATGCGGGCTGCTTCATGATGTCGGAAAAGTTACAATTCCACCGAACATTATCCTGAAGCCAAGCCGTTTGACACCGACCGAATATGAGACAATAAAAACACACACCATCCGGGGCTATAACATTCTCAGGCCAAAGAACATCGATACCAGAATTAAGATGGCCGCCATGATGCATCATGAACGATGTGACGGAAGCGGGTATCCAATGGGACTTCGCGCAGATCAAATTGATCCTTTTGCCAAGATTGTTGCAATCGCAGACGTATACGAGGCCATGACCTCAGCACGAGTTTATCGTGGTCCGATCTGTCCGTTTGAAGTAATTCAGCTTCTGGAGAGCGAAGGACTTGCCAAGTACGATCCTCATTTCCTGATGACTTTCCTTGAACATCTCAACCTGACCTACATTAACAACTCTGTCCTGCTAAGCAATAAAACAGAGGGCAAGATCGTTATGATGAATCGTTATGCATTATCCCGTCCCATCGTAAAGGTAGGTCGCAAGTACATTGATTTATCCTACGAAACGGACCTTCATATCGAACAGATATTGTAACTGACCGACGGTTCATAGCCTTCTTTACTCCGGGGTTTTGTAAAATTTATAGGAATGATATATGACATGATATAAAAAGAAGCGGTTCCTGCGAACCGCTTCTTGTATTTTCAAATCGAAACGTTACCTTATCCTCTTCGTTCTTCTGCTTGGTAAATCAACCAACCTTCAGTTTGAACTTCCGTATCGCTTTTTCATTCTGGGAATCAATCTTTGCCATGACTGCACCAAGCTCAAGCATCTTTTTCTCAAAATTCTCATATCCCCGCTCAATGTATTCGACCTGTTCAACTGTCGTAATACCTTCTGCGGCAAGCCCTGCGATAACCAGCGCCGCACCTGCTCTAAGGTCAGGAGCTGATACAATGGCTCCTGTCATCTCCGACACCCCGTCAATAATTGCGGTATTGCCTTCGACCTTAATGGAGGCACCCATCTTAGTCAACTCGTCTACATACTTGAAACGATTTTCAAAAATGCTCTCTGTAACAATACTTGTTCCATGAGCCATTGCAAGTACTGTGGTGATCTGTGGCTGCATGTCCGTTGGAAATCCAGGATAAGCCAGTGTCTTGACCTGTGTATGTCCTAATTTCTTTGTTGCCACAACACGCACGGCATCATCGAACTCTTCCACTTCTGCACCCATTTCGACCAACTTTGCAGTAATTGCTTCCAGATGCTTTGGAATAACGTTCTTAATCAACACATCACCTTTTGTTGCTGCTGCTGCCAGCATAAAAGTACCGGCTTCGATCTGGTCAGGAATGATAGAATAGGTACTGCCGTGAAGTCTTTCAACACCTTTGATACGAATAACATCCGTACCAGCACCTTTTATGTTCGCACCCATACTGTTCAAAAAGTTCGCTACGTCAACAACATGAGGTTCTTTTGCTGAATTTTCAATGATTGTCTGTCCTTCTGCAAGCGTTGCAGCAAGCATAATGTTAATGGTCGCTCCCACGCTGATAAGATCCAGATAAATATGATTACCTTTTAAGTTTTCTGCTTGTGCCTTGATCAGACCATGCTGTATCTTGACCTGAGCACCAAGTGCTTCAAACCCTTTGATATGCTGGTCGATCGGACGGCTTCCGATGTTACAGCCACCAGGAAGTGCTACCTGTGCTGACTTGTATTTACCAAGCAATGCTCCAAGCAAATAGTAGGAACCCCGGATCTTTCGAACCGAGTCAGAATCAACATTGACGGAGTTAAGACGGCATCCCATTACTTTCACCGTATGACTGTCCACTCTGGATATCTTTACTCCAATGTCCTCAATTGCTTCTATTAAAATATTGATATCTCTTACATCCGGAATATTCTCAATTGTCACTACTTCATCTGACATAACTGCTGCTGCTAAAATCGCAAGTGCAGCATTTTTTGCACCACCAATGGCAACTTCCCCGGCAAGCGCTTTCCCACCTTTAATAATGTACTGATCCATTATGCACCTCAAAAAGTTTATCTATATATTTTGCACATAAAGTGCCTTATCATTTTGTTAAATTTTCCTTAAGTAGATTATAACACATCGTTTACATTTGTAAATGTTTTTTTGATAAAACCTCAATAATTCACCCAATTTATGCTATTTTTTGAATTTGTTAAATTTGAATCATTGTGTATTCAAATAAACGGATATATGATATAATATCGTTAGATATTTTTAATTTATCTGAATCATATATCAAATATACCAGATATTTATACTATAGTTATACAATGATATCGTATGCAAAATGAGGTGATCCTATGAGTACAAACTATATTGATATCGAGTCCGTATCTTCAGGTTCTGAGGATATTGTAAAACAGGACCTGAAATTCAAGACCGGAAAGTTCGTATGGCGTATCAAATTTACTGCTCCCCTGAATCCTTCGACCGTGAACAACACAAATCTTTTTGTTACAAATTCAGAAGGCGATCTTCTTAGCACTGCCATACACTATGATACTGAAAAAAACACGATTGAGATAGAGCCGCTGGCACCTTATGCAAAAGACGCTACGTATATTCTTAATGTAACACAGCGTGTTCAGTCAAAAGGAGGACAAAAGCTTAAAAAGGACATTCAGATCCGATTTAAAGTCTAAAGTCTTCTTCTTTTATAACCATTATATCAGATTCTTCGAATTTACCAGAAGCTGCCAGTTCTAATAGAGATTTGGCAGCTCTTTTTTCTGCTTTCTCGATTACTGCCCTCAGGTGCTCATTCATCGTACCGATTATATCCTCATTCTTCTGTTTATGCAAGGTATTAATTAATTCTTTCAAAACCCGGTCTGCGGCTTCTGTGATCTCATAGTCTCGTTCGAGAAAATAATCATACGCAAAGCCATTCAGTTCCTCCGCTTTATAGAAATTCGGCAGATGAATCCTCATCTGGTAACTAGCCCCGAGATCTTTATTATCGCGAAGCAAACGGTTCATATTATTACGCGAATCTTCCAAAATCACGGCTGTATGTCCAAGAAACTCTGTGTTCTGCTCCAGCAGACTGTCAACGGTGGTCTTTGACAGTCGTCCGGCATTCTGTATGATCAGACAGCAATCCATCAGTTGATCTTTCTTGCTCTTAATATCGAGCCGGTTCAGTTTATCCGCAGATATAATGGCAATCCGAACTGTTTTAAGTTCCTGAAACCGATACATCATCTTGGCAAGACGCTTGGCCAGAATTGTTTTTCCGCAATGAGAACCGCCGGTTATGATAAGGTTCAGATTCTTTTTTCTCCCATCAAAAATAGTGTCCAGAGTGCGCAGTAATTGATTGCGGACTGAAGACAGATGCGTATAATTACCAAACAATTCATCGAGCGAAAGCTGCGCTTCGTTAAGAAGATTTGTAAGTCTTCCATTTTCATTCAGCCTGCCTTCCAGCTGTTCATAACGATTCATGTCAGCAATCTTTGTGTCACTTGATCCTGCCGGTACTTCTGACTCTGTCATGTCTGCAGTGTCCCGCTCTTCGACAGATTCAAATTCCGTATCCGTTACCAGTGCCATAACTGGTTCCGGCTCAGCTTCTGCTCTTTCCAATTCATTGAGCACTTCAGCAAAATCTTGTTCCTCCGTCTCTTTTGTTCTGCTTTCCTCTGCTTCAGTCTCGTTGCCAGCGGTACGTTCAATAAGGCCGGCTGAGATTTCTACGATCTCATCTTCTGATACTTTAGCGGTCGGTAAAGAGGAAATCCGTACCTCTTCCTCTGCCTGACTTTTGAAAAGTTCTTCTATATAGCGAATTGCTTCTCTTTCAATGGCTTCCTGTTCTTCTTCCTGTTGTCTTAGCTTTTCTTTTTCTGATTCTTCCTCTGATATGCCTGTTATCATTCCCTGTTCAGAACGATGAACCGTCAGAGAATCAGGTGCTGCATCATAGAGCTTGATAACTTCTGTTTCTGAATCGAGCGCTGTATTTTCTGTTATGGTTGCTTCTGCTATTTCTGTTATTTCAGGAAGTTCTGTTGTTTCAGGAAGTTCTGCTGTTTCAGTATTTTGTGTTGTTTCTGCAGTTTCTGCTGTTTCAGATTTTTCCGATATTCCTGTCCCCAATGGTTTTATTTCCTGAAGGTCGTTCGAATATTTGCTTGTTTTTTTATGGTATATTCTAACGTCCTCTGTCTGTTCAAGATCTGCGTCACGGTTCTTTGCAGTTATACCCGACGCAAGAAGTCTGCCTTTTGAATCATTTGTCGAATCTTCTTCCTCACCGTCAAAACTATATTCTTCTGCAAAAGAATCAACTCCTTCAATCGCAATTTTAACTTCTTTTGCAAGTGTGATTTCTTCCTGTCTCTGCTGCATCTGTGTTATATCGATCTCACCCATGTGATGCCCTTTTAATACTTTGGCCCATTCGACATATTCACCTTCTCCAAACCACAGAATAATGTCATTGCATTCATTGATGCACTTTTCCTTTTCTCCTGCCTTGTGATACAGTTTTGCCAGCTCATACGCCCAGTGCTCCATATAATCTTCATTCTTCAGCTGCTCAAGAATTTGAATTAATGTCTCATTTGAAGCCTGTTTACTGCGCTCGATCTGAAATCGAAAAATCAGCCGGTAGGAATCATCCGGTGCTGTTTCTTCGAAGATCTTAAGCAGTTTTTCCGCTTCCATAATTTCATGGCTCTTTATTGTCAAATGCAGCATTTGTGAAAGCGCTCGTTTGGAGCCGGTCTTTTCGTAAACTTTCCAGAACAGCTCTTTTGCCTTTCTATACTCCTTATTCTGAGAAAATGCATCCGCAAGGGTTATCATGTCCATTACGTTCTTAATCTTTCCGGGAGCAATTGTTACAGCCAGTTTATAGGCTTCTTCCTTTTGATCTGATGCCAGCAATTTTTTTATTTTGTTGATCTTAATTAAGTTATAATAGCTTTCCATTACTGTCATCCCCCCCTGATTAACAGATATTATTTCTGACGAACGAATCCTTACATATTCTGATAATACTGATACGTCTGTATCATGACCTGCGGAAGTTCAACTTTCTCACGTTCAAGCGCTCGATGACGAAGATCAAGTTCATAGATCTTTTTCGCAAGGTTTCGGTTGAATCTTGCCATTGCTTCTTCAAAGATAGGCTGTGTCTCGATTGATTTTCGAATCGCTTTCGAAAAAGGGCAATAAGTCGCTATGATCTCACGTGCAACTTTGTTAAGTCGAATCGCCCCAAACGCTTCATTCTTTATCCAAAGTTCATAATCAAAAACAAAGGCTTCTCTGTTGTTTCCTCTTGCTTTCTGAAGCTGCAGTTTCAATTTTTCTTTTCTGTCTTCCGACAATTCACGGTTCTTTTTATAGAACTGCAGGTAATCACTGTACTCCGAAGTAAGTGATTTGATCTGTATGTTATTCCAAGCCGACCCTTGTTCCGATCTGCACATCTCCCAGCGGAATCTTCCAAGGACACGGACCACAGCATCTTCCAGGTTGCCTTCAAAAAACTGCGGGAATAAAAATCTTCCTTTTGAATCCCGTCGTTTTCCTGTGATTTCCTGCCACATGATTCCATTCATACCAACGGTCGGAAGAATGATTATATCCGGAAAGATCTGCTTTATTATATACTCTTTTTTTATACCTTCTTCGGGCTTTGTAAACATTACCTCATGATGGAACACCGTGGGATCAATCTGAAGCATCTTTTCTATGACTTCATTGATTGATGTTTTTGTAATCTTTGAGGATGCAAAAGACCAATTGATTCCATCGCTGTAAAGGAACGGAACAAAATTTGATATGTTTCCGTTGGCCAGGCGATGGTTTAAGGCAAACATATTTTGTATTTCAAAATCTACCCTGTTTTCCATGTTTTCAGCGTATTTTTTCAAATCTTCATCTGACATTACGTTCCTTTTTTTCATGTCCCGGATCGTATCTACAAAGTCCATGTCAAATTCACTTTTCGAAGGTTCTTTTTTCCCTTCGTAAATCAATACCAGCCACTCGCGAATGGTATACACATTACAGGGAAGTGTCTGTTCTTCTTTCTTTATAGCGCAAAGTTCTGCAAGCTTCGCATCCTCCAATACTCTTTCATCTAAAAAGCAGTAATCCAGGAATAACTGTATCGCTTTTACATCCGTGGGTGCTTTGTAAGCTTTCATAAAAACTGTTTTGTAAAGATGATAGAACTCTTTTGAGATTGCATGTCTTAATTTTCTAACATTCTCTTCTGCGGATAACTTGTCCGTTAAGGAGAAAAAGGCATCCATCAAGCCTGTAAATGTACGGACTCTTTCGGTATCCCACTCAGAGTAATCCATGATCTTTTGCAGTGAATTCTCAAGGTGTTTGACGGACTGTGCTATATCATGATCCGCCACAACAGCCTCCTCCGCTGAGGTTTTTTCAGGTGCCATAAAGTCGGTGCCGGTCATAACTGCAAAATATACTTTTTCTATTTTATCACGATCAACATGCAAGACCCTGCCGATCTTATCATGAAAGAACATCTCGATCCGATTGATCTTTTCAATAATTTTATCCAGCAGCGCCATCATGGAATCTGTTTTAACTTTCTTTTTTTCAGCGGAGATTATTATGCCCGCAGTGAACATGAACAGGTTGTGGTCTCCCTGATTCATCAGCAGATAAAGTGTGTGCTCCAGATATTCTGCTGCTTCCCGGCACTCAATGATCAGATTATTGATCAGCTGTGACTGATTCTTTGCATGACAAAGGACCATATTAATACCATCTGCATAATATGTTTTATGCAGATCAAGTGAAAGCTTTGCATCTTCATTATAGAAAGAAAGAAGCGGTTCGTCTATCGTCTGCTCATTCGTGTAGGCATGGAGCTCTGTGAACTGGTTATCGGATATAAATTTTACTTCCTCTGAATCACCGAAGTAACAGTATTTTTCATAGGAATCCTTTAGAAAAGCATAAACTTCCTGTGCCCGATTCAGAAGATCTTCTCTTGTTTTTGTCAGTTCTGCAATGTACTGACTCATGGAATAAACCATAAGTCCGCCATAATCTTTATTGGCAGTGATAATCTGTCGTATACTTTTTGCATTGCTTACCGGAAATGCATAGAACATTACATCATCGACTGCAACATAATTGCACAATGACCGACCTATGTGTAAATCATTAATTCCAAGAAAGCTGCCCGGACGCAAAATCGTATAAGAACCCTTTGCATCAGCAGCTACTCTTCCTTTTAAAACCATACATACACAGTTAATTTCAGAATCTTCTTTAATCAGAGTATTGCCTTTCCCAATCTGATTTACGGAATTCATTTTTATCTGCTCTATCATAGGTCCTCCCTGATTTTCAATATAACAAAAAAAGGCCCACAACCCAACGGTTCATGAGCAAGACCCGTAACGGGCTGAATCTATATTGAATCCGTGCACCCTGCTTCGAACATCTAAAACAAACGTTACCTTTACAGTTAACTCGGTCCAGGCACCCCTACGGCACACAAGAGCTTTCACTTAGTGCTGCTGCATTCCTGCCCTGACACGGTTCATGAATTCCTGTTGCGTAAGACCCAAACGTCAACATCACTTATAACGGGCTGCTTTGCCAGAGAATGCCCTAGGCAGGATATCACCCCTGCTGTAGCGGATTGCAGGTACAGGGCACCGCTGTCTCCCCGGCTGCACGGAAATTTCAAACATAACAACTGAATGTAAAGTATACTAATTTTTTTGCCATCTGTCAAGGTCTGCCGATAACAGCTTTTACATGCGACACCGGTGACCAGTCTGTGATTGCATTTCCAGCCAGATTCAAGGTGGCTGATTTTGAGATGTTCTTCAGCGGGCTGATGTCTGTGATTGAATTCCAGCTCAGCCATACGGATGTTAGTTTACTTAGATTCTGCAGCGAGGACAAGTTGCTTGCTTTGTTTCCGATTAACCGTAAGGTTTCCAAATTCTTAAGATTGGCAAGCGGGGTAATATCTGAAATTGTATTATAATTTAACGAAAGCTCTGTTAGTTTTGTCAGCTTTCCTAAAGCATCGATCGATGTGATCTTATTGTTGTTCAGCCATAGCGCCGTAAGATTGGTAAGACCGGAAAGAGAACTGATATCTGAAACACTGTTATATCCGACGGACAGTGTCTTCAGACTTGTTAATCCTTTTAAGGGTGATAGATCGCTGATTGAATTCTCATCCAGCGTAAGGCTTGTCAGTCCTGTAAAAAAGGAAAGATCTGCTATACTTTTTATGCTTTTGTTTGTCAGGTCAAGTGTTGTTATCGAAGTAACATCTTCCTCATAAATTGTTCCGCTGCTCTTACCAAGTGTGCTCCTGACCGCAGATTCAAGAGATGAATCCGACCAGGAGATAGCATCTGTCTTTTCAGGTGCTTTTGTTGGTGTTGGTGCCTTTGTTGCTGTGGGTTTTGGCGTTGATGTTGATGTCTTTATTTGAGCCGCTGTCGGCGTTGCACTTGTAACTATAGGATCACCCGATGGTGTCGTAGTAGCGGTTGGTGCCTCAGTTACCTCAGGGTTTGGGGTTACTGTAACCTCTGTTGTTGATGTCTGATCTGTCTCTTTTGGCGTTGGTGTTACTGTCGCAGCTTCCGGTGTTGATGCTGCTTCGGTAACAATTGCTTCGGTCGGAGCAGCTGTTGCAGCCACTGTTGCTGATACCTGTGCTTCCATCGATGGTGTCGGGGTTGATGAATCGCTGGCGGGTACCGTAACAAGCGCCGATGTAACGACCGGCGTAATCATGGTTGTGTCTTCATTTTGTTTATTTCCCTGGCAACCTGACAACAAGACTGCCGTAATCAAAAGAATAACTGACAGACGTTTCATTTTCACCCTCGAATCTCTGTTTTTTCTTACTTATTATACTAAATTTACCGAAACATTGCAAGAAGCGGTAATATCCTTTATAATATGATACCAGGATCAAAAAGTAATGCGTTCCATGCCTGCATGGAAAAGCATGGATTTTGGATCCGCAAAACATGAGAAAGCAGCCCGATCAGGGCGAATTTCGAATGTTTAGGATTGTGAGAGCACTTCGTGCGGAACAATCCGTGTATCATATGAGGGACAAAATACCTTTTGGCCCCATCCTTAAAAAGTACCAGGATCAAAAAGTAATGCGTTCCATGCCTGCATGGAAAAGCATTTATAGTGAGGATATCTATGAAAGATTTAAATTCCCATTACATGAAAAAAGCCTTAAAGCAGGCAGAAAAAGCTGCTGCCATTGGAGAAGTTCCCATTGGTTGTGTTATTGTGCATGAAGGAAAAATCATTGGAAGAGGATATAATAAAAGAAATAAAAACAAAACGACTCTGGCGCATGCAGAAATCCTTGCCATTCAAAAAGCAAGCAGAGCGCTCGGAGACTGGAGACTGGAAGGCTGTACCATGTATGTGACCCTGGAACCATGCCAGATGTGTGCCGGTGCTCTTGTGCAGTCACGTATCGATAAAGTCATAATAGGAACAATGAATCCAAAAGCAGGCTGTGCCGGTTCTGTACTTAATCTTTTACAGATGAAAGAATTCAATCATCAGGTCGAACTCGAAACCGGTGTTCTGGAGGCTGAATGTACAAAAGTCCTACAGGATTTTTTTGAACAGCTTCGGATAAGAAATAAAGCTGAAAAACAAAGACAAAAAGAGAACAAGGGAGGAGAAACAACTTGAACATACATGGAATTAATAAACTGACCCTGCTTGATTATCCGGGGAAACTTGCCTGCCTGTTATTCACCGGGCGTTGTAATTACCGGTGTCCATTCTGTCATAATGCTTCTCTGGTCCTACGGCCGAATTCACAGCCAGTGATTCAGGAAAGTGAGATCTTTGATTTTCTGGAATTACGAAAAGGAACACTGGAGGGGGTCTGTATCAGTGGCGGAGAGCCGACTCTGAATCCTGATCTCCCTGATTTTATTAAACGTATTAAAGAATTGGGGTATGCCGTTAAACTTGACACAAATGGAACGAATCCTGCCATGCTGTCAAGTCTTTTAAAAGAGCAGGTTCTTGACATGGTCGCCATGGATATAAAGAATTCAAAAGAAAAATATGCGCTCACCTGTGGTCGGCCAAATACCGATCTTGCTCCGATCGAGGAAAGTGTCTCCCTCTTAATGAACTCCGGCATTTCCTATGAATTTCGGACAACCTATGTACAGGAGTTTCATGAACTGTCCGATGTGAGTGCAATCGGAACCTGGTTAAACGGCGCTTCCAATTACTATCTGCAATCCTATAAGGACTCCGGTGATATCATCGGCGATGGTTATCATGCCCTCTCCAGAGAGGAAATGCAGCTTTTTCTTGAAACGGCCAGGCCTTATTTTAAAAATGCAGAACTGCGTGGTATATAATACTTCAATTTTCTTCTGCTGTGCCAGGCCTATTCCCCATACTCACAGCCGACATGTCCGGCAACAATCTCATCAAGTAATTTAAGAAGTCCAAATCTTCTTTTGTATAGCTTTATGTATGCATTTCCGGTCCCGCCATTCCAAAGCCGCGGGTGCTTCTCTTCCCCATCCGGGGCGACATAACGCATCAGCAGCATCTCCTCTTTGGGACATACCACTTTCACTTTCATTGCTCCGGTTGCATTTGCTGTTCGCACCTGCCAGATAATATCTTTGTCAGTTTCCATGCAGGAAAATTTCGTCTGGGTAAAGGTCCAGAATTTTGAAAAATTAAATTCAAAGTTTGTACCTTCATAATGAAAACAGGTAAGAAGTTTCTGTTTGAGCGGAATATGAAATACTTTTGGGCAGCCACCGCCAATATCAAAGGCAGAGTTCTTCAGCTGCCGGCCGGACATGACACTTACCAGATCATTGCTGCTGAGCCAGATCCATGGTTTTGTAAAATTACTTCCCCAGTTCTTATCTGCATAACCGTAACAGGTCTGCGGTGTTACCTGATAACGTTCTCCATCCAAATATACGGTTCCGTTATATTCTGCTTTCATTCCCTGTGCATGCCAGTACATTTCAAAGGCATTGAGCTTACGAAAAAGCTTCGAACTTCCATACCCGACATCGAATGATATTGGCTTTTCTATCTGCAGAAGCCAGCTCATAGAACCAGCATCACTGCGCAGTTCCGGTCTGTTCTCTGCTTCTTCTTTTGTTACGGTAACATTTCCTTTGATTACGTATTCCGAAAGGAAACAGTCTCCTGCTACGACACGAAGTTCATTTTTATCGCTTTCCATCTCACGGATGCCAAAATACCGGTGCAGCTGTCTTGCGTCTTTTCCCCAGCAGCCGACTTTGACCATCAGGTAGGATGGTTTTTTCTTTTCATTGCCAAATACGGGCTTCTCATTATTCCTGGATGGATTGATAATAAAATATTCTATGAAAAAAGATTTTTCTTCTCCTGTCTTTGGGTTCACTCCGGTAAAAGAATGCCACCACCAGTCATATCCCTTGAACGACAGGATACCATTCAGCATATAACCATTCTTATTGTCTTTTTTATCGCTCATAATTTTCTCCATTCCTGTGTGGTTGGCTTGTGTTTTTTTCCCTTTGTTCTTC
This sequence comes from Clostridia bacterium, assembly GCA_003249225.1. Taxonomy (GTDB): domain Bacteria; phylum Bacillota; class Clostridia; order Lachnospirales; family Lachnospiraceae; genus SZUA-448. Next base: position 11,773 of record QKJQ01000030.1, on the reverse strand, counting down.
GTTCCTGGCTAGTCTGAACAAGTGGCAAAACATCTGCTGCAGCGCATAGTTCTTTACTCTTCTTAGGATACCATAACATGGTAAAAAAACAAGTGTATCTTAAAGGTTGAAACCATTTGATATCAATGCTATACTAAAGCAGATCTTTGTTCGAAAGGAGAAGAAAGTATGCCATCCATCAATCTAAAGAATCTTGGTGCCTCCAAAGCAGAAGAAAAAGAGAAAGAGAAAAAATCAGAACAAGCCTACGTCAGAAAGATGATCTTCCGTATTGCGCTGTATATCCTGACCTTGCTCGGCGCCATCACCGTTTATTTATATGTGCATAGTTATGGGACTTCCTATCTGCTTATCTTTGCCCTGGCTTATTTTATTATTCTTGCCAGTGTGGAAGTGCGGCTCACTTCACCTCAAAAAGAAGGCTTTTCCCTCATTTCACGGCTGTTTCATCGTAAATAGTATTTTCTCGTAAGATTTCTTATAGAAAGAGGTAACCCATGTTATTGAAACTGGTCAAATCCGAATGTAAATATTTTATAAAAAGTCTGTTGTACTTTGGTTATGTTCTTATGATTCCTGTGTTCTACCTTTTGCAGTACCTGCCGGCTGCCGTTGTGGACGATGGTGTTGCCGTGGACCCGGCTGCCTTTGCCCGCGTTTTTTGTGACTCCTACGGAACTGTGACCGTGTTCTTCACAAGCTTTCTGATTGTACTTTATCTTAGGAAGGATGCACGTTTAAAGCAGACAGATCCTTATGCCGCTTCCAGTCATTCTTCGTTCTTAATCCAAAGTGCAAGAGCCCTTGCCATGACGATCATGCTTTTCGTTCCTGTATTAATTGCAGCAATTGCAGCACTCCTTCAATACATTCTTTCTCCAAATACAGGTGATTTTTTGTCTTATTTCAGCTTTTTGTATTATCCGGTCACCTGGCTGCTGCCGTCACTTTTGTTTACCGTAGCACTCGGCATGTTTATCACCTACCTGACCAATCTGCCGCTTGCTCTGCCATTGCAGGCTGTCCTCTGGATCCTTACCCTTGGCTCGACGAAAGAGATCGGTGATTATAACACCGCACTTGCCATACGGCATACAACCCTTGGTGGTTACGAAGCTTTCCACGAGAATCTCACCCTGCTTGTTCTGAACCGAATCGTTGTAACCTTGCTGGCTTTGTTGTTTTTTTACCTCTCCGTCAGAATCTATCAGAAAAAGCGCAGTAAGAAGTAAACACCTAAGAGATCAGCCGCCTGTATACTTCCTGCTGCTGTGTTATTACAAATCCCAGTTTATGATACAGCGCGACCGCACTAACATTATGATAGGAGACTTGCAGACATAGCGAATGTTTGCAGGTCTTTTTGTTTTGAAAAAGCAATTGCAGCATTTTTTGCCCATACCCTTTCCCCTGCTCGCTTTTCTTTATAACGACCCCAAAGATAAAGTCTTTCTGCTTTCCACTTTTAATACAGCAGGCACCAAGTAAGTCTTCGTTGCAGTAAAATGCAAAGCATTCTGTATTTTCTTCTGCCATAGCGGATTGAAATGCCTCTTCCCCAACTTCTTCTCCACCAAAGAGATCTGCCTCCATAGCGGCAATTTGGCTTATGTCTTCCGTTTGTTTTGTTAACAGCCGTAATTTTGCATGATTTTCTGTGCTTATGTCTGCCTTTTGGTCCTGGTTACTGACTGCACTTCGTTCCATCATCAGCTCCACCGATTCTCTTGCCCAACCGGTTTTCCACAATGCTGGCTGCGTTTCTCTTGTGTTATCCACAAGAACGCCCTGCGATTTCGGATAGCAGAAAAGACTTTGGAGTCTGTATCTTTTCATTACCGCCGTAGCTCTTTTTAAAAGCTCTGTAAAGATGCCTTTTCTTTGAAAGGATGGTTCAACAAATGCCGTCAGCTCTGCGTCTTCCTCCGGAATAAAAAGTCCCAGGAATCCCACAAGCTGTTCCTTCTGATAACAAAGAAAAAAGCAATCTGCCGTTGTATACAGGTTCTTGTAATTGTCCTTCCCCTCTCCCTTTGACCATGGCCTTTCTCCATCCGGAAAGCACTTATCTTCCAGTTCGATGATCTGCTGTCTTTTTCTTTTATTCAGTTTTCTGCATTGTATGTAGTGCATACTGCGTCCTTTCTCATTGTCTTTCTTTTGTTTCTATGGTAAGATAACCACGTATTGTTTCACAGAATGGTTCTGATAGCTTCTTTCTTCATGGAATGATATCTTCTCTATTCATGGAACGGGTTCTTTTTATTCATAGTATGCTCCCTGCTTCTATTTGGGAACAGGAATCCATTTGAAGCTGATAACCGCATGACTTATTGCTTTGCTTTTGCATAGGACAGCAGACAACGAACGTAATGATTTGTAACGAATATAGAAAGAAAGAGAGAAATACATGGCATCCCTTGGCAATCCACAGAACACAATTGCAATATTGAATAAATACCACATTACCTTTCAGAAACGGTTCGGGCAGAACTTTCTGATCGACACCCATGTGCTCGAAAAGATAATCACCTCTGCAGATATAACAAAGGACGACTTCGTAATTGAAATCGGGCCGGGAATCGGGACTCTGACGCAATACCTGTGTGAAGCCGCCGGAGAAGTCGTCGCGATTGAGATCGATAAAACACTTCTGCCGATCTTGACAGAAGATACCTTATCTTCTTATGACAATGTGACCGTGATCAATGCGGATATCCTGTCTTTTGATGTAACTGCCTTAATTCAGGAAAAAGGAAAAGGCAGACCGGTCAAGGTCGTTGCCAACCTTCCCTATTACATAACAACACCAATTCTGATGCAGCTTTTGGAATCCGATCTACCTCTTCACAGCATTACGGTCATGATTCAGAAAGAAGTCGCCGACCGCTTGAAGGCTAAACCCGGAACTAAGGATTTTGGCGCCATTACACTTGCCGTACAGTACTATGCCGAACCCTACCTTGCTGCCAATGTTCCGCAGAACTGTTTTATGCCGCGTCCCAATGTAGCCTCTGCCGTCATCCGGCTGACACTTCATAAAGATCGTCCGGTTGAGGTCAAAAACAGTGCGTTGATGTTCCGTATTATCCGTGCTGCTTTTAACCAGCGAAGAAAAACGCTGGTTAATGCCATTAACAATTTTCCGGAAATCTCTCTTTCGAAAGAAGACATCGCAGCCAGCATTGAAAGCTGCGGACTTTCTGAATCCATCCGCGGTGAAGCTCTGTCTCTTGCACAATTCGCTGCTCTGTCGGATGCAATCGGTGCACGGCTTTTGCCCTGATCCCATCGAATGACAGATTCTCTGCGCATTGACGAAGGATTTTTTACCTTTTGAGCAAAAAGATAATTCCCGGTTGGCTACAAGTTGATTCTGTAAAACTCCCTTGCATTTTTCTCTGTTACCTCAATGACGGTCTCGACCTCAAGCTCCTTTAAATCTGCAATTGCTTTTGCAATTTCTCGCAGATATAAAGAGGAGTTGCGTTTTCCCCGGTAGGGTTCCGGGGCCAGATAGGGACTGTCTGTTTCTAAAAGCAGCCGTGTAAGCGGTGCTTTTTTTATGGCCTCTTTCAGCTTTTTAGCGTTTTTAAAGGTCGCTACCCCGCCAATTCCCAGGTAAAATCCCATTTTAATAAATTCTTCTGCCATCTCAGCAGAATAAGAGTAACAGTGAATGACAGCATTCAGACTTTTTTCGCTTTTCTGCAGCGTCGTCTTGTATTCTTTCAGAATCTGCATGGTATCCTCCGCGGCATCCCGGCTGTGGATTATTACGGGCAGGTCCATTTCCACCGCCAGATCCAGCTGTTTTCTGAACCAGTACTTCTGTGCTTCCTTCTGCGTATCGTCCCAGTAGTAATCAAGTCCGATCTCACCGATTGCCACGATTTTTTCGTCCTTGGCTTTTTCCTTCATTTCCAGAAAATTCTCTTCTGTCAGTTCCTTTATCTCACTTGGATGGACCCCTGCTGATCCATAGACAAAGGGATATTTTTTTGTCATTGCAAGCGTCGCGTCGATCGAATGCAGTGCGGCACTGACATTTACAATCGTTCCGATTCCATTCTCCTGCATGGACTGCAGCAGCTCATCCCTGTCTTTATCAAAAGCCTCATCGTCATAATGTGCATGTGTTTCAAAAATCATAGTTCTTTTCTCCATTTTTAGATTCCTCATAAAAAGGTTCTTTGTCTTCTTACTTAATATAAACGCATACTATAGTAACGTCAACATTTGAAATTTAATTTAAAAGTTTCGATAAAAACAATAATCTAGTCCCTTAATCATAACAATAATAAAGATCAAGGAATCTTGTCAATTGTATCGTCTGATTTAGTAAACATACTCTTATACTCTTTTACTTTTTCTTTATAATTTAGCTTCTCTTTCTCTATAATTATTGTTTCTAAATAGTCTAGCGTACCTGTTTCTCTGTCCTTATACTCCTACATGAACGTATTCTACCAGTTTCCCTTCTTTGAGTTCATATACTCTGTCATATTTATCAATCACGGTGTCCGATAAATGGTGCGCGATTGTAATAACGGTTCTATCAAGGTTGGTTATTAACTCGTCTATCTCTTCTTTTGCCTCTGGATCCAATGAACTCGTTGCCTCATCAATTATGAAAAGCGGTCTGTCATGAAGTAAAGCTCGTGCAATGCTTATCCTCTGCTTCTCTCCACCAGAAAGATCGGATGAATTCTCTCGTATTCTATAATTACTGCCTTTACATTCAATCAGTTTTGACAAACCCGTATCATTCACAATTCTACGAATAACGTCCTTATCAAATGAATCAAACATACTTATATTGTCCAATATATTACCTGAAAAAATCATTGGTTGCTGGGCTATGTAGCTAAAGTTATGAACAATATCCTTCTCATTAACTTGTTGACCATCGATTAAATACTGGCAACTCGAATTACCCATAATATTCAGCAAACATTTAACAAATGTTGATTTGCCTGCGCCAGATTCACCTGTAATTAGAACTTTTTCACCTTTTTTGATATAAAAGCTGAGATCTTTAATAACTTTAGTATCGCCAAAAGTAACATTTAAGCCTGTAATTGAGAGGGTATTCTTAAAATCCACTTCGTGTATATTACTTGTATCCTTTTCTGTATTTACTATTTCTTCAACCTTCTTCATAATCTTTTTCGATGAAATTATATCATTTAAATTATATGAAAGATTCAAAACAGGCATAGCAAGAGCATCTGCCAGATATATTGCTGCAATGACTGTACCCACATCTGTCATCCCACTATTTCTTAAAATTACAACAATCGAGATAATCATTACATAAATCAGAGTTGAAAAAAATCCACTAATCGTATTTACCTTTGAATATGTAACAATATAACGAAACATGCTTTTCTCTCTTCTGGCATTAGCGGCACCAAAAAGTTCATTTGCCTTTTTATGTGCACCGTATATGAATACCTCGGTCAATCCGCCCGTCAGATTTTTTATCTCACTTAACCATTTCACTGTTTCAGATGAGATTTCATCTTTTTCCAAACTTAATTTTTTTGAAAAGGCACGCGGAACTATCACTGGCAAAAAACTAATTAAAAGTATAATAAGTCCCAAATATATATTAATATACATAAGTGCACCAAGTATAAATAACAAGGATACAGCAGATAGAAATGTATCTAGTATACCCCCTATGTACTGTTCTTCTACCATCTCCACATCATTATTGATAACATTTAATATTTCTGACTCTTCAAAATCACGAGTTTTTCTATTTCTTAAATTACTTACAACACGAAAAATATCTTTTCTTATATTTTCGATTACATAACGTGAGTATCTTGAAACATGCACTTTTCTTTGATATTCCATGAACATAAAAATTGCAACAAATATCATACTATATATAGTATAGGTTAACACGTCGATTATTGATGCTGATTGGTCAATCTCAGATAAGGATTTTATTATATATGCAACTGCTACATTCATTGCCGCAACTACAAGTGTTAATAAAATGAACAGCAATAAATATAGCTTATTTTTTATTAAATATCGTTTCATATCGTTCCTTTCTTGTCTCCATTATTATAGAATTATACCAAGTTTATACTATTATTATATTCCCAATATTGCTTTTCATTCTGCGTTTGCCCCTACCATTAAAAACCGTTCTAAAAGAATCATTTTACCTGATATTCCCTTTTTGTTCAAGAATAATTTTACTTTTATTGGATAATATCTACGGTCAGTGACTATACCAAGTACGCTGACTACAACCATATAATTTCGTATTTAGTCTTGTGTTTACTTTAATTGGTATATTTTCTTGAATAGTCTTTTCACATTCTTATTTATCAAATCCAAATCAAATTCATGTACCTTGCAGTAACGCGTATTGATCAATCCATTTATTTGCCACCTCGCAAAACGATTGATATCGTAAACAGTAACGATCGCTACTGTCCTTATTGAATTTACGTCGTCCTTAATTCAACGCACCATTTTCCCCAGAAACTGTTGACATTGCTGGATTTCATGGTAAAATAACAGCTATAGTGAAAAGCCTTGATAAGGAGTAGTAAAAGGCAGAAATCCGTCACAGAGAGCCATCGTTTGGTGCAAGATGGTACGGTATGCTTTTGAACTCGCCTTGGAGCCCCGAAATTGAACAAAGGTATTGCATTGGAAGTAACAGCACAGATTGTCTGAATTGTTTTTCTCAGGAATTGGTCTGGTCCCAGATGCAACACAGTAGATTTCGGCGGGAATTCCCGTTACAGAAAGCGAAAGTGCAGGCGAATGTTCATCCATTCACTGAACTAGAGTGGTACCGCGAAAAGTGATCTTGCCTTTTCGTCTCTAGGCTTGAGGCGAAGGGGCTTTTTTTTCGAAAATATTCACTCGAAACGAGTAGAAATCTCGCTCATAACGAGCAAAAAGGAGAATTGTTATGTCAGTATCGTATAATCCCAAAGCCGTTGAAAAAAAATGGCAGAAAATCTGGGACGATGAAAAAGCCTTTACCGTAGGGACAGATACCAGCAAACCAAAGTATTATGCTCTGGTTGAATTTCCGTATCCGTCCGGTCAGGGTCTTCATGTCGGTCATCCTCGCCCCTATACAGCGCTGGATATCGTGGCAAGAAAACGCCGTATGCAGGGGTACAACGTATTATATCCGATGGGTTGGGATGCCTTTGGTCTTCCGACAGAAAACTATGCCATCAAAAATCACATTCATCCAAAGATCGTGACCGAGAATAACATAAAGCGCTTCAAGGAGCAGCTGCAGTCTCTTGGCTATTCCTTTGACTGGTCTCGTGAGATCAACACCACAGATCCGAATTACTACCGCTGGACCCAGTGGATCTTCTTAAAATTATTTGAAAAGGGACTTGCTTACAAAGCAGAGATGCCGATCAACTGGTGTACTTCCTGTAAGGTCGGTCTGGCAAATGAGGAAGTTGTAGGCGGTGTCTGTGAACGTTGCGGCAGCGAAGTGGTTCGTGTCGTACGTAAGCAATGGATGTTAAAAATCACGGAGTATGCAGAAAAACTGATCAGTGACCTTGATTCTGTCGATTATATCGACCGCGTTAAGATCTCCCAGAAGAACTGGATCGGAAAGAGCGAAGGCGCAGAAGTTGATTTCAAGCTTGCCGGCAAAGAAGACTCTCTCCGTGTTTATACGACCCGTCCTGATACTTTATTTGGTGCTACTTATATGGTAATCTCTCCGGAGCATCCATTTGTTGATAAGTATAAAGACGAACTTGAGAATTATGATGAATTAATAGAGTACCGCAGCAACGCAGCAAAAAAATCTGACTTTGAACGTACAGAACTTGTAAAAGACAAGACCGGCGTCTGCATGAAGGGTCTGACGGCCGTGAATCCGGTCAACGGAAAAGAAATTCCGATCTGGATTTCCGACTATGTGCTTATGACCTACGGAACCGGTGCCATCATGGCTGTTCCTGCTCATGACGAAAGAGACTGGGACTTTGCCAAGAAATTCGATATGCCGATCATTGAAGTCGTTGCCGGCGGCAATGTAGAGGAAGCTGCCTTTACCAACACAGAGACCGGACTCCTTGTTAACTCTGATTTTCTGAATGGTTTGGAAGTTGCGGACGCGAAAAAGAAAATCACCGAGTGGCTGACCAAAGAAGGCATTGGAACAAAGAAAACGAACTACAAATTACGTGACTGGGTATTCTCCCGTCAGCGTTACTGGGGCGAACCGATTCCGCTCGTTCACTGTGAAAAATGCGGACAGGTCGCACTCCCTGAGACTGAGCTTCCTCTTCTTTTACCGGAAGTAGAAAGCTATATGCCGACCGACAACGGAGAATCACCGCTGGCTGCCATGACCGACTGGGTCAATACGACCTGTCCAAAGTGCGGCGGACCTGCTCAGCGTGAAACAGATACCATGCCTCAGTGGGCTGGTTCTTCCTGGTATTTCTTACGTTACATCGATCCGATGAATGACAAAGCATTTGCCGGCAAAGAAGCTCTTGATTATTGGATGCCTGTCGACTGGTATAATGGTGGTATGGAGCATACGACACTCCACCTTCTGTATTCCCGTTTCTGGCACAAAGTACTGTATGATTTAGGTTACGTCAACACCCCAGAACCTTACCAAAAGAGAACTTCTCATGGTATGATCCTTGGTGAGAACGGCGAAAAGATGTCAAAATCAAGAGGAAATGTCATCAACCCGGATGATGTTGTCAGCGAATTCGGTGCGGATACACTTCGTACCTATGAGATGTTCATCGGAGCCTTTGACCTTAGTGCTTCCTGGTCCATGGAAGGGGTTTCCGGCTGCCGCAGATTCTTAGAACGTGTCTGGAAACTTCAGGATGTCCTTACCGAAGACGGCGGATATTCCAAGGAGCTTGAGACAAAAATGCACCAGACGATCAAAAAAGTTTCTCAGGATTTTGAAAGTCTGAAATTCAACACGGCCATCGCAGCTATGATGGGCTTTGTCAATGACTGTTACCGTCTGGAGCGTATCACAAAGGGCGAGTACAGAACACTGCTCCTGCTTTTGAACCCGGTGGCTTCCCATATGACAGAAGAACTGTGGGAGACGCTTTCCTTTGGCGGCAGATTGTATCAGGCTTCCTGGCCGGAATGGGATGAAGCAAAGACAGTTGAGTCTACAGTAGAAATCGCAGTTCAGATCAATGGCAAAGTAAAAGCGACCCTTGAAATCGAACTGGATGAAGCCGAAGATGAAATCAAGAAAAAAGCACACGAGCTTCCTTCTGTCCAAGCAATCCTCGATGGTAGAACCATCGTAAAAGAAATCTATGTTAAGGGAAGAATCCTTAATATCGTTGTAAGATAATTATCGGAAACTTTTATATGCGCAGAACCCTTGCGCAGGAATGGAGAATATGTTGAAGTAAACTTCAACTGCGAAGTTTGTTCCTCGCGCGTTTCCGCTCGTTCAAACTTTTATATGCGCAGAACCCTTGCGCAGGAATGGAGAATATGATGAAGAAAAAAGTATTATTAGTTGTAATGGATGGTATCGGTTTTAGTACGTCTGGTATCGGTGATGCTGTAGGAACCGCGAATACGCCTGTCCTTGACAGCCTTCTTGCAAATTACCCGAATGTTCGCTTAAAAGCACATGGTGACGCAGTTGGTCTTCCGTCTGACGATGATATGGGAAACAGTGAAGTTGGACATAATGCACTTGGCTGTGGACAGATCTATGCACAAGGCGCAAAGCTTGTGAATGAATCCATCAGCAGCGGCAAGCTCTACAAATCAGAATCCTGGAATGAAGTGACCAGTAACTGTGTTGCGAATAACAGTACTCTGCATTTTATTGGCTTATTATCTGATGGAAATGTACATTCCAACATCGCCCACCTGATCAACATGATCAATCAGGCAAAAGCAGACAAAGTATCCAAAGTACGTGTACATATCCTGTTGGACGGCCGTGATGTACCTGCGACAAGCGCACTCGAGTATATCCAGCAGCTTGAAAATGCACTTACAGCCTGCAACGATGCTTCCTTTGACGGAAAGATCGCAAGCGGCGGCGGACGTATGAAAGTTACCATGGACCGTTACCAGGCAGACTGGAATATGGTCAAAGTAGGCTGGGATACCCACGTTCTGGGTCTTGGCAAACAATTCGCAACAGCGGCAGAAGCCGTTGAAAGCTACCGTACAGAACTTGGTGTAATCGATCAGGACCTTCCTGCTTTTGTCATTGGTGAAAATGGTACTCCAGTCGGCAAGATCGTTGATAAAGACAGTGTTATCTTCTTTAACTTCCGCGGCGACCGTGCCATCGAGATGTCAATGGCATTTGACAACGATGAAATGCCGTACTTTGATCGTGGCAGCAAGCCGGATGTGACCTATGCCGGCATGTTACAGTACGACGGAGATTTAAAGCTTCCAAAGAGATTCCTCGTGAATCCTCCGGAAATCACAAATACATTATCCGAGCTTCTGATCGCAAACAAACTTACCCAGTATGCAATTTCTGAAACACAGAAATTCGGCCACGTTACCTACTTCTGGAATGGTAATAAGAGCGGAAAGTTCAGCGAAGAACTCGAAACCTACAAAGAGATTCCTTCGGACCGTGTAAGCTTTGACGAGCGCCCATGGATGAAATGTGCCGACATAACAGACGATCTTCTTTCTGTTCTTGCATCTGAAAAATATGACTTTGTTCGCTGCAATTATCCAAACGGTGACATGGTTGGACATACCGGAAGCATGGATGCCACCATCGTAGGTGTTGAAACAGTAGACCTGTCTCTTGCACGGCTGATGAAAGTATGTGACAAGCATGGATACACCATGGTCGTTACCGCGGATCACGGAAATGCAGACGAGATGGCAGAAAAGAACAAAAAGGGTGAACTTCAGGTTCGTACCGCTCATTCATTAAATCCTGTCCCATTCATCATCTATGACAAGAACACGACCTATCCGTTAAAAGACGGCGCGTTCGGACTTGCCAACGTAGCACCTACCGTCGCAGAGATCTTCGGACTTACAGCACCTTCGTGCTGGGAAGAAAGCATGCTGAAGAAGTAAGCTTCCTGTTGAAGAAGTAACAAAGCAATACTATGTCGAATAAGGGCCAATCCTATTCAAGCACCACACGCTGGTGGTTCCTTGAAGTGGATTGGCCTTTTCTTATCCTTATTGCAATCCTAGTAAAATAAAAATCTCCGTAGCCCCCATTCTACCTTCCACCAACAAACCCAAGCGAAAAGACAGCGGCCCATAAACCCCTGCCACGAAATCTTTTATCTCCCATAGCCCCCATTCTACCTTCCACCAACAATCACAAACGAAAAGACAGCGGCCCGACTCCACAAAGGGACTTCAGGGCGCCGTCGGTGCTTGACGCGCAGGAGAGGATATACGCTCTTCGTATCATCTTCTGCACGTTTATGCACCGCTACGAGCGAGCCTCAAAGCGAAAGCGCGTCCCTGGTGGATATGGATCGGGCCGCTGTCTGACCCCACATTCGTTATCTTGAACAGCCCCCCATAAACCCCTGCCACGAAATCTTTTATCTCCCATAGCCTCCATTCTTCCTTCCACCAACAAACCCAAACGAAAAGACAGCGACCCGATCTATCTCCACAAAGGGACTTCAGGGCGCCGTCGGTGCTTGACGCGCAGGAGAGGATATACGCTCTTCGTATCATCTTCTGCACGTTTATGCACCGCTACGAGCGAGCCTCAAAGCGAAAGCGCGTCCCTGGTGGATAT
>QKJQ01000008.1 GCA_003249225.1 Clostridia bacterium | reverse complement strand
TTGGATCTTTTAGCAAATACCGAATATACCTTGCAGGAGATCTCATCAAAACTAAACTATTCGGATCAATATAGTTTTTCAAAAGCATTTAAATTGTACTATGGTGATGCTCCCGGTACCTTCCGAAAGCATTATACGAGGTCACAAAAAACATAAATACACCTCGTAATATATCTTTTTTATTCAAGGAACCATACTTACAGAAAGTCTGATGCTCACAGTTACAGGAATACTCCTGCTTGTTTTACGGCATACTTTCACATGACCTTTCCCTGCAAAAAGTGTCGTGTTTGCACATTTCGCATTTATTTTAAGATCCATCGTTCCTTGAATGCTTTCTCTATGTATGCATCCTCTTTCACATATTCCTGAATGATATCCCTCAAATATTCCTTGCTGTATTGCTCATCCTGGTTCTTGGCCAGTGCCGGATATCCGGTCCCTCTTTGCAGATAATCAGAGGAAGCAGCCGTATACCATCGATCCATATCAAGATTCGCACCCTGTATGGTTATCTTCTTCACTTTTCTTCCGTCATGTTCTATCACTGCATTTGACACATGAAGCCTTCCCGCGTATTTTCCCCGAAATCCCGGACCTTTTCCATCCGCATAGCAGCAATCAGAATCAAGAGAATTCTCAAGCGCTTCCCATAGATCCTTCCCTTGTATTTTAAAACTCGTAGGGTTCAATGGTGAAGGACACAGTTCAATAATCTTTTTCCTTGATACGTCTCCTCTCTTAATTCCTCCATTGATTACACCACTATTAATGATACCGATATCGCAGGACATAAAATTCTGCAAAGCATCTGCCAGCAGATTTGTCATTGGATTCTCCTCCACAACATCATGCCATATATCTTTCTCTATTCTGCAGAATGGCTCACTCAGTCGCTTGATGGCTTTCTCTTTGTTTTTTTTCATGATTTCCAAAACAGCCACTGAATCCTCACCCATTTGTACATCAATATTTTGCCCCTCTATAAGACTGACCTGGTTGCCGCTGACATCCAACACCAGCTTACCAAGATGCTCTCCCTGCATTCCTGATGTATGGATAATTGTTCCATTTACAACTTCCGGCTGATCCATCAGTATATGAAAATGGCCTCCAATAATAACATTAATTCCATCGATCTTCTCAGCTATTTCCTTATCTTTATCCATTCCAAGGTGTGATAACAGGATAGATACATCATATTGATCCTTCTGCCTTTCCATCACCTGCAAAACTGCATCCAGATAATCAATCAGTGTAAATCCAAGCAATTTATTAAATGGTCCAATATCGGGTGATGCTCCGATTACCAGAAAACGTAGTCCCTTTTTATTAATGATCACGCTGTCATATACATTTTTAAGTCTCTTATGATCGAGGAGAAGCATATTACTGCTTAGCAATGCAAGCTGTGTATTAGACGCCATGTATTCCAGTATATCAATTCCCTGAAAGATCTCATTATTCCCAACTGCAAGTGCATCGTATCCTGCACCTTCAAGCAGTTCCATCGCGGCCAGTCCATCGGTCCCCTGCAGCTCAATTCTCTTAAAATCTGCGAAATCACCTGCATCAAGAACAAGGGTATCGCTGTCTTTTTCTTCCTCGATACATTTTGCTATCTTTGAAAAATTGCTAAAATTACTGTGTATGTCGTTCGTGTGTAAAATCGTTACTCTCATTTATTCTCCTCGATTCTTATCCTTTACAAAATGCCTGACTCTTTCTATCAATACGAAGCGTCTCCTGATAGATTTGATGATCCTATCAAAAATTATAACATTCCATAAAATCAAATACTACCTTTTTATTCCATAATATAAATTACTACCTTTTGGTTCCATATCATCCGAAAGAAAGCTAGCTTATCTCTTTTTCCTGTTATTGTAATCGCTGTCGATCCTTTTTTTCCAATCTGAAGAAATAGGCTTTTTTGCACGGACCATACTCACGGTCTCGCTGATCACTTCGTAATTAAGCATTGTTCCTTCCCCGTCTGCATGGTAATTCGCAGCCCTTTCCTTTGCTATGCCAAACCGTCCGGCCGTTTCTACGGCATCGATGTTAGCCCCAAGAAAAAGGAATTCCCAGTTATACTTTTTAGTCTGACGCTCAATCATCTCCTTGACCTTTTCATAAGAATACTCGACACTTGCATTTTCCATACCATCTGTAATAATCACAAACATTACCTTTTCAGCCCGGTCATCGTCGGAAGCAAATTTCTGAACGTTTCCTATCTTATGAATGGTCTTTCCAATCGCATCCAGCAATGCGGTCGTACCTCTGACGTAGTATTCTTTTTTCGTCATCCTTGGTACTTTTTTTATATTATAACGGTCATGCAGCACTTCGTATTTGTCATCAAAGAGAATCGTCGTAATATTGGCATTGCCTTCTTCTGCCTGCTGTTTTGTCAGTACACTGTTGAAACCACCAATGGTATCACTCTCCAGACCATTCATTGACCCGCTTCTGTCCAGAATAAATACCAGTTCTGTTAATCCTTTTTTCATAAAAAATATCCTCCAATCGTTTTGATAATCAGAGGATACTACTTTCCCGTATTAAATAGGTAACCTGGCAATTGACTTTTTTCATTGTCTATAAACCAAGCAGGTTCTCATCATATTCGAACAGGACTTCATTGATCAGATGAATATCATAATTCTTCCTTTCAAAAAAATAACTCATGATCACATCAAACCGGTTGCTGTTCGAAAGTGCAAAGCCGGCCTTTAATAAAAGATCCTTTGCTTCATCAAGACTTAACTCAAGCGCTATTGCAAAGGCCAGCACCGTTTGTTTTGTCGGACTATACTGACTGTTGTTTCGTATTTTAGAGAAGGTTTGTTTTGTAACATTTGCCTTTTTATATACTTCTGGATCCGTTAATCCTTTCTCATCAATTAATCTTTGCAGCATTTCAGAAAAGGTCTCGTCCAAATGAATGACCAGATCCTTAATGGATTTCTTTTTCTGTCTTACCTCACGGACATCCATCACCGGTTTGGCTGCTTCATAGCAGGCACCTTCCAGTTCCTCGAATCGTCTGCTCATTTTTAAGATAGGTTGTTCCTGTATATAGTTATCATCTATGTATTCCCTGACAGATCTGTAAAGATCCGCCGAAAGCTGATAAGCCTGCTTATCATATACCACAAGATAGACTATCATTTCATGGAATAACAGGAATTCACCAATGGTACGGACTGCTATATTCAAAGCAATGTCTTTGGGAAACCCTAAAACTCCGGAGGCAATCAGCGGAAATGCAACGGTCTCAAAGTGATTTTCCTGAGCAAGCATCAGTGCGTTCCTGTAGCAATTTCGCAGGATCTCTTCCTCCTTTTCCTGGCCGCCCTTCCATACAGGCCCTGCCGTATGAATGATATGTCCCGCCGGCAGTCTATAAGCTTTTGTAACCACACATTGCCCCAGCTCTAAAGTTCCAAACGTTGCAGTCTCCTCACGCAGCCTGGGTCCTTCTATGTTATGCAGTCTGCCGTCAATGCCGGCAGTTCCAAAAAGCGTTGGATTCGTTGGATTAACAATGGCATCTACCTGCATTTTCGTAATGTCGTTTCGAATGATTTCAAATGGCATAAGGGTGTTCCTTTCTGTAGTAATATAAATCAGCAGCATACTACTATTTGAAAATTCCTATAAGTTGATCGTTCGTATAGGTTGTATACTCATGTATGTTGTATATTCATGTATGTTGTATACTCATGTATGTCGTATATTCATGTATGTTGTATATTCACATACGATGTATGTTTGGCATGTTGTATCTTCGCTTTTGCTGCATATTGGCATGTTGCATATTCGCGGATATTTTATATCCATATTGGAAGCCTATTGCAAGTATGAAAACTGTAACTTTATAGTTAATGCTATCATAAATTCTGTTTATTTTCCATACCAAAGATTGTGATGAAAGACACTCAAAAAGTTTTTCATAAACTAATTACCTTAACAAAAATCCGTTCTTTTGGTTCTGATTTCAAACAATACTTGCTCAAAAGATGAATTTCTTATATAGTATTAGTAAATTAAAAGGAACTAGGGAGGATCTTTTTTGAAAAAAATTTTAACGATCGCGTTGCTGTTCATGATAATGACAGCTTCTGTTTCTGTCTCCGCTGTACATGCTGAGTCATACTGCACCAGAGAGACTTTTATTAAAATGGTTCTGACTGCATGCAATGTAGCTTACAATGATGATAATTATATTGAACAGGCAAAATCTTATGGATTACTAAAAAGCAAGACCTTTTCGAACTATTCATGGAAATTAACAAAAACAGATATGGCAATCCTGCTTGTTCGGGCTGATTATTATCGCAATCATAATTCATGGAAAAAAAGTGCGGCCCTTCAGACCCGATCAGAAATAACAGATATCGATACCGTGAGCTATGCAAGAGGTCTCTATGTTGCAAAAGCAATCAATGCTGGACTTATGCCAGATATAACCATCGCCTACAATCCTCTCGAATTAACCGTTGGTGTTCTTGATAAAGTGACTCTTTCCACCGCAAACAATATGATAAGCATCTTACTGGGAGAAAGTGAACGATTAAATCTTGAAGTTCTTGGCAATCAAACAGAAATAACCCCAACACCTGTTTCCACTGAAACCAATTCAGATTATACTAACGAGGTTCTTGCGCTTATGAACGCTGAAAGGGCTGCCGTTGGGCTTGAAGCCTTAACACTCACCAGCAATCTTTCAAAAGCAGCCACTGCTCGTGCAATAGAAATCTCAGATTATTTTTCACATACACGTCCGGATGGAACAACCTGCTTTACAATATTCAAAGAATATGGTATCTCGTATTCTTATGCCGGTGAAAACATTGCTTACGGACAAAGCACCCCGGAAGCTGTTATGGATTCCTGGATGAGTTCAGAAGGCCACAAGGAAAATATTTTAAGTGAAAATTTCAACCATGTGGGAATCGGATGTTATTATAAAAACGGCAGATACTATTGGACGCAGGATTTTACGAATTAACCTTTTGAAGAATACCAAATACAAAACATTAAAAAAAGACTTTCCAAACGGAAAGTCTTTTTATCTCACTATGAAACAGCTCGTAGGGGAATCGAACCCCTGTTTCCGCCGTGAGAGGGCGGCGTCTTAACCGCTTGACCAACGAGCCTTGCTGCATAAGCAATAATACACTATGCAACGATAAATTGCAAGCATTTTTTGAAAAAATAAACGCAATTTAAGATTATGCTAACAGGCAAAAGCCTGAGCGCTTGAAAATCTGCATACAATGGCAATTTCCTTACATCTTACATCTGTCCCATCATGTCGAACAATGACATCTGATCAGATTCCGGAATATCTCCGAGAAGCCCCATCTCACCCATTGTGTCAGCTACGGTCGTACTCACCTTACATCTGGTCTTGAAATCATTCTTTGAAAGGAACTTACCCTTTGCTGCCCCCTGAACGATCTGATCTGCTGCTTTTTCACCGAGACCGTCAATGCTGCAGAGGGATGGCATTATTTTACCGTCTATGACCTGATATTCCTTCGCCTTTGCCTTATAGATATCGATTGGCATGAACTCAAAGCCACGGGCATACATTTCAAGCACATTCTTCATATCTTTTAAGACATCCTCTTCTTTGTTGGACAGCTTAACCGCCGGATCTTTTGAACCATCTCTGCTCTTTAGCTGCTGCATCTCTCGAAGTAAAATGTCTTTTCCCCGGCACATGAGCTTATAATTCATTGCCGTGGCACGAATTCCAAAATACGCAGCATAGTAAGCCAGTGGATAGTATACTTTAAAGTAAGCGATACGAAACGCCATCATGACATAGGCACAGGCATGGGCTTTGGGGAACATGTACTTGATCTGCTTACAGGACCACAGGTACCAGTCCGGAACATTGTGTTTTGACATCTCTGCTTCCCATTCGGGCGTCAGACTCTTACCCTTACGTACACTTTCCATGATCTTAAAGGAAAGCCCACTTTCAACTCCCATGGAAATCAGGTACGTCATGATATCATCTCGGGTACAGATTGCTGTAGCCAGTGTACACTTCTTCTCCGCAATCAGTGTCTGCGTATTGTTAAGCCAGACATCGGTACCATGCGACAGACCCGATATACGGATCATGTCGGAGAATGTCTTTGGCTTTGTATCCTTTAACATCTGAATAACAAAATCCGTTCCAAGCTCTGGAATACCAAGACTTCCAAGGTCGCAGCCATCAATATCTTCCGGACGGATGCCCAGAGCTTCTGTACTCTCGAACAGCGAAAGTACTTTTTTATCGTCCATCGGAATATCCTGTGCATGAACTCCTGTGATGTCCTCCAGCATACGGATCATCGTCGGATCATCGTGTCCTAGTATGTCAAGTTTAAGCAGGTTGTGGTCAATGGAGTGATAATCAAAGTGTGTTGTCACCGTCTTTGTTGTCATATCATTTGCTGGTCGCTGAACCGGCGTAAAGGAATAGATCTCTTCCCCATGCGGAAGAACAATAATTCCGCCGGGATGCTGTCCGGATGTCCTTCGAACGCCTTCACAGCCTTGCGCGATACGTTCCATCTCCGCTCTGCGCTTATGAATACCTCTCTCTTCGAAGTATTTTATCGCATACCCATAGGCGGTCTTCTCCGCCAGTGTACCAATGGTCCCGGCACGGAAAGTATGTCCTTCGCCAAAGATGACTTCGGTATAATCATGCGCTTTGCTCTGGTATTCACCGGAAAAGTTCAGATCGATATCCGGCTCCTTATCTCCGTTAAATCCAAGGAAGGTCTCAAAAGGAATGTTATTCCCATCCTTTTTCAATGGTTTCCCACAGACGGGACATACGGCATCCGGAAGGTCAAAGCCTGAATTGGCAGCATTTTCTTTTACGACCTCGGAAGTGAAGTCATTGTAAAAGCAGCTGTCACAGTAATAATGCGGCGGAAGCGGATTTACCTCTGTAATTCCGGCCATGGTCGCTACAAAGGAGGAGCCAACGGAGCCACGGGAACCAACCAGATAACCATCTTCGTTCGACTTCCAAACAAGCTTCTGTGCTATAATATACATAACAGCAAATCCATTGGTAATAATGGAGTTAAGCTCATGCTCCAACCGTTCCGACACGATGGTCGGAAGCTCCTGGCCATACATGCTGTGTGCTTTGTCATAACAGATCTGACGAAGTGTTTTATCAGAATCTTCGATGACCGGCGGACACTTATCCGGACGCACCGGGGATATCTTTTCAATTCGGTCCGCAATCAGGTTCGTGTTTGTAATAACGACTTCTTCTGCTTTTTCTTTTCCAAGGTAAGCGAACTCTTCCAGCATTTCTTCGGTTGTCCGAAGGAACAATGGTGCCTGATCATCGGCGTCTTTGAAGCCTTTTCCTGCCATAATGATCCTTCGGTATATCTCATCCTCCGGATTTAAGAAATGGACATCACAGGTCGCTACAACAGGTTTGTTGTAGGTCTCACCAAGCTGTACGATCTTTTTATTGATCTCGATCAGATCTTCCCTTGTATTCACAGTGTACTTATCACTTTCCAGCATGAACGCGTTGTTTCCAAGCGGCTGGATCTCATAGTAATCATAGAATTTTGCAAGGCGTACGATTTCGTTCTGAGAACGGTTATTCAGATAGGCCTGGTACAGCTCTCCTGCTTCACAGGCGGACCCAATAAGCAGCCCCTCACTGTATTTCATGTAAACGCTTTTCGGGATTCTTGGACGCTTCTGGTAATAATCAATATGAGAATACGATATAAGTCGGTACAGATTTACACGTCCTATATCATTCTGACACAAAATAACAGCATGATACATCGGCATTGTTTTGATGACCTTATCAGAAAGCCTTCCCATGGAATTGATCTCCGACAGATTCTTTATTTCCTTTTCTTCCATCATCTCAAGGAATTTCAGGTAAATGCCAGCGGTACACTCAGCATCATTGACCGCCCGGTGATGACCTTCCAGTGGAATGCCCAGCTGCTTCGCTACAAAATTGAGCTTATAGGCGGCAAGCCCTGGCATCAGCAATCTTGCAAGACCCACGGTGTCGACCGAAGTCATGTCAAAGGGTAATGTAAGCTGCGCAGCATCACTCTCAATAAATCCAACATCAAACTGTGCATTGTGTGCGACCAGAATACACCCCTCGCAAAATGCAAGAAATTGAGGCAAAATGCTCTCAATGGTCGGCGAATCAATGACCATGTCATCGGTTATACCGGTCAGCTTTGTATTCTCGAACGGAATTGGCATCTCAGGATTAACAAACGTTGAAAATCTGTCAACAATCTGTCCGTTGCTGATCTTGACTGCTCCAATTTCTGTAATCTTGTCCTTATTCACATGCAGACCCGTTGTCTCAATGTCAAATACGACATAATCATTTTGCAAGGACTGCTCTTTCGAGTTTACTACGATATCTTTTACATCATCTACAAGATACGCTTCCACACCGTAGATGATCTTAAATTCCTTGTAGTGTTCCATCGCAACCGGGTCATCTGCATAATCCTTTTTATTCAGTGCATGGTTCGCTTCGGTAAACGCCTGAACCACACCATGGTCTGTAATCGCAACAGCTCTGTGTCCCCAGTCAAATGCCGTCTTGACCAGTGTTTTTGGACTGACAACAGAATCCATATCACTCATGGTGGTATGCGCATGCAGCTCGACACGCTTCATCACAGAAGTATCTTTTCTTTTTGTGGTAAAATCAGGAATCCTTTTTATTCCGACGATGGACCCGATCGTCACTTCCTTCTCATAGGTATCAAACTGTGCATAACCTTTAAACTTAATAAATTTATTCGTCTGGATAGCTTCATGGACTTCATCCATCTGCTCAGCTTTGGCAAATATTTTAGCAGAAATGGTGTCCGTATAATCAGTCACCGTAAATGTCACCAGAAATTTTTCATTTCGAAGTTCACGCTCTTCCCATCGCAGGATTCTTCCCCGTAAGACAACTTCCCCGATTTCATCCTGTACTTCTTTCATATCCTGTACATCACCTTCAAAAGGACGTCCAAAAAGAAGATCCGGATCATCCGGAAGTTTTTTCTTGCCAAATCGTCCTTTTTCATATGCTTTGGATTTACTTTTTGTTGCAGGTTTTTGCTCTTCTGCTGATTTGCCAGATGATGTACCGGTATGAACATCTGTCATTGTACTACCTGGTTTACCAGCACCTGTTTCCATTGTACTACGATTCCCAATTGTATTCATGTTCTTAGACGATTCCTGATTCACACCGGAATGAACGGTATCGTTCTGATCCTTCGACTCTGCACTAACCTCTGAATCAGATTCCTCAAAGCCAAACGATACCCCATTCCCATCCTGATAGACCGCTTCGTAATCGTTGTATTCCTCATAGGAAGAATAAGAATCT
Source organism: Clostridia bacterium (assembly GCA_003249225.1). GTDB lineage: Bacteria > Bacillota > Clostridia > Lachnospirales > Lachnospiraceae > SZUA-448. The sequence continues at coordinate 9,916 of QKJQ01000008.1, read as the reverse complement.
TTGTCTAGTTCCAGATCGGTATCTACTTCCTGTTTCATTTCCATTGGGATATACTCTGTTTTGATAATTATATTCATACCAAAACGCTCCAGATATGTAGACTGGAGATATTTCTTAATTATACTTTCTGCATCTTTGTTAAGAAAATTATCCATTAAGCGCAGCGTTACTTCTTCTTCATTGAACGACAAATCAGCAGTATATACAACACTGCGTATACGCTGCCCTTTTTCTGAAAGTTCCTGCAGAAAACTTTCTCTATAGATCTCCCAGAGATTCTCCGGGGTATATTGCCTGGTCAGAACATAATGATCGTTTATTCTCACCAGACTGTTCGTATGCGCAAAAATTTGTTTTTGCAGTTGCCGTTCCATAGCCCTGATGTGTCTGATATCAAGTATTCTGGGACTGATCGTATGAATTTCACTATCCCCTGTTTTAACCGATGCCGTAACTTTCTCTATGGTTACTTCCTCGAATAGTTCCTTCAGATCACTTTCCAGATTCAACTGATGAAACACTTCAAGAAATTTCATATGAATCCAACTCCTTTTTTAACTCCATAAGTAACTGTTCTTCCGGGACTTTACGTAAGATCTCTCCTTTTTTAAAGATCAAGCCCACGCCATCTCCGCCTGCAATTCCAAGATCTGCTTCTTTTGCTTCTCCTGGACCATTTACGGCACATCCCATAACCGCTACTTTTATATCATATTCATATTCTTTGACCAGATCAGATACCTGATTGGCAAGACCGATCAGATCGATTTTCGTTCTTCCGCAGGTCGGACAGGAAATGACTTCAATCCCACCTTTTCGAAGACCGAGTGTCTGCAATATGACCTTTGCCGTCTCCACTTCCCGTACCGGATCATCTGTGAGGGAAACACGTATTGTATCACCGATTCCTTTGTTTAATAAGCATCCGATTCCGACTGAGGATTTAATGATGCCGACCCGGCTGATACCAGATTCTGTTATCCCGATATGCAGTGGATATCTAGTCTTTTCTGCAATTAACTCATGTGCCTTGATCGTCATCGGCACATTTGTGGATTTAATACTGATCACAATGTTATCATAACCAAACTCTTCAATCATTGCAACTTTATCCAAAGCGCTTTCAACAATACCTTCTGCCGTAACACCATTATATTTTTCAAGGATTTCCTTTTCTAGCGAACCGCTGTTCACACCGACACGAATTGGAATATTACGTTCTTTTGCCGTATCAACAACAGCCTTTACCCGTTCTTTTGCTCCAATATTACCCGGATTAATACGGATCTTGTCTGCTCCTGCTTCCATTGCTGCAATAGCCAGACGATAATCAAAATGAATATCAGCAACAAGCGGAATATGAATGTATTTTTTAATCTCTCCCAGTGCAAGAGCCGCTTCCATCGTCGGAGCTGCACAACGGATGATCTCACAGCCAGCTTCTTCAAGCTGTAAGATCTGCTCCACGGTTGCTTTAATGTCTTCTGTTTTTGTATTCGTCATAGACTGGATTAAAACCGGATTGCCGCCTCCGATCACATGTTTACCAATGGATATGACTTTTGTATTTTCACGATGCATAATGAACACCTCGCTTTAAAAGAATATATTACGTATATCATTGAAGAATACCACAACCATTAAGATCATAAGTAAAATGATGCCGACAAGATGAACCATTCCCTCTTTCTCACGGTCGATCGGCTTTCCTCGTAACACTTCAAGGAACAAAAACATTAGCCGGCCTCCATCCAGTGCGGGAAGCGGCAGAAGGTTCATAACTCCCAGGTTGGCACTTAAAAGTATACACCAGTTGATCAGATTCAGGACGACATACAAAAGGCCATCGCTTTTGCTGGCATCAACAACCCGGCCGATTTCACTGACAATGCGCACCGGTCCGCCAAGATTGTCGACCGATAATTTTCCGATGATAAGCCAGCCAATCCCTTTCACCGTTGACACGATCCAGTATTTGACCTCGATAAAGCTATACTTAAGCACGCCGAGTACATCGGTCTTGACTCTGCCATTCGCATTATAGGTAAATCCTATGCTATATCCTTCCGACGAAAACTGAGGTGTAATTGTAACCGTCGATTCGATACCTTCATGACTGTAAGTCAGTTCAATTGGTTCTTCTGTAAGTGGATTCTGATTGAAGTAATCCGATAATTCAGCTCCATCCTTTACTGTGGTACCATTGACTTCCAGAATCAGATCTCCTGCTTCAACACCGGCAGATGCCATCGGATAGCCCTCAGATATTTCACTGATTGCAACCGGTGAATTAGTAGAATCCCCCATATAGGTAAAGCCAAGCAGATAATTTTTTATATAATCAGGAATATAGGATATCTCGTAATCCTCTCCGTCACGTTCGTATTCTATAGTAATTGCAGAACCATCAAGCTGCGCATATTCAAAATACATAGCCGCTTCACGACCAATGGAAATCTTCTCCCCATTTATTGACTTAAGTAAATCACCCGTCTCTAATCCTGCTTCTGCCACAGGCTGTCCGCTGTCAACTGACGTTACTACAGCCGGATCATATCCTACAATACCAATCACAACTACCGATAGAATATAAGCCAGGACAAAATTAAAGAATGGTCCGCCAAAGATAACTGAGATCCGCACCCATACATTCTTATTATTGAATGCATGAACATCTTCTACACCAACTACTTCATCTTCTCCCATAGCACAGGAACCACCAATGGGAAATGCTTTTAACGAGTATCTGGTGCCTCTTATTTCTCTGCTGAAAATCCTTGGTCCCATTCCTATTGAAAATTCATTAACCGTAATTCCATTTCTTTTAGCAAATATAAAATGTCCAAGTTCATGTACGGTCACAACTAGTCCAAAAATCAATAACGCAATAATTATGTTAACCATATAGTATTCCCTTTCGTTCATCCCGCTTAAACTGACCTGCGTCAATTAGCCATCTAACAACATTCTCTGCTTGAACCAATTAGTATAATCCAAGCTTGTTCGTCTGGTTCATGTCAACTTTTTTAATTGGACCTATTTGTCTTTTCACACCAACATTTTCAATACAGAACTGTTTGTTTTTTCACACCAACATTTTCAATACAGATCTGTTTGTCTTTTCATACCAACATTTTCGATACAGACCTGTTTGTCTTTTCATACCAACAATAAAAATTCAACATTATTGATTCATATTGCTTTCTTGATACATTTATATAATTGAATCGAGATATTGATAGGTTCTCTCTTCTGTTTCAAGAATCGATTCAAGGTCTGGTTCCTTGATCAACGTGTGTCGATCCATTGCTCTTTCGATAAACTCCGCAATCTGCAGGAACTTAATCTGATTCGCAAGAAATTTAGCCACCGCATACTCATTTGCCGCGTTGTATACAGTCGGCAGGCTTCCTCCGGCTTTTATGGATTCAAAAGCAAGTGCCAGCCCTCTAAATGTCTCCAAATCCGGTCTTTCGAACTGCAGTGTTCCAAGTTCAAAGAAATTGACCCGTTTCATGGAAAGCTTTCTTCTAATTGGATAGTACAACGCATATTGGATTGGAAGTTTCATATCCGGTACTCCCAGCTGAGCCATTATACCGCCATCTTCATACTGAACCGCAGAGTGAATTATGCTTTGTGGCTGTATGACCACTTCAATTTTATCCGGCTCCATAGTAAAAAGCCAACTGGCTTCAATGACTTCAAGTCCTTTGTTTACCATCGTCGATGAATCGATCGTGATTTTATTTCCCATGGACCAGTTCGGATGTTTTAATGCATCACTGGCAGTTACATTTATCAGGTCTTCTTTCTTTTTTCCGCGGAACGGTCCACCGGAAGCTGTCAGAATGATCTTTTCAACCGCAGAGCCCTGATTCCCCTGCAAACACTGGAATATGGCAGAATGCTCACTATCGACCGGCAGAATCCGTACCTTATTCTTCGCCGCAAGCGGCATGATGATATGCCCTGCTGTAACAAGCGTTTCTTTATTGGCAAGTGCTATTTCTTTACCGGCTTTTATTGCTTCAATCACTGGTCTAATTCCAATCATGCCGACAACAGCCATAACGGCGATTTCAACATCCGGATAGGTCGAACAGGCAATCAGACCATCCATTCCAAAGACGATTTCCGTCTTCCCAGACCCTATGCGTGAATATAATTCTTTCGCATCCTGTTCAGAGGATACACTTGCAATCTTTGGTTCAAATTCACGAATCTGCTGTTCGAGCAGATCAATATTTTTTCCGGCACTTAATGCAACAACTTTTAAGTCTTTCTGTTCTCTTACAATTTCAAGAGTCTGTGTTCCGATCGATCCGGTTGATCCAATTACTGCTATCGTTTTCATAAACATGCCATCCTGTCTATTTTAATAAAGATAATAAAGCAAAACATATCGGAGCTGTAAAAATAATGCTGTCGAAACGATCAAGAATACCGCCGTGTCCCGGAATTAACTTACCGTAATCCTTTATTGAATATTGACGTTTTATACCAGAAGCTGCAAGATCACCAATCTGTGAAAGCACTGACCCAGCCGCTCCAGTAATTGCAAAGATGAACTGTGGATTATGAATGCTTAAGAGGTTTTCTTTAAAAATAGTTGCATAAAGAAAGCCGATCAAAGCAGCCCCTACAACACCACCTATGCATCCCTCCAGTGATTTATTAGGACTAAGCACCGGTGCAATCTTATGTTTTCCAATCGTAATTCCGACAAGATAGGCACAGGTATCAGAGCCCCATGCACCGATAAAGATCAGCCAGACAAGAAAACTTCCATTCTCCATGATTCGGACTTTGTATATACAAGATAGCATAATTACGACATAGAATAAGCCAAAAAACACAATAGCGACCTGCTTTATATCATTCTTTGGAAATGTGAACACAAAAACTGCCATCAATACCAGTAAAAATCCTAACATCAATAATGTGATATATTCTTCTTTTTCAAAAAACACAAACAGTAAATAAATTATTGCTGCTGTGTATCCTACAGCACCAGATAAAGATTTATTTACCTGAAAAATACGATATAGCTCCATTAGTCCAATTAATGCAATTGCGGTTATAACACAAAATAAAACCGGCCCTCCAAGCAATATGGAAGCTATTGCAATTACCATTAAAATAACAGAACTACGCAAACGAATCCAGAACATCAAACGCCTCCATATCTTCTTTCCCTTTTATTATAATACGCAATTGCATCTTCCAGATCTTTTTTTGAAAAATCAGGCCATAAGACTTCCGGAAAATATAACTCAGTATAGGAAAGCTGCCATAACATAAAATTTGAAATACGCTGTTCCGCACTTGTCCGAATCAGCAGATCAGGATCCGGAATACCCTTTGTGTCCAGATTATCAGAAAACATTTCTTCTGTTATATTCTCTACCGAAAGTGTTCCTTCTTTCACCTTGGAGGATAGTTTTTTTACAGTTCGTATTATTTCATCACGTCCACCGTAATTAAGTGCGACCTGAAACTGAAGTCCGGTGTAATCTTTCGAAGCTTCTTCCAGCGTTCGTATACTTTCCTGCAGATCCGGTGCCAATCTGGTTATATCACCAATGATACGCACACGCATATTATTTTTCTTGCTTTTTTTTATGGCATCCTTCATATATACGCGAAGTAAACTCATAAGTCCGTTAACTTCTTCTTCTGATCTTGACCAGTTCTCTGTGGAAAAAGCATAGACCGTTACATACTTAACCCCCATATTATAAGCATCTTCGCATACCCGCTCTAATGTCTTGCTTCCCTGTGAATGTCCATAATTTCTGGGCATATGTTTCTTCTTCGCCCAGCGTCCATTCCCATCCATAATGATGGCAATATGTTCCGGAACATTACTTTTATCCATAAATTCTATCCTCTCTGTGATTTACTTTCAACTATAACAAATGGAACGTAAGACTTAAGAGCCTTTCCTACGTCCCATTGTATCATACTTTTTATCTCTGCAAAAGTTATACAGTAAGAATTTCTTTTGCTTTTTCATCTGCTAACTTATCAATCTCGGTCACAAACTTATCTGTGATTTTTTGAATTTCTTCTTCTATCTCTGCAACAGAATCTTCAGAAAGCTCGTTCGATTTTCCAAGTTTCTTTATTGCATCATTGGCATCACGACGAACGTTACGAACAGCAATCTTTGCATTTTCTGCCTTCTTCTTAATATCTTTTACAAGCTCTTTTCTGCGGTCCTCTGTGAGTTCTGGAAACACAAGACGAATTACTTTGCCATCATTGCCAGGAGTAAGTCCTAGATCCGATGCTAATATTACCTTTTCGATGTCTTTGATAAGACTGGACTCCCATGGCTGAATCTGTATAACTCTTGCTTCCGGAACAGAAATATTAGCAACTGCCTGCAGTGGTGAAGGCTGTCCATAGTAATCTACTTTTAACTTATCAAGCAGATGTGGATTAGCTCTGCCTGCACGAATGGACGCATATTCCTCAACCAGTGTAGCAATTGTTTTTTTCATTTTTTCTTCATACGGTTTCACTTTTTCATTCATATCATATCCTCCATTTATATAACAGCTTTATGAAACAGTTACAATAGTACCTGTACACTCACTAAACATATTTTTTGTAATGCTGTTCTCTTCATTCAGTGAAAATACCATTAAAGGAATATTATTCTGCATACACATAACAGTTGCTGTCATGTCTAAAATGGCAAGTCCCTGATCTAAAAGTACCTGATAAGTAACGCGGTCATATTTAACAGCTGCCGGATTAACATTCGGATCACTGTCATAAACTCCATCCACTGCTCTGGCCATCATGATAATATCAGCTTCCAACTCAATCGCCCGCAACGCTGTGGTTGTATCCGTAGAAAAATATGGATGACCAATACCACCGGCTAAGAATATGACGCTTCCTTCTGCAAATCCTGCCATTGCAGCATCTTTTGAAAAAAGCTCTGTCATACTGCCGCATGAAAATGGTGAAAAAATCTTTGTTTTCATACCAACAAAACGAAAAATCTCGGAAACATAAATACAGTTCATAACAGTTGCAAGCATACCGATCTGGTCCGCTTTCGTTCTGTCTATCGTCTCACTGCTTCTTCCTCTCCAGAAATTCCCGCCGCCAATCACAACAGCGACTTCAATCCCCTTTTCTATCAGAGATTTTACCTGTTCTGCCACCATAATACAGGTAGCCTCATCAAAGCCGGTCTTTTTTTCACCAGCCAGGGCTTCTCCGCTTAACTTTAATAATATTCTTTTATAGTTACTCATGTTTTCCCCATTTCTGCACCGTTTTCAGCGCATATCAAGCCTGATCGGACAATAAATGCAGATCAGACCTGTTTGCAAATGAAATATTCTATTCTTTTACGTAATCGCTTTTTGATTGATTTATTCGAATACGTTATCAATGTCTACCGAAGCATATGTTAATGAGCAGAAACCTTCTAATACAGCGCCATTGTTCATCTGTACGGATTTTGCTTTTACATTTCCTTTAATAATTGCCGTTGAATCAATAACAACCGGTCCATTGATATCCACTTCACCTTTTACAGCACCAGCAATAACAGCAGAGGTTCCCGATACATCCCCAATTATTACAGTTCCCAGACTGATTTTTACACTACCCTCACTATTCAGATTACCTTCCAGCCGATCTGTGCTTACATAAATTTCAGAAGCCATAGATGCTCCTGTAACTCTGCCTGAAATAGATAATTTTCCAAGGCACTCAATATCTCCGTTGATTGTTCCCATAACATCAAGCGAGCAATCTGATATAATACTTCCGTTGATTGTTGTACCTTTTGTAATTACAGTGACAGCTTCTTTATCTTCCTGTGTAAGAACTGGTTTCGATAATGTTCGTTCTTCTTTCTTTTCGCTCTTTTCTTCAACACCATTCTCAATAAGCATCCCCAATAATTCCTCATCCAGATTTTCTGATTCAAAGTCATCGAGTGATGTCTCTTCTGCTTTGTCAACATCTTCGATTTCCTGAACTGCTTCTAATTCGTCACTTACCTCTTCGACTTCTGGGTTTACGAGCGTCGCCAGATTTTCTTCGTTCTGTGTATCCTCTTTGAAATCCTTAAAAAAGCTCATGGCTTACCTCCTCTTATGTTTTGTGCTATTTATAATAATATACAAATCCCCCTGCTTTGTAAAGTGAAAAAGCGAAATTATTCAGCTACACATTCTGTGTACCCGTGCTGTCAATCACAAATCATTATACTGTTATAAAAAAATCGCTGCAGCACAGAGCTGTCAGCGATTTTTTATTATAGGAATGAGTTTTACAACCCAAACGGAATCTTGATTTATCAAAAAAACTCTTTTCTCGTATCAATTATTGCTGCATCCATTCTTTCGATTACAGCCTTGATTTGATCATCTGTTATAACTGCCGCCGGTTCAAACCGAATACATTGCGCATTTACTAATGTTCCAGCAGTCATAACACCTCGTGCAAAAAGTCCCTTTGCCACGCTGTATCCAATTTCTGAAGAAGAAAACTCAACAGCAAGCATTAGTCCAATACCACGAACTGCTTTTATTATATCAGGATGCTTTTCCATTAAGCTTTCAAGTCCTGATTTCAACATAACTCCTTTGGCTGCACACTGTCCCGGTATGTCATTATCGATCATGTATTTGATTGTTGCAATCGCAGCGGAACAGCACACAGGATTCCCGCCAAATGTCGGAGAACCCAATAACCATGGATTATCTACAAGTTCCTGTGTCCACATATGCGGTCTGCAGATTATTCCTGTGATCGGCATTATTCCACCGCCGAATGCTTTTCCATACGTCAGTATATCAGGAACGACCTCTTCTGCTTCACATCGCCACATGGTACCGGTTCTTCCCATTCCGCATTGAATCTCGTCAAATATTAAAGCAACACCATATTCATCACAGATTTCACGAAGTTCTTTTAAGTATCCTTTTGGTGGAATAATAACACCTGCTTCTCCCTGAATCGGTTCAACAATTACTGCGGCCACTTTTTCACCTACAGCCACCAGATTTCTGATTGCTTTTCTGGCATCCGCGGCATTCCCGTACTCCACATGCTGAACCTGTTGTACCATTGGTGTATACGGTACACGGTATGTGTATTTACCTCCCATTGAAATTGCACCCATTGTTTTTCCATGGAAAGCACCAACGGTTGAAATATACCATCTTCCTCCTGTAGCAATACGTGCTAGTTTTAATGCCATCTCAACCGCTTCTGCGCCTCCGTTGGTAAAGAAACAATATTGCAGATCACCGGGGGTGATGTCCGCAACCGCTTTTGCTAGGTATCCGCGTAATGGATCGAGCAGTTCCTGTGAATGAAGTGCCTGATGATCCAGCTGTGCCTTTACAGTATCCATTATTTCTGTATTACGGTGACCACAGGTATAGATTCCAAACCCACCGAGACAGTCAATAAATTCTTCCCCATAAAGTCCCTCACATATGTTATCATGATCCGACCATTCAACAACCGCCGAATTTGTCGATACTGATTTACGATATTTTAACCACCCCGGACTTACATAATTATCAAAATAATCAATCGTGTCTTTCGTGATTTTTTCTTTTGCCAAGGCATTCAGTTCTTTTGAGTGTATAAACCCTATCACTTCTTCTAGATTATTACTAACTTCCTGAAACTTCATAATTTCCTCCATTCCGCGTAGTTAAAGCTGCTTTTTGCTAAACCTGTTTTTTGTCTGTCAAATCTGAATGAGCTTCTCTTCCTAATCATGAAATAATTATCCACCCGCATAGCGGGTGGTATTTCATTTTCGGGCATAGCCCTAATACTACTAGCTGCACACAAGTGTGCTTATAAGTTGGCCTGCCAGCCATGCGTTGGTTTACTTGCTACCCGTAAACGGGTCCCTCGGATC
>QKJQ01000009.1 GCA_003249225.1 Clostridia bacterium | reverse complement strand
ACAGTCAATGGAAAACTTGATTATGAAGGAAAGACAATTACTCCTGGAATGATCAAGGAACTGAATGCTGGTGATGAAATCCAGGTAGTAAATCCACCGGGGCAGTCAGGTGATGCTACGGGCTATATAAAATTGCAGCAAAGGTTGGTTGGAGCTGGACAGGGAATAAGTTATGAAGCAACAGCAAGGGATATGTCAGAAACTAATTATTCCTCAGCCAGACAGGCAATGATTGAAGATGAATTGACCTTTGCTGATGAAATAGAGCTTTTGATGGAAATAATGGATGAAATCTTTGAAACATTTGTTATATCGGGATATCTTTCTGGATTGTTTAAGATGCCGAACTTCTGGGATAGGAAGTACGAATATTTCGAACATCAGTGGATCAAAGCCCCGAAAAAGTGGATAGATCCATTAAAAGAAACAAACGCGAACAGAATCGCAATGCAAACTGGGCAGAAGACATTTAAGCAGATCGCCGCTGAAAATGGTCACGATTGGAAGGACCAGATCGATGAAATGAATGAAGTATTAGAATATGCTCATGAAAGGGGCGTGGAGATGGGAGGTGTATTATTTGGCAAGACAAAAGAAGAACTTTACGGAAGCGGAAAAGAGCAAACAAATCAGGACTAATCAGGAAACAAGAGCATTGAGTGCATCAATCCGCGCCATGGAAGGTGAAGGGAATGAAAGAAAATTCATTCTGAGTTTTTCGAGTGAGGAACCGTATGAACGATGGTGGGGTACTGAGATTCTTGATCACAGCGAAGAAGCAGCCGACCTTACAAGATTAAACTCAATAGGTTGCCTGCTTTTTAATCACAACCGTGATTATGTTATCGGAAAGGTGAACAGGGCATGGATCGAGAATAAAAGAGGCAATGCAGAGGTAGAATTTGACGATGATGAAGAGTCTGAAAAGATATACCAGAAAGTAAAAAGTGGTACCTTAAAAGGCGTTTCTATCATGTACAGCATCGATTCTTGGGAAGAGGTAGCTGCCAATAAAACATCGTCAGATGGAAAGTTTACTGGCCCGGCAGAGATTGCACGGAAATGGACCCCGTTTGAGATCTCTATCGTTAGCATTCCTGCAGATCCAACGGTCGGTGTTGGAAGGGAACATGAAGGTGGTGTTTCGCAGAAACGATCTTTAGGTTTATATGAACGACAAATTCAAATAAATAAAAATTTTTCAGGAGGTATGAAATGAATCCAAAGGAAATGAGAGAAAAGAAAATGCTTCGGCAGCAGGAGCTTGTGAATACTGCAAAGAGAGAAGCAAGAGAATTGACACAGGAAGAGACACAGGAGTTCGAAAACCTGCAAAGAGAAATTGATCTGCTTGCAGAAATCATCGGAGAGCCAAAGGAAAGTAATGGATCAGAAACAGATACGCAGCGGGCACTTGCGGCAGAAAGAACAAGAACGCATGAGATCATGCAGCTTGGACGTGAGTTTTCATTTGATACAGAAAAGTATGTATCTGGGGGAAACAGCGTTGAAGAAGTTCGTACCGCAATTCTTAACAGTATGAGACAAAATTCTGCTCCTATCGGTGCGGCAGTAACACGCGATGAATCAGATAAATTCAGGGCAGCTGCATCTGATGCGCTCTTAATGAGAGCAGGAGTCATTGTTGGAAAGCCTGCTGAAGGTGCAAGAGAATTGAGAAGTATGAGCCTCAGAGAACTTGCGATTGAGTCAATGGTAAGAGACGGTGAAAATGAATCCGAACTACGCAGAATGAATCCGGATGATTTGCTCGTAAAAGCATCAAGAAGTTACAATCCTACAGCTGCATTCCCTGCAATTCTTGATGCGACAATCGAAAAGAACATTGTACAGGTATATAATGAGGTACCGACAACATTCCAGGAATGGACGGAAAAGGGAAGTTTAAAAGATTTCAAGACAACAGCAGATCATCGGTATGTTATCGGAGGAGCAGGAAGTTTCTTGAAAGTTCCGGAAAACGGAGAGCTTAAAGCAGACACACCGTCAACCGAAGTTCTGCCAAACAGAAAACTTGATACTTATGGAAGACAATTCAGTATGACAAGACAGGCATTTATCAATGATGATATTGACTTCATCACACAAATTCCTGGACTGTACGCAAGAAGTGCAAAGCAGACCATTGACGAACAGTGCTATAAGTTGATCTTTGAAAACAAAGCAATCTACGACGCAAAAACACTCTTCCATGCGGACCACAAGAACTTAGTTTCTGGTACCGGAGCGGCACCAAGCCAGGCAACAATACAGGCAATGATCCTGCAGATGCAGAAACAGACGGATCCGTTTGGAAAACCTATTTACATGACACCTTCCAAGCTCATCGTGGGTGTTGGCTATGAGTTTGATCTTGCAGTTTTATTTGGATCAGCACAGGTCACTGGATCAGCGAATAACGACAAGAACCCATTGTACAATTATCCGTTAAAGACAGTGCAGTCGCCAATCCTTAACGCTCTTGCTGGAGCAAATAAGGTACCATGGTTTATGACTCCAAACTCGGCAAGCTCAAAGGGTATTCAGGTAGACTACCTGAATGGACAGGAAACTCCATCAATTAGAAGAATGGAGAGTGCCGGAACATTAGGATTTACATGGGATATTTTCCTTGACTGGGCAATTTCAGTTCTTGATTTCCGAGGTATCTATAAGAACCTTGGTGAAACTATAGCATAAGGAGGTAAGGACATATGAAAGCAACATTTTGGCAGGAAGGTAATAATATTGATTTTACGAATGGCGGATCTGAAGCAATTGCATTTGGTGATGTAATTGATCTTGGGAGCCGCATCGGTGTAGCTGCGGATGATATTGCCGTTGGCGAGACCGGAGTTGTATCGGTCGTAGGCGCGTACAAGATGGCAAAAGCAGCGGAAGCGTTAACTGCTGGCCAGCTTGTTTATTACAATGGGACAGCTATCACTGGTACTGCAACAGATAATACTCCTGCAGGTTGGGCGGTATTGGCGGCAGCATCAGCTGATACGGAATGTTTGATCAAGCTTTTAGGCTAGGAGGTATATTATGCCGACATTAAAGGATGTAATTCAAAATGATATAAAAAATGTGTTTATGAATGACCTTGAATTTGCTGAGAATATGAATATAAATGATAAGAGCATGAAAGCCATCATTGACAACATTGAGCAGCTCGAAAGAGAAAAAAGATATTCATCAAAGCAGGATATTGACGGGATTTTCAAAAAACGCATTATGCTTTATGTCAGTGAAAGCGAATTCGGGATGATGCCGGCGATCAATAGCCAGGTAAAGATTGAAAAAGATAAGTACAAAGTTAAGGATGCCATCAACGAAGATGGCATCCTTTCCGTTACCCTGGAGGCGATTAAGAGTTGATAGAATTTGATATTCAAAAAGAATCACTTGACCATATGCTTGACAGTCTTGGTAAAAAAACGACCAAGGAAGTTCTGCGGAGATCTATCAATGACACCGCAAAATATGCAAGAAAGAATCTGCAGGATGAAGCAACGAAAACATACGCAATAAAAAAAGGCTCTTTTAATAAAGCCATGGGAATGAAGAAAGCTACATATAGTAATCTTGAAGCAGTCATCACTGCATCCGGACATCCAAATGAGTTGAAGAGTTTTAAAGTTTCGCCAGCGAGCTATAGCACAGGAGAGGACCGCCCAAGCATTGTAAAAGCAAAAGTACTGAATAAAAGCAGGATGAAAGGTTTACAGACGGGTGACATCAAGGCATTCATTGTAAAGTTTAAAAGCGGTCATGTCACTATTGCACAAAGAGTTAGGAGTAAAAGGTTACCGGTAAGAGTGCTCTATTCTCCATCGATCCCTGTAATGCTTGGTAATGAAAACAGAGTTTATGGAAAGATACAGCCGGATGTTTATAAGTATTTACAGGATAAGATAAAAGTATACACGGATCAGGCACTGGAGGGTAGATTATGACACCACTATTTTTATTAAAGGACCTTTGCAAGGAATTAAAGCTCTTGTTTGAGAACTCAATTGAGAAGACTCCTGAAGTCGATCCATGGGAAATGACAGTCTATAAAAAGATGAATGTATTTGAACATAGTCTGCCTATAAGGCAGCAAGACCAGGAAGATGATCCTTATCCTTTTATTGTTGCAAGCATGAGTACTGGAAAGGGTGGAGCTGCCGGAGATACGCAGGAAATAGTAACTCGAATGATGATAGGCATTTATGATGATAATGAATCAATTAAAGGGCATGAAGGTGTTTTGAATGTCATCAATAAAATCTATGCAAGATTCGCCACAAATCCAATTCTTGCAGACTGTCACATTGCAAAGATAGATGACGAAGATAAGTTCAACTGGGCGCTTCAAGAAGATGATACGCATCCGTATTATTTTGGAGCAGTAGAAATGAAATTCATCACAAGCGGAATGAGAAGGGAGGACAAGTTTTGAACGGAAAAAAGAAATCAGATACAGGTGACCTGCTAATTGAAGAAGCTGAAACTCAGACAGGAACAGTGGCGGTAGCAGAAACTATAGCAGAGGAAAAAGCTATTTCAACTGAAAACACTAATAAAATTTATGTAGGCCCGACTCTGCAGGGAATCGTAAAAAGAAATACAGTCTTTAGTAATGGACTTCCGGTTAAGCTGCAGAACGTTGCAGATAAAACACCAATACTAAAAGGTCTGATTATTCCTGTTGATGAGCTGCCAGATGCACAGAAACAGATCAGGCAGAAACAGGGCGCGATCTATACATATTATAAATTAGTTACAGAATTAAAATTTTGAAGGGAGATTAATCTATGGACTACAATCATGGAATAAGGGTAAAAGAGAACCCGACCAGCATTGAACAGCCTAGCGTAAGTAAAACTGGAATGCAGATTATTTTCGGTACAGCACCGATCAATCTTGTAAGCGATCCTGCATCTGCGGCGAACAAGCTGTTTATGTTTAATACCTTTGATGAAGCAAAGGCAGCACTGGGGTACAGTGAGGATTATGAAAAATATTCACTATGCCAGAGCATGGATGCGACATTCAGATTATTTGGAGTTGCGCCGGTTGTAATGTGCAATGTTCTCGATCCAGCTGTACATAAAGCAGCAATTACAGAAAAAACGGTGTCAATCGTTAGCAAGCAGGGAACTCTTGATGTATCAGGTATTTTGCTTTCATCACTCGTAATCACTGCAAGCGCTACAACCCTGGTAAAGGGTACTGATTATACAGTAGCTTTTGATACCGATGGATACGTACTGATCACTTTGTACTGATCACTTTGCTTGATAGTGCAAACACATCAGGCCTGTCGTCAGTCACTGTTAATGGAAATGCGATTGATGCATCGCTCGTTACGGCATCTGACATTATTGGAGCTGTAAACAGTGAAACAGGTATTGAAACCGGACTGGAACTTATCAGGCAGACATATCCTATATTCGGTATTGTACCGGGAACACTTCTGGCACCGGGATGGAGTCAGAACAAAACCGTTGCAGCGGCAATGATCGCAAAATGTGATGATATTAACGGAGTGTTCCGGTGCGAATGCGTAATCGACCTTGATTCATCATCATCAGGAGCAACAAAGTATGATTCATGCGAGACTTTCAAAGTGTCAATGGGAGTATCGAGTGAATACGCAATTCTGTTATGGCCCAAAGTAGTATACGATGGAAAACAGTTCTATTATTCTGCTGTTTATGCTGCCCTCATGCAGTATACGGATATGCAGAATGATGCGGTACCTTCGCTATCTCCATCAAATAAGCTTTTGGGAGTAAGTGCATCCGTTCTTGCAGACGGAACAGAGGTTATTCTTGATCAGCAGCAGGGAAACATATTGAATGCGGTCGGAATTGTAACAGCAATCAATAGCTCCGGGTGGAGAGCTTGGGGAAACAATATGTCATGTTATCCGGAAAATACGGATCCAAAGGACCGGTGGATTCCATGCCGTAGATTCTTTTCATGGTGGAGAAATACATTTATTGTGGTTTACGCTGATAAAGTAGACGATCCATCAAATTTCAGGCTTATTGAAGCAATCGTGGACGCAGAGAATATCAGAGGAAATAGCCTGGCATCTCAGGGTAAATGTGCCGGGGCAAAAATCGCTTTCGTTACGTCTGAAAACACAGTAACAGACATCTTGGACGGTAAGATTACATTCAGACAGTACCTTGCTCCATGGACACCGGCAGAAGACATTCTGAACATTATTGAATTTGATCCAAGCATGCTTGAATCAGCAATGGGAGGTGAATAAGTATGATTCCTGAAATTATTCATAGTTTTAATGCATATAAAA
>QKJQ01000013.1 GCA_003249225.1 Clostridia bacterium | reverse complement strand
CAGCTTTAATTCCAATTTCATCGGAAAGCTTTACAGCCTCTTCTTTAAAATTTTTATCGTATTGCATTTTTCTCACCTTCCTATGTTTATTTTAACATATATTTGGTGAGTTTTACGAATCTACTTTAACGTTACCACTCCACATCGAGAGATAGGAACATATTGCAACTTAGTGTTCTTAATGGTTTAGGATGGAATATTTATCATATCTGGACCATGGATTGGCTTGATAGTCCAAATAAAGAATTAGAAAAGCTTCTCGTTGCCATTAAAAATGCAATCTTGCATAAAGAAGATAAAAAAGTGATTGAGGATACGACGATTAAAAGAGAAATTGAATTTGAGAAAATCGCAGATACTATTATTCTGAATAATAGAGCAGTGAATTATCTAAAATGTTCATTAGGATGTTTGGGAACCAGTGAGGATTTTTATCAGATAACAAGCAGACCTAAAATCATTAATGTAATTAAGAAGACAATTGAACAAGAGTCGCCTATCAGTCATAATCTTTTATCAAAGCGAGTTTTAGAATGTTGGGGAATTTCAAGAAGTGGAAGTAAAGTCGATTCAATTATTAACGATGCGATAAGTGCCCTACATAGCAAGGTTACCGTAACATTAGGCAAAAAGTTTTATTGGGGAGATAATCAGGAGCCAGATACATATATTTCTTACAGAGTGTCGAATGATGAAGACAAACGTACAATGGACGATATATGTGAACAGGAGGTTGCGATTGCTATTTATCAGATTATGGAGAATCAATGCAGCTTATCAAGAGATGATTTGGTTAGAGAAACTGGTAAGCTTTTTGGCTTTTCAAGGATTGGAAATGTTATTGAGAAATCAGTTGAATCTGGTATAAAGTACGCTGCCGCAAAAGGATGGATTGAAAAATCAGAGGATGGCGAGAAGATACAAATGAGGCTATAATTGATAGTTCTTTTATACACAAATTTCAAGTAATCACTATGTTACACTTTCGATTATACAAAAAAAGATGATGTGGCAATGCCCCTTTCCAAGAATTTTTCAGGGAAGTAGAAGTTTTCGATTCACCTTTGCTCCATACAACAGTAGAAGCTATCAAATATAACTACATTATTCTTCAATATAGTGTCTTAATCCACCAGGAGAGTACAAATAAGCAAAGCAGAAGGGGTCTTGTCACATGCAGAATATATTCCAAAGCTTACCGGAAGCATTTTTTAAGCCGTTAACAAGTAAATACAAAAAAGAATATGCTGACTGCATCCAGCTTATCTTCAACACCTTTAAGCCGGAGATTTCTTATGGTGTGAACCGCGAAATAGTGGTTTCCATTCTTGAGGCCTATTTTATTGAGGACGAAGTGGAAATGTTCATGGAAGATTCCGAGCAACTAATCACAGATCCAAGAGGAAAGGCAAATGAAGTTATACGAGTCTTGCGGGAATGCGGCTGGATTGAGTATGAATCAGCGGAGAGCCACCAGATCAATATTATATTGTTTGAGTATGCAATACCAATCATAGAATCGTTCAATGCAATAATAAAGCAGGATGAAGCGGAATATCAGGGTATCATTTCTCAGATTCATGCGACGCTTCAAAACAAAGATCTTTACTCAAAACCCTACGAACTGATTCTGAAAGGGGCCAGAGAGAACACAAACCGGTTAGTATCTGAACTAAAAAAATTAAGTTCCAGCATTAAACGTCATATGGACAGGCAAACCAATGAGATGGATGCGGCGGATGTACTGGAACTGTTCTTTACTTATCATCAGAATATTGGATCAAAAGCATATCTGCGTATGAAGACCAGCGAGAACATATCGTATTTTCGAAGTGCAATCATAGAGAAGTTAGAAGATTTTCTGTCTTCACCGGACCTTATGAACCGTGCAGTTGCGGGGTTCATGGAGGTAGAGCAGGAAGAAAGCGAAGAGGCTGCTTATGATGAACTTGTTTCTATGATCAGGGATATGAAAACTGCCTTTTACAGACTTGATGATATAATAAGAGACATCGACATCAAGCATTCAAGATACATGAAAAATGCTGTCATGCGGGCAAGATTCTTATTATCGACCGGAAGTAACATGGAAGGCAAGATCCAACAGATTCTTGGCATACTGGCAGATGAACTGAACAAGGCAGATAACAAAGGGATCTATGAGGATGCAGAAGAGGAACTGCAGTTGCTCTTTCACATCTATCCGCAGCAGTTCATGGATATTGAGTCGTTCCGAACCATTCCGGTACAGAAACAGGATAATCTTGTGGATGACATGAGCGATGGAAATGTTATGTCAGAAGAAGAGCGAAATCTTTATAAAGAAGCAATGAAATCAAAAAATCAGGCAAGGTTTTCCAGAAAGAATGTGAATCAGTATGTTATGGAGGTCTTGGGGAATCGTGAGAGGATGAAAGCTTCTGCACTTCCACTCAATGACCAGAGGGATCTGATCCGGCTGATTTATATTGGAATTTATGGCAATCATCGTGCGAATACTTATAAAATCGAAAGAAGCCGGAACCAGATAGAGGTAAATGGATATCGGTTTCCTGATTTTGAGATTTTGAAAATAAAGGGGGATTATCGTGTTTGATATACTCAACGAATCTGTTGTGCAGAAGGATAAATTCAGGATCGCGGCCAATAAGCTGCTGAATAATTGCTTTCTCATCAAAAAGCGGGAAGATACAAGAAAAGACTATATGTTCGTTGTGCAGAACAAAGCATTGTTCGACCCATATTTTGAGTTACTTGGGTACCGGCTTTTGATTAATGAAGATCAGGGCGTGATCGGTCTTGTCAATCAATTTGGGAACGGGCGTTTACAACTGACGAAGTATGAAAGCATAATGCTGCTGATCTTACGACTTTTATATATAGAAAAAAGAAAAGAACTTGGGACATTTACGGAAGAAGTAACAGTCCTTATGGAGGAAATCAGAGACAAATATGCAATGTTAAAAATAAAAGCGAAACCAGTTCTTGATAAAACAATGGAACGAAGCATTATAAGCCTGTTAAAACGATATAATCTTGTCAGTAATATAGAATCCGATGTGACGCAGGCAGACGCAAGAATCATTATTTATCCGTCGGTTATTCTTGCAATGCAGATTGATGATATCAACGAGTACTTTACACAGTGTAAGGACAGACTATCAAATTATGCGAAGGGAGACAGCGATGGAGATTCAGAAGAAGACTCAGAATAAAATAATGACAAGAATCCGGCTGATCAACTGGCATTATTTTGAGAATGAAACCATCGGCTTGAATGGAACAACGCTGGTCAGTGGGGAGAATACAGCCGGAAAGTCAACAATTCTTGATGCTATTCAGCTGGTTCTTACGACGAATACCAGAAAGTTCAACACAGCTGCAAACGAAAAAGGAAGCCGTAATCTGCGAGGTTATGTACGCTGTAAAATCGGGAATATAGGGGAAACATATCTGAGAAAAAATGCAGTAATTGCTAATGTTGCTCTGGAATTTTATGAAGAAAAGACAGATAAATATTTTATTCTTGGTGTACACATGACATCGCAGGATGAAGAAAGCAGTGTCATTACAAAATGGTACGTCGAAGAGGGAAGATTTGAGAATCTGTCTTTTTTAAATGGGAACCGTCCATCACTTCAGAATGAATTTAAGAACAAAGGGAAAAAGATAACGTTCATTGATCAGAAGAATGCAGCCAAAGATCGTTTTAAACGAAGAATGGGGAATCTTGAAGATAGGTTCTTTGACATTCTGCCGAAGTCTCTGGCTTTTAAACCTATGGATAATGTGAAGGATTTTATCAATAAATTCGTACTTTCCGAAGAGTCTATCGATGTTGAGAGCTTACGGGTTAACATAGAAACACTTTCCGAATTAGAAGAGTTGATGAACAAATCAAAGGAGAAGCTTGGGCTGCTGATTGAGATCGTCGATAAGTATCAGGCAATACAGGAAAAGGATAAGGCTATACTGGTTAATGAGCTGCTTTTAGAGCTTGCGCAAATGGAAGCACTTGAGACAGATATTTCCGAGATGGAATCTGGGATTCGAAAACAGAACCTTTATATTGAGAGCAATGAAGAGAAAGAAATCGAAATAAGTAAGGCAATTGCAGACATTGAAGAGCATCGCATGGAACTTACCATGGCAATGCATAACAACGAAGCAGGAAAACTGGCAGAAAGTATAAAGAAAAAGCTAGAAGAAGCAGACAGAAAGCGGCAGGAGCAAAAAGAACAGCTAAAAAGACTGCAGACAGCACATACGAACCTAAAGAATCTGCTAAGACTTTTGGAAAAGCAGAACATACAGCTTATAACAAAAGATGAATTTGATGACTTACTTGCGCCAATAGAACGAAAGAAGAAAATAAATGTATTTGAAAAGTTGAACCTTGCTCATAAAGAAGAAATAGAAGCAATCAGAGACAAAAAAGCAAGGAATCAAGTCGATATGGAAGCAGTAACAAATGAAATCACAGAGCTGCAGCAACGAATTTCAAGTCTTGAAAAAAGGAATCTGCAGTATCCATGGTATACAGTTCAGTTAAAGGAAGCCATAGAAAAAGAGTTTAAGAACCGTGGAATCGATAGCAGGGTATACATTGTTGCTGAACTTTTGGAAGTGACGGATGAAACATGGCAGAATGCAGTGGAGGGGTATTTTAACACCCAGAAATTCAATTTAATTGTGGAGCCGCAAAATTATAAAGTTGCATTAGAAGTCTATCATAGCAGAAAAGACAGAATTCATACGGCAGGCATTGTAAATACTGGTAAGATACAGGAATATTCATCGGCAGATAACACCTCACTTGCTTATGTGGTCCACAGTGATAACCGTTATGCAAAGGCCTATGCGAATTATGTTCTGGGACGTGTGACAAGATGTGCGAATATCTATGAATTAGAGAACTATCCCATTGCCATAACGGCTGACGGTATGCTTTATCAGGGATTTGTTGTGCGAAACTTAGACAAAGAAACCTATAAAAATCCATACATCGGACAAAACGCATACAGAGTTCAATTAGTAAATGCAAGAACAGAACTGGAGCAAAAGTCATTGCAGCGTAACCAATTGCGTGAGGACAGCCAGATCCTTAATGATATTCTGGAAGCGAATAATAAAGTTAGTCTGGAATTGATGGCGACCTATATTAATGCACCATTCATGGTAAAGGAATCAGACAACATTATGGCAGAGTTGTCGGATGACCTTAAAAAAGCGAACAATGACCCGACGTATCTGGAATTATCAATTAAACTTGAAAAAGTGAATAAAGAAAAGGAAGAAAATGATAAGACCCGTGTTGCCCTTGGGAAGGAGATCGGGCGATTAAAAGCTCAGTTGGAGCAAATGGAAGCAGAACTGCAGAAAAGACGAACTGATTACAGAGTCGTTATTGACACGCATAATGCAAGAGCAGACGGTGATGTTCAATGTAAACTGACTGCACAGGATAAATACAACAGCAACCGAAAGACCAAGACAGCAAAAGCTGTTTTTGAAAATTTTTCTCCGTGGAAAGCCAGATATTCAGGGGAAAGGGATGAACTGTTAAATGGAAATGGCGGACTTAAGGAAAAACAAGACGCATTTAACTACAAGTTCGAACAGGATTTTCTTCGTGGTGTAGAGGGAATGAGAGAATACATCGATGCAAGAAAGCAGTTAGAAGCCGTTGAATTAATCCGCTTTGAAGAGCAGATGAAAAAGGCGAAGGAAGACTGCGAGGAAGTGTTTAAAAGCGATTTCCTCGCAAAGATGAAGGAAAACATTGAAAATGCACGCAATGAATTTAAAAATCTGAACAAAGCACTGCAGGATATCTATTATGGAGATGACAGTTATCATTTTCTGATTACGTTCGATAAGAAAAAAGAAAGCCTTTACCGGATGATCATTTCGGAGAATAATCAGGAGGGCTTCAATCTTTGGACGGAAGCTTTTGAGGCTGAGTATAAAGAAGAGATGGAGGAGCTGTTCGATAAGCTGATTACAAAAGATGATAAAGGTCAGAAGATTATTGAGGAGTACACGGATTACCGTTCTTATCTTGATTACGATATAGAAATTCATAAGAAGAATGGTACGGTGCAGAAATTCTCAGATATCTATGGAGAGAAGAGCGGCAGTGAGACACAGGTACCGTATTATGTTGCTATTGCGGCTTCCTTTTATCAACTGTACCGTCTGGGAAATTCAATACGAATTATGATGCTGGATGAGGCCTTTGATAAGATGGATGATGACCGGATCAGCTCCATGATGCAGTTCTTTAACAGTCTTGATCTTCAGGTAATCATGGCAACACCGCCAAGTAAGATTGAAACAATCGGGGAATATGTGAATACAATACTTACGGCAATACGAGTGGATAAGCACAGTATCGTTGAAGAATATGATTTATAAGATTTTTTGCAATATAGGACGGCAGAATGGCTGAAATGCAGATAGTAAAGTGATGGTGGGATATGGATAATTTTACGAAAAAAATACTTAACAACCTTGTTATGAAGTATGAGGAAAGTAAGAGCTTTACCGGAGCAAATAAGGTAAGTCAGTCCTTTGCTGCATGCCCTGAAAAACTTTTTCCAAAGTATAAAGACGATTCGGATTTTGAAACATTTGACTTGCTGAATGAAGCTGTCAGGCAGATGGAAGAAGAGCAGCTTGTTACGGCAGAGCGTGAACGCAGTGGTGTAATAAAAAGAATACGCCTGAATCCAGAAAATCTTGACATGATTTATAAAATGTTGGACAGGCAGCCAAAACTTGAAAAAAATGAATGGTTCTTACATCGTATGGAAGAGGCTGATGTAAAGAACAGCTCAATTCTGAATCACTATGCCATGGTACAAAGAGAGCGTATCAGAGCAAATAAAAAAATTGAGTTTTATGAAGGAGAAGATAAGAAAGCCTTCAATAATCTTCTTAAAGCAATCAGCTTTGTTACAGAAAATCAGACAGAAACTTTTATAAGAGATGCGTCAGTTAAGCTGTATGGTGATTCGAAATATCTTGAAAAGATACAGGGTAAAACACAGTCCTTCCTGTATCAGTTCGGAGAATTTGAAGAGAAGGACACCGTATTTGAGGAATGCGGAATGGTTAAGACGCCGACCTATGTGATGATCAAAGGAAACGCTGTAATCAGGATGGCAGGGCAGATTCTTGATTTATCCTGCTTAAAGGGTGATATAGCTCTATCGACGGTTTCCATTGAGGAAATCGAAGAAATATGTGTTCTTGGAAGCCGTATTATTACCATTGAGAATATGACTACATTTCATGATTATGATAATAAGGATGATTTTTGTATTTATCTGGGCGGGTTTCATAATAAAGTGAAAAGGGATTTTTTATACCGATTATACCAGATGAATGAGACAAAGACGTATCTGCATTTTGGAGATATTGATGCAGGCGGTTTTTATATCTATGAGCATTTGAAAGAGAAAACAGGGATACCTTTTATGTTGTTCAATATGGATGTTAGTACTCTGCTCCGATACAAAAAAGACTGGAAGGAACTGACCGCTCATGACAGAACAAGAATAAAAAAGCTGTTACAAAGGTACACTGATAACAGCAAAGAGAATAATAGTCCAGAAACTAATACTATGAAAAGCGGCACTATAACAGCTGAGTATGGAAAGGTTCTTCATTTTATGCTTGAACATAATTGTAAGCTGGAACAGGAAGTGTTGTATGTGAAATAATCCGGATTCAACCGGAATCGGTACATTACGAACCAAATACATACATTGAATTCGTTTAGATGTGTTATACAGAAACCCATAGGTTGTTATGACAAGATAACCTTAAAAAATTATCTTGTTTACTGTTGGCAATTCATGATATCTGATTTTTAAGAGTATCGGCTTGTACTTACCGCATTCCGTCCATTTTGCTTGGAATGATAGAGAGCGGTATCTGCGGAATGAATTAATTCATCGTAGGTGTTGTCCTTGTGGTAGGCGGCAACACCAAAACTGGCGGTTATCTTACCTGCCACAGTAAAAGGGTGGCTCTCTATGGAACGACGTAGCTGTTCTGCCAGGGAGGTTGCATCGGTAATCGTTGTATCCGGACAGATCAATAAGAACTCTTCTCCACCCCAGCGTCCTAAAAGATCATGTTCTCTTTTGGCAGCTCGTAATACATCTGAAAATTCAGCCAGTACTTTATCTCCTGCAATATGACCATACAAATCATTGATACTTTTAAAATAATCGATATCGATCAGAATAATTGAAAATGTTATGCTGGAATAATTTGACCGATTGATTTCGCTTTTAATGAATTCATCGATTTTAAATCTGTTGTAAAGACCCGTTAATTTGTCGGTAACAGCGATTTTACTGATTTCATCGAGGGCATCCTGCAAGTTTCTTGTCTTTTCATCAACAAGTCTCTGTAACAACTGATTCTGCTCTTCAAGTTCTTTTAGCGGATAAGCTTCGTCCTCTCCATGTGCCTCAGTTGGCAGCGAGATATGCATATGTTCGATGAACCATTCGTTATCTGTCTTAATAAACACGAGGCTTAGTCTTAAATTATTGAATTTTACGAACTGATCTAAAATCTTTGTGTGCATGTCCAATTCGCAGAGAACAACGGCAGCATTTTCATTGATGACGTTTATCGCAGAATTAATTATGGTATACTCAATTTTATCAGGTACTTGTTCAAAGTCTCGCTTAAATAAATTATAGAAATCAACATAATGGTATGCTGTTTCATCAAACCCGGTGCCATACCCGGTACAGGACTTGCTGAACATTTTTATGGTGTTCTCAAGGTCTCGATTCGTTAAGTAAGCCGTCAGGTATTTCGTAAATAATGAAGTGATCTCCTCGTTTATTTGAAGCATTCGATTTCTCCCGGTTCTAATTAATTGCGTCCAGAGGCCTGTGCCTGTTCTGCACAGGGGCTTTTGGTCTTGTCTATTAATATGATTGAATAAATATTATTCGGAGGGTGAGTGCACATCGTGCGTAACAATCGGTATGTATCATGTGGCAATATCCCTTTTGTCACCAACCTTATGAATGTAAGTTTAATAATACGACAGACCTTCTCTTATGTCTATAGTACAATGTAAGATTATTTAGTAAAGTCAGTAACAGCATTTGGATTTTATAAACAGCAGATGTTGTCAGGCAAGGGAAAAAACACTATACTGTATACAGCAGCGGAACGTATGTAAATACCGATGATTGCGAAAAGTAAAAATATGTATCAAGGAAGGTCTATTATGTCAAAGTACAAGGTCGAATCACATTTTCATACAAAAGAATCCAGTCCCTGCGGCTGGGTAGTGGCAGAAGAAGGAGTGAAGCTATATCGCATAGAAGGGTACGACGCCATTATAGTAACAGATCATTTTAGTCAGAAGACATTATCCGAGCCAGGGGAAGCTGACTGGAAGGATGTATGTGATGTTTTTTTAGAAGGCTATCGAAAGGCGAGAACTGCGGCAGCGAACAGTGACATGAAGATATTTTTGGGAATGGAAATACGCTTTCCAAATAGCTCTAATGATTATCTTGTCTATGGTATCAAGGAAGAATTTCCATATGAATATCCCTGGCTTTATATGAAAGATTTAGAATTTTTATATGGTTTAGCCGCAGATAATAATCTGTTGATCGTTCAGGCCCATCCATTCCGCGGAGCATGTCAGCTTGCCCCGGTCGGTTTATTGCATGGAATTGAAGTCATGAATGCAAATCCGAGGCAGAATTCAAGGAATGAATTAGCCAGAGAAGCGGCAAGGGAATATGGAATGCCGGGATTTACTGGGTCTGATTTTCACAGAATTGGTGATCTTACTGGTTTTTCTATGGAACTTGAGACAATGCCTGAATCAGAGCAGGAGCTTGTAAGGCTGCTTAAGAAGGCAGCGGAGAAAGAATTAGAAGTATAATTGAAGATAACTGATTAGAAATTAGAAAGCAAAAAAGCGCTTTGTTCACGAGGGAGGTTGTGAATAAAACGCTTTTTCTTAGGGGAGTATTATGAAATCTATTTAATAATAGGAAAGTTGGCTGTAATAAATGTTTTACCAGAGGTTTGTTTCGCTTGTTTTGATGTACTTAGTATAGCGTGGAATTGTGAAGTAAAAAAGGAAGTAATGTGAAGAAACCGTGAATTAAACTGTTGATTTTAGTAAGTTTATGATATTCTATTTATAGTAAATGATTTTGGAGGTGCACATGGGGAAGGGGTCCAATCAGAAGCTCAAAATCTTGTATCTTAGTAGAATACTGCTTGAAAAGACCGATGAGACGCACAAGATGACGATGGCAGATATTTTAGCCGCACTAAAAGTATATGGCATTGAGGCTGAGCGAAAGAGTATTTACAACGATATCGAAAATCTGATTCTGTATGGGATGGACATCATTAAAGTTCAAGAAGAGAATACCTGTAACTATTATGTAGGAAGCAGACAGTTCGAGCTGGCAGAGCTAAAACTTTTAGTTGATGCTGTTCAGTCTTCTAAGTTCATTACGGAGAAAAAATCAACGGAGCTTATTAAGAAGATCGAAGGGTTAGCCAGTAGCCATGACGCATTGAAACTGCAGCGTCAGGTCTATGTAGCCGGCAGGATCAAGACCATGAATGAAAGTATCTATTACAATGTTGACAGCATTCATGCAGCAATTGTCGATAATGATCAGATAACCTTCCAGTACTATCAGTGGAATGTTAATAAAGAGATGGAACCAAGACATGATGGAGCCTTGTATGAGATGAGTCCGTGGGCGCTGACCTGGGATGATGAAAATTACTATCTGGTCGCCTATGATGGCAAAGAAGGAATGATCAAGCATTTTCGTGTAGACAAGATGAAGAATATAAAAAGTCTTCGAAAGCGAAGAGAAGGGGAAAAGACCTTCAGGCAGGCGGATATGGCAATCTACACAAAGAAAATGTTTGGTATGTACGACGGGCAGGAAGAGAATGTGAAGTTAGAATGTGAAAATGGCTTCGCCGGTGTCATGATTGACCGGTTCGGAAAAGATATCAGTATGCTGAAAAGCGATGAGGAACATTTTATAGCAACGGTAAAGGTAGCTGTAAGCAAGCAGTTTCTTGGATGGGTGATCGCGCTCGGAGAAGGCGTTACGATCATTGGACCGGAACGAGTGGTAGATCAGGTGAAAGAAGAGATAAAGCGCATGTTGCGACAGTATACAGATGCATAAACATTGATATAGAAGTGCAAAAGGGGATTTAAAAGTCTAACCGTGACGATAGAAACAGAACCGAGGATTTAGAAAGTTTTAATGCGGATCATAGAAGTAAAACCGTTGATATAGTAGGAAAAGAGCATGCTAAGAGTTGGGGAGGGTGACAAAGTGATCGGAGGTATAGCAATTATCGGGTTAAATGGAAGCGGAAAGTCAACACTAGCCCATGCATTGGCAAAAAGAATAAATTATTATGAGTTGGATGTGGAGGATTGTTATTTCCCGGAGCAAAAGGAATCACGAATATGGGCTTTGGAGAATAATAGTATAATGGAAACCGTTCATCTTGGTGAGCTGCCATTTTCAAAGCCAAGAACAAAAACTGAAGTTCAGGATATCCTGATCGAGAAGATAGCCAATAATCCAAAGTTTATTCTGTCTGGGGTTACGATGAACTGGAAAGAGGACATTCTGGCCTGCCTTGACATTGCATTTTGGATTCAGACACCAGGTTCTGAAAGAGTGAAAAGAATCCAGGCAAGAGAAGCAAAAAGGTTCGGTAAGAGAGTTCTTGCAGAGGGTGATATGTTTGAACAACAAAGGGAGTTCCTTAAGATGGCTGAAAATCGAGACTCAAAAATAATCGAAGAAAGCATAAAGAAACTGGCGTGTCCTGTTGTAAAGGTCGATGGGACATTGCCGGTACTTGATATCCTGGAGAGAATAATGGAGGAATTAACGCTGTAATGTAAGTAAAAGTGTCTTGTTTACGTGGCATGAGGTGAACAAAACATTACTTTTTGCAGAGAATTGTGAAGTCATGTCAAGAAAGAGGAGAATTATGAAAAATATCAAGGAGTTTTCATCAAAAACAATTGAAAATTTGGAATACTATGTATATATCTACTCTGATCCGGATACTAAGGAGCCATTTTATGTAGGGAAAGGCAAAGGAAATAGAGTATTCAATCATATGGATCAACAAGGCGAAAGTGAAAAAGTACAGAAAATAAATGAGATACTTAGTAGAGGTAAAGAACCTCTTATCGAGATTCTTGTGCATGGTATAAATGAAGAAACAGCTTTTAAAGTTGAAGCTGCTGCCATTGACTTGATTGGGATTGGAAAGTTAACAAATCTACAACGTGGTCATAATGTGGCTACTTACGGCAGAATTAATGTAAATACATTAAATGCAAGATACGCCTGTTCTGAGCTTACAAAAGAGGATATTACAGACAATGTTATGATGATTCGAGTAAATAAGTATTATCGAAATACTATGTCTTCATTTGAACTGTACGACCTTACCAGGTGCTGCTGGAAAGTGAACAAAGAAAGAGCTGAAAAAGTCAAATATGCCTTATCAATATATGAAGGTATGGTTTTAGAGGTTTATGTTATTGTCGCCTGGATGTTTGGTCATTCAACGCTTGGCTATAATAAAGGAGTAATCCCTCAGGATAAAAATCGCTATGAATTTGTAGGAGATATTGCTCCTGCTGAGATACAGAATAAATACAAAAACAAATCGGTTTCTAATTTGTTCTCAAAGGGTGAACAAAATCCCATTAAGTATTTCTTTAATGATAAATAAATAACTTCATTCGTACATTTTCATTAATTGTGTAAGGCTTAATTCGAATCCAATGGATAAAATAATTAATGACAAATTGAGTATAATCTAATAGAGATGGAAATTAGGTTCAAAAACAAATCATTGTATTCGGGTAGTTTTGTACAATGGTTGAGAGGGTACTATGGGATTTAAGTTACAATGCCTAAGTGTTTTAGGCAAGAGTTTTTATAGACGGATACAATTGTGATGGGAGAAGAGAACATGAATGAGCATTCCAAGGTCGTGTATCCTGTAGTCTTGCTGGATATTGATAAATTGATACCGAATAATCTATATCTGAATGATGATAAGATTGAAGCCTTATTGACCATTCCAGAAGCAGATTTTGATGACAGCGTTCCACCAGTCTTAGTAAGCAGGATCGAAGGAGAGTATTCTTTGCTTGATGGTCATTCAAGAGCTTTTGTTGCAATGAAGCTAGGAAAGACAAAGGTAAGAACAATCGTACAACCATTGGATGTGATTGGAATGGAGCACTTATTTAAAAGGATCCACAGTGATGCTAAGGCTCTAAAGATAACTTCGGTCAGGGATCTGGAGAATAGAATCTTATATGGTAAAGAACACGAGGAGAAGTGGATAGGATACTGTAAGAAAGTATTGGCTGAACTGGAGGCTAACGAAAGCTTTCGTAGCTGATGCCTGATAACGACGAGCTGATGCTATGGATGTTTTATCAGAAGAAGTCTTTTGACTATTCGAATGATAGCCATACAAATTGGTAATTATCTCATAGCTAAAGGTGTTCCCATTATTGATTTTTATTCACATAATTATTAAACAAATACCAGTTTACTGATCTGGTGCATGGTACGATAAATTTGAGTAAGATGGTTAAGCAAAAATATCGGTTAACTTTGAGAATATCTAAGTTATGTAAAATCTATTTCTTTAATAAATCGTATATGGGGGGATATTTCATGAACAGAAATCAAATATCTGAGATATTATTCAAAAAAATGAATATGGTAGAACCATATCCACCGTATGTAATTGGTATTGATAAACAGTGCCAGTTTACCGCTTTTTTTCCTGGTGGTCATGGAATATGGAAAGAATTTGAATCTGAAATTATTCCATCAATAATGGTATTGGGTCATGATTTTTCAACAGAAAGCAAATTTAATGAAATGATAGATGGATTATCCAATGATATCGATAGCCCCACATGGCGTAATATGATAAAGCTCTTTGACGAATCTGGAATATGTCTAGAAGATTGCTTTTTTACTAATATATTTATGGGTCTTAGACAAACAGATTCCATGGTAGGTACGTTTCCAGGTTTTAAGGATAAAAGTTTTGTAGATCGTAATATTGAATTTTTAAAATATCAGATTAGTTTAGTAAAACCAAGATGTATTATAACTCTTGGAAAATATTCAGCTGAAATGTTAGCAAGTACAACAGAAGATTTAACAGTTTGGAGAAAATGGGCTGCCCTTAAATCAGAAAATATTGGCTTGATTAAAGATGTTTCAATAGCACAACATCGCTGTAATTGTGTAGCAATTGAACATCCTTCAATGCGAAATTCTAATGTTATGAGAAGAAAATATAAAGACTTTATTGGAAATGAAGCTGAAAAAGTTATGTTGATTGAAGCAATTAAACAAGAATCGAAATAGACTTCACATAACACATAGATTTCCCTATGGGATTATTCGGTTAGTACGATAAATTTTAACTTAACATAGTAAAGTAATTTTGTTTGTCTGCCATTACATAAGATATTAGTTGAGAAAATTTCAAAATATAGGAGATAAGAACAATGGATATGGTTGCTATTAAGCATTTAGCTTATGAACTTTTGGGAAATAAGAATAGCCATCCTTGGAAGGAAAAAGGAAATAAATACTATCATGGTGAGAGGGTGGCGTCGCTTGTGATTACTCTTAGAAAGCTAGTACTTCCAGAGGACGATAGCCATGATGATATTCTTACGGTTGCAGCATGGTTTCATGACATCAGCAATGGGGAGGACAATCATGCAGTAGTTGGTGCTGTAAAAGCCTGTGAAGTATTGCGTGACTATTGTACAATAGAAGAATTAGATGAAATTTGTAATATAATATCGGTGCATGATGACCGTTATCATGGTCGAGATACCTATTCGGATTATATAAAGCTTCAACAGGATGCAGACCTTTTGGATCATTTTGGATCCTATGATATTTGGATGCACTTTGCTTATTCTTGCACACATGATCTGGCATTCAATAACGTTATCGACTGGCTTGTGGATGAACGTCCAAAGGATGATGAAAAATACATAAGAGAGTTGAATTATGATATAAGCAGAAAAATTTATAATGAAAAGAGTGATTTTGTAAAGTATTTTGCAGAACGTTTCCGCATCGAAGGATCTGGGGAGTTCTGGAATTTAGGTTCACTGGTAGAGAATTAAAATCAAGGATTCTATTTGGAAGCAGTGTACGAATTTTATTATAGTTATTATCGTTAGAGTACAGACGGTCAAATAGTGAGACAGTACCCAATGGTTGAATGGTGAATTTATGGATGGGAAATGGGACATTCAGGTTAGGTCATATTGAAGGTTAGAAATAAAGCACTTGGTTACAAAAGTTGATCTGGTTTCAGATACACCAAAAAACTTGCAAAACAGCAGACACAAGGAGAAGAAGAATGGCAGAATTAAAGTACGAGATCATCGAAGAAATAGGCGTTCTGTCGGAGAATGCAAAAGGATGGAGAAAAGAACTCAACCTCATCAGTTGGAATGACCAAGCTCCAAAGTATGATATACGGGATTGGGCACCGGAGCATGAGAAGATGGGCAAGGGTACGACATTAACAAAAGAGGAGCTACAGAAGCTTCGGAAAATAATCGATCAAATACAGTAAGGACAACGGTGAGGACAACAACATGGGTAGAAAGATTGAAGGGTACTGGGACTGCCCTTACTGCAACAGGAAGGGAATTCAGGGCAGATTCAGGGAATGTCCGGAATGTAATAAACCGCGTGGAGAAGGGGTGACCTTCTACATGCTGGATACGAAAACGCTCGATAAGGATTTGGAGAGCCACTTCACCGGGCAGCCGGACTGGGAGTGCAGCTATTGCAAACAACTGAATCCTTCCGTGGAAGAAAACTGTATATCCTGCGGTGCACCAAAGGTTGAACAAAGCGGAAGCTATTTTGATATGCAGAACAGGATGAAAGCTGATATTCCGGAAAATCCGGTCAACCGTACTACAAAACAGCAAAGTAAAAAGAGCATCCTTGGAATCGTGCTCCTGGCAGTCTTTTTGCTTGGAATTGCTGCATTGGTCATCAAACAGGCACAGCCCGTGGAGATGACAGTACTTTCTCATAGCTGGCAGAAGACGCAGGAGATTGAAGCGTATCAGACAGTAAATGAAAGTTCGTTCACACTGCCGGATGATGCAAGGCTGCAGTACACGGCCGAGGAAATCAGTTCCTATGTGCAGGTGCTGGATCATTACGAAACTGTCACGGAACAGGTTGCGCATGAGCGGATAGCCGGGTATCATACCGAGGTAAGCGGATACCGGGACCTGGGAGACGGAACCTTTGAGGAAATTACGACCGAAGTTGCAGACTATGAGACTTATTATACAACAGAGACACATCAGGAACCGGTGTACAGAAATGATCCGGTTTTTAGCACAAAATACTACTACGAGATAGATAAATGGATGATTGTACGGGACGTAGTCAGTGAAGGGAACGGTAAAACTGATTATGTTGGTGATTATTCATTGGAAAAAGGCATGGAAAACGGAATCGGAGCAGAAAGAACCGGTAGTCTGTATGAGATCTATTCGATTGTATTGCAGTCCGAAAAAGGAGAAAACAATACCTATGAGATCGAGGAGGACATCTGGCGAAGGTTAAATGACCATGACAAAATCAGCGTAAAAATCGGAATAGGCGGAAAATTGACGATTTTAGATGAAACAAGCGTTACCAATGATAAGTGACGAAATCATACATTACCAGAATAAATAATATCATGAAATTTCGACAAAAGATCTTCTTGCGAAGCAGTAAAGGCGCAAGGAGGTCTTTTTTTGCGACTGAATCTAAGTTGCGCAGATGTGCGCTAAAAAATCTTTTGTAAGTTGCGCCATGTTGCTCAAAAAGATATGATATTTTACGATGATTGTACAGTATATCTAAATTATCTTTGGAAATTATGCGAATTGAATAAAATATGCAATAATAGTATCATTTAGTTGTCAGTCAACAAGTCATTATGTTCTATGAAACTTAGTTGCAATATGCGGAACATATACAAAGTGCACATAGGATTTTCCAAACAAAGATTGAAGGTGAATTGTTAGCAGAAAGTAATGAAAATGTTGTACAAAAAGAGAACAAAGGAAGGATAAAAAGATGAAAAAAGGTACAGGCCAAAATAAGTATAGAGTGCCGATTTTAAAGACGGCCAAAAAACACTGGATGCTGCTTGCTATGCTGTCTCCTGCGATACTATACGTGATTATTTTTTCATATATACCAATGACAGGTATCGTTCTTGCATTTAAGAATTATCAGTATTCAGGAGGGATCTATAAGTCTCCATGGATCGGTCTTGATAACTTCAAAGCTTTACTGGTCGCAGGAAAGCTTGGACAGGTTACAAGAAATACTCTGTTGTATAATATTGCTTTCCTGCTTCTTGGAGTGGTTTTCGAGATGGGCAGCGCAATATTGCTCAATGAAATGCTGGGAAAATGGTTCAAGAAAGTTGCTCAGTCCTTCATGTTCCTGCCATACTTTATCAGTTGGGTAGTTGCAGGTGCGATTATGTATAACATTTTCAATTATGAAAAAGGTGTATTCAACAGTCTGCTGAATTTGTTTGGTGCGGAATCCTTCGACTTGTACAACACACCAAAAGCATGGATCATTGTTCTGATCTTTTTAAAAATCTGGAAGCAGACCGGATATGGTTCGGTCGTTTACCTGGCAGCGATCACAGGGCTTGATCAGGAAATGTTTGAAGCATCATCCATAGACGGAGCCAGTGCATGGCAGAAGATCCGGTACATTACAATACCTTCTCTGATGCCAACGATGATGATCCTCGTGCTGTTAGGAATCGGGAATATCTTCCGCGGTGACTTTGGTTTGTTCTATCAGACAGTCAAGAGCAGTGCTTTGTTACAGCCTGTCACAGATGTTATTGATACTTACGTATTCCGATTGCTGATCACGAACAGCGATATCGGCGTATCAGCCGCAGCCGGTCTGTATCAATCGATACTCTGCTTTGTAACGATTTCGGTATGTAATAAGCTGGTGAAAAAGAGTAATCCGGATTACGCCCTATATTAATGGAAGGAGAACAATACCATGGCGAAAAGTAATGCAATACACAGAAAGCGCATGAGTAAGGATCTCCTTGCAGTAAATATCGTAGCGTATGTTCTGGTAGGTTTATTTGCACTGATTTGTGTTGTACCGTTTTATCTGATTCTGGTGGCATCCTTTACGCCGGAATCCTCTCTGATCCGGAATGGATACCCACTGGTACCAAAGGATTTCAGTGTACAAAGTTATCTTTTATGTCTTAAGAATCCGGTATCTATACTAAAAGCGTATGGAACCACAATAGGAGTTACCTTTACCGGAACCGCACTTTCCGTTTTTATCGCAACCATGACTGGTTATGTGCTGTCTCGTAAGGATTTTCCTTGGCGCAACAAGTTTTCCTTCTTCTTTTTCTTTACGACATTGTTCAATGGCGGACTTGTTCCCTGGTATATGCTTTGCGTTCGTTACCTGCATTTTAAGAATTCTTATATTGGTATTTTGCTACCATTGATGTTCTCGGTATGGAACATGATCATAGCAAAATCATTTATGAACGGTATCCCAAGTGCCATCAGTGAATCGGCGAAGATCGACGGAGCCAATGACATTACAATATTCATTCGTCTGATCCTGCCGCTCAGCAAGCCTTTGATTGCTACACTCTGTCTGTTCTCAGCACTGGCTTACTGGAATGACTGGTATAACTGTATGCTTTATATTACGAACGACAATATGTTTACCCTGCAATATTACCTGCAGAGAATGCTCGGCAGTGCGGAAGCAATGAGAATTGTCGCGGAAAAATCCGGTATCGCACTACCATCCGTACCACTTGAAAGTATGAAGATGGCGATGACGATCATTGCCACTGGGCCAATTGTAGTTTTGTATCCATTTGTACAGCGTTATTTCGTAAAGGGTCTGACAATTGGAGCGGTGAAAGGGTGAGCCTTTCATGTCGGTCTGCTGTAGAAAGGTGATTTTGCTTCGGATGGTTATTAATAGGATGTATTAAGAAGCAATTGTGCTTCTGTACATAAATAAAAGAAGGAGAAGAGGACATATGAAAAAGAGAAAACTGTTAGCAATTATTTTAATGATGTGTCTTGCTGTTACAATGCTGGTTGGATGCGGATCAAATTCAACATCTTCAGACAGTGGCACTACAACAGTAGAAAACACAGGGGATAAAACAGATACCGGCAGTACAGATACCGGAAGTACGGATACAGGCAGCACAGATACCGGTGCATCAACTGTATCACTGGACAGCCTTCCTGCAACGGTAGATGGTACCATAGCTGCATCACCGGATTTTTACGCAGCAACGGATCTGAGCAAAGATTATACCGTTAAGATGTACCTTATTGGTGATACACCAAACGACTGGGATCAGGTACTTACAAAAGTTAATGATTATCTTGCTCCCTATAATACTGCACTTGAAGTAACATTCATGAGCTGGAGTGATTATCAGACAATGTACTCCCTTGCACTTGCAGGTGGTGAAGACATTGACATTATCTTTACAGCACCATGGTGCTATATGTACAATGAAGCTGCAAAGGGATCTTTCTATGAACTGACAACGGACTTCATCAATACCTATATGCCGCTGACAACAAAATACCAGGCAGAAGCAAGCTGGAGCGAGACTACAATTGCAGGAAAAACAATTGCCGTATCTTCCAATCAGGCACAGCCAATGGGCAAGATCGTAGCTGTACGTCAGGATCTGATGGATAAATACGGAATCAGTGCATTGACATCATGGGCTGACTATAAGCAGTATATGCTTACAATAGCAGAACAGGAAACACCGGTTAGTGGTATTTATGCACTTGCAGCAGCAACTGACAACAATGAATTATGGGATGTATATCGTCAGCAGTATGATACCTTCCTTGCACTTGACAGCAGCTATCTTGACATGATGTATGAATACAGTGGTTCTCTGCCAACGAGCAGCGACATCAAGCTGGCTTATGAATATGACTCTTTCCGCCAGTACGCAAAAGACATGAAGGAAATGGCAGATGCAGGATGTTGGAGCCGTAGTGCACTTACCAACACAGTTACAGATGATGATGCATTTGGTAACCTTCAGGGTGCTTCCATCGCATGGAATGCTTCTGTATTTACCTACATGGAACAGGCTGAAAAGACAGATGGTGTTACATGTATGGCTTATGACCTGACAACAGATCACTTTGTAAGTGCTGAAGCTTATTCAAACAATGATATGGCTATTACTGCAGGTTCCAAGAATCCGGAACGTGCTGCCATGGTTCTTGATATGATCAAATTTGATACATACCTGAACAGACTTCTGATCCTTGGTATTGAAGGACAGAACTACAGCATTGATGATCAGGGACAGTATACAGAACTTGACGGTGCTGCAAACTATGCTGCATTCTCTATCTCAGCATCCTGGGCAATCAAGAATGGTAATTTATCAGAAGCCGGTGTTCCGGAACGTGAAAAAGCAATTACCGATGCATGGGAAGAGCGCGTTGTTATGAATCCGACCATTACCTTTGTATTTGATGATACAAGCGTGAAATCTTATGTATCTGCTGTAACCTCCGTACTTACAGATTATGTACCAATGCTTGAGCTTGGTCTTGTGGATGATGTTGATGCTACACTGGATGAGATGATCAGCATGTGTTACGATTCTGGTCTTCAGCAAATATATGATGAATTCAATGCTCAGTATGATGCATGGTTAGCAACTCGTTAGTATTTTTAAATTGGAGGGGCAGAAAACCTGCCCCTCTTTTCTTGAACTATGCTATAATCAAAATATAAGGTATACCGGATATCAAACAGTATTTCATAACAGATGATCTGTTCAAGATGGTATTTCTAGAGTGGGATGAAATGTTCTTATATGAAGGGACATGATTTTTAGTTATCCGGGACAAAATGTAAAATCACACAAAGTAAGCAACATGAATGATTTTGAAAGGAGGGAGTATTATTACTTACGATGATATTGCGTTAGCGATGGGAGTATCGAAGAGTACGGTATCCCGTGCGCTGTCCGAAAAGGGAAGAATCGGTGAAGAGACAAGAATGCGGATTCAAGCCTACGCCCAGGAACAGGGAGTATGGAACAAAGAAGAAAAATCTGCAAAACAGGTTAGAACTCAGAACATAGCCGTTGTTATTCCGACGGATGCATACACAACAAGTGTCCCTTTCTTTCAGGAATGTTTGCTTGGAATCAGTGAAGTTGCAGCAATGCTCGATTATAATGTGCTGGTAACAATCGGAACGCCCAATGATATATCGGGCATTCAGGCACTCCTTGATAAAAATGTAGTCGATGGTATTATCCTTTTACGAAACATGGAGGAAGACAGACTCCTGCATTATCTGGAAGACATCCATTTCCCAATTGCTTTAGCTGGTACCTGTGTCTATGACGATGTCATTCAGGTCGATATCGACAACCGGGAAGCTTCGGAGCGCCTGGTCTCATTGTTGATAGGACAGGGATATCGGCATTTTGCTTTTGTGGTTGGCGATACGTCCTATCATGTTAATAAATGCAGAGCACAGGGGTGCTATGATGCGCTGGACCGGCATGGTGTGGCACGGGAAAATCAAATGTTTTATATGAATTATGTCAACATGGATTTGATTGACAGCATTATCAGTGATATTTTGTCCAGAAAAATGGAGTGCATAATCTGTGGAGATGACGTGATCTGCACCAGAATTATGTCGAGACTCCAGGCAGAGGGCTACCGGATACCAAGGGATATATTCATTGCATCCTTATATAACAGTACCAGTCTGGAATGCTTTTCTCCGGCAGTTACAGCCATTAATGTCTCGGAACGGCAGATCGGGAATACCATTGGCAGACAGTTGATCAACCGACTGCGTGGTGATGTGTACAAATGTGAGAATAAGGTTGGTTATGAGATTTTGATCCGTAAATCGACAGGGAGACTCTATTCTATCTAGAAATAGGCAGTCAATTAAAGAACAAAGGTGAGGTCGGACAATGTATCTGAAAGATAAGGCGTTAAGAATCAAAGAAAACTTCAATCAGGACTGGTTTTTTTATCATGGGGAGGAAAGTGTGCCGGGAGGTATGGATACTTTCCTTTATAGACCGGTAAAGCTGCCACATGACTGGAGTATTGAATATCCATGGGATGAGAAGGCGGTATCCTGCGGATCTGGTGGATATGCAGAGACTGGAATTGGTTGGTATAAAAAGCTATTTTCAGTTGATCCTGAGGCTTTGGCAAGAAAAGTCCTGTTGCATTTTGAAGGTGTTTATATGTTGGCACAGGTATGGATCAATGGAACCGAACTAGGGACACATGTTTATGGGTACACACCTTTTGAATGGGATATTACAGAGTATCTGTACAAAGACGGCAAAGAAAATGTGGTCGATGTTAAAGTAGATAATTCAGCACAGCCAAGTTCACGCTGGTATTCTGGATCAGGAATTACAAGAAATGTCTGGATTCAGGCAGTGAATGACATTCATGTAGCTCCATATGGTGTTTATGTGAGACAGAAGGATGTCAGCCAGAAAAAAGCTGTTCTAACGATAGAAACGAAAGTATGTACATGCGGCAGTGTATCTGACAGTGCATCTGTTGTTGTAGAAACTACCCTTTATGACCCGGATGGATTGTTATGTATGCAAAAACAAACAATAACGGGTAACACAGAGAATAAAGCAGTTGGCATAAAATCCGTTGATGGACTTAGCTCTGAAGCAGAATCGAATTTAGCTTTCTATGACAGCGATTCTGTATCATATCAGATCGTTACTCAGGATTTTGAGATCACAGGCCCGAAACTCTGGAAATTAGAAGAACCGTCACTTTATAAAATCGTAACAAAAGTTTTTGAAACAGGAATCCAGCAGGATGAAGTGACGATGGAGACAGGATTACGAAACATAGCATTTGACTGCGAGAAAGGATTTTTACTAAATGGTGAGCGTGTCAAATTAAACGGTGTCTGTATTCATCATGATGGTGGCTGTGTGGGTGCTGCCGTGCATCCGCAGATATGGGAGAGAAGGCTTACAAAGCTGAAAAATATGGGAGTAAATGCCTTGAGGACCGCGCATAATCCTCCGGATCCGGCCTTGCTTGATCTTTGTGACCGCATGGGAATGATGGTCATGGATGAAGCCTTTGATGAATGGCAGATTGTAAAGTGGAAAGAACTTGGCAGTAACACCAGCGATAGCAAAGGGTATTCCGACTGGTTCGACCAATGTCATGAAGAAGATCTTAGAACGATGCTGCTTCGGGACAGAAATCATCCTTGCATTATCCTCTGGAGCATCGGAAATGAAGTCCCGGAACAGACGACGGAAGATGGTTACAAGATCGCAAGACATCTTAAAAATATCTGCCGGGAACTAGATCCGGACCGCATGGTAACACAAGGCAATGATCAGATCTGTGCAGAACCAAATGCTGCAAGAGAAGAGTTCTTAAACGAGCTGGATGTTGTCGGTTACAATTATGTCAATCGCTGGCGTACCAGAATGGAAACTCTCTATGATGATGATAAACGTGCTTATCCAAATCGATGTGTGATTGGAACAGAAAACGGAAGTTTAGGCGGTGTACGCGGGGAATACCTTCTTTCTATGCAGGACCGTGCCGGTTGGTGGAAACATCCTTATTACAGCGGGCCGGTCGTTATTGGAAAGCTTCTGCATTTTACTATGACACATGATTATGTAGCCGGCGATTTCATGTGGACCGGTATCGACTATCTTGGTGAGGCTCACTGGCCGGCACACGCTGCCAGCGCAGGGGTACTTGACACTTGCGGCTTTGAAAAAGACAGCTATTACTTCTATAAAAGTATATGGAACCAGGCAGAACCAATGGTTCATTTGCTTCCGCACTGGAATCTTGAGATTGAAGAAGGTACGATACTTCCGGTTCTTGGGTTTACGAATTGTGAGAGTGCTGAACTTTTTCTGAATGGGAAATCCTATGGCAGGAAAGCGTATTCTTACCCGGCGTATGGCATGACCGAACGGTATGGACATTTTGATAAAGAACCTGTGCCGGTCAATACGGATGATTTGTTCCTTAGCTGGGATGTTCCGTATGAACCAGGTTGTATCGAACTGATTGGATACAACGAGGATGCAGAATGTGCAAGACAGACAGTCAGAACAGCAGGAGAACCCGTTTCTGTAAAGTTATCCGCCTATTGTGACACCCTGAAGAACGATAACCTGGATATTGCACAGATTGAAGTAAGAATTGTGGATGCACAGGGGAATCTCTGTGTTCAGGCTGACAAAGAACTGCATTTTCAAATACAAGGACCGGCCGGTGTAATTGCTGTCGATAATGGTAATAATGAAAGCATGGAAAGCATGAAAGCAGACCATATACATGCATTTCATGGAATGGCACTGGCGGTTATTCAATCGGATAAGACAGAAGCTGAAATGGACAGATGTATCGTAAGTGTAACAGCAGAAGGTCTTATCGGTGACAGCCTGATTCTATCGATCCTACCGGTATGATAATTTCTAGTAAAGGATGTTATTATAACAAGTGAGATGTTAATAAAAAGCAATCCTCAATCGTGAAGATGGGATTGCTTTTTATCAGATGCAGAATCAATTTATTGACTAAGAACAATATTCATAACTCGTTGTTCGATGTATTTGATTATGGATACTCCGCTGGAATAGAGAACGGTCGAACCGGATACAGAAGTCTTTGGCTGATAATATAAGCTTGTTGTTGAAAGTGAATCAAAGTATTCCTGAATGGTATAAAAAGAGTTGGTGTTTTCAAGTACGGAACCAAAGATTTTATAAGAAAGTTTGGTTGCTGTATTCGTGAAAGAACTAAGATATCCGGTCAGGGAATCAATGTATTCCAGATAGCGCTCTTTGTATTCATCAATGGAAAGCAGGACATTGATTAACGGACGATCTGCAATATCAACATTTAAGACCGGATTAAGTACATTGATCGTCAGAGAACGACCTTCATCTTCAGAATATCCACCAATTGACATGTTGTAATCCCATCCGATATAAGAGAATTTACCATCGGAATAAAGCAGGTAGTAATTATGTGCTTTTGAACCGTTGTAACTGTCGTAATTACCCATTACCGTATTAATGGCAATGGCTTTCAATACACTGTCTACATCAAGAATTGCTTCGAGCTCTTCTTTGTTATCTTCTGTTGTATTGTTTAATACTTCAATCAGATTGTTAAGATTAGAATAATCATCGTCATCACCGTATTTTACTTCAAATCCACTGCAGTCATCTGTTGTCAGAAGTGTACAGTCCGTAGACTCAGCTTTATAAAGCACCGTATCATCTGAATCAGAATATCGTTCAACAAAGCTGTCATCATATCCTTCTATTGACAGGTACAGACCATAATATTCGCCATTAATATAGAGCTTTGTATAAGAAACATATGGGGTTATACAGTCAAGGTAAGCATAGGCAGAGTAGGTAAGATATTCACGCATATAGGTCGGGTCTGCAAAGTTAGAATTTAATACAAGCATGTTGAGGCCGTTCAGGGTCTGGTTTTTTAAATATTTATCAAATTTGAGTTTAAAGCTGTATTGTTCGCTTTCGCTGTTTGCAATGGTCAGTAAGGAACTGGATCCTTTGGTGCGGAAGCCAACGTTACGAATCGAGGTTCCGTTGACTGTAACATTTACTTTGTAGTAATCTTCATCAACAGAATTTGCAAGAAGATCATTCCAGTCATCTTCATCGATTTCAATGTCGACTTCAGTAATATCACCCTGGCCAAAGACTGAACCGTAGTATTCCTGCATGTCAGATAAATCCGTGCTGGGATTATAGGTTTCTGCAGAAGCCTCTTTTGCAGAAAATAAGACCGTGCAGATTGAAACAATGGATAATATTCCAAGGGTAATCGGTAATAACGTTTTTTTCATTTACATGAACTCCTTCTATTTTACTATGCTGTCATTCTAAATTAAGAAATTGTCCAAACAGTGAACAAAGTGTGATATAATAACTGAGATTTTGTGAAGATTTATGTAAGTGCAATTACAGAAATGGGGGTACTATGAGAGAAAAACAAAAATTTCAATTTAAGGAACTAGAGCTTGGTGTTTGTTATTATCCGGAACACTGGGATAAGTCATTGTGGGAAGATGATCTAAAGCGTATGCTTCAAAGCGGGATAAAGACAATTCGTATTGCAGAATTTGCATGGAGCAAGTTCGAGCCTAGAGAAGGTGAATTCACCTTTGATTTTTTTGATGAGTTTATGGCAGTATGTGAAAGAATCGGGATGAAAGTTATTTTTGGGACTCCGACGGCTACTCCTCCGGCATGGCTTACACTTAAGTACCCGGAAGTACTGAATGCGAACAAAGATGGCGTTCTTTACCGTCACGGCGGAAGACGTCATTATAATTATAATTCTCCTAAATACAGAGAAAAAAGCTGCCTTATTGTTGAAAAAATTGCAGAGCATTACGGGAAACATAAGAGTATTGTAGGTTGGCAGATCGACAACGAACTAAACTGTGAGGTCGATGTCTTTTATTCAGAGAGTGATACAATAGCATTCCGTGAATTTTTAAAGAAAAAGTATAGCACGCTCGAGGCATTAAATGAAGCCTGGGGGACAGTATTTTGGAACCAGACCTATACTGGCTGGGAGGAAGTGTTTGTGCCGAGAACTTTATTACAGCCAGATTGTAATCCGCATATGAAGCTTGATTACATACGTTTCGTTTCCGACAGCTGTATCAGTTTTTGCAGACTG
Organism: Clostridia bacterium; assembly: GCA_003249225.1. Taxonomy (GTDB): domain Bacteria; phylum Bacillota; class Clostridia; order Lachnospirales; family Lachnospiraceae; genus SZUA-448. The sequence goes on along the minus strand of QKJQ01000013.1, from coordinate 148,916 downwards.
CAGAGTGAGATTTTATACCGATATAAAAAGGAAGGAGATTTCATTACGACAAATGGAATGTTTGGAAGTCTTGACAATCACAGGATGCAGGATGAGTGCCTTGATGTTTTCACTTATGATTCCTATCCGAACTTCGCCTTTGGCTTATCTGAAAATCCAAAAGAAAATACAAGTCTGAATGACAGAAAGTGGTCCATGAACTTAACGGAAGTCCGTTCTGTATGTCCGCATTTTGGTATTATGGAACAGCAGTCCGGTGCAAATGGCTGGAACACCCACATGGAGGCTCCGGCACCAAAACCTGGACAAATGATGCTTTGGGCGATGCAGAGTATAGCACATGGTTCCGATTATATAAGTTTCTTTCGATGGCGTACCTGTGCCATGGGAACAGAAATCTACTGGCATGGAATTCTAGACTATGACAACCGGGATAATAGAAAGCTCGCAGAAGTTAAGAAGATAGCAGAGCGGGTCGGAAAATTAAAAGAGATGACTGGAGCGGAATACAAGGCAGAAGTAGCGGTGCTGAAAGACTATGACAACGCATGGGATTCTAATCTTGACATCTTCCACAGGCATGTGGAGCGTGCAAGCCAGCGTGAAATCTTCGTCAGTGCACAGCTAAATCATATACCTTATGATTATCTTTATCTTCAGAAAGAGACATCAATCGAAGACCTGCTTGGCTATTCACTTTTGATCTACCCTCATCCGGTCATTGCAACAAAAGAACATGCAGATCTGCTGCAGATGTACGTGGAAAACGGAGGAACACTGATTTTTGGATGCCGCAGCGGGTACAAAGACAGTACCGGTAAATGTGTAATGAAACCAATGCCAGGGGAATTTGCAGGACTTACCGGAGCTTTTGTCAATGATTTTACATTCATTGGACCTGGGGACAATGAAATTCATATGGAATGGAATCAAAAAGTATTTGAAATTAAAATTTTCAGTGATATAATAGAACAGTATAATTCTGAGGCAAAGGTCTTAGGACGTTTTGCAGATGATTATTACAAAGGTGCCCCTGCATTGATTAAGAATAAGGTTGGTAAAGGAACCGTATACTTTCTTGGCAGTACTTTTACAAGAGAAATCATGGAGGAGCTTTTTACAGAGACCAGGATTCAAAGTCCGGGGAAGGACTTACTTGAACTTTCTTCTTCGTGCGAACTGGCAGTCAGGGACAGCATAGGGAAGCGTTGGTACATTGTTTTAAATTATGAAAACAAAAGTACAGAAATTCGATTGCTGCAGGAGATGAAGGACATTGATACCGGGGAATCTGTAACAGGCGTTCTTAAGCTGGAAGCATATGAAACAAAGGTATTTACATTATAATATGGAAGATTACATGATGCAAAGGGGCACAGTTTTTTTACTGTACCCTTTTTTTATTCTTTCGGGAAGTTTTTTTGTTTTTACAAGGATAAAATATGCGCACATTTGATGGATACACATATTTTTGCTGGTAATCATTCCATGAACTATGAAAAAATACAAATAATGAAAAAGTACTATTTGCTTTTTATGAAATTATGGTATAATCAACTGTCCTGTTAAATACATAACTGGACATGGAATACCGGACGAATGCTTATGAAAGCACCAGGAATTCAGGTAACCAATTTATTTTTATTTTAGGAGGAGAATAAAATGAAAAAGATTTTAAGCACATTGTTAGTCATGATTCTTGCAGTTTCCATGCTTGCAGGTTGTGGTGCTAACAACACAAACAATGCTGGCAGTAGTTCAGATGCAACTGCTACACCGGAAGCAAGCACAACATCAGATGTTAAAGTTGGTGTTATTCTTGTTGGTGATGAGACAGAAGGTTATACAAAAGCACATATTGATGGTATTGTAGCAGCTGCTGCAAATACAGGCATTGCAGAAAGCAACATTCTTTGGAAATACAGCGTTCCGGAATCAGCTGACTGTTATACTGCTGCAAAAGAACTTGTAGCACAGGGCTGTTCTGTTATCATTTCAAACAGCTACGGACATCAGGATTACATGGCAGAAGCTGCTGCTGAATTCACAGATGTTCCTTTTGTAGCTATGACAGGTGATTATGCTGCAATTTCTGGTCTTGATAACTTATACAATGCGTTCACAGATGTATATCAGTCACGTTATGTATCTGGTGTTGTTGCTGGTATGAAGATTGCAGAACTTGTTGCAAACAACGAAATTCCTGAAACAGGATATGATGCAGACGGTAATGTAAAAATTGGTTATGTTGGTGCATTCCCTTATGCAGAAGTTGTATCTGGTTTCACATCATTCTACCTTGGTATTAAATCAGTTTATGAAAATGTATCCATGGAAGTTACTTACACAAGCTCATGGTTCGATATCGAAGCAGAAGCAGCTGCAGCAGAATCTCTGATGGCTGATGGTTGTGTGATCATTGGACAGCATGCAGATTCAACGGGTGCTCCTACAGCTATTCAGTCAGCACAGGATGGTAATGGAACGGTAGCATTTTCCGTTGGTTACAATGTAGATATGCTTGAAGCAGCTCCTACAGCGGCATTAACAAGTGCAACAAATGAGTGGTCCGTATATTACACAACACTTTTCAATGCAGTTATCGCAGGCAGTGCAATTCCTCAGGACTGGTCAGAAGGTTATGATGTAGGTGCAGTAGCAATTACAACACTTGGTTCTTCCTGTGCAGCTGGTACAGCAGAAAAAGTTGCAGAAGTTGAAGCTGCTTTAAAGAGCGGAAGCCTTTATGTATTTGATACATCTACTTTCACAGTTGAGGGTGCAGCAATTACATCAGCACCTGTTGATTTATCCTACTATGACTATTCGACAGGAACACCTACTGTAGTTTATACAGGCGAAACTGTTGAAGCAATCAAAACAGATGCAAACGGAGTTTCCTACTTTGATGAATCTTCTTTCCGTGCAGCACCTTACTTCTCATTGATCATTGATGGTATTACAATTAAGTAAGAAACTGTTATGAATTGTGTATCAAAGGGAAGCGTACTTTAGCTTCCCTTTGTGTATTAAAATTATAGGATAAACGTATATACTGGATGTTTCAGAACCTGCAATACATACGTATATCCTATAAAGATAGTATGGAGATAAAGGAGAGAAGAAGCGTGGGACAAAAAGAAGCAATACAAATGAAAAATATAACCAAACGGTTCGGATCTACAATTGCAAACCATAATGTGGATTTTGAAGTTCGTGAGGGTGAGATCCTATCATTGCTTGGAGAAAATGGCAGCGGTAAAACAACATTGATGAATATGTTGTCCGGAATTTATTACCCGGATGAAGGAGAAATATTTGTGAAAGGACAAAAGGTATTGATCCGTTCACCCCATGATGCTTTTGAACTTGGCATTGGAATGATTCATCAGCATTTTAAACTGGTCGATGTGTTTACTGCCGCAGAAAATGTCGTTCTTGGTCTGAAACATAAGAAGACAAGAAAAGAAATCAACGACAGCATTGAAACCATATGTAAAAAGTATGGATTTGATATTAATCCGAATCAAAAAGTTTATGATATGTCGGTTGCACAAAAGCAGACCCTCGAGATCATAAAAGTGCTTTACAGAGGAGCGGATTTTCTGATACTTGATGAGCCGACCGCAGTGCTTACACCTCAGGAGACAGACAAATTGTTTGCTGTTCTCAACAACATGCGTAAAGATGGTAAATCAATGATTATCATTACACATAAGCTTCATGAAGTTCTTTCAATTTCAGACCGTGTCACCATCCTGAGGCGCGGAGAGTTCATTGGAACAGTTCCAACGACGGAAGCGACGGAACAATCACTGACTGAGATGATGGTAGGTAAGAAAGTCGAACTGAACATTGAGCGACCAGAACCGGAGAATTCAAAAGAACGCCTTATTATAGAACATCTTTCTTATATTAATGAGGAGGGTGTAAAAGTCCTTGATGATATTAATTTTACGGCAAAAAGTGGTGAGATACTTGGGATAGCAGGCATCTCAGGCTGCGGACAGAAGGAATTGCTGGAATCCATTGCCGGTCTGCTTCATCCGGAGCATGGAAGCAGTATTACTTATATTAATCCGGATAAAGAAGATCACATAAGCCTTTTACACATGAATCCAAGAAGAATCCGCCAGATGGGAGTGTCGATGTCCTTTGTGCCGGAAGATCGTCTTGGAATGGGACTGGTCGGCTCTATGGGAATGATCGGGAATATGCTATTGCAGAACTACGCAGAAAGCAATAGTTTCTTGAAAATGAAAAAGCAGGCAAAAATAAAGGCTGTAAAAGTCAAGGATAAGCTTGATGTTGTAACCCCAGGCATCAATACACCGGTCAGAAAACTTTCCGGCGGAAATGTTCAGAAAGTTCTTGTTGGACGTGAACTTGGCAGCAATCCGACCGTGCTTATGACCGCCTATGCAGTCCGTGGTCTTGATATTCATACTTCACATACGATTTATCACTTACTGAATAAACAGAAAAAGAAAGGGACTGCAGTCATTTTTGTAGGTGAAGACCTGGATGTATTAATGGCGCTGTCAGATCGAATCATGGTTATGTGTGGTGGCAGAATGAATGGAATACTTGATGCAAGAACGACGACGAAGGAAGAGGTTGGTCTGCGTATGACAAAAATACAAGAGGATGGGGGAGCCGATCATGAATAAAAAAGAACCATTAGTCCGTGTAATGAAGCGTGAAACAATCGCGGGTTGGAAAAGCTGGCTGTTCCGTGCTGCTTCGATTGCTCTTGCATTGATTGTTATTGCAGTATTTGTATTTGCTATAATAGGTATATCCCCTTTGAATGTGTATACATTAATGTGGGAAGGCGCATTCGGCAATTCTATATATTTCAATGATACGTTATTTTTTACAGCGAAGCTTTTGTGTATTGCAGTAGCACTTGCACCTGCCTTTAAAATGCGTTTCTGGAACATCGGTGCAGAAGGTCAGGTACTGGCCGGTGCGCTGGCAACTTCTCTTATTATGGTTTACTGCAGTTCACTGCCGGCACCTCTTTTATATATACTTATGTTTGTGTCAGCGATTGTTCTTAGCGCAATTTGGGGACTGATCCCAGCCATCTTTAAAGCAAAGTGGAATGTAAATGAAACCTTGTTCACGCTGATGATGAACTATGTGGCAATTCAGATCGTGAATTACTTTTACAACAAATGGAGAGGTGCTGCATCTGCACTTGGGAAACTGAACAAGGGTACAAAAGCAGGATACCTTCCGACCATTTTTGGCAGCAAAGAAGCTTTGATGCTTCTGGTTGTCGGAGTGCTGACAATTCTGATGTATCTTTACTTAAATAAGACAAAACAGGGATATGAGATTGCGGTTGTCGGTGAATCTGTTAACACAGCGAAATACGCCGGCATGGATGTAAAAAAAGTAGTTGTACGCACGATGCTGATCTCAGGAGCTGTTTGTGGTGTATGTGGATTTATGACAGTAGCCGGACAGGATCATTCTATTTCTTCTGCTTCAGCCGGTGGATATGGATTTACTTCCATAATTGTTGCGTGGCTTGCTAAATTCAATACAATGGTCATGGTTTTAATTGCACTTTTTGTTGTTTTCTTAGAAAAGGGTACCAATCATATAACCGATGCTTTTGCAGGCTTTGACGACAGTGCTTCGAAGATCGTTATTGGTATTATGCTTTTCTTTGTTATTGGCTGTGAATTCTTTATTAACTATAAGCTGAGCTTTTTCAGATTCAGAAAGGGGGAGAAGTAGAATGGCAAATCTAATTGCATGGATCATCCGTGCGGTGGTATTTGGAACCGTAGTTCTTTATGGCTCGATCGGTGAGACAATCACCGAAAAAGCTGGACATCTGAATCTTGGTACCCCCGGTATTATGTGCATCGGAGGAGCTTTTGGCTTTGTTGGTGCTTATGCTTATGAGAACAGTGTGAGCGATCCCAATGCGGCTCTGTGCATCCTGATTGCATTGTCTTTAGGATTCATATCAGCGATGATAGCAGGTTTAATTTACGCATTTTTGACTGTATCTCTGCTGGTAAATCAGAATGTAGTTGGTCTTACGATGACGATCTTTGGTGTTGGTATTGGTAAATTCTTTGGTTCTTATGTTATTCCGGAAGGTGCAGTATCAACAAAAGCTTCCTTTGCCAACAGTGTTTTCAGTGCAAAGCTCCCTTTTTTAAGTGATCTTGGATTTATCGGTCAGACTGTATTCTCCTATGGATTTATGATGTATCTTGCCCTGATCATTGCAATATCTGTACATATTTTTATGCAGAAGACAAGAACCGGTCTGAATCTGCGTGCAATTGGTGAAAATCCGGCAACGGCAGATGCGGCAGGAATTAATGTTACAAAATACAAGTATCTTGCAATTGCAATCGGTTCCGGTATTACCGGCCTTGGCGGAGTGTATTACATTTTGGATTATAACAGTGCGACATGGGCTACAGCGGCTGGAAATGCGATTGAAAGTCTTGCCTGGTTATCCGTTGCACTTGTAATCTTCGTTCGCTGGAATACGGCAAAAGCAATCTGGGGTTCCTACCTTTTTGGATTGTGCTACTGGGCTTATGCTTTCATACCAAGCATTCTTGGAATCAGTGTAAATACAGACATTGCGGAAATTCTTCCTTACATTGTAACCATAATTGTTCTGATCGTTGGTAACATCAGGAGCAGGAAAGGGCATCAGGGACCAGCATACCTTGGAATGTCCTATTATAGAGAAGAAAGATAGGTTGATTTGATGGTATTTGAAAAATCCTTTCTGGTAAAAGGAGATATTGTATATAGTGATGCAATAGATCATATAGTTACGCATGAGAATTCCTACCTGGTCTGCGAAAATGGTCTGGTTCAGGGTGTGTTCAAAGTAATCCCGGAGCAGTTTGCTGCTTTTCCTTTGCATGATTACGAAGGATGTCTGATTGTTCCCGGAATGACTGATCTGCATCTGCATGCACCGCAGCATACGTTCCGCGGACTGAATATGCATCTTGAACTGATCGACTGGCTGGAGCATGTTGCATTTCCGGAAGAAGCTAAATTCAAAGATCTGGCTTATGCAAAAGAATCGTACGAAATCTTTGCAAGAGATCTGAAGAATAGCGCAACGACCAGAGCCTGTGTGTTTGCAACACTTCACAAAAAGGCCACCATACTATTGATGGATATCCTTGAGAATACCGGATTGAAGTGTATGGTCGGTAAAGTGAATATGGATCGAAACAGCCCGGATTATCTGACAGAGTCAACAAAAGATTCCATAGAAAATACGATTGACTGGATTGAGAGTACTGCGAAAGCATACGAGAATACAAAGCCAATGGTCACGCCAAGATTTATACCGTCCTGCTCTGATGAATTAATGGTTGAGCTTGGAAGAATTTGCAGAAAATACAGGCTTCCGCTTCAGTCACATCTCTCAGAGAATACGAATGAGATTGACTGGGTAAATGAGTTGTGTCCCGATGCATCAGGTTATGCGGACGCTTATATGAAGACTGGTACATTTGGCGGCGAAGTTCCTACCATAATGGCGCATTGTGTACATCTTACGGAAGAAGAAGTTCACTTGATAAAAGATCAGAAAGTTTATGTTGCGCACTGTCCGTCATCGAACAATAATATTATGTCTGGTATAGCTCCTGTAAGACACTATATTGAAGAAGAGCTGAATCTCGGACTGGGTTCGGATATAGCAGGCGGCGACAGTATGTCGATGTTCCGTGTTATTGTCGAGACCATCAAGTCTTCTAAAATATATACAACATTTGTTGATCGAAGCAGCAGACCACTGACCAGCAAAGAAGTATTCTATCTGGCAACAAAGGGTGGAGGCAGCTTTTTTGGAAAAGTTGGCAGTTTTGAAACGGGTTATGAATTTGATGCCCTTGTTATTAAAGATGACATATGGAAGAATCCGAGAGGTTTTACAATGGAGGAACGTCTGGAACGTGCTTTGTATTCAGCAGAAGACAGAGACATCATAGTAAAGTACTGCGCGGGTAACAGGATCAAATAGGAACAAAAAATTGACTGCATAAGTATTGACTGATCCATTATAGTAAATGAGCATTCGGGGTGTAACATCATCAGTGTTGATGTTACACCCCTTTTCGTATTGTAAATTTTAGATTTTTTAATTTATATCCGGCTTATTCTAAAAAAAATCATAAATGTATAAGATTATTACAGATACAGTCCAAAAATATTATTATAATAAAGGTAGATAGTAAAGGACTCTGTCTCTGAAATCTGATACTGGATTATTCCGGGTTCAGAAAGAACAATAAAAAGTAATCTCTATTTCGTAGGTTAAACAGAAAGGATAGATCATGAAAAACAGTATTGATTTTTATCTTTTGTCTGGTTTTTTGGGATCAGGCAAAACTACGCTGTTACAACGTATGTTACAGACATTTTCCGATAAAAAAATCGGAGTTTTAATTAATGAGTTTGGCAGCATCGGTGTGGATGGTTCATTGATCGATCCGGAAGGAATTCAACTGGTTGAGATCAACAATGGTTCTATATTCTGCAGTTGCCTGAAAGGTAACTTTATCCAGACTCTGATTGAATTCTCCAAGCTGGATATTGATGTACTATTCATTGAGAACTCCGGTATGGCAGATCCTTCGAATGTCCATCAGATACTTGATGAGTTGACGGGAAAGATGGTTCGGCCGTTGTTATACAAAGGTGCAGTTTGCATGGTCGATGCTGTAACTTTTTTAAAGTACAGTAAAGTTCTTACACCGGTACAGAATCAGGTAGCTTCCAGTAATTTTATTATTATAAATAAGATTGATCTGGTCAACGAGGAAACATTGATTGAAATTCGTAAGAGGGTCAAAGAGTTCAACCCCAAAGCATTTATGACACAGACAATGTTCGCACAGATACCAATGGAACTGTTTGATACTTACCTTACAGACAGTGGATATGTGGGAGAGACCAGTAACAAGGACTATAACCGGCCGGCGGTCTATTCTGTTGAAGGGGATGGCATCTATCAAAAATCCGAAATTGAAAGCTTTATTAGAGCAATCTCTGATTTTGTGCTTCGTATAAAAGGTTTTGTTCGTCAGGAAAATGGCTGGCTGCAGGTTGACGGTGTCGGTGACTATGTGGAGTTTACAGAAAAAGTACCAAGCCGAAAAGATGTATTTACTAAGACAAAACTTGTCCTGATCGGAAAAGATCAGACAGCCTTTGATGCACAGGCAAAAGCTGCATGGCAGGAATATTTAAAAGATGTACCGTTTCTTTATGAATGATCAAATAAGACGATGATAGAAGAACAAACATAAGATGAATATGATATAGGTATAATGTAAAAAGTAAAATCTGACATATGACGTAAGAGAAATAACAAAAGAGAAATGAACAAAAGAGAAATAAACAAATGAGAAATAAACATAAGAGAAGGAGAAAAGTATGGGTAAGCAGTTGGTTTTGGATGCAATTTATAACAAAGAGGTAGAACGGATTCCGTGGGTTCCGTTTGTAGGATGTCATGCAGCAAGTCTGATCAATACAGATTGTGAGACCTTTTTTAAAGATTCCGATTTGATTGTTGAAGGTGTTAAAAAGGCTTTTGAGTTATATGATCCAGACGGGCTTCCGGCATTGTTCGATTTACAGATCGAAGCAGAAGCAATGGGATGTGGACTTACCTATGCAAAAGAAAATCCTCCGGCAGTATCCTCACACATTCTGGAACAGGGAAAAACGCTTGCCGATTTGAAAGTTCCAACTGAAAAAGACGGTAGATTTCCGCTTGCACTTGATGCAACCAGAAGAATTGTGGAAGCTCTTGGTGATAAGATTGCAATTTATGGCCTGATTACCGGACCATTTACACTGGCTCTTCATTTAAAGGGAACCGAGATTTTCTATGATATGCTGGATGAGCCCGAAGAAGTAGAAAAACTCATGGAATTTTGTAAGGAAGTATGTCTGAACACAGCAAGAATGTACATAGAAGCAGGTTGTGATATTATCGCACTTGTAGATCCGATGACTTCACAGATCTCACCGGATAATTTTGAAGAATTCGTAACACCTTATGTGACACCGGTCTTTGATTATGTAAGAGAGATGGGGAAAGCATCTTCCTTCTTTGTTTGTGGTAATGCGAAGCGTAACATTGAAGCAATGTGTAAGACCAGACCGGACAATATCTCGATCGATGAGAATATTCCGCTTGACTATGTAGTAGAGACCTGCAGACCATACGGTGTATCCGTTGGCGGTAACATAAAGCTCACACTGACTATGTTGTTCGGAAGCCGCATGGATAATGTGAACGATGCAAAGAACTGTATGCAGATTGGCGGTAACAAGGGATTTATCTTAGCACCTGGCTGTGATATGCCATATGCAACACCGGTAGATAATGTAAAAGCAATCACCAGTACCGTTCATGGTAATGTCACTGAAGTATTTGACGATATCGATGTAATGGCTGGAGTGGATTACGAACTTCCGGATTATGCGAACGAAAAACAGGTAATCGTTGATTGTATTACTCTTGACTCATCCAGTTGTGCAGCTTGTCAGTACACTATGGAAGCAGTTATGACATCAGTACAGCCGTTAGGTGATAAGGTGAAGGTAATTGAGCATAAGATTAAAGAAAAGGAAGGTGTTGCCTGCATGCTGAAACTTGGCGCCAGCAACATTCCGACAATCATTGTTGACGGCGAGATCAAGTATGTAAGTATACTTCCTGACAATGCAGAGCTAACTGCCTGTTTTGCAGAAGCGGCTGAGAAAAAAGGTTTATAATTCAGTAGAGAATGAATGAAAGACGAATATAGTGAGAAGAATTCGAAGACCAAGAATGTGAGAAGGAATCGAAGACCAAGAATGTGAGAAGGAATCGAAGACCAAGAATGTGAGAAGGAATCGAAGACCAGTATAATTTTATCGATATTGTTTGGGGGTCAGACCGGTATATTTTTTGAATACTTTCGAAAAATAACTCTGATCCTCAAACCCTGTTGCGATTGCTATATCAATAATAGAATATTCAGTATTTGCAAGAAGGCGCTTACTTTCTTCGATACGTACCATATTCAGGTATTCTTTAAAAGAAGACCCGCAGGACTGTTTGAAGACAGAGGAAAAGTAGGAAGGATTCAAATGTACATAGTCAGCCACTTCATCCAGCGAAAGATTCTTTGAAAAGTTTTCTGAAATGAAGAGCATGGCACGCTTCATAAGCTCATAGTTCTTTGAAGGAATGAAGTTAAACATAGCTTCTGTAAAAACTTCCACAGTTTCCTGCAACTTGTAGCACAGGGCATCCAGATCTGAGATCTCCTGCAATGTCTTTAGAAATTGGTTGTTAATCTTTAAGATACTATCTGTGGCAGCCCCACCTTCAATCGCTGTTCTTGATAAAAGAGAGCATAGTTCTATGGCTCGGGATTTTAAAGTCTCAAGACTGCTTCCTCCGGAAAAGAATACATAACCTAAAAGATCATTTAAAATTCCCTTTGCTTCTTTGACATTGCCTTCTTTTACTTTGAGAAGCAATGTTTTTTCTTTATCATAAGGATAAAAATTTGTAGCAGAAGTCTCTACATTCTTGAATTTTTGAATGGATTCGTTGATCTTTGACTGCTGGTGGAGCTTTTTTTGATTAATAATAAGCTGTTGCTTACTTTCCGAAATCAAATTAGAGAACAGATAGTATAAAAGTCTGCTGATCTGTGTTACCGTAGCAGGCGGAACGACACGAATCTTCGAGGACTCTTCATACAGATCGATCAGATCGGCAGTCGGAATCGGATATTTCTTATCAATATCCTGAATCAGCAAGGAATCCGGTTCATCCATAAGAAAAGGTCCGACCAGAATGGAACCCCAGAAAGAGCCTTTGTTGATAAGCGGAAATACGATATGGTTCAGGTTAGCATGGCAGGAAAAGATATAGGTTTCACCAAGCTCGATTGCCTGCTTACTGGCACTGATATGCAATTTTTCGCAGGTCTCGCCGGCAGGCAGATATTTTCTAAAAATATTACAAAATGAGGAGACTGGACCACTGGATTCCAGAATTGCTCCTTTTTCATCTATGACTTGAACAGGAAGGTCAACACAAGTCTGAAAGGAGTCAATGATCTCTTTCAATTGGTCTTTTTCAATTAATGTATATAGATATGGAACTGACATAACAGAATCTCCCGTGAAAGAATAAGTTTTATGATGGTAAAATCATCTGCGTCCAAATTCGTTTTGGCGTAAATGTTACAATATATCAATTATATCACAAATACATAAAAAATATACTACCATTCTAAAATAATTACAAAAATTAAACAAGTATTATGAGTATACTGATGATAGTATGCAACATTATGGTAAAGAAACAAACTGAAGGAGGATTTTTTTATGGCATTAATAGAGGAAATTTCTGAATTTCTGCAAAAGGGACGCGCAAAAAATGTTAAAACACTGGTACAGCAGGCACTGGATGAAGGACTTGATCCGAAAGCGATCTTAAATGAAGGTCTTCTGGCTGGTATGATGATAATTGGAGAGAAATTCAAGAACAATGAAGTATTTGTTCCGGAAGTTCTTGTTGCTGCACGAGCTATGAATACTGGCCTGGAGATTCTTGAACCAAAACTTGTCGAAGTTGGGAATGAACCGGTAGGAAGAGCTGTAATTGGTACGGTAAAAGGGGATTTGCATGACATAGGTAAGAACCTGGTAGCCATGATGCTTAAAGGTGCAGGTATGGAAATTTATGATATTGGTGTAGATGCCGGAGCAGAAGCATTTATAGAAAAGGCAGAGGAAGTTGGTGCTGATGTTATCTGTATGTCTGCACTTCTTACAACAACCATGCCGAATATGAAGGAAGTGATTGGCGAACTGGAACAAAGAGGAATCCGCGATAAGTATATCGTTATGATCGGTGGAGCTCCGGTAAACCAGAATTTCGCAGATCAGATCGGAGCTGATTATTATACAGCAGATGCAGCGACTGCAGCAGAAACTGCTAAAAAAGCTGTGATCGAGAAGAAAGCATCCTAAACAATTGGAGACCCGTGTATAGGAATCCTGTATGAGATGGCTATGTATGCAAACAAGTCCTGCGCGTATTGAATTTTGTGCTCGCCTTGGAGTAATCAGACGAAACGAAAAAAGAATTTTGAACAGGCAGAATTTGATATGTGTGATAAAATTTATTAAAATGAGATAACCGGCGTTTACGCCGGTTTCTTTATATAAAATAAAATTATAAGATGGACACCAGTCAGATGCGATAATGGAATAAGCTCTTGTAATCGAATGGTTGCGAAAAGTACCGAATGTAGTAAAATAATAAGAAGAACTGAAAGTATATTTGCTGTATGGAAAACAAATACTGTGAATTCAATGGGGGTTACCAGCATGAATGAACCAATTATTTTACGTAATTTAAAAGTGGAGATCAATAGAGAAAATGTGTTCCGCTTTATCGATTGTTTTCCGGACAGTCCGGTTTATCAGGAAGTTGAAGAAGAATACGAACGGATCATTGATCAGATGCTTGCATTCTGCAAACCGGTAACGATTCTTTTCTTTGATACAGATAAAGATACAGTGTCTACAAGCTTACTTGCTGAAGATGCCGGTCTTTGTTATGGAATTTATACCATCGGAAACGAGATATCAGAGTACAGTACAAGATGTTTTCAGGAAGGAGAGTATCTTGCAGGTCTGTTGTCTGATGCTATAGCAAATGAAGCATTGTTTCAATTGGACAGGATGTCACAGGATAAAGTAAAAGAAGAATGTGCCGCAAGGAATGTCGGTGTGTCAAAACGACTTGAAGCACCGGAGGGTATTCCAATGGAAATGCAAAGGGTCATTCTTGAAAAGACAAAGGCGGACAAAATTCTGGGAATCGGACTTACAGAAGGACTAATGTATACAACGGTTAAAACAAATGGTTTTTTGTGCATACTAACAGCGGATACTTCTGTATTTCAAACACAGCATGACTGCGCCTCCTGCAGTTCAGTAAACTGTAAAATGAGAGTAGCAGGCGAAAAGAAAATAACAGAAGATGATACTTTCGTTATCGACGTTGAGATAAACGGACAGATCAGTCAAATTACATGCAAAAAGGGAGAGACCCTTTTGAACTGTCTTCAAAGGAATGGTATAACAATCGCAGCTTATTGCAGTGGAAGAGGAACCTGTGGAAAATGCAAGGTTCAGGTAACGAAAGGAACCTTGGAAAGCAATGCGCAGGAAGCTTTAAAGCTTTCAACTCAGGAACTGGAACGAGGAATCCATCTTGCCTGCCTTGTCTATCCCAAAGAATATTGCTGTATTCGTATTATGCAGACGGAAGATGATTTTGATATAGTTACTACGGGTGTAGAATATTATACCGACAACAATCTGAGTAATCAGAAAAAGATAAATGAACCGCAGAAAAACACAGATCTGCAGCAAACAGCGGATCCGATGTATGCTTTTGCCATTGATATTGGGACAACTACGTTAGCCATATCACTATTGGAAGTAACAAAAAAACGGGTACTTGGAACCTATACATGCGTTAATTCCCAGAGAAGCTTTGGTGCGGATGTAATCAGCAGAATCGTTCAGTCGAATGAGGGAAAAGGTAACGACTTAAAAAAATACATTCAGACTGACCTGGAGAACGGGATGCGAAGTCTTGCAAAGACCCATGAGATCGCACCGAATCTGATTTCGGACATTGCAATCGCTGGAAATACTACCATGCAGCATCTGCTTTTAGGATACTCCTGTAAGAGCCTTGGGGTTTCCCCTTTTGCTCCGGTCAACATCTCCTATACCGTATTAACATACAAAGAGGTATTTGAATCAACGTACTTCGCGTGTAGTGTCCATATGCTGCCTGGATTTTCAACCTTTGTAGGAGCAGATATTACAGCTGGTATGACAGCTTTATATTTTCAGGAAAGTGATGACATAAAACTTCTTGTTGATTTGGGAACCAATGGAGAGATGGCACTAGGAAACAAATCTCGCCTGCTGGTTACATCAACGGCAGCCGGACCGGCATTTGAAGGGGGTAACATATCCTGTGGTACCGGAAGTATTCCTGGTGCGATCAGCAGTGTTTCAAAACAGGCAGATCGTATGGTATATGAAACCATTCAGAATAAACCGCCGATTGGTATCTGTGGTACCGGTGTTCTTGAAATTACGGCAGAATTAATAAGAACAGGTCTGGTCGATGAGACTGGCTTGCTTGAGGATGAATATTTTGAGAAGGGCTATCTGATTGCAGCCAGTACAGACAGTTCACTAAGATCAGATATACGTTTTACACAAAAGGACATCAGGGAAATACAACTTGCAAAAGCAGCTGTCCGAGGTGGAATTGAAACCCTGATTACAAAGTACGGATGCAGGATGGATCAGATCGCTGAGGTTTATCTAGCGGGTGGCTTTGGTACCAAGATGAACATCGAAAAAGCAGTTTATATAGGATTGTTTCCAAAGGAACTTCAAAATAAAATTAAAGCTGTCGGAAACAGTTCACTTTCAGGTGCCATTCTTTTTTTGTATGACAGAACCGTACTTGACTCAATGAAAGAATTGATTCAGCACGCCAAGGAAATGAATCTGGCAAACGAACCAGTCTTTCAGGAGGCTTATATAACAAGCATGTACTTTGAATCCGCACAGGAATCAGAGTAGGTCATCCTCCAGAATCTTTATTTCAAATGCACATTTATCGGATCCTCCGAGTACGGATTCAAGAACACGAACTTCAATTTTTTTGCCTACTATGGTCTCATACGTATATTTTTGCCACCCTATCGAACAGGAACAATAGATGGGTGGCATTTTATATTGCCCCATTTCTTTTTTGTCCTGTTTTTTTGTGTTGATAATCTTGCAGTCACAGTCTCGTTCTCTGGTCGTAATAAGTATAATACCGGCTTCCTTGTCATAGCGAAACTCTTCACCGGATCTTTTGTTCATAAAGTCAAAAAAACCTTCCGGATCGTTTACATATTGACTGGCCCAGTTACATTGCTGTGCACAGTTTCGTCCAAGACTTTCCAGCAGTGAAATGACCTGGTCTGTCTCTAGTTGCTCATTCAGAAGACTCCATAACTTTGCACTTTGATTTCCAAGATGGTTCAGCCACCAATTACTGCGGAAAAGATCGCTTTCAAGATCACATTTGATCTTGCAGTTCTGACAATCATTGCTTTTACCAACCTCATTCTTTACATCCATACGTTCCTCCTTCTTGACGTTCTGCGATAGGCAGAAGCTAACGAATCTTGCAGGTCATATCATATCCTGCAGGCATATCAAATTCTACAGACTCTGTATGATCTGATTATAACAAGAATTACAATAAATTCCATGGAGAAAACATATGTTTTGATGTAGATAATAACTGCATTTACCATACATATCAAAAAATAAACCGTACCTGCAAAAGCAGATACGGTTTGTTTTATAAGCAAATTTGAAATTTGTTCTGATCAATTACATTGGCTTTAGCATATAGAAAAGGATAACCAGAGCAATTAATACAGAAACTACAGGAAGCAGATGCGAGATAAATGGATGACGTTTTTTGATTGCAAATTGCTTCATAAGCATTCCCCCTAACAAAGAAACGTGGTTTGTTGTGACTTAACGAGAGTATAGCAGAATTTTCAGTGAAATCAAGTGATTTTTCAAAGAATTAATAAAAATAAGAAGAGTTTATAGGAATTTAACGTAAATATAGCATTTGTTTAACTAAGTAAAGTATAGGACGTTAGTAGGATATGAAAATGAGTTTCTGGGACTTTCGTAGCATTTAGAGGTTCATTTTCTGTGACCATAATAATGCATGAGAAGCATGAAGGGGAGAACAACCTGTTTTGTTGAACTATTGCAATACCAATTTAAATTGTTTAAGATATGATTATATAGTTTATATTGAAATAAGAAACGGACAAAGCACTGGTTATGGGAAACTATGAGCAAACAGGAAAAGAGGGGTAGAGTGAAAGAATTAGATTATTCTTTCACAAGCAAGTTTGTGCCTCGTGCGACACCGCTCGTTCAAACTTGATATGCGCAAAGAGAAGTGCAGGAATGGAGAAAAATATGAGACTATTTCATCTATCGGATCTACACATTGGGAAACAGCTGCATCAATATAATATGGCGGAGAGTCAGGCTCAAATTTTAGAACAGATCATTGAACAGATAAAAGAATACAGACCGGATGCCGTAATGATAGCCGGGGATGTCTTTGACCGTTCGGCACCTTCTGGCGAAGCGTATGAATTATTTGATGATTTTTTGAACAAAGTGGCTTCCATCGAACCAACAATCCCTGTGATGATAATCGCCGGGAATCATGATTCTGCAAAGCGTCTTCATTATGCCAGTGGCTTTCTTGAAAAAAGCAGTATTTTTATTGAAACAATGCCACCGGTACAAGAAGAGGATCACATAAAAAAGATAATTCTGGAGGATGCACATGGTGAAGTGTGCTTTTACCTTCTTCCGTTTTTAAAACCGGGATTTGTCAGACATCTATTTCCGGAGGGAGAAATAACTGATTATGGAAGTGCTGTAAAGGGTTTATTGCAGAGGGAATGCATTGATTTTTCCAAAAGGAATGTATTGATATCCCACCAATTCTATATATTTGATAAGGAAGAACCGGAGCGGAGTGACTCAGAACAGCTGATGATCTCGGTCGGAGGGTTAGACAGTATTGATGCCGGACTTGTGATGGCATTTGATTATGTTGCTCTGGGACACATACACAGACCTCAGAAGATCGGTTCGTCTAAAATCAGGTATTGCGGAACTCCGTTAAAGTATTCGGTAAGTGAAGCATCCCATGAAAAATCAATTACGATGGTTACCCTGGGTGAAAAAGGAGCAGAGGCCATCATTGAGACCATTCCGCTGACAGCGGATCTGGATGTCAGGAGTGAACAAGGAACACTCGAGGAAATTCTGTCCAGAGCTACGAAAAAGAACTGTCATGATTATATCAGTGTCACGCTGACCGATGAAAACGAAATCTACCGGCCCAAGGATCAATTAGAGGAAGTCTATGATCATCTCTTGGAAGTGAAAATAGAGAACAGTCATACAAGGAAATACCTGCAAAATTCCGAAAGTAATATTGTATCCTATGATCCAGCCACAGTATTTAAAAGCTTTTATGAGACTATTTTGCAGTGTCCGATATCATCCGATGAAGAAAAACTGATGCAGGAAGTCATTCACATTGCTTCTGAGGAAGGAGGGGAAGAGTAAATGAAACCGATTCGATTAATATTATCTGCTTTTGGTTCATATGCAGAGGAGGAGATAATTGATTTTTCTGAGTACAATCATGGTATTTTTTTAATAACAGGTGATACAGGAGCCGGAAAGACGACCGTGTTCGATGCAATAACGTACGCTTTGTATGATCAGACCAGCGGGGGAAAGCGTGATGGGAATATGATGCGAAGCCATTTTGCTTCCCCGGAAACGCCTACTTTTGTGGAACTTACCTTTGTTTATCAGGGGGAGTTCTATACGATTAGGAGGAATCCAAAGTATCTCAGACAGGGAAAAAGAAAAGCGAAAGATGGAACGGCGGTACTGACAGAAGAAAAACCTTCGGTTGATCTGATTATGCCGGATGGCAGAAGCTATGTGGGAAAGCTGCGGGAAATCAACGATAAGATCAAAGAAATCATCGGACTTGATGCAGATCAGTTCACACAGATCGCCATGATAGCACAGGGGGATTTTCTTAAGCTCTTGCATGCACCATCCAAAGACAGAAAAGAGATATTCTCAAAGATATTCAATACAAGGATTTACGAGAAAGTTCAGTCCATACTGCGTGATAAAGCGAAAACTCTGACCATTGATCTGGCAAAGAACCGAGAACGCTGTCAGATGTCTATGAATCGTATTTCCTGCATTGATGAGAGTCGTTTTGCAGATGAATGGAAGAAAGAAGAAAGCTTTCTTGAAAGTGATCCGGATAAAATCATGCAGATGATCCATGATATTAATATAGAAGTCAGGTCTGAAGAAAGCAAGTTTCTTGCTATGGAGGCTAAAATTCAGGAGCAGTTGTCAAAACTGGATCAGGAGATTGCAAAAGCAGCCGAAGTAAACAAAAATTTTGATAAACTTGATGCTGTAAAGCTTCAGGTCGAACAGCTTACAGATCAAGAAATAGAGAAGGATGCAGTTCTTGAAAAATGCAGACTGGCAAGGAAAGCGGACAAGGTAAAGGTAAAAGAAGATGCCAGTAAAAAAACAGAAGAAGAGAAACAGGAAAGTATACAACGATGCATCGCATTGGAGCTTGATATAGAAAAATCAGAAGAAATAAACAACAAAGCAAAATTGGCGGCAGAACAGGCAAAAAAGGAAGAGAATGAATGCAGGAATCAGAATGCGGACAGTATTGCCGGATTAAAACAATCCATGCCAATGTATGATGAATTGGAATCGTATCGTAATGAGGTCGATAAAAGAAAAAAAGAAGCAGAGGAAAAAGCAGAACAGTTGTCTTTTGTAAACAAGCGCTTATCCGATGCGCAAAACAGGCTGAATATAATAATAGTTACGCAGGAGCAGTATAAGGACAGTGAAAAGAATGCACTGCGTCTGGAAACTTTATGTAAAGAATTGAGTGCCAGGAAAGAAGCATTGTCGGAGCTGGATAGTAGGTTACAGGAATATCTTGAACTGCAAAAAAAAGAACATCGGCTGGAAGAGCAGTACAACACCGCAGTTACGCTTGTTGAACAAATGAACAGAAAGTATGAAGTAATGAACCGGTCTTATCTTTCAGAGCAGGCCGGCATACTGGCGATGGGGCTTTCAGATGGTGACAGTTGCCCGGTTTGCGGCTCCGTTCATCATCCAAAACTCGCGGTACTTTCAGAAAATGCAATAACGCAGGCCGATCTTGAAAATGCAAAATCAGAAAAAGCGCAGGCAGATCAAAAACTTGAAGAAATACAGAAAGAATATATAATATGTAAATCTGAAAAGAACAGCAGGAAGGAACTGCTGCAAAGCGAAGCAAAAAAATGGCTGAGTGATACTTTTACCGACAAGATTCCTGAAACAAGCGATATCCGTGAAGAAATGTATAAAAATCAACAGGAGATAAAAGAAAATAACAATAAACTGAATGGATTCAGGGAAGAAGCTGTATTATATCAGAAAAGCATTGAAGAGCAGGAAAAGGTCAGGAGTCAGATCAGTGAACATGATGCCAGTCAGAAACTGACAGAAAAGGAAGTACAGGAAGCCAGGCTTTTGCTTGAATTTGCAAAAACAAAAAGAGATGAATTTCAAGAAAGACTTCCATATGAGGATCGTAAATCAGCAGAAGAAAGATTACAGGATCTACTGCAGGAAGTTAAAAATGCAGAGGAAAAAAGCAGGCAGGCACAGTCATTTTTTGATGAATCAAAAGAAAAGCTAAATCGTTTGAAAAGTAACCTAGAGACCGAGCTCATGTACCGCGACAGACGAATGGTCCAGTGTAAAGAAGCAGAAGAATCTTATAAAGCGGAACTCGAACGGCAGGGATTTGAAGATTCTGTAAAATATCAGCAATCGATTCTTCCGGAAAGCAGCATTGAGAGAATGGAAGAAGAATACAAACAGTTCCGTGATGCTCTGATTAAGGCAAAAGAGATGCTTTCCGAATATACACTTTGGACAAAGGGCAAAGTGCGGATCCGGCTCGAAGAATTGGAAGACGAGTTTGCAAAAAATCGAAGCTTACAGGAGCAAAGCAGCAAAGAAAGCAAGAAGATTTTCGGGCTGCGAATTGCGAATGAGCAGGAAGAAAAAGAGCTGAAAAGGCTTTTCAAAATCAGAGAAGAGAAGAAGAAAGAATACGAAGTAGTTGGAAGACTTGACCGGATTGCCAATGGTCAGGTCAGTGGTTCGGCTAAGCTTGATTTTCAGACTTTCGTGCAGCGTCAGTATTTTATACAGATGATTCAGGAAGCGAACAAACGTCTTATCACTATGACAGGAGGTCAGTTCGTATTGCAATGCAGAGAATTGGATGCTTTAGGAACCCAGGGAGAGGTCGGGCTGGATCTGGATATCTACAGTCTTATTACGGATTCAGTCCGGGATGTGAAAACACTCTCCGGCGGAGAATCATTTATGGCATCGCTTGCAATGGCACTTGGTATGGCAGATGTAATTCAGAATTCAGCCGGGAAAGTTCACATAGATACTATGTTTATTGATGAAGGTTTTGGATCACTGGATGAGGAAGCCAGAGAAAAAGCAATTGCGATTCTTCATCAGCTGACAGAAGGTAAGCGGCTGGTAGGGATTATTTCCCATGTGACAGAATTGAAGGAACAGATCAGTCAGAAATTGGTCATTCAAAAAAGCAGCAAGGGAAGTACCGCAAAATGGATATGCGGATAACCTCAGAATGAATATAGATAAAATGCATTGTCAGATTTGATTTTTCAGAGGCATTGTGATAAACTTTCAACTTGGTATAAAGAACGTCAAATCGGAGGAAAATTATGTTATTCAGTATAGCTCTTATTTGTTTATGCGGACTTTTAGCGGAAGCATTATTCAGAAAGCTTCATCTGCCGCATATTATTGGCATGCTCCTTGTCGGTGTGATATTAGGACCTTTTTGTTTGAATGGACTGGATGAATCCTTGCTTGCGCTTGCACCTGATATAAAGAAGATAGCTTTGATTATTATTTTATTAAAAGCTGGGCTGACACTGGATATACACGATTTGAAGATGGTAGGCCGGCCGGCGATTCTGTTAAGCTTTTTGCCCGCTGTCTTTGAGGCTGCTGCTTTTTTATTCTTTGCACCGCATTTCCTTGGAATCACTGTTTTGGAAGCAGGAATTATCGGTGTTGTTCTTGGCGCGGTATCTCCAGCGGTTGTTATAACCCGTATGGCAAAAATGATGGAAGAAGGATATGGGACAAAACAGGGAATACCACAGATGATTATTGCGGGGTGCTCAGCCAGTGATGTAATCGTTATCGTTGTGTTTTCAGCGTTATTAACCATGGATACAGGAGAAAGTATATCAGCTGTAAGCTTTCTGCAGATTCCTGAATCAATCCTTTTTGGAATTCTGCTTGGTGTTATATCCGGGTATATTATGATATGGTTTTTCAAGAGGGTTCATATTCGGGATACAATAAAGGTCATTGTTATGATCAGTGTGTCCCTGTTCTTTGTTGTACTCGAAGAAATGCTTGATGGAATCGTAGCTGTTTCCGGTTTACTTGCGGTTATGAGTATGGGAATTGTAATTTATAACATGTATGATGTTCTGGCAAAACGGGTAACCATAAAGTTTGGTAAGATATGGGTTGCTGCAGAGATATTTCTTTTTGTACTGGTTGGAGCGACTGTTAATCTCCCTTATGCCGCATCGGCTGGTATTGTTGTAGTGATCCTGCTATTTGCAGGTCTGCTGTTTCGTATGGCAGGTTCCTGGCTAAGCCTGCTGGGAACGAAGCTGAATAGAAAAGAAAAGGGATTCTGTTTACTGACGCAGATTCCAAAAGCAACGGTTCAAGCCGCCATTGGAGGTATTCCACTTGCTATGGGGCTCGCATGCGGGAATCTGGTACAGACAGTTGCGGTCATCTCGATATTGATTACGGCTCCTCTTGGGGCACTGCTGATTGATGCCAGCTACAAAAAATGGCTGACAAAGACAGAGTAAAATGAATCGAAAATCAAAGAAAGCAGGAATTGAGAAAAATGAAACGAAATGCCGCATTTTATTGGAAATTATTCATATCGACTTTTTATATCAGTGCGTTTACCTTCGGTGGGGGATATGTGATTATTCCATTGCTTCGAAAAAAATTTGTTGAAGATCTTAAATTAATAGAAGACGAGGAAATGCTTGACCTCACAGCAATCGCACAATCTACACCGGGAGCGGTTGCTGTGAATGCGGCAGTTTTGATTGGATACCGCCTGGCCGGAGCAGCCGGCGTTGCTATTACGATTTTGGGTACAGTTCTCCCACCCCTGATTATTTTGTCTGTAATCTCCCTTGCATACACTGCATTCATCAGCAATGTTTATATCAAGTTCTTGCTGCGTGGAATGCAGGCAGGTGTTGCTGCTGTCGTAATCGATGTTGCCATAAGGATGGCACAGGATCTGTTCAAAGAAAAGAAAAAGCTACCGGTGGTCGTTTTATTTGCCGCATTTATTCTGGCTTTCTTTTTTGATGTTAATGTTATACTGATTATCTTATCCTGCGGTCTGCTGGGTGGTATTACGATAATGGTGCAAAAGAAAAAAAATCCAAAGAAAACAGTTCAAACGAAAATAAATGATGATAATACAGATGCCAAAGAAGAAGACATTCAGAACGCAGATGCAACGAAGGGAGAGACAAAATGATATATCTAAAATTATTCTGGAGTTTCTTCCAGGTAGGTTTATTTAGTATCGGCGGAGGATATGCAGCAATGCCGATCATACAGAATCAGGTTGTTGATACGAATGGTTGGCTGTCCCTAAAAGAATTTGCTGATGTAATAACCATATCACAGATGACCCCGGGGCCGGTCGCAATAAATTCTGCATCGTTCGTTGGGATACGTATCGCCGGAATTGCCGGCGCTTTGATCGCGACCGCTGGTTGCGTCTTTCCATCCTGCTGTATTGTCCTGCTTCTTGGGACCTTTTATTACAAATATAGAAACCTTTCCTTGATGCAGGGAATTCTGAAAGGTCTCAGACCGGCGGTAATTGCGCTGATCGGATCAGCTGGGTTTACACTGGCAGAGCTTTCTCTTTGGGGAGACAGTGGTATGATCGATAATGTAAAAGGAATTGATTTCGCATCTCTTGGTTTGTTTCTGGCAGCCTTTTTTGTGCTTCGTAAGTGGAAGATCAATCCGACATTAGTAATGCTCGGGACGGGAATTGCGGGGCTTTGTGTTTTTGCCATTGCCTTTTGGCTCTAGATTAAATATAAAATCTACAAAAACAGACACAACGATTTCGTAGTTTACAATATTCGTAGTATCAAGTAAAATACATAATAAATAGATGAGAAATAATCGTTGGAGTTGACAGGGCGATATTGAATGGAAGGAACATAACAGTTTATGAACAGCAGGGAAGACCAGATTAAAAGAAAGAAGAAACATTTGCTGATAGTAACCATACTACTGATGCTGCTATTTCTGACGGGCTGTCAGACCACAGAGGCAAATCAACAGGAGGATGCCGACAAGGTCGATGTCACAGCTGTTGATGAGACCTGGACCGGAGAGCCTACGCTTTCGTCGGCAGCACAACAGTTGTTGCAATTTACAATGCCTGAGATCGGAGATACCGTTGCTGAGATTATTGTAGAAGATTATGGTTCCATTCTGATTGCATTGTTTCCGGATCAGGCTCCGCTTGCTGTGGATAATTTTTTGACACATGCCAGAGAAGGATATTATGATGGCCAAGTATTTCACAGGGTAATTGACGATTTTATGATACAAAGCGGAGATCCTCTTGGTACGGGGCATGGTGGTGAAAGTATCTATGGAGAACCGTTTGCTGATGAAATCAGTGAGGAACTCCATCCATACCGTGGAGCTCTCTGTATGGCAAATTCCGGCACCGATACAAATACGAGTCAGTTTTTTCTTGTGCAGAAAAGTGCTTCTTCACTTGCAGAGTTAAAATCTTTGGTTGATTACAAAGGATACAGTTTTTCGGACTATTTGAAATCCGGGTATGATACCATTCTCACACCGGATGAACTGTCGCTTTATGACATTTATGGCGGTGCACCTTGGCTGGATGGACATCATACCGTCTTTGGTCAGGTATTTGAAGGCTTTGATGTAATGGACGCCATTGCAGCCGCTTCAGTCGATGCGACATACAGACCGGAAGAAGATATTATAATTCGTACTGTAAATGTATTTACATATTAGAAAAGGTTTCATTGTGCCGGGCGGAGCACAGAATTGAGGGATGGGTATGCAGAAGCTAAGTGTAGTTAATGGATTTTGTTTTGAAGATGAAAAGACTGGCAGAGCAGCACAAAAAGAAGCAGAAGCTATTCGCTATATTAAGGCTAAAACTAATTTGAATGCACCGGAAGCCGTCTGGAATGTATATACAAAACTGGTTGATAATCAGATGTTTGTGACTCCGGTCGGACTTAGTTTCCTTCATGAACTCTATCAGATTCTATTGGATACTGGAAAAGTATCCGAAGAATCAATGCCTAAAATAAGTGTTAAGACGGGTTCTGCTATTCAAACAACAGATTCATCTGCTGTCACGGTCGCTGCAAAAGAAGGTCAGCAAGCGATGGCAGGCTTAAAAGACGATATAGAAAAAGTGATGGAACCCGAAACACCCGATGAATCCATCAGACAAGACGCAGAACTCGAAGAAAAACGTCTGATCTGGGCACACGATGCAGAGTTCGAAAAGCAAAAACGCAAACTGGCATCAAACAAGAATACGATAAGAAACTTGAAAATTGTTATTTTTATGCTGGCTGTTGGTTTTATTTCATTACTCGCGGTTGTTTACTTCAGTGATGATTCAAAATTCATTAATGCCGAAACAAAAGTCATTGATCAATATTCGGAATGGGAGCAAAGTTTACAGGAAAAAGAAGCAGAACTTAATGAAAGGGAGCAAATTATTCTGGAAAAGGAAAAAAAGGCGGAATAAAAACACAGTTTCATCATAAATACCTGTTACTATTAGGGAAATTACATTGGAGGTGCGGTAGTGGAACGGTTGAAAGTGCTTGTAGTTGATGATGAAAGCAGGATGCGTAAATTAGTAAAAGATTTCCTGACGAGACAGGATTATCAGGTGTTAGAAGCAGAAAATGGAGAAGCAGCGGTTGATCTGTTTTTTGAAAAGAAAGACATTTCCCTGATAATTTTAGACGTTATGATGCCTAAGATGGATGGATGGCAGACTTGCCGGGAAATCCGGAGGTATTCTAAGGTACCGATTATTATGCTGACAGCAAAAAGCGATGAAAAAGATGAATTGCTTGGATTTGAGCTTGGCGTTGACGAATACATTTCAAAACCTTTCAGCCCTAAAATACTGGTAGCCAGGGTTGAAGCTATTCTCCGCCGATCCAATGCGCTTGATAACAGTACGGTTGAGATTGGTGGTATAGTTCTTGACCAGGCAGCTCACGAAGTACGGATTGATAATAAGTCTATTGAATTAAGTGTAAAAGAATTTGAACTTCTCACATATTTTATTGTAAATAAAGGTGTTGCGTTATCAAGGGAAAAGATTCTGAACAATGTTTGGAATTATGATTACTTTGGTGATGCCAGAACAATTGATACCCATGTAAAAAAACTCAGAAGCAAAATGGGCGAAAAAGGTGATTTCATTAAGACAATCTGGGGCATGGGATACAAATTTGAAGTTGAGGCGGATGAATAATGAGATATTCCCTACGATTTAAGATTGCTTTATTCCTTACAATCGCAATTACATTAACAATTGTATTGTACTGGACATTAAATCGTTCTTTCTTACAAAGTTATTATGTATACAGCAAAAAACAAGTCCTCACAGAGACCTACACAGAACTTCAGTCTTATCTGTCTGGTTACTACGAAGATGAATTAAGCGAAGATCAGGTCGCTCAGCTAGACCGTATGGAAGTTGAGTATAATGTAAAAATCTATCTGATCAATGATCTTGAACTTACCAGTTGGTTCGGAACGAAATATGATACCTACATGATCTATCCCTGGCTTGTTCGCCTTGGGAGCAAAGGAACTGACATGGCCAACAGTGTGGAAGACAGAGAGTATAGCCGTGTGAAGGATTCAATTCGTGATTCCATCCAGGCATATACGTATCCTATGCTTACCACACCTGGAATCAGCAACGTACAGGTACTGGAAAGCTATGATTACTATGGTATCTATTCTCAGTATGACAGTATTTTGGAATCAAATTATATCGACCTTTACGGAAATCTGGATAACGGTTATCAGATCTTTGTTAGAGCGAATATAGAGAGCATACAGGAATCGGTTAAAATATCCAACCAATTTCTTGCATACATCGGAATAGTGACCATCCTTCTGGGAAGTCTGATTGCATATTTGTTCAGCTCAAGGTTTACAAAACCAATCATACGGCTGTCCACAATTGCGAAAAGAATGTCAGAACTTGATTTTGAAGTTAAATATAAAATAACATCAAAAGATGAGATCGGTGAATTAGGAAATAGCATAAATAACCTATCCGAGAGACTGGAAAACACAATTTCAGAGTTAAAAGCAGCAAACGCGGAACTTAAAATTGATATCGAGAAAAAAGTTGAAATCGATGAAATGAGAAAGGATTTCCTGTCAAATGTCACACACGAATTAAAGACGCCGATTGCATTGATTCAAGGGTATGCAGAAGGACTTAAAGATAATATCAGTGATGATCAGGAAAGCCGTGATTTTTACTGTGATGTTATTATTGATGAAGCCGTTAAAATGAATCAGATGGTGAAAAAACTTTTATCACTGAATCAGATTGAACACGGAAACAATCAACTGGAGATACAGAGATTTGACATTTGTGAAGTTATTACATCAGTAATAAATGCGACAGAGATCCTGCGTAAACAAAATGATATATGCATCCATTTTGAACAGGAAGAACCAATTTATGTGTGGGCAGATGAGTACATGATTGAGGAAGTCATAACCAATTATATGAGTAATGCGATAAATCATGCGTCAGGTGCCAAAATCATTGAAATTAAAACAATCAAAATTGATAATGACCTGATTCGTATCGCAGTCTTTAATACCGGAGATCCGATACCGGAAGAGGATATTGATAATGTATGGGTCAAATTCTATAAAGTTGACAAGGCACGCACGAGAGAATATGGCGGCAATGGAATTGGACTTTCCATTGTAAAGGCTATCATGGATTCCCACTCCATGAAATATGGTGTGAAAAATCATGAGACAGGTGTTGAGTTCTGGATAGAACTGGATGCATCCAATAAGTAATTGAAAAGTAACAAATGTGTTTTTTTGTAAACAAAAATTTCACATTTGTTATTTTTTTATATAAAGTTTGTTGGGAATATTGCCGAAAATATAGTAAGGTGTTATTATTATTGTAATAATACAAAATATTAATGTTATTACATGTTTTTTTTGGCGGGAGGAAAAAACTTGAAGAAGTTTGCAATCATTATTGTGCTTTTGAGCACGCTATTCTTGACGGGCTGCTCCATGTGGAATTATAGTTTGTCAGAAGATGAAGAAGATGTACTTGCAGAATACAGTGCTGACCTCCTGCTTCAGTATGACGGTGATTACACAGAAGGTCTTATAGACCGGGATGACCTCATAACGTTGACCCCTGTGCCGACGGATGTACCAGCAACGGTCACACCTACTGCGGCAGCTGCGGAGAGTACACAGGATACAGCATCTGGTTCCGATACTGCAGGAACGAATGATACCAATGGAAACACTACAGCAAATACAGAATTATCTGTGCTGCTTGGTAACGATGCCATCAAAACGACTTATCAGGGATTTGAGCTGTATGACAGCTATTCGGTAGGGGAGTCTAGTCGTATCGAACCATTTAACAGTGCCTCTCAGTTACTGATTGTAACATTGATGCTCCAAAATAATTCAGATCAACAGCAGAGCGTTTCCATATCGCAGGTCGGATTGACATACCTTCTAGATGTGGATAATGGCAGTTATTATACGCCAAGCCCATCAATTTTGTTAAATGATTTTCAATATCTGAATGTTGTAATTGATCCCTCTTCATCTCAGGAGGCTCTGTTGGTCTTTGAAGTTCCGAAGAGTTTTTCACCAACAACAATGAATCTTTTTATGATGAAGGATTCTCAAACTGTGATATTTAAAATGAAATAATTGTATTATTGAGGTGTATGTTGTATAATGTGAATATACTCACTACAATTTGGAGGTGTTGCAATGGAAACGAATATTTTGCTTGAAAGCGGAACAAACGAATTAGAAATACTGGAATTTTCTGTAGGAGATCATTTATATGGAATAAATGTTGCAAAGGTGAAAGAGATTCTTCCCTTTAAAAAACCAACACCGGTTCCGAATGCACATCCCGCTGTAGAAGGAATTTTTATGCCAAGAGAAGAGATTATTACAATAATTGATCTTGCGACTTGTTTAAAAATGAATGTTCATACAGATGAAAGCAAAGATATGTATATTGTTACGAATTTTAATAACCTGAACGCAGCTTTTCATGTTCAGAGAGTTATTGGTATTCATAGACTTTCCTGGGCTGATATACAGAAACCGGATGCGACTATGAACAATGGCGAGAAGGGTGTAGCAACAGGTATCATAAAATTAGACGGTAAACTCATTGTAATTCTTGATTTTGAAAAGATCGTATCAGACATCAGTCCAGAAACAGGACTTCGTACTTCACAAATTGATGATATGGGCGTCAGAGAAAGAAGATCTACACCAATCCTCATTTCTGAAGATTCACCATTGCTTATCAGACTGATTCATGACTGCCTGATCAAAGCAGGTTTTGTGAACATTATATCAACAACAAACGGACAAGAGGCATGGGATAAACTATGTGCTTTCCGCGATGCAGGTATTATTCACAACAGCGTATCGATTGTTGTAACAGACATTGAGATGCCGAAGATGGATGGACACATGCTTACAAAGCTTATAAAAACAGATCCTAAACTAAAACACTTACCGGTTGTTATTTTTTCATCCCTGATCAATCCAGAGATGAGAAGAAAGGGTGAACTGCTTGGTGCAGACGCTCAGTTAACAAAACCTGAAATTGGTTCACTTGTTGAGGCAATTGATGGTTTGCTGGAAAAATAAAGATTACATTGAACAAATGCTGAGTCGGGTGGTGTAAGAGTGGCAAAATGCAAATCATGTGGAATTGAAGTTGAAAAAGGAACTGAATACTGCAGCAATTGTGAAGCAAAACGCAAGGCAGACGAATCCTATCTGGATAGTCTGCTTAGTTCCGTTATGGCATCGGAAATTCAACGAAACGATAGTAGCAGACCCAAAAGATCAGCTTCTTCAAAAGAAAAGGAAACAGAAATGACAGAAAGAAAAAAGGAAGTTTCTTCTGAAACAAAGATGTCAGTCAGCACGGATGATCCGACAGACAACTCTGTAGTGAATAACAAAACATCGGTCAGAGAATATAGCATTCATGATGACACGGATGATGATTTTTTTGATGATTTATTCAAGCAGGATTTGGATGAATTTGAACTGGATGATGAAGATCGTCTTGACGAGACGGATAATATTTTCCCGGTAGAAGAGAAAAATACAAGGAGTGCTGTGTCTGATTCTGGTTATGAAGCACTTGACGATCTGGCGGCAGAAGGCGAGATCATGGCGGATATATTTGACGATATGCCAGAAAGTCCTCAGGATCTTCTTGATAGAATCCATCTTAGTGAATCAAAGGGTATTGATACAACGGAGGGTGAATTCCCTGAGATGGTCGATGATATCCTCTCGGAATATCCTGATCATCAGGATATGGCTGTTTCCGATGTTGATCCGGATGAAATCAGTGATATGCTGGGTGAATTATTCGAACAGGCCGAGAGTACCAGAGAAGAGGAACCAGAAGAAAGTTTTCCATCATTCAATAACTATGATATGGAGACAATGCAGGAAGAACCTAATATAGAAGGAATACAAGATCTGTTTTCAGGGATGACAAACGAAGATTTATATTCTGAAACTAAAGATATGGGCATAGAGACACCAATCCCGTCTGTTGATGATATTATAGAAGAAAACGAGTCGATAGATACATCTGCTCAAATGCTGCAAAATGATGAAAAGAATGAAGACCAGGAACTGTTCGACAACTTAAATGAAGATGATGACATTATGGCATTCTGGAACTCCATTAATGCAGATGAACCCGAAGAGGGCTATGAGGAGAGTCTAGACAAAGCAGCACAGACTGCAGGATCAAACAATGCTTCTTTTTCGATGAATAACAATGAGGTCTTTGATGATTCCGAAATCAGGGATCTGATTCCAGACATTAGCGATACAGATAATGGAAAGAAAAATGCAAAAAGAAAAAGAAAAGGATTTTTGCATAAACTTTTTGGGAACATTAAAGCTGACAGAACACCTGAAGAAATTGAGAAAATGAAAGCGGAGGCTCTTGTTAAATTCGAAGAGGATGAAATTGCCGCGGAAGGAAAAAAAGAAGCAGACAAGCTTGCTAAAATTGAGGCCAAGAAGAAAAAAGAAGACGATTCCAAAAAGAACAAAGAAGATAAAGCTGCTGCTTCAGAAAAGAAGAAAGAAGACAAACTTGTCAAACTTGAAAAGAAAAAAGAACTGAAAGACAAGCGTGAACAAGCCAGAAGAGAACTGCTGGATGAGATTGAGAACGAAGAAGGTAAGATAAATAAATTTGGCGCATCCTTTATTTTTGTTCTGTTTGCAGTAATTCTTGTTGTGGTTGTAGCAGGAACCAATATCTATACTTACAGGGTCGCAATAGCAAGTGCCGATGTAAATTTTGAACTTGATCGTTATGATGAAGCATATGATGATGTATATGGTCTTGACATTCAGGACGAAGACATTGCATTGTACGAGAAAATCATAACCGTAATGTATGTAAATAAACAGTTGAACTCCTATCATGTATTTCATGCAAATGGATCAGAGGCAGAAGCATTAAACTCTTTACTGAAGGGACTGATGCGGTACAATAAATATATTTTTTATGGTACACAGCTTGGAATTGAAGATGATCTGAACGGTGTTCGAACGGATATTGTCAGTGCATTATATGAAACCTACGGATTGACTGAAGAGCAGGCAGATGTCCTGATCAACAGCGATTCGCAAGCTGTCTATAGTGCACGTGTATATGAAGTGATCGATAATCTGCCAGCAAACTGATGTGTGAACCATAAAGGTACAGACGTCTCTGGGCTGACAGATTTTCATATTCTTGTGTTGGCAGTAATTATTTTATAGATAAAATGGAGGAAGGCAACATGATAGCAATCATTGATTATGATGCAGGTAACTTGAGAAGTGTTGAAAAAGCATTGTTATCGATAGGAGAACAAGCTGTAATTACAAGAGACGCTGATGTTCTTCGTAAGGCGGATAAAGTAATTTTGCCAGGTGTGGGGGCCTTTGGTGTTGCAATGGAAAAACTGCATCAGTATGGGCTGGTTGATGTGATAAAGGAAGTCGCGGTATCGGGAAAACCATTTCTTGGAATATGCCTTGGACTTCAGCTCATGTTTGACAGCAGTGACGAAAGTGAAGGGGTGGAAGGGTTAAAGATCTTACCTGGAAAGATACGTCTTATACCAGATTCTGAAGGTCTGAAAATTCCGCATATGGGATGGAATTCACTTAATATTAGACCAGGAGCAAAACTCTTTCAGGGAATTGAAGATCCAGCCTATGTTTACTTTGTACATTCCTTCTATCTTGATGCAGAGAACAAAGCTGACGTGGCAGCAACGACAGAATATGGAACGCTGATCGATGCAAGCGTAGAACATGAAAATATATTTGCCTGTCAGTTCCATCCTGAAAAAAGTGGTGACACAGGAATTTTGATTCTTCGAAATTTTGCAGCATTATAAGTGAGGAGATTGCTATGTTTACAAAAAGAATTATTCCATGTCTTGATGTATTGAATGGACGTGTTGTGAAAGGAACTCAGTTCCTTAATTTACGTGATGCAGGTGATCCTGTGGAAGTTGGCGCTTTGTATGGAAAAGAAGGAGCTGATGAACTTGTATTTCTTGACATAACAGCATCTTCCGACTCAAGGAATATAACCCTTGAAATGGTCAAAAAAGTTGCTGAAACAATTTTTATTCCTTTTACGGTTGGCGGAGGAATCCGAACTGTCGATGATTTTAAAACGATTCTTCGAGAAGGTGCGGATAAAATTGCAGTGAACTCTGCTGCGCTCATGAATCCGCAGTTGATATCGGAAGCTGCTGAAAAATTTGGCAGTCAATGTGTTGTTGTTGCTATTGATGCGAAGAAAAGAGCGGATGGGAGTGGTTGGAATGTCTACAAGAACGGTGGACGTATCGATATGAATATGGATGCCGTGGAGTGGGCTATTAAAGCAAACAAGCTTGGTGCCGGAGAAATTCTTCTTACCAGTATGGATTGTGATGGCACGAAGGAAGGGTATGATCTTGAACTGACCAGAGCTATTTCGGAGGCTGTATCGATTCCTGTTATTGCATCCGGAGGAGCCGGTAAGATGGAACATTTTTATGATGCACTGACAACAGGAAAAGCAGATGCTGTGCTTGCTGCTTCGTTGTTTCACTACCGCGAAATGGAAATCAGAGATGTTAAAAATTATCTCAACAATAAAGGAATCAGTGTACGGCATTAGTTGTTTTTCATAAGCAAAACAATACAAAAGATGGCAGTTTGAAATTGAAAGATTTCAGGTGAACGCTGATATTTTGATAGACTGAGACTCACAGCCAGAAAGATTACGAATAGAATTAATTACAAAGGCTCACAACGGGTTAGATTGGGCTGATGGATAAAGTCAGGACAATAAAGATAAAAAGGATTTTTAAGGGATTTAGATGCAGGAAAAGAGGTTATCCATGGGAGCAATTCAGAATGACTGGCTTGAATATATTGGACCGGAGTTTAAGAAAACTTACTATACAGATCTGTACCAGTTTGTAAAAGATGAGTACAATACACATATTATATATCCGCCGGCAGACGAGATATTCAATGCATTTCATTTTACGCCGCTTAGTAAAGTAAAAGTTATGATACTTGGTCAGGATCCCTATCATAATGTGAATCAGGCGCATGGTCTTAGCTTTTCTGTACCACAGGATCAGCAGGATATACCACCATCGCTGGTAAATATCTATAAAGAACTGGCAGATGACCTTGGGTTAAGCATACCGACACATGGATATCTGAAAAAATGGGCAGATCAGGGAGTGCTCCTTCTTAATACCGTACTTACGGTGAGAGCACATCAGGCCAATTCTCATCAGGGAAAAGGATGGGAGCAGTTTACAGATGCTGTGATTCAGGCTGTGAATCAACAGGAACGACCGATTGTATACATGCTTTGGGGAAAACCAGCACAGAGCAAGATCCCAATGCTGAATAATCCAAAACATTTGATTTTAAAAGCACCGCATCCTAGTCCATTGTCTGCATACCGAGGTTTTTTTGGATGTCATCATTTTAGTATGGCAAATGAGTTTCTAAAAGCTAACGGTGCAGAGCCGATTGACTGGCAGATTGATAATGTTTGATTAGTAAAACATGTTCGTTACGTTAGGTAATTAGTATAGGATAATACTGTAAGATCGTTACAACAGGATGAATACAGTGTGATCGTTATAACAGGGTGAATACAATATGATTGTTATAACAGGATGAATACAGCGATTACTGTAAGTTTATTACAATAGCATCATTACAGCTTGATTGTTTACAGGTGCGATAAATACAGACAAAATTAAGAACAGGAAAAGCTGACGTTGCAAAACGTCAGCTTTTCTTTTAATGATATGGAACAATGTTTATAGATGCTCAATCAGAATACTTACTGCAGATTTTTTGCTGCGGTTGAGAGCATAAGCTTGATTCGGTTCAACTGGTTAACTTCACTGGCACCAGGATCATAATCAACAGCAACGATGTTTGCTTTTGGATAAAGTCGGCGCAGTTCTTTGATAACGCCTTTTCCTACAATATGATTTGGTAGGCAGGCAAATGGCTGCGCGCATACAATGTTCGGAACTCCGGAATGGATAAGCTCAACCATCTCACCGGTAAGGAACCAACCTTCGCCGGTTTGATTCCCTATGGAAACGATTGGACTTGCATAATCAGCAAGTTCCTGTATTTTGGATGGTGCATAAAAACGTTTGCTTTTTTTCAGTGCATCGGTCATACCTTTTCGCATCAGTTCGAGAGCGAAGATATAAAGTTTTGCCATAGCAGCAGACTTTTTGCTCTTTCCAAGATAATCAGCTTTATAAACATCGTCAATAAATCCATACAGGAAGAAGTCAAGCAGGTCAGGAACGACGGCTTCTGCACCTTCGGTCTCCAGCAAGTCGACCAGATAGTTGTTAGCGCTAGGAAGGAATTTGACAAGAATCTCACCAACAACCCCTACGCGCGGACGGCGAACAGAATCATCGATTGGAAGTTCATCAAATTCACGGATGATCTGCCGGATGTTTCGATTAAAGGTGATCCAGCTTCCTTTTTCAACGTCTATGCAGCATTTTTCTTCCCATTTTTTGTGCAATGCATTGGCTGATCCCGGAACTGTTTCATAAGGGCGTGTGCGGTAAAGAACCCGCATAAAGAGATCTCCGTAGATCAGAGCCTGTATTGCTTTTAACAACATTGGAATATCGATTTTAAAGCCTGGATTGTCTTCTAGTTTTTTCATACTGAAGGAAACGACCGGTATATGTGAAAGCCCGGCTTTCTCTAGGGCACGTCGAATAAATCCTATATAGTTTGTAGCACGGCATCCTCCGCCGGTCTGATTGATCATAATACCGACTTTGTCAAGGTCATATTCACCGGACTGCAGAGCATCCATGATCTGACCAACGACCATAAGAGAAGGGAAACACGCATCATTATTAACAAATTTGAGTCCTACATCGATAGCCTGGCGGTTGTCGTTTGGAAGAATCTTTAATCGGTAACCACAGGAGGATAAAGCTCGTTCCAATACAGTAAAATGAATTGGTGACATCTGTGGGCAGAGAAGTGTGAATTCCTCTTTCATTTTCTTTGTAAAAACGACACGGTGATGTGCGGATGATTTTATTTCACTATGATAACCTTTTGCCTTACGGTCATTAATCGCTGACAAAAGGGAACGGATCCTGATTCTTGCAGCGCCAAGGTTATTAACTTCATCAATTTTCAGTACAGTGTAGATCTTACCGGCTGAAGCCAGAATATCATTAACACCATCGGTCGTAACCGCATCAAGACCACAGCCAAAGGAGTTAAGCTGAACAAGCTGAAGGTTCTCCTGCGTTCTGACGTAGGTAGCCGCAGCGTATAATCTTGAATGGTACATCCACTGATCAACGACCATCATGGGACGTTCTACTTCTGCCAGATGTGAAACGCTGTCTTCTGTAAGAACGGCAACACCATAGGATGTTATAAGTTCCGGAATACCATGATGAACTTCAGGATCAAGATGATACGGCCGACCGGCAAGGACAATACCCATACGTCCGGTCTCTTTCAGATAAGCTATTGTTTCTTCTCCTTTTTTTGATACATCTTTTCGTGCCGCATCCATCTCAGCCCATGCTGCATGAGCGGCAGAGCGGATCTCGCCAACCGGAATCTGACGTTCTGTGAAAATCTCAACAAGACGGTCACTGACGATCTTCTCATTTTCAAAGGATAAGAACGGGTTCATATAATCTATGGATTCATCACGTAATTCTTCAACATTATTCTTGATATTCTCACCGTATGAAGTAACGATAGGACAGTTATAATGATTTCCGGTTTCTGAAACCTCCTGGCGTTCGTAAGGAATACAAGGGTAGAAGATAAAGTTCACCCCTTGTTTTAACAGCCACATTATATGACCATGAGCAAGCTTTGCCGGGTAGCACTCTGATTCACTTGGGATGGATTCGATGCCCATCTCATAGATCTTATGCGTTGAAGCCGGAGATAACACAACACTATAACCAAGTGATGTAAAGAATGTGTACCAGAAAGGATAGTTTTCATACAAATTCAATACTCTCGGAATACCGACGGTGCCACGAACAGCTTTTTCTTTTTCAAGCGGCTCATAGGAAAAGAGACGCTGCATTTTATAATCGAACAGATTTGGTATGTTATCTTTGTTCTTAACTTTACCGACACCACGTTCACAACGGTTACCTGAAACGAACTGCCGTCCGCCGGTGAATTTATTGACGGTCAGGAGACAGCTGTTGGTACAGCCTTTGCAGCGTGACATGCTGGATTCAAAACGAAGTTCACTCAGTTGCTCCTGCGTCAGCAAGGTAGTCATGCTTCCGCTGTAATGTTCGCGGGCAAGCAATGCGGCGCCAAATGCACCCATAATACCTGCGATATCCGGTCTGACAGCTTCACATCCTGAGATTGTTTCAAAGCTTCGCAGAACGGCATCATTATAAAAAGTACCACCCTGAACGACAACTTTTTCGCCAAGATCTTTCGCATCTGAGATCTTGATAACCTTGTAAAGTGCGTTCTTTATTACAGAGTAAGCAAGGCCGGAGGAAATATCTGCAACCGTTGCTCCTTCTTTTTGTGCCTGCTTTACTTTTGAGTTCATAAATACGGTACAACGAGTTCCAAGGTCGACGGGATTTTTCGCATACAGAGCAATTTTGGCAAAATCAGCAACTTCATAATCAAGAGACTTTGCAAAGGTTTCGATAAAAGAACCACAGCCAGAAGAGCAGGCTTCGTTAAGTTGTACACTGTTTACAGAGCCATCCTTGATCTTGATGCATTTCATGTCCTGACCGCCAATGTCGAGTATACAGTCTACACCGGGTTCAAAAAAGGCAGCGGCATAATAATGTGCAACCGTTTCAACTTCACCTTCGTCCAGCATAAGTGCTGCCTTTACAAGATGTTCGCCGTAACCGGTAGAACACGAGCGAACGATACGTGCTCGTTCTGGAAGTTTATCATAGATCTCTTTTAAAGCCTTGATCGTCGTCTTCAGGAGGCTTCCGTTGTTATTACTGTAAAAGGAATAGAGAAGAGTGCCATCTTCACCGATGAGAGCAATCTTTGTGGTGGTAGAACCTGCATCAATGCCAAGGAAACAGTCACCTTTATAAGAAGTTAAATCGCCTTTTTTTACGGTATGTGCAGCATGACGGTCAAGAAATTCCTGATATGCGGCCTCAGTCTCGAACAAAGGATCCATACGGTTGACTTCAAAATCCATTTCGATACCCTCACGTAACCGGTTGATCAGGTGAGGAAGAGAAAGATCCGCTTTTCCGGTATCATTCATTGCAGCGCCGATTGCTGCGAAAAGATGGGAATGATCCGGTGCTATGATTTGTTCATCGGTCAGATGAAGAGTGCGAATGAAAGCAGTACGTAATTCCGGCAGGAAGTGAAGTGGTCCGCCAAGAAATGCAACATTCCCTCGAATTGGCTTACCACAGGCCAGACCACTGATGGTCTGTGTAACCACAGCCTGAAAAATAGAAGCAGCAAGGTCTGCTTTTGTTGCTCCTTCATTAATCAAAGGTTGTATGTCTGTCTTGGCAAATACACCACAGCGTGCAGCAATCGGGTAGATGGCCTGATAGTTCTTAGCATACTCGTTCAGACCGGAGGCGTCTGTTTTTAGAAGACTTGCCATCTGGTCAATAAAAGAACCAGTGCCGCCGGCACAGATGCCGTTCATACGTTGTTCGACACCATTGGTAAAGTATATGATTTTTGCATCTTCACCACCAAGTTCAATGGCAACATCAGTGTGTGGCGCAAAATCTTTTAAGGAAGTGGCAACAGCAACGACTTCCTGAACAAAATCAATACCAAGGTGTTTGGCAATGGTCAGACCACCGGAACCAGTGATCATAGGTGATACATTACATGGACCGATAACATCGACACTGCGTTCAAGCAGTGTTGCGAGTGTTGACTGTATATTGGCAAAATGCCGTTCATAATCGGAAAACAAAAGGTTTCCGGAAGGGTCAAGAATTGCTATTTTTACTGTTGTAGAACCGATATCAATCCCTAATGTGTAGTTGTTATCCATTCTTAATTACCTCTTTCTTTATAATACAAAATTCCGCATTTTTTGATTATACGCTATGTGGGATTGATTTTCAATAAAATAAGAATTAAATTTATGGAAGACGCATGTGATTTTTTGGATGAGGTGTAAAAAGGTTGCGTTTCTTAAAGGAATCGTATACAATGAGGAAAGAATTAATATAAGAAAAAACAGGCAGAAAACTGCCGAAAAAGGATAGAGAAACGGAGAGTAAAATGAACATTGTTAAGCAGTCGGCCGAAGTCATTCGCAATGTACAAATTTCAGAAGGTGTTTATGATATGTGGCTTAAAAATATGATGATATCACAGTCGGCACCGGGACAGTTCGTATCTGTTTACTGTAAAGATGGATCAAGGATTCTCCCAAGACCAATCAGCATCTGCGAAACAGATCGTCAGAACAAGCGATTTCGGCTGGTCTACAGAGTACTTGGCGAGGGGACAAAGGAACTGTCTAAAGTGAAAGCAGGAGAGACCG
Organism: Clostridia bacterium; assembly: GCA_003249225.1. Lineage (GTDB taxonomy): Bacteria > Bacillota > Clostridia > Lachnospirales > Lachnospiraceae > SZUA-448. The sequence continues at coordinate 109,519 of QKJQ01000013.1, read as the reverse complement.
TCGATGTTATGGGACCCCTGGGAAATGGGTTTACGATTTCTGATTGTGAGCATGCCATATTAATAGGAGGGGGCATTGGAATTCCCCCCATGGTCGAGCTTGCCAAAACTTTAAAATGCAAAAAGACAGTTGTTCTTGGATTTCGTGATACAATCTTTTTACAAAATGATTTTGAAGGACTGGGCGAGGTTGTGATTGCAACAGATGATGGAAGTGCAGGAACAAAAGGAACTGTGATTGATGCTATTAATCAGAATAATATTGTGGGAGATATGATATTTGCATGCGGACCGACACCAATGCTGCGAGGCGTTAAAAAGCTGGCAGAGCAGATGGGAATCCCGGCACAGCTGTCTCTTGAAGAACGTATGGCGTGCGGTATTGGAGCATGCCTTGCCTGCGTTTGCAAGTCAAAAGAAAAAGATGAACATACAAATGTAAACAATAAGAGAATCTGTAAAGAAGGTCCAGTTTTCTTTGCACATGAGATAGAGTTATAAAATTGATCGAGCAAGTAAGATAAGGGGAAGTAAATATATGAATACATCAGTTAATATAGCCGGTGTTACCTTTCAGAATCCGGTCATGACGGCCTCCGGAACGTTTGGGTCGGGTATGGAATACAGTGAATTTGTTGATTTGAATGCACTTGGTGCTGTGGTGACAAAAGGCGTATCCAATGTACCTTGGAAGGGAAACGAAACACCGAGAATTGCAGAGACCTACGGTGGTATGCTGAATGCGATCGGTCTGCAAAATCCAGGCCTGGATGTGTTTCTTGAACGTGATGTGCCATTCCTTCGTAAATTTAACACGAATATCATCGTTAATGTGTGCGGGAAATCAACCGAAGATTATGTTGAGGTAGTAGAAAGACTAACGAAGAAGGAAGCCGATCTATTAGAAATCAACATATCCTGCCCGAATGTCAAAGAAGGCGGTATTGCATTTGGACAGAATCCTAAGATGGTTGAAGAAATAACAAGAACGCTAAAGAAACATGCAACATTGCCGTTAATAATGAAGCTGAGTCCAAATGTCACAGATATAACAGAGACGGCAAAAGCAGCAGAAGCAGGTGGTGCGGATGCCATTTCTCTTATTAATACCTTGACTGGAATGAAAATCGATATTAACAAAAGAAAATTTCTGCTGGGAAACAAAACGGGTGGACTATCTGGACCGGCCATCAAACCGGTAGCTTTGCGAATGGTTTATCAGGCTTCTCATTCGGTCTCCATCCCGGTTATTGGTATGGGTGGAATCTGCAACGGTGAGGATGCACTTGAATTCCTGATGGCCGGAGCGACCGGAATCGCGGTGGGTACTGCGAATTTCATGGATCCATATGCGACGATCAAAACAATCGTTGGTATCGAATCTTATATGAAAAAGAATCAAATCGAGGATATTAATGACCTGATTGGCTGTGTGGAAGGAAAAGACACAGCATCCGGTTGTTCAAATTAAAAGAAAAGAAAGAGCAAGTGCGGAGGGTAAGTAATGGAACAGTACAAGAAGGATTTTATTGAATTCATGGTAGATTGCAGTGTTTTAAAATTCGGTGATTTTGTAACAAAAAGCGGACGTAAGACCCCTTTCTTTGTTAATACCGGATTTTACAGAACGGGAGCACAGTTAAGAAAGCTTGGAACCTATTACGCCAATGCAATTCAGGATAAGTTTGGACTGGATTTTGATGTGTTGTTCGGACCGGCTTATAAAGGGATTCCATTGAGTGTTGCAGCATCCATGGCATTAAGTGAAGAATATGATGCCGATATCCGTTATTCGTCAAATCGTAAAGAAATCAAGGATCATGGTGAAAAAGGAATTCTCCTTGGAAGTCCGATGGAAGATGGAGACAGAGTTGTTATCATTGAAGATGTAACGACAGCTGGAACATCAATCGAAGAGACAATGCCTATTCTAAAAGCACAGGGAGATGTTAAAATTCTCGGGTTGATTGTTTCTGTAGACCGTATGGAAAAAGGAAAAGGTGAAATCAGCGCATTACAGGAAATTGAAGAACAATATCAGATTCAGACAACGGCAATTGTAACGATGGAGGAAGTAGTTGAGCATCTGTATAATCGTCCATACAAAGGGAAAATCATTATTGATGATGCAATGAAGGATGCTATTGATCAGTATTATGTATTATATGGAGCATAGTTAAATCAAACATTTGGGAAAGGCAGGAGAAGCAATGGAGAAAATTTATAAGACCATGAAATCTGCGGGGATCTGGAACCTGGTTGTTGGTATTATTTCAATCATTATGGGATGTTTTATTGGTGTATGCATGATTGCGAACGGTGCCAGACTGTTAATGAAAAAGAAAGAATTATTATTCTAATAATGTAATAGGAGAAGAGCGATGAAAGAAAAATTGACAAAAGATTTTATCAGGATTTATGGAGAAGGAACAGAAACAACAGCATTTTTTTCACCGGGACGTGTCAATCTGATCGGAGAACATACAGACTATAATGGAGGCCATGTATTTCCATGTGCTCTCACCATCGGAACCTATGGGATTGCAAGAAAAAGAACCGATAAGAAATTATGCTTTTATTCAATGAATTTTGAATCCGTTGGTGTTATTGAAGCATCTCTTGACCAGATTGTATACAAAAAAGAGTACCAGTGGGCTAACTATATGCTGGGTGTTATAAAGACGTTGCTTGACAAGGGACATGTAATTGATTCCGGTATGGAGATACTGATCTTTGGTAACATACCAAATTCATCTGGTCTTTCATCATCAGCATCGATCGAAGTTCTGGCAGCATTTATTGCAAAAACATTCTTTGGACTTACACTTGACTTTGTTGAGATAGCAAAGCTGGCTCAGAAATCTGAAAATGAATTCATTGGTGTTAATTGCGGTATAATGGATCAGTTTGCCATAGCCATGGGCAAGAAAAATCATGCCATATTCCTTGATACAGCAGATTTATCCTATGAATACGCACCGATCGAATTAAACGGAGCAAAGCTTGTTATCGCGAGCAGTAACAAAAAAAGAGGACTTGGAGAATCAAAGTACAACGAAAGAAGGAGTGAATGTGAGGCTGCTCTTGAAAAACTAAAAACGGTTTGTAACATAAATGCCCTAGGTGATCTCACGGAAGAAGAGTTTGAAGCGAATAAAGCAGTGATCGGTGATGAGACAAAGACTCGTCGTGCGAAACATGCTGTTTACGAGAACGTTCGCACCGTTCGTGCCGTTGAAGCTTTGCAGAAGAATAACATTGCTTTATTTGGTGAACTTATGAATGCTTCTCATGTATCTCTGCGTGATGATTATGAGGTTACGGGTATTGAACTTGACACATTGGTTGAAACAGCCTGGGAACAGTCGGGTGTTATCGGATCCCGTATGACCGGGGCCGGGTTTGGCGGATGTACAGTGAGTATTGTGAAGGAAGAGAACATACCTTCTTTCATCGAAATGGTAGGAAAAGTTTACAAAGAAAAAATTGGATATGAAGCTGATTTTTATGTGGTTGAGATCGGTGACGGTCCGTGCGTATTATAAGCATAGATTTTTCAGTTTATTCAGATTAAAATATGCGTATACAGATTCAACGCAGGAATAGAGGTATTAATGGCAATTCAGGAAAAAGAAGAAGCAGTCACCGAACAAAAAAAACAAAACAGTGTTCTAAAGGAAGTTATCAGCTGGATTGTGTTAATAATCTGTGCATTTCTTATTGCTTATGTTATTACACATTTTGTAATCGTAAAAGCAGTAGTTCCATCGGGATCCATGGAAAATACAATCATGACAGGAGATCAGATCGTCGGCAATCGTCTTGCCTATCTGTTCTCGGATCCAAAGCGCGGAGACATAATAATATTTAAATTTCCAGATGACGAGACACAGAATTATGTAAAGAGAATCATTGGCATGCCTGGTGATACTGTTCAGATAATCGATGGAGTGCTTTATGTGAATGGTGAGATGCAGGAAGAAGATTATTTAAAAGAGCCAATGTGGGATTATGATTTTGGTCCATATACAGTACCGGACGGACATTACTTTATGCTGGGTGATAATCGGAATACATCAGTTGATTCAAGATACTGGACCAATCAGTTCGTAGCTGAGGATAAGATTATCGGGAAAGCTTGGTTCCGCTATAAACCAACAATAACAATGTTAAAATAACCAGGACGGTGAATCATAGAATGTACAGACCGGCATTAAAAAGAATAGTAACGCAGTGCTTTGTTCTATTGATCATTCTATGGAACTTTATCATTCCTGCTTCCAATGTGACTGCAGCAACTACCGATGCAATGACAGATGTCAGAGTCGGGTTGACGCAGTTATATGCCGGTAAGAGTTCAATTCAGGTTAAAACTACGAAGCTGGCTTTTGGGTTTTGTATCAAGGACAGTTATGTCAGTGAGACTTCCCTGTCAAGCTCAGTTGGTTTCACATTTACACCGGCAACCGGATATTACTATATTCTACAAGAGTCGTATAAGGATTATGCTACAGCTGATGCCGTAGCAGAGTCCTTATCTGCGTTTGGTGTGGATGCATATCCTGTGATTGTGTATCGTAATTCCTGGCGAGTCTATGTTGGCGGAAGCACAGACAAGACTCAGATGCAGAATGAATTTAAGCGAATCAAGGATCAATATGGATATACCTATTCAACACTGCAGACTGACAATAATCAGCGTATATTGGTAAGTGGAAGTTATGGTGCATTTATGATCGATGGGGGGACTTATGCAGTCTATCCCCAATTCAAAGCACTCGTTACCAACGAAGATGATATCGCTGTCATTGATCTTGGAAGCAGACAATACAGGGGAAGAATTGAGATTGGAAGATATGGAAAGAGTACCCTTACAGCAGTAAATATTATCAATGTTGAAGCCTATCTCTATAGTGTTGTTCCCTGTGAAATGACCAGTACATGGCCAACGGAAGCGTTAAAAGCACAAGCAGTATGCGCAAGAAGCTATGCATTGACAAAGACCGGATATTCAGCGGATTCCAGCATTAGCCATGGATATACATTGACTGACACTGTAGATTCGCAGGTCTATAAAGGGCAGGCGTTTGAAACAAAGACTGCGGTAAATGCGGTAACTGCGACGAGAGGAGAAACGGTCCGTTATAATGGCAAGACCATTATGGCATTTTTCTACTCAACAAGTGGTGGAAGGACAGAAGATGGTATCAATGTCTGGGGACTGACACAGTCCTACTATACAGGAGTTGCTGATCTGTATGAAACAGAACCGGAGAAGGCACCTTGGATCATAGCCTTGACAAAAACACAGATTGAGAATAAACTTAGCAATTACAGTGTTTCTATTGGATCAATGACGGCTATGGTTCCACAGATTCGAACCGCTTCCGGCAGGATTTATGCCCTTCGCATTAAAGGCACAAACAGTAATGTCATGCTTCAGTCACAGACAATACGAGATGTTCTGGGACTTCCAAGCACCAAATTTAAGATCATATCGTATGGAGATAATCCGGATCTTGTAAGCATGCGAGGTGAAAACGGGAAAACGACCAAAGAAATCAGCAGCAGCTATGTGCTTTCTGGAAATGGTATTATTGAGAAGATCAGCGACGATTTGACACAATACATAGTAAGAAGTGCAGAGAATCTCAGTAATTTCCCGGCAAGTGCACCTGTATCGAAGAACACATATTACTTTGCAGGTATGGGGTATGGTCATGGAGTGGGCATGAGTCAGTCCGGAGCAAAAGGAATGGCAGAAGCAGGCTTTCGCTATGTTGAGATCGTTGAATATTATTATCAGGGAACCACGGTTGAATAATTAAATTGTTTACTATATAGGAGGTAAGACCGTACTGCTTGTACCTAAAGAATGTACATTGGATACGGTTGATAAAAGAATGAAACGTCAGGATTTTTATTACGATTTACCGGAAGAATTAATTGCACAGGATCCGTTACTGGATCGTTCAGGATCAAGATTACTGGTACTGGATAAGAACACCGGGGCCTGTACTCATAAGCATTTTACTGATCTGTGTGATTATTTATCACCCGGAGACTGTCTGGTGATCAACGATACAAAAGTGATCCCGGCAAGATTAATCGGCGTTAGAACCGGTCTATCCGATGCTGCAAAAAAAATGCATGCCTTAACGCCGGTCGATGAAGAAAATGGTGCTCATATTGAGGTACTGTTATTAAAAAGAGATCAGGATAATGTTTGGGAAACCATTGTAAAACCAGGTAAAAAAGCTCGTGTGGGTACAATGATCAGTTTTGGTCAGGGCTTGCTTCTGGGGAAGGTAATCGAAGTAAAAGAGGATGGAAACCGGATGATTCAGTTTTCTTTTCAGGGAATTTTTGAAGAAATTCTGGATAAACTGGGACAGATGCCGCTGCCCCCTTATATCACCCATGAATTAAAGGATAAAAACCGATATCAGACCGTTTATGCAGTAAACGAAGGATCGGCTGCTGCACCGACGGCAGGTCTGCATTTTACAAAGGAACTGCTCAAGAAGATTGAAGACATGGGTGTCGTGATAGCTCATGTTACATTACATGTCGGGCTTGGAACCTTTCGTCCGGTAAAGGAAGATAACATTCTTCAGCATCATATGCATTCCGAGGAATACGAGATTCTGCCGGATGCAGCGGATACGATCAATAGAGTTAAAAAAGCAGGCGGGCGAATTATTTGTGTTGGGACAACGAGCTGCCGTACGGTGGAAGCCGCATCAACAGAGGATGGAATCGTTCATCCGGGAAAAGCTGCTACCGAAATCTTTATCTATCCGGGGTATCATTTTAAGGTTCTTGACAGCCTTATTACGAATTTTCACTTACCGGAATCAACCCTACTTATGCTGGTGTCAGCGCTGGCTGGCAGGGATAACATAGTAGAAGCATACAAGACTGCAGTAAAAGAAAAGTACAGATTCTTTTCCTTTGGTGATGCGATGCTGATTACAGGAGGCACAGATGAAAAAGCCTGAACTGTTGGCCCCGGCCGGTTCTATGGAAAGTCTGAAAGCATCGGTCCAGGCTGGCTGCGACGCAGTCTACCTGGGTGGTGAGCTTTTTGGCGCGCGCGCTTTTGCTAAAAATCTGACAAAAGAGGATCTTCTCTATGCTATCGATTATGTTCACCGCTATGACAGAAAGATTTATTTGACTGTAAACACACTTGTCAAAGAAGCAGAGCTGAAAGATCAATTGTATTCGTATCTGCAACCATATTATCTTCAGGGATTGGACGCTGTTATAGTACAAGATACCGGTGTCCTTGCGTTCCTTTCTGAGTATTTTCCAAAACTTCCCGTTCATCTAAGCACACAGATGACGATTAACAGAGCGGAAGCGGCTGAGTTTTATAAAGAATCCACAGCGGGTAAAAATATAACAAGATTCGTTCCTTCCAGAGAACTTACTCTTCATGAATTAAAAATCATGCGCCAGAAAACGGACCTTGAACTGGAAGTATTCATTCATGGAGCATTATGTTACTGTTATTCCGGGCAATGCCTGATGAGCAGTATGATTGGAGGCAGAAGCGGAAACAGGGGACGGTGTGCTCAACCATGCAGAATGCCTTATCAAGTTGAAAGAATTGACGGGAAAAAGGTTACAGCTCCAGGCGAATATCTTCTTAGCCCAAAAGACATCTGTACACTGGAGTCAATTCCGGACCTTATGGAGATCGGTGTTGATTCGTTTAAGATCGAAGGCAGAATGAAACGCTTTGAATATGCAGCCGGAGTAACTGCCATCTACAAAAAGGTGATCGATCGATGTCTTGAGATTGGCACGGCTGCCTATAAAAATGAAAGAGATCAGCACCCGGAAACAAAAAGTAAGGATCAGCAGATACTGATGGAACTTTATAACAGAGGAAGCTTTAGCCAGGGATATCTGAAAGAAGAACCTGGTCCTTCCATGATGTCAATGGTTCGTCCAAATCATAATGGAATAAAAGTCGGTACCGTACAAAAGCTGACTGGTATCCAGGCAGAAATCAGCCTTGAGACAGAAGTCTCCCCACAGGATGTATTAGAGATACGAGGTTCTCAGGAAAATGCTGTATATGAATTTACCGTAGGAAAAGCCGGATTATCAGGTACAGTCTATAATACAAATGTGAAACCAAAAGCAGGGGTAACCGTTGGCCAGGAAGTCTATCGGACGAAGAATACGGTTCTTTTACAGGAAATAGAAGAAAACTATCTTTTAAATGAAAAGAAACTGCCAATCACAGGAAGATTGAAGGTGATAGCAGGTCAGCCGATGGAACTTCATTTACAGCACAAGGAAACTACGTGTGTAGTCTTTGGCGAAACGGTGCAGCATGCCCAAAACAGACCGTTGTCAGAAGATGATGTAAGAAAGCAGTTGGTAAAAACAAAGGATAGTCCCTTTGAATTCGACACGCTTGACATCGCAATTGACGGGGCCGGATTTTTACCGGTATCAAAATTAAATGAATTGCGCAGGGATGCACTCGATAGATTAGAAACGACAATTGTAGAAAGATTTCGAAGAAGTAAGTTAGAATCCTTGTTGCCGGCACCTTTCGAGGATAGGGACAGGATAGAGAACTTAGAAGAAGGTAAAGATGTGAAAAAGGGGCTAGAAACGGAAGGATTTCTGGTTCTTGTTTCGAAAAAAGAACAGCTTTTACCAGTTCTTACTCACGAGAGAACGGCAACTGCAATTCTCGATATAACTGAAATTTCATTGGATTCAATAACGGATATGATTCAAAAATGCAGAGAATACGAGAAAAAGTGTTATCTTGCTTTCCCAAGAATCTTACGAGAAGATGCAATACAAACGAAAGGCATTTTTTCAAAGAGAATTCATCCGTATGAGTCGCTTTTATTCTCAGAAGCAATTGACGGTGTACTGCTTCGGAATATGGAAGAAGTCGCTTACATAAAGTCTATTAATTTTCAGAAAGAGATACTTCTTGATTCAATGCTGTATGTTATGAACAGCAAGAGCAAAGAGTTCTGGAAGCAAAACGGAAACTACAAACTGACAGCACCGCTTGAGTTAAATGCTAATGAACTTAAGGATTTGAGAATAAAGGATATGTCGATGATCATTTACGGCAGAATTCCGTTGATGATCTCGGCGCAATGTCTGTATGGTAACTGTGAGATATGCAAGAAGAAAAATTCTGGAGCGCCGATTGTTCTGATTGACCGGATGGGCAAAAGGTTTCCTGTGCAGACAGATTGTATAAATTGCCAGTCTGTTGTATATAATACAGAAATATATTCATTGTTCTACCAGGCAGAAGAAGTCAAAGAATTGCAGCCGCAAAGCCTGAGACTTGATTTTACGCTGGAAGATATGGATGAGGTTCTGCAGATTATGAATATGGCTTCCAATGCGTATTTCGCACAGGACAGCGGCGCATGTGAGAATCCAAGAGGCGCTACGAAAGGGCATTTCCACAGAGGAGTACAATAGTAAAATATATGTAAAAAGCTTTTCTCTTACAAATGGTTGAAATCAATTCTGTATTGATGTATACTTGATATCAGGGTAAGATACGCACCAAATGCTGGAGGGATTGCGATGATAGAAGCAACAAGCTGTGGTGGAGTAGTTATTTTCAGAGGGAAAATCTTATTGTTGTATAAGAACTACAAGAATAAGTATGAAGGCTGGGTATTACCAAAGGGTACGGTAGAAGAAGGGGAGGAATATTCGGAAACTGCCGAACGAGAGGTAAAAGAAGAAACCGGCGTGGCTGCATCGATAGTAAAATACATCGGAAAAAGTCAGTATACCTTTAATACACCACAGAGTACGGTGATGAAGGATGTACATTGGTACCTTATGATATCAGACAGCTATTACAGTAAACCACAAAGAGAAGAGTTTTTTATGGATTCAGGTTATTACAAGTTTCATGAAGCATATCATATGTTAAAGTTCACAAATGAAAAACAAATTTTAGAAAGAGCTTACAATGAATATGTTGATTTGAAAAAGAATAGCCTTTGGGGAAGTAAGAAGCAAAAAAAAGAACTATAAGAAGGAACGATGTACCTAAGGTGCATACATAAAAAAAGTTGTACAGTTCTCTGTACAACTTTTTTATCTTAAAAGGTTATTTTAGATAATTTTATTCTGAAACAATGGGAAGCTTGTCCATAGAAACTGCATCATGTCTTGGGTGCTTTCGAATTACTTCAGCCGCAGCCGTTATGGCGGCTACAACAGCTACATCAAAATCTGTCTCAAGGTATGATATTTTTGATAATAATTCGCCGGTTGTTGTTGCTACATACTTCGTGGGAAGCCGGTTCAGTGCATAAGAAGCAATGTCCAGACGACAGTAATCACATTTACAGCAATCAAGTTTATCGATCATTGAATCCAGTCGTCTAATTACAATGTCTTCTGTTATATTTCTTAAAATTATACCCATAACGTTGCCTCTCTGTCCTCTTTTCTCTTACCTGCTTTGTGTACCAGACAAAGAATACCGGTCAGGACCAGCAAAAAACTGAATACTATGGCAAATAAACTGAAATAAGGACGCTTTTTGCTTGCGAGGATAACCTTTGCTTCAGGGGCTGCTACATCGGTATAAAACTTTCGAAACAGATGGATCATGAGAACTCCTCCTTTGCGATACAGCTTCTAAATTTCACATTAATTATAACATTGACATTTGATAAATGCAATTCTAAACTGGCATTTGTCAGAAAATAAAATAAATAAATCTATTGAAAAAAAATAATAGTTCAGTATGATAGAAGTTACACGAAAGGAGATGGAAATCAGAATGGAACACACAAAAGAGGGAGTCAGAACGCTTGTAATGAAGCTGGTAAGACCGACCAAAAATCATTTCACAAAAGGGATGGCAGGAATATCTCTGGGAGGATTTGCCGCGGGGTATGGTGAGAAAATAGCTGAGATGGAAGCATTTTCGAGAATGTTATGGGGGTTGGCACCTTTCTGGGCAGGCGGTGGAGATGATACAGAATTCTCAGAAATCTTCAGAACAGGTCTGGCACACGGTACAAATCGTGAGCAGGATGAGTACTGGGGAGACCTTGGGGATAAAGATCAGCGTATGGTCGAGATGGCAGCCATATCGTATGGGATGATAATTGCTACGGACAAACTCTGGAATCCTCTTTCAGACACAGAAAAGGAGAATGTTATTGCCTGGCTGTCACAGATCAATGAACATACACAACCGGATAATAACTGGCATTTTTTTAATGTAATCACCAATCTGGCCCTGAAACATGTCGGAGCACCTTTTTGCAGGGAACGTATGGAGTATGCGATTGGCCGTTATGAAAGTTTCTACATTGGTAATGGCTGGTATGGGGATGGTTGGTGCGAGACAGGGATACGTCCGCAGATGGATTATTATATATCGTTTGGAATACATTTTTATTCCCTGCTTTATTGCCTTGTTATGGAGAATGAAGAGGAAGAACGATGTGGCGTTTATAAAGAAAGAGCGAAGGTATTTGCACAGACATTTTTATATTGGTTCGATGAAGAGGGGAAAGCACTGCCCTTTGGACGATCAATGACATACCGTTTTGCACAGAGTGCTTTTTGGAGTATGTGCCTGCTTGCAGGTGTGGATGTGTATGAATATGGTGTTTTGAAAGGACTGATATTCCGGCACCTCGATTACTGGATGAGTCAGCCGATCTTTGACAACGGTGATATTCTGACCGTTGGCTATGCTTATCCGAACCTTATGATGTCAGAAGGCTATAATGCGCCGGGGTCTCCTTATTGGTCTATGAAGGTATTTGCTTTTCTGGCCCTGCCGGATGAACACCCATTTTGGAGTGCAGAAGAGTTACCATTTCCGAAGATATCACAGACAAAGGCGGTTCCGGAATGCAGGATGCTGCTTTGCCACAGGCAGACAGTAAATCCGGCCAATGCGGAGGTGACTGCGTTGACGGCAGGTCAGTATCCTGTAATGAATCATACGCACGGAGCTGAAAAATATGCAAAGTTCGCTTATTCCTCCCGTTTTGGCTTTTCTGTTCCAAGATCCTATGCGTTTTTAACAGAATGTGCGCCGGACAGCATGCTTGTGTTTTATGTTCATGGAATGTATTATGTACGCAGAAAATGTACGGAGATATTAATCACAGAAAATCATGTTGAGTCGGTCTGGAGCCCGCTTGACGGGATAACGGTCCGAACGGTCCTGACACCTGTAAAGGATGGTCATGAACGACTTCATACGATTTCAAGTGAACAAGACTGTGTGGTTTATGACTGTGGTTTTTCCTATCCACAGACAATGGATCTGAAGACAAAAGTCAGCAGGAACAAAGCGTGCATCGAAAATAAAAACGGTTACAGCAGTGTAGAATCAGAGGGCGGAGAAGGAAATGTAATAGCTACTGCTCCGAATTCCAATCTGATTTTTCCGCTTGCGCAGGTTCCGGCTGTCAGATTTGATATCCACGCAGGAACAACCGAGATAAAAACAAAAGTACTGGCAAAATGGGAGGTGAACTGATCGTGTTTTTATACGATGAAGCAACGAAAAGACAGAAAGCGGAAGAAATCTTTCGTAAAATAGCAGCGAAGCTATATGCAGAATGTGAAAGGAATAAAGGAATTATCCCCTACATTCCTCAGAACGGGCGTTATGAGGATATGGGGGCAAAAAGCATAAACTGGTGGACCAACGGCTTTTGGAACGGTATTCTGTGGCAGATGTATGCCGCAACAAAGGAAAGCTTGTACTTTGATATGGCCCGTGAGACGGAAGAAAGACTGGATGAAGCACTGGCAAATGAAAAAATGCTGGATCATGATGTCGGATTCATGTGGCTGCATGCTTCTGTCGCTGATTACCGGCTGACAGGAGATGAAACGGCAAAAGGCAGAGCATTAAAAGCAGCGGAGCACCTTGCCTCAAGATACAGGCCTGGCGGAAAATTTATTCTTGCCTGGAATAACAACGATCCAGGTATTATGATCATAGACTGTCTGATGAACCTTCCTTTGCTTTTCTGGGCGGCGAATGAAACCGGAAAAGAGGAGTACAAAGAAATCGCACTTGGTCATCTGGAGACTGCTATGCGCTATGTGGTGCGTCCGGATGGTTCCTGCAACCATATTGTGCTTGTAGATCCTGAGACTGGCGAGTTCAGAGATAACCCCGCAGGACAGGGGTATGAAAGCGGTTCAGCCTGGTCGCGTGGACAGGCGTGGGCAGTTTATGGATTTGCTCTTGCGTATCGTTACACAAAGGATGTGAGATATCTTGATAAGGCAAAAACGGTTGCGCATTATTTTCTTGCCAACATTGCTTTAAATGATTATGTTTCCCTGCTTGATTTCAGAGCGCCAGCGGAGCCTGTCTACCTTGATACAACAGCTTGTGCGTGTGCTGCCTGCGGTCTTCTTGAAATTGCTTTGTTTGTACCGGAGCTGGAAAAAGCATTGTATGAGCAGTCAGCAATCCGGATCATTACAGCAATGGATGGTAAATACTGTGATTATGATACGAAAACCGATGGTATCCTCCAGTATGGTTCGGCAAGATATGACAGAGCAAGTGACCGGGAAGTGCCGATTATTTATGGTGATTATTTTTACCTTGAAGCAATATTGCGGTTAAAAGATCAATACATGGAAATGTGGTAGGATCAGATCCAGCCACTGAACTTCCAGATCGATTGTTTGTCGTTCTTTGATTCTACCTGAAGATACTCATTCCTCCATTTTCTTGGTGGCATTCCGACCACTTTGATAAAGCAGCGGTTAAAGCTGGAAATCGAATGATAGCCGACTTGTTCAGAAATGGTAAGGATGGAGTCTTCGGTGCTTCGAAGCAGTGAACATGCTTTATAAATACGTGTATTGTTTATGTATTCCTGAGGACTGATGCCCATGATCGAATGAAAGATCCGTCGAAAATGCGTCACACTGAAATGACACATGGATGCCAGAGTATCAACGGAGAACTGCTGCATATAATTAAACCGTATATAGTCAAGTGCCGGCAGAATGACAAGAGCATTGTTGTTTGAATCCATTTCGTTCTCATTTTCTTCTGCAATACGGTTTTGTTCCCCGTGGATACGGAACAATTCAATGCAAAGAGAAAGAAGAAGGCCACGAACACTGGATTGATAGTTGATTCTGCATTCCTGCAATTCCTGAATGACAGAGGTTAGTAAAAAATGTACTTTCGGATTTGTTTCCCTGTTTACAATCAGATAAGAAGCGTGCTGGTCTTTTGTTAAAGGAACATCAAGACTCTGTGTGACATTGTTTAAAAGACCTCTAAAGAGTTCACTAGGTTCTAAAAAGACATAGGACCATAAACTTTCGGTTCCGGGATCACTATAGGTCGTGTGCGGATAATCTCGTGGGATCATTGTGATATCACCGGCTTTAAAAGGTACATGAAGATTTTCAAATTCCATAATTCCGCTGTCGGAGTGGCAGATTCCAATTTCAAGGCAATTGTGAAAATGGAGTCTGCCGCTTTTTATGTCGGAAATGTGCCAACGGTTGCCGGAGAGCAGAATTACCGGAAAATTTGATGGCAAAGCATAATTTCTATATTCGATAATAACTTCTTTCTTTTTTGGCATGACAAAACCTCCTTATAGCCTAATTATAACGCATTTCATATGAATTTCAACCATTGATTATCATAGTAATTTTATGGGAATTTGTGAAAATGTACATTAACAGATGGAATAATCTTGCTTATTCTATTAAAAGTGTTAAGAAAAAAGAGTTCAATTTGACTATTGACATAAATAGTTTGGGGAAATGAATAATAAATACTGTTATAATGGTCGAAAATGCATAGTTTTTTTATATCATTGAATAGAATTGACGTATTCCAGAGAATAAAATAGGAGTATAGAAAAACGACTCGAAACAGTAAAAATGAAGGAGAGGTCAAAGATGGGAGAGTCTAAGAATTTAAAACGTAAAAAAACGAAGGGAAGTACAGCATATGCGGAGAATTTGCCAATAATAAGCAAAGGAATTCTCTATTACATAAAACGTGATTGGCAACTGTACCTAATGCTATTAATACCGGTAGCCTGTGTTATAATTTTTCAATATGCAGCATATCCGGGATTACGTATGGCTTTTATGAATTACAAACCTGCAAAAGGATATGCAGGAAGTGAATGGGTTGGACTTGAGACCTTTCAAAAGATTTTTAAAGATGCTGATTTTATCCGGGCACTTAAAAACTCACTTGTATTTAACTTTTTAGATCTGTTCCTTGGTTTTCCGGTTCCGATTATTCTGGCATTATTACTAAACGAATTGCGTTTTAAAACATTCAAAAAAGTTTCACAGACAATTTTGTATCTGCCACACTTTTTATCATGGGTCATTGTTGCCAGTGTTGCTTATACACTTATGAAACCTGAAACTGGTCTTATTAACATTTTTCTTATGAATAACGGAATAATTTCTGAAGGAATTCCGTTCCTGACAGAGAAGACGCATTGGGCTGTCAGCTATATCATGATCGCTATCTGGCAGAGCATGGGATGGGGAACTATTATATTCCTTGCAGCAATCACCGGAATTTCAGCAGATCAATATGAAGCAGCCAGCATTGACGGTGCGAACCGCTGGCAGAAGATGTGGAATATAACACTTCCGGGAATCAAAGGAACTATCATTACAATCCTGATAATGAACCTTGGACGTCTGATGGGCAGTGGATTTGAACGTCTGTATTCCTTCGGTAATGTCAATGTAAAAGATTATCAGTATCAGCTTGCTATTTACATTTATGAAAAAGGTCTTAGTTCAGGTAATTTCAGTCGTGCAACTGCAGTTGGACTTTTCCAGTCGCTCGTCGGTATGATACTTGTCCTTCTTTCGGATAAGTTTGCAAAAGCCATTGGCGAAGACGGATTGATATAGGAGGAGACAATGAAGAGTACTAGTAAAGCAGCACGAAAAAGTTATAGCGGAATTAATAGAATACGAATTGGCGATATAATTATTGTCGCAATTATTACAATACTTTGTCTGACCTGTATCGTTCCATTTTTACACATCGCAGCAAAGTCAGTCAGCAGTAATTCAGCAGTCCTTGCAAAAAGTGTTTATCTCTGGCCTAAGGGATTCACGGTAGATGCCTATAAATCACTCTTCCTTGACGGGCAGATGACACATGCTTTGATCTATACAGTCGAAATAACAGTGATCTTTACGATCCTTGGTATGATCGTTACGACCTGTGCAGCCTATCCTCTTTCCAAGAAGAGATTAAAAGGAAAAAGCTTCTTTGCTGTAATGATCATGCTGACAATGTATTTCAATCCTGGTCTGATTCCTTCTTATCTGCTTATGAAGAGTCTGAACCTTCTGGATAATATGTGGGTGCTCATACTCCCACTTATGTTTTCACCTTACAACATGCTTATTATGAAGAGTTTCCTTCAGAGCACGATTCCGGACAGTTTAGAGGAATCCGCATTCATTGACGGTGCATCGAACTTCAGAATTCTTTGGAGTATCGTACTTCCTTTATCAAAACCGATCATTGCAACTTTATCCTTGTTCTATGCAGTCGGAAGATGGAATGCTTATGCGGATGCAAAATACTATATCAACATTAAAGCTTTACAGCCAATCCAGTATATTCTAAGCAATATGGTACTTTCTGCAGCAGATTCAGCAATCAGTCTTTCGGAAAGTGCACAGGTCGTGAGTGTACCGGAAGTATGGCAGGCGGCAGCCATTATGTTCGCAACGATACCGATCATATGTGTTTATCCGTTCGTACAAAAGCACTTTGTGAAAGGTGTTATGATCGGTGCAGTAAAAGGCTGATCAAAAGAGGTAGTTATTGGACAATCCAATTTCTATAAAGCAATTCATTATAAGGAGGATGTATTTTATGAAAAAGATTCTGAAAAGAGTCATTACGCTTGCTTTAGTGGCAACGATGGTAGTGACGGCCTTTGCGGGATGCGGAAAAAGCAACAACACAAGCAACACAGAAAACACAGGCAGCAATACAGCAGCAACAGCAACTTCTGCGCCTACTGAATCAGGAAGCACAACAACAGAAGCAACTGCAACACCAACAATTGAACCAGTTGACACATCAAACGCAGCAGGTATTGATGGATTCACAGCTTTTGATGAAACTGTAGAAATTACAGTTCCTGTCTATGACAGATCAAAAGAAGGATACCCAGCTGTTGATGACAACTACTGGACACAGTGGGTTCAGTCCAACTTTGGTGACAAATACAACATTAAAGTAACTTATGTTGCAATCCCAAGAGGCGATGTTATGACTAAGTATAACCTTCTGATCGCTGGTGGTGATACACCGACTATCATGATGGAATACGATTATCCTAAGGTTGCTCAGTGGGCAAACGACGGAGCCATGACAACAATCGATCTTGAAGCATTTGCACAGGTTGCTCCTACTTACTACAATGCAATGGTTGAACACAATCAGCTTGGTTACACAGACATCAATGGCGAGACCTACTTTGTATTGTCCGAACGTCCTTACTACAACACAACCTATGCTTACGCTACCTTCGTACGTCAGGATTGGCTTGATGCTGTTGGTATGGCACTTCCTACAAATTATACAGAATACTGTGCAGTAATCGATGCAATCATCGCAGCAGGTCTTACAGATCAGAACCCAATTGGTAAAGCACTTCCTACCGCAGCATACGTTGGAAACTTTGCATATCGTACTTACCCGGTTAACGAAACAGAATGGGCACAGTACTCAAGTCTTGGAACTGCATGTTTATCATGGGAACCAACCTATAAGATGTTAAAGAGAGAGAACGCAGAGTACAACAAAGGTTATACATCCGCTGAATACGATCTTGACGCTGATGGCAACACAATGAAAGCAGATTTCATCAATGGTAAATTATTCAGCTACGGTGGTTACATGGGAAGCAACGTTGACTGGTTAACAGCTTTCTATGAGAACAACCCGGATGCAACACTTACCATCGCAAGCAACTACATGGGTGTTGAAGCAGGCGTTATTGATCAGCCTACACTTCGTGCTGATAACCCATTTGGTATGATCGTTGGATTTAGTTCTTATGCAACAGAAGATCAGTTAAAAGCAGCTTGGATGTACATGGA
The DNA here is from genome assembly GCA_003249225.1 of Clostridia bacterium. GTDB lineage: Bacteria > Bacillota > Clostridia > Lachnospirales > Lachnospiraceae > SZUA-448. The sequence goes on along the minus strand of QKJQ01000013.1, from coordinate 91,370 downwards.
ATGGATGAGCCAGGAAGATACTCTCTTCACACTTGAAAATGGTGTTTTAGATGTAACTTATACCTTAGATGCAAATGGTCTTCCAGTTGTTAATGGTGATTATCGTGGAACAGAAATGCTCAACCACAACAATAACATCGATATGACATGTATCGTACATGCAAGTAAGAACATCGGAACCATCGAGCAGACAATCGCTGCTATCGCTCCTCAGGGTCTTCCTCAGGACTTTACACAGGCACTGATCGACAATTACTATGAATTAAAAGAAATTGCTGACAATGGCTGGGCATATTCTGATCCGGTATTTGCCGTTGCAATTGAATCAGAAAGCGAATACAATGCAACACTGTTAAGTCTTTGGAAAGAATACAGCGTTCAGTTGGTAAAATGTGATCCTTCCGAATTTGATGCACTGTATGAGCAGTTAAGTCAGCAGTATCTTGATGCTGGATATCAGGATATCATCGATGAAAGACTTGCAGCTTATGAAGCTGGTAACACAACAAAATTACCAGAAACTATATCTAAGCAATAGGATTGGATTTCTTAGAAACGGATAAACAGTTCCGTTTACCATTGAAACCGTGAAATTGAACCCCCGGTCTTCACCGGGGGTTCAAAAATTAAAAAGAAGAAAAGTTAATGAACGAAACGATGTTTGGAGGAAGAAAGAATGTCAGGTAAAAATAATAGAGGGTGTTTTACGTTACCGGGAGAGGCCGGCTATGAACCTCTGACTCTTAAGATGGCTGAAAAGTGGGGCGCAGACGTCATTCGGGATAGTGATGGAACTGTTCTTTCGGATGAGATCTTAAATGCAGGATATCAGATCTATTCAACCATTTGTATCATACGCGACCATAATACCTGGGCAAAAATAAACCCGGCAAAGCAGCAGCAGTGCATACTGTCAACACAGCCTTATGTTGCGGAAGGGGATACACTTTCAATTCCAATCATGCAGGAATTTTTTGCAGAACAGTTTTCTGTAAATGCTTCAGAAGAAGCTTTTGAATACTGGCAGGTCATTGACCGTACAACGGAAGAAGAAGTAAAGAAAGATAATTGGGTCTATAACAAAGAAACACAGGAAGTAATTATTAGTCATGCAGATGCATGGCACAAGTATAGTGTGAATTTTTTTGTGTATCGTATTTGGGAAGAGATTTCCATGTACAATCACACAACAAATCACTGGGAGAAGGAACATCTGATGCAGATCGATCCGATGTATCCGGAAACACAAGAGTATCTTAAAAAATGGATGAAAGACTGGTGCGAGTCACATCCACAGAGCAATGTAGTCAGATTTACTTCAATGTTCTATAACTTCGCATGGATATGGGGAAGCAGTGAGAAGAACCGTCATCTGTTTTCTGACTGGGCATCGTATGATTTTACAGTAAGCCCTTATGCACTTAATCTATTTAAAAAAGAATATGGCTACTCACTGAAAGCAGAGGATTTTACAAATCAGGGCAAGTATCATGTTACACACATGCCTGGTACAAAAGAAAAATCTGACTGGATGGAGTTTATTAATAATTTTGTTGTTCGATTTGGTAAAGAACTGGTTGACATTGTTCACCAGTATGATAAGAAAGCTTATGTTTTTTATGATGACAGCTGGGTTGGAATTGAACCTTACAATAACAAGTTTTCAGAGTTCGGTTTTGATGGACTGATCAAGTGTGTATTTTCTGGCTTTGAAGCAAGACTTTGCTCCGGTGTTGACGTTGAAACACATGAACTTCGTCTTCATCCTTATCTGTTCCCGGTAGGGCTTGGTGGTGCGCCCACCTTTATGGAAGGCGGCGATCCAACACTGGAAGCGAAGAAATACTGGAACAGTATACGAAGAGCATTGTTACGTCAGCCGGTCGAAAGAATAGGTCTTGGTGGATATCTTCATCTGGTTGAAGATTATCCTGATTTCTGTGATTATATTGAAAAAGTCGCAGATGAATTCAGAGAGATTAAAGATTTGCATGCAAACGGAGCACCCTATGCACTGCGTCCTGTGGTTGCAGTACTGCACAGTTGGGGGAGCATACGCTCGTGGAGTCTGTCAGGCCATTTTCATGAGACGTTTATGCATGACCTGATTCATATCAATGAAGCTCTGGCGGGTCTTCCATTCAATGTTAAGTTTATTAATTTTGAAGATGTAAAAAATGGTGTTCTGAAAGAGTGTGACGTTATTATCAACGCCGGTATTGCAGATACTGCGTGGAGCGGCGGGAAAGCTTGGGAAGAAGCTGAAGTAATAGCAAAGCTGACAGAATGGGTCAGCAAAGGCGGTTTATTCATCGGCGTAAATCAGCCATCCGCTTGTCATGGATATGATACATATTTCCGCATGGCACATATACTTGGTGTTGATGAAGATCTGGGAGACCGGGTATCTCATGGTAAATGGAAATTCAATGTTGAGACATTGAATGAAATTCCATTATCGGATTGCAGCATAAAGAACAAGCAGGGACGTTATTTGTATAATGGTAATGCAAAAGTATTGACATCTGAGGACGAGGTTCCGGGCATGACCATCAATAAATTCAAAGATGGCTATGGTGTATATCTGCCTTCCTTTGAAGTATCACTTGCTACGACCAGAATGCTGATGGATCTGATTCTTTATTGCACACAAGGCACTAATAAAGCAGAATATATAACAGATAATAACAAGATGGAATGTGCATATTATCCGGTTAGCAGGATGCTTGTTGTAATCAATAATTGTGATACCATACAAGAAACTACAGTACAGACAGAGTATGGTTCGGTTACGGTTACCGTGGATGCATACGATACTGTGTTCGTATCATTAAGTGAAAAGTTTACTCTGTAAGAAATACATTCAGAAAGAATAGTTCAAAGCAGCGAGGAATACAATGTCCCAGCTGCTTTTTTACTATGTGTCTGGCGGAAAAGTATCGGTTCGTAAGTTTATTTCATTTTTCTTTGCATGTGCTGTGTTTCATGATATAATTCTGGTGTGTTGGAAAAAAGGGGACAAGATGGGGGAGACTTACATGAAAGATAATTTATTTCTGCATTTATGGAAAAAATATGTAACAAAAGAACTTATAATTTATGGGATCGTTGGGGTATTGACAACGGTTGTTAACTGGATCGTATCGTACCTGTTTAATAACATTCTGCAAACGGATGTTGTTATTACTAATTCAATTGCCTGGATTGCTGCAGTTACATTTGCTTATATTATGAACGACCGGGTCGTGTTCCATGTAGGATATCATGGTTTAAAGAAGGAAATGGATAAGATCTGGAAGTTCACCTTCAGCAGACTCATTACATTGGTTATTGAAGTTGGTGGAGGAGCCTTGTTTGTTAAAAGTCTTGGTTTTCCCTACTGGCCAGTCAAAGTATCGATTTCTGTTATTGTAATTCTTTTGAATTATATTTTCAGTAAATTATTCGTATTTATTAAAGACAAAGGCCAGACTGAAGAAAAGTAAAGATATATATATTGTGTGGTTGTGAGCAGAGAGACTGCTACGAAGGAAGAGCGCAGAGGGAAAGCAACCTGTGTTCGTGTGCAGAGAAGTGTGCACAGAAGGAGGAATATGGATAGGGCAACAGCGGTACTAAAAAAAGGAGAAGGCAGAAGTCTGAAAGCCGGAGGATTATGGATCTTTGATAATGAGATCAATAATATAAAGGGTTCTTTTACGAATGGTGAGCTTATTGATATCGAGGATTTTGACGGATATCCGCTTGGAACAGGGTTCATAAACCAGAATTCCAAGATCAGAATCAGGGTTCTGTCAAGAAAAAAAGGACAGACGATCGATGAAGAATTCCTGGAGATGCGTGTTAGAAATGCATGGGAATACAGAAAAAATACAACAGAGACTGACAACTGCAGAATTATTTTTGGCGAAGCAGATTTCCTTCCGGGTCTTGTTATTGATAAATACACAGATGTTCTGGTGGTACAGTCACTGGCTCTTGGTATTGATCGTTTGAAACCGGTTATTCTGGAAGCGCTAAAGAAATGCCTTGCAGAAGACGCAGTAACGATTCGGGGCATTTATGAAAGAAGTGATGCAAAGGTAAGAAAGCAGGAAGGCATGGAACCTTTTAAGGGTTTCATTGGTGAAGAGTTTGATACGAACGTGCTAATCGTAGAAAACGGAGTAAAGTATTTTGTTAATGTGGCGGATGGACAAAAAACTGGATTCTTCCTTGATCAGAAGTATAACAGACTTGCTATTCATAAGATATGTAAGAATGCAGAGGTTCTTGATTGCTTTACTCATACCGGAGCATTTGCATTGAATGCCGGTATTGCTGGCGCAAAGCACGTTACTGGTGTTGATGTTTCAGAACTGGGCGTGGCTCAGGCAAAAGAGAATGCAAAAGCAAACGGTCTGGAAGGAACGGTTGAATTTATCTGCCGTGATGTTTTTGACTTGTTGCCGGAGCTTGAAAAAGAAAAGAAGACATTTGATGTTGTTATTCTTGATCCGCCAGCCTTTACGAAATCAAGGGATTCGATAAAAAATGCGACAAAGGGATATCGAGAGATTAATTATCGTGCCATGAAACTGGTTCGTGACGGAGGATTTCTTGCGACTTGTTCCTGTTCACATTTTATGACACCGGAACTTTTCTCCAAGGCAATAGCACAGGCGGCTTCCAGTGCACATAAGAGACTGAGACAGGTCGAGTACCGAACACAGTCGCAAGACCATCCCATCCTTTGGTCAGCAGATGAGTCGTATTATTTGAAATTCTTTATATTTCAGGTGATCGATGAAAAGTAGACAGGCTAGAATCGTATAAAATCAGCAAATAGTTGGTTGTTATAAATGATTGAAAAATAAAAAAACGACTTCCAAGTCATCAGGGTGTACCTCTGCTTTTGGGAGTCGTTTTGTTATTATCAGAATTTTCAGTACAGATCAGTCTGCCTCGACGGTTGGGTGGAAGGTATTCAACACACCGGTACTAAGTGTATAGGCATAATGTGTGAGTGAATCAAAGCTTTTAAAGAATACAAAATTAGAAGTTACATTGATTTCATTGTAATCACCCTCAAGAATGGTAGTGGATTCCATCGTCGACAGATCAAGAATTGCGATTCGGTTGGAGTTGCCGCGATCGACCTGATAGATCAGTTTGGTACCATCCAAAGTTATATTATAGGTACTGCATGCATCAGGAACAACCGTTTCTACAGTATTGCCATCGTAGGTGATGCGGCAGATCGAGTAATCCGATAATGAGATATAATAAATATAGTCATTTTCTGCAATAGGAAGATAAGTACTTTCGGTCGATAACGTCAAAACTGCATTTGTCTGTGTGTTAAAAGTCTTTAGATAATGATCACTTGCAACACCTGAATAATATAATAATGACCCATTAACCGATGCCGGAAGTATCGCTTCGTCGAGTAGCAGGGCTTCTTCTTTTGCATCAATCTTAACTTTATAGAATTTTAACCCATCGGTGGTATTGTAATGCTGATAATAAACATAATTGCCAAACAGCAGCATGATTCCGCTTGGATCATTGTAAAGCAGTTTAATATTCGGACTGCCTTTTTTATTGATTCGAAAGATACCATTATTATAGAAAGTAAAGATGCTGCCTGAGCCATCTGCCCGCTTATTATTATAACGTGAATAATAGATATAATTACTGTCCGCATTAATATAGCAGACATAATCGTCGTAAAGCTTCTTGCTGTTGCTGCAGTCAGCTGCATTCATTTGATACAATGCTCCATCATCGTTAAAGTTATGATAATAGATCAAGTCACCATATTCACAGTATGTACCGCCGTTGTATAGATTTCCGGCAGTGTTGCCAAGTACATCATCTGCATTGTAATGAGTTACTGTATTCTGATATCCATAAAAGATAACAGCAAGTAAAATCACAAGCCCGACTATAAGCAGAACTATTTTTGATGGGTTTTTTTTCATGGGGCATGCCTCGCTTTCTTTGTCAGGCAATCCATTCGTCAGAAGAATGGGAGTGTGGTACCTGTCATTTGTGTACTATAATTATAAAATACATTCGAACAGTATGCAAGCAGAGAAATCGTGCGGAGGTAACAGGAAAAATAACGTTTGCTCTCAAAATCATCGTATAGGGATTATCAAATTTTAAAGTTTCGAACACAAAAGAGACATAATTTGCTGTTAAAATTGCTTCAAAAGGTAAGGAAAGAAAGGAGATATGTAAATGGACAGCAAAAATAGAAAAAAGCCAGCATTTGCTCGCTATTTACTTATAACAGCAGCGGTTGGGCTGGTGGTAGGACTGGTGGCAGGCGGTGGTGTTGTTACGGCTAGGCTGCTGGAAAGCAAAGCTATTGAAAATGAAGCAGAAGAGATTTATGATACGGCACAGAATGCGGATCTGGTAAGCCCTACCAGTGTTCCGGTAGAACAGGTGGCAGTAAGTTCCACCGACGTATCCGCTATTGTAGAAAATGTAATGCCAGCTATTGTTACCATCAATTCGACGATCGTAACAACCACGACTGATATTTTTGGACGCGAGTATCAATATGAAGGAACAGGAAGCGGTTCTGGTATAATCATTGGACAAAACAACACAGAATTACTGATAGCAACCAATGCCCATGTTGTAGATGGTGCGTCAGATATCGAAGTGTCATTTATTGATGAGAGCACCATAGCAGCTGAGTTAAAAGGTATTGATACAACAGCAGATCTTGCAGTCATTTCGATACCGCTTGAAGATCTTTCGGATGACACGATATCTTCCATCAAGATAGCAACACTTGGCGATTCTGACAGCGTCGAAACAGGATCTATGGCTATCGCAATTGGAAATGCACTTGGATATGGACAATCTGTAACTGTCGGTTATATCAGTGCTACGAACAGAGAAGTAACAATCGATGATGTCACCATGACACTGCTTCAGACAGATGCAGCAATCAATCCTGGCAACAGCGGAGGTGCTTTGCTTAACAGCAATGGTGAGGTTATTGGTATTAACTCGGTAAAATTCGCATCGACCGAAGTAGAAGGTATGGGTTATGCAATTCCGATTTCATCCGCAGTACCAATTATCAATGATTTGATGAACCGTGAGGAACTTTCTGATAATGAAGCCGGATATCTTGGCATTACAGGCAGAGATGTATCGAATGCACATGCATCTTTATACAATATTCCAATCGGTATTTATGTTGATTCTGTGGTAAACGGATCACCGGCAGAAGATGCAGGAATAAAGTCAGGCGATATTATTCAGGCTGTAAATGGACGTACGGTTACAACAAAAGATGAGCTGCAGGCAATTCTTGATTCAACAAGAGCCGGGACAACCGTTGCAATAACGGTGCAGCGCTTAGAGAATAATCAATACCAGGAGATTGATATTGACGTACTCCTGGGTAACCGATAAGCAGTAGACAGAAAAAGTCTCTCTGTGAAAACAGAGGGATTTTTTCTAGGTCTTCAGACCTAAAAATGGAAAAAAATTCACAAATATGCAAAAAATTCAATAAAAAAGGGTAACTATACAGTTGACATGAAGTGATTTACGTGCTACTATAACAGCATAGTAAATATAATCTTTTTGAAAGCAACGTACTTTCAAGAAAAGGCAAACTCGTTGAAAGATGAGGACGCAAAGCTATAGGGCCTGTAGAATGGCAGCCAGTTACCTAAAAGAGTACATTTTTTGTGCACTTTTATTGGAAATATGGTGAAAATATAGCACTATATAACTTTTTATGGTTATAACTGGAAGTGATAAAGACTTCTGTTATAATAAATGTTGGTGATCCTTGACAATGTATCTTCAGTGTAAAATCCTGAATGAATTTGTGTGATTTCAGTATTTTATGAAAAAGTATCTGCCGTATCGATGAAATGCTCACAACTTTTCAAACATATTCAACAACCCTACAACCACGGTACAGGCCTTAGAATTATCATAGAACTACACATTCAATAATCATATCATCATGGCCCCATGATTTATGTGACAGATCAAGAATCATACGAAAGACAGTAAAACATTTTAATAAAGTTTCAGAGCCTTCAACCTCTGTTACCCCTGCTTTGTTAAACATAATGTTGCAATTGTCTTCACGAACAGCTTTTCACTGAATCGATATCATTACTTACATTAAAACTGTCAGATTAATGGAGTAACATACCTCACGCGATATCGAACAGTCTTGGTTTAGAGTTCGTCTGAAACCTCACAGCAGACATGCTCTGAATCATAAAAACACTTATTATCTTTAGGTAGCCAACATAGAAAAAGGTCATCCCGAGATCGAAAGATCCTGGGGTGGCTTTTTTCATTATTATCGAAATATTTATTTTGTTTTCGTTTTGATATATAATAGGTTGTAAGAATCAGAAAGCATTCTATACGGATATTCCTTTCGGTTTATCAGGAAACATTTTCGAAGATTAACAATTTGGATATAATCAGCAAATAATAGGTGAAAAAAAGCTTGACATCTTTTAAAACCTCTGGTTATAATACTACAATAGCTAATTATCATATTAGCACTGTACTATAATAAAGCGAAAGACAGGAGACAGGCAATGGAAAAATTATTGCATACGCCAGAAGGTGTTAGAGATATTTATAATCATGAATGTGAAAGCAAACTTCAGATAGAATCAAAGCTCCATGAAGTAATGAACCGATATGGATACCAGGACATCCAGACACCGACATTTGAATACTTCGAAGTATTCTCTGAAGAACGCGGTACCGTCTCATCGAAGGACATGTATAAGTTTTTTGACAGAGCGGGAAATACACTGGTATTGCGGCCTGATATAACCCCGTCGATCGCGAGGTGTTTTGCCAAGTACTATAAAAATGAAGAATGTCCGATCAGACTTTGTTATGGTGGAAGTACTTTTATAAATAACAGTGAGTATCAGGGAAAGATGAAAGAAGTCTTTCAGCTCGGTGCAGAACTGATTAATGATGCATCCGTCGAAGCAGATGCAGAGCTGATTGCACTGACCATAGAATGTATGCAGGAAGTTGGTTTAAAAGAGTTTCTTGTTGAAATCGGACACACCGGATTTTATAGGGCTTTGGTGGAAGATGCCTGTCTTGATGAAGAAGAGACTGAACAACTCAGGCTTTTGATCATGAACAAGAATCGATTTGGTGTAGAAGCATTATTAACAGAAAAAGAAATGGACCAGTCTTTAAAAGAAGCATTTATGACATTGCCTGAATTGTTTGGTAATGTGAGCCGGTTGGAAGAGATAAAGAAAATTACAAATACACCGAAAGCGGTGGAGACAATTGAACGATTGGAAGAAATGTATCATTTACTCGAAGTATATGGGTATGAGAAATATGTGACCTTTGACCTTGGTACTTTAAGTCAGTACAACTATTATACCGGCATGATCTTTCATGCTTATACGTATGGGACAGGTAATCCAATCGTGACAGGCGGCAGATATGATTCTTTAGTCAAACAGTTTGGAAAAGATGCGCCGGCAGTTGGAATGGCAATTCTGACGAACCAGCTTCAAATTGCAATGTCCAGGCAGAAAACAGATATCATGATGAAAAAATCAAGAGAACTGATACTTTATAAAAAAGCATATTTTTCAAAAGCGGTTAACTTTGCGCAAATGAAACGATACCAGGGAATTGATTGTATGATGTGCTGTATGGAGAATACAGAAGACAGGGCAGCTTTGCAGGCTTATGCAACGAGAGTAGGTGCAACCTGCATAAGGATTTTTGATCAGGGTGATACAATGGATACAATCACGGAATGGGAGACGGTATGAGATATATAACAATAGCTCTGGCTAAAGGGCGTCTGGCAAAACAGACAATGGATTTATTTGAAGCGTTCGGAATTAGCTGTGAAGAGATGAAAGATCCATCTTCCCGAAAGCTCATCTTTACAAATGAAGAATGGCGTCTGAAATTCTTCCTGTCAAAGGCGAGTGATGTACCTACCTTTGTAGAATATGGGGTTGCGGATATTGGAATTGTTGGGAAGGATACAATACTGGAAGAAGGCAGAAAACTGTACGAAGTGCTTGATCTTGAACTGGGTAAATGCAGAATGTGCGTGGCAGGTCCGGCTTCGGCTAAAAAACTTCTCGACCACGGAGAGTTAATACGTGTAGCGACAAAATACCCGGCCATAGCAAAAGATTATTTTTATAATAAGAAACACCAGACCGTCGAAATAATAAAGCTGAATGGGTCAGTGGAACTTGCACCGATCGTCGGATTATCCGAAGTGATTGTTGACATCGTTGAGACAGGTTCTACGCTTCGGGAGAACGGACTGGATGTATTAGAAGAGATTTGCCCACTTTCTGCGAGAGTCGTGGTGAATCAGGTCAGTATGAAGATGGAGCAGGAGCGCGTGAATACACTGATCAACGAGTTGAGCAAAGAGCTAAAAAAACGTCAGATGAATCAGTAAGAGGACAGGTGGAGGAGACTATGCGAATTTTATCATTAAATAAAGAAACAAAAGACAATATTCTTGTTAATCTTCTGAAAAGAAGCCCAAGCCAATATGGAGAATATGAAGATAAGGTACAGGAAATTTTACAGGATGTCAGAACAAAAAAGGACGAAGCATTGATTCGCTATACCAGAAGATTTGATTATCCGGATGCATCGGTTGAAACGATGAAGGTAACAGAAGATGAGTTTATGAAAGCCTATGAAAAAATAGATCCGGCAGTACTTGATGTAATTCGGAAATCAATCGTAAATATATATAAATACCACGAAAAACAAAAACGTACCAGTTGGTTCGATACAGAGACGAATGGGATTCTTCTGGGACAGAAAGTTACAGCGATCGGTGCAGTTGGTGTCTATGTACCGGGTGGAAAAGCGGCCTATCCTTCTTCCGTTCTTATGAATGTCATACCAGCTAAAGTTGCGGGAGTAAAAAGAATTGTTATGACAACTCCTTGTGGAGCAGATGGTAAGGTATATGAGAATACCTTAGTAGCTGCGAAAGAAGCCGGTGTTACGGAAGTTTACAAAGTCGGTGGTGCACAGGCAATTGCTGCCCTTGCATTTGGAACCGAAAGCATTGAAAAGGTTGATAAAATCGTAGGACCGGGCAATATCTACGTAGCACTTGCAAAAAAGGCAGTATATGGCCATGTAAGCATTGATTCCATTGCCGGACCTAGTGAGATACTTGTACTGGCCGATGAGACTGCAAATCCAAGATACGTTGCTGCTGATCTTTTATCTCAGGCAGAGCATGATGAACTTGCTTCTTCCATTCTGATTACAACAAGCAGAAAACTGGCGGAGGAAGTAGAGAAAGAGATCGATAACTTTACAAAAGTACTTTCAAGAAGTGAAATCATTAAGAAATCTCTTGATAACTTTGGGTATCTTCTTGTCGCAGATACAATGGAAGATGCCATTGAAACTGTGAATGAGATTGCAAGCGAGCATCTGGAAATCATGACAAAGGATGCCTTTGAGATTATGACAAAGATAACAAATGCCGGTGCGATTTTTATTGGGGAATATTCAAGTGAACCACTTGGTGATTACTTCGCAGGTCCCAATCACGTACTTCCTACCAATGGAACGGCAAAGTTCTTTTCACCATTGTCGGTAGATGATTTTATCAAAAAATCAAGCATTATATCATATTCAAGAGAAGCACTGGAACCGGTATATCAGGACATTGTTACATTTGCAAAATCAGAAGGACTGACGGCACATGCCAATTCCATCGCGGTACGTTTTGAGTGAATAAGAGAAAAATAACAGGTACGCTTCTATGCGTACTTGTGTTTTTGTTCATTTTAGACTAGGAATGTATAGGAAAGTAGGATATAATAAATAAGTCTAAGTACTCAATAAAGGAGAAACAAAAATGATTCGAAATGCGACGATTAATCGGAAGACACAAGAAACAGACATAACGATGGATTTTTCTGTTGACGGAGACGGAAAGTCACAGATCGAAACCGGAATAGGATTTTTTGACCATATGCTGAATAGTTTTTGCAAGCATGGTTTTTTTGACATGAAATTAAATGTAAAGGGAGATCTTTACGTTGATTGTCACCACACCATAGAAGATACCGGGATTGTTCTTGGACAGGCAATCAAAGAAGCTATAGGCGATAAAAAGGGTATTAAGCGTTATGGTTCTTTTTTGCTGCCGATGGATGAGACTCTTGTTTTATGTGCTGTGGATCTGTCCGGAAGACCGTATCTGAACTTTACAGCAGAGTTTACGACAGAACGTGTCGGCTATTTTGATACAGAAATGGTCAGAGAGTTCTTCTATGCAGTATCCTACGCAGCGGGTATGAATTTACATATAAAATTGATGGATGGATCTAACAATCATCACATTATAGAAGCTATGTTCAAAGCATTTTCAAAAGCGCTGGATGAAGCAACATCGTATGATGCAAGAATAAAAGAGGTATTATCGGCCAAAGGGACGATAAGTTAAGGAGGAAGCAGATGAGATTATATCCTGCAATAGACATAAAGAATGGACAGTGCGTAAGACTTAGACAGGGGCAGTTTCAGGATGTTGAGGTATACTCACATAATCCGGCTCATATAGCAAGGTTATGGGAAGAGCAAGGAGCTTCCTTTATTCACATAGTGGATCTGGACGGTGCGCTTGCCGGCCACTCTGTGAATGAAGAAGTAATCAAAGAAATCCTGAAAGAAGTAAAAATTCCGATTCAGATTGGCGGCGGAATCCGTACCATGCAGGACATTGAGACTAGGTTGTCGCTCGGTATCAGCCGTGTCATTATTGGAACAAAAGCGGTTGAGAATCCACAATTCATGAAAGAAGTCATTTCGAATTTCGGACAGGAGCAGATTGTAGTCGGAATCGATGCCAAAAATGGTATGGTCGCAATTGAAGGCTGGGAGAAAGTATGTAACTGTAATGCGGTAGAACTTGCTCTTACCATGAAAGATGCAGGGGTTAACTATATCGTTTATACAGATATTATGAAAGATGGTATGTTACAGGGACCTAATATTGAATATACCAAAGAAATGGTAGATGCGACCGGACTGCAGATCATTGCATCCGGTGGAGTAACTTCCATGCAGGATCTTGCAGCATTATCTGAATTAAAGGTAGAAGGTGCAATTATTGGAAAAGCACTTTATGAAAAGCGGATCGATCTTCGCAGTGCAGTTACTATGTTTGAAGTATAGTCTGAAGGAGAACTCTATGTCATACAAGAAAATCATAGCTTATATTAACGCAGAAAATGAGATGAGCAGCTCTATATTGAAAAAAGCAGCTGATTATGAACAAAATGGTGCAGACGCTTTATTCCTTTATAACTATTCGAAAGATGAGAATGAGAGAGAGGAATTTTTGCTCACCGTAAAACATGTGATCCGTCAAATCGATCTGCCGGTAATGATCGGTTTTCGTATCAAGCGTTTTGAGGATGCTAAAAAGGCACTGTATACTGGTGCTGTCCAATTGGTTGTTCCTTATCGTGAACTGCAGGATATGGAAGCGTTCAAAGAAGCGTCCGAACGGTTCGGAGCAGATAAGATGATTCTGGAACTGGATGCCGGAGCAGTTAACCGGGATAGCCTGTTTGACAGTGAGGACATGAGTGAGTTCTGTAAGCAGTATGGAGCCGGAAGTCTGCTGTTAAAACACGTAGAGGTTACAACGGCATTAAAAGAGAAAATGTTAAAATGCGACATGCCGGTATTGATCAGGGACAGCCTGATCCGGAACGACATAGAATCTTTACTGGAACTGCCTTCTGTGGAAAGTGTTTCAACGAATTATTTTGAAAACAAAGACATCATGAAAGTGAAACAGATGTTGAAAGATGCAGGGTTCTGCGTGAATATATTTGAGAGTGCGTTATCCTTTGAGGAATTCAAGCTTAATGAGGATGGTCTGATTCCTGTCATTGTTCAGGATTATAAGACCAATGAAGTACTTATGCTTGCCTATATGAACAAAGATGCTTATGGACTTACGCTGCAGACCGGAAAGATGACTTACTATTCAAGAAGCCGTAAACAGCTCTGGCTTAAAGGTGAGACCTCAGGACATTTTCAATATGTACAGGCATTAAAAATAGATTGTGATAATGATACACTGCTGGCTAAGGTTAAGCAGATTGGAGCAGCCTGTCATACTGGCAGTTATTCCTGTTTTTACAGGGATCTGGTAACAAAAGAACATACAGAAAGTAATCCGTTTACCGTATTGTCAGAAGATTATAATGTAATCATGGAAAGAAAGCGTCATCCCAAGGAAGGCTCCTACACCAACTATCTGTTTGACAAGGGGATTGATAAAATTCTTAAAAAATGCGGAGAAGAGGCTACGGAGATCGTTATTGCAGCGAAGAATCCAAATGCTGATGAGCTTAAGTATGAGATTGCAGATTATCTGTATCATCTGATGGTTCTAATGGCAGAATGTGACCTTGACTGGAACGACATTACAGGAGAACTGGTCAACCGAAGAAAATAAGTATAAGGACGAGAAACTATGAAAATGCGCAAAGGTTTTATCATCACAGGCATTGTTGTGATTGCAGGCATTTTACTGGCGGCAATGGTGTATGATATAACAAAAGAAAAGCATTTTGATGGTCAGGAGACGCCGACACCAGCAGAAGCATCTGTTACCCCGGCAAACGATGAAAACCACAGCACAATTTTTCCTGAACCGACCGCCATCAATGATGTGGAAGTAACGATATCGCCAACCGAATCAGCCAATCATCCCACCCTGCCGGATCAGAATATAACAACGACTGCAACCCCAAGTCCGTTCATTCAACCGACCCCGACCACGAGTGATATAACGGCTGATCCAACGGGCTCAACATCAGTAAGTCCAACGATGACACCGATGGCCACCATTGGTACAACGATAATACCAACACCGACTGCAACCGCAGATAGTAATTATGTTCAGACTGGAGATCCGATTCAATGGAAGGATGCAGCTTTTGAAACAGCTGTTCAGGAAGCACTTGGCATAAGCGGTACCATCTATGAATCTGATGTTCTGCGGGTTACAAAGCTTGATTTAAGCGGAAAGAAGCTTACGGACATCTCAGATATAGAAAAATTTGTGAATCTGACGGAATGCAATCTGTCATGGAATGAGATAACGGATATTTCACCAATTGTAAGCACTTTCATGTTGACAAAGCTGGATCTATCGTATAACTTTATCAATGAAGTTTCCGTTCTTTCAAAACTTACACATCTGGAAGCCCTATACCTTGGATATAATTATATTTCGGATATAGCTTCGCTGTCGACACTGCAATCATTAAGGGAACTTGGTATGGAGTATAATAACATATCCGATTTAACAGCCCTGAGCGGATTGTTAAAACTGGACTTTCTAATGTTAGAAGGAAATCCTGTAACGGATTATACTCCTGTTAACTTTGTTGAACACGTTTATTAGAGTTATAAAAAGCGGATGTTTCATTAATTTCAGAATAAGGAGAGTCAAAATGGATTATCAAAAATCATATTGGGAATGGTGCAGTAATTCGTACTTTGATGAACAGACTAAGCAGGAACTTCTTGCGATTAAGAATGATGAAGCTGAGATCAAAGAGAGATTTTATAAAGCACTTGAATTTGGAACCGGTGGTTTGCGAGGTATTATTGGTGCCGGAACCAATCGTATGAATTTATATACTGTTCGTAAAGCAACGCAGGGACTTGCCAATGTAATCAAGAAAGAACATGGGGAAGGCCAAGGGGTTGCCATTGCATATGATTCCAGACATATGTCGGTTGAGTTCAGCGAAGAAGCTTCGCTGTGTCTTTGTGCAAATGGTATCAAGGCGTATCGTTTTGAAAGCCTGCGTCCTACCCCGGAGTTATCTTTTGCTCTTCGTGAGCTCGGCTGTATCGCCGGAATCGTAATAACGGCAAGCCATAATCCTCCGGAGTATAACGGTTATAAAGTATACTGGCAGGATGGTGCGCAGATCACTTATCCAAAAGATGAAGAAATAATCACACAAGTGAATGCAATTGAAGATTTTTCAATCGTTAAGACCATGAGCAAAGAAGATGCGATTGCAGCAGGTCTGTATCATACCATCGGAAAAGAGATTGATGACCGTTACATGGAAGAACTGCAAAAGCTTGTTATTCATAAGGAACTCCTTCGTGAAAAAGGAAAAAATCTGAAGATTGTATATACACCGCTTCATGGTACCGGAAATGTTCCGGTACGGACAATTCTGGCAAAGCTTGGTTTTGAACAGGTTTTTGTCGTTCCGGAACAGGAAAAACCAGATGGAAGTTTTCCGACAGTCGGTTACCCGAACCCGGAAGATCCCAAAGCATTCTCACTGGCTCTTGAACTTGCAAAAGAAGTTGATGCAGATCTGATTCTTGCAACAGACCCGGATGCAGACCGCCTCGGAGTATATGCAAAGGACAGTTCAAGCGGTGAGTATGTATCTTTTACCGGAAATATGTCCGGCATGCTGATCTGTGAGTATTTACTGAGTCAGAAAGAAGAAATGGGAACGATTGCAAAAGATGGCGCTCTAATAAAGACGATTGTATCAACAAACCTTGCAGATAAAGTTGCGGCACATTATAATGTGAAACTTATTGAAGTTCTGACTGGATTTAAATACATCGGAGAACAGATTAAACTTTTCGAGGAAACTGGGAAAGGAACTTATGAGTTTGGATTTGAAGAGAGTTATGGTTGCCTTGTTGGAACACATGCCAGAGATAAAGATGCGATCGTTGCCGTAATGTCGTTATGCGAAGCTGCTGTATATTATAAAGAACAAAACAAAACACTCTGGGATCAGATGATTGAGATCTACGAAAAATACGGATATTTCAGAGAAGGTCTGGAGACCATGACTTTCAAAGGCATTGAGGGTGCTGTCAAGATTACTTCCATGATGGAGAACATCAGGAATAATCCTCCGAAAGCACTGGGCAATTACAAAGTGCTGCGCTTCCGTGATTATCAGGCAGACATTGTCCTTGATATGACAACAGGAGAGACTGCTTCGACTGGTTTACCGACTTCCAATGTACTTTATTTTGATTTGAGTGATGATGCATGGGTATGTGTACGTCCTTCCGGAACAGAGCCTAAAATAAAATTCTATGTTGGTGTGACTGGAAACAGTTTTGAAAATTCAGATGAAAAGATGAAAGAATTAAAGAGCAATTTGCTTGCTCTTGCTTAATGAAAAAGCGGAAATTTGCGCAAATTGCACAAATTTCCGCTTTTATTATTGCTATATCGTTTCTTGACAGGTGAGTTTTTCGATGGTATTCTTTAAAAGTGAGCAACCGATTGTACAAAGGTAAAGATACTATGACCGGATGGAAATAAGAATGCAAGGAGCTCTGATATGGCAGAAAAAACAGGACAAGGGAAGAATATTACCATAAGTGATATTGCGAACGAACTTGGATTATCAAAAACGACAATATCCCGGGCTATCTCAGGGAAGGGAAGAATCGGTGAGGATACAAGGAAGCGGGTGCTGGATTATATTCAAAAGTATAATTACAGACCAAATGTTATTGCAAAAGGGTTGGCGCAGTCAAAAACTTATAACATAGGTGTTGTGATACCGGATGATTCCAATCTTATTGAACTGCCTTTTTTTCATAGCTGTCTTATGGGAATTTGTGAGACTGCAGCCGGTATGGATTATGATGTTATTGTTACGACCGTATCCGAAGGGGATCTTTCTCTGATTCAAAGGTTGATCGATAACAGAAAAGTAGATGGAGTTATTTTGACGAGAACTTTATTTCATGATTCCGCAGTACAGTATTTAAAATCATCCGGAATCCCTTTTGTTGTTATAGGATCCGTAGAAGACAAAGAAATTGTACAGGTGGACAGTGATCATATATCAGCATGCTTTGAACTGACATCCATTCTTCTTATGTCAGGCTGCAAATCAATTGCTTTCTTATCAGGAAACCAGGAACACGTGGTCAATCAGAATCGATACGAAGGATTTTTAAAAGCTTACAAAGATAAAAAAGTAACCGTAGATAAAAGTCTGATCTACCTTGGTATGAACTCCAAAGGACTGGTACAGCGGGCGGTTGATGCCGTCGTGAAACGTGGTGTTGACTGTATTCTTTGTTCCGATGATAACATCTGCAGTATGGTACTTGGAAAACTGAATGAAGAAGGGGTTAAAGTACCGGACGATGTAAAAGTAGCCTCCTTTTATAACAGTGCTTATCTGGCAAATTATAATCCGCCGATCACCGCTGTTCATATTGATGTAAAAGCACTCGGCGCCATGGCAGGAAAACGGCTGATTGATGCAGTAATGGAGAATGACGTTATAATGAAATCACAGGTTGCTTATGAATTATTCTTAAAAAAATCAACCATGTGACAAGGAAGCATAAACATAACACACAGTAGATAATTCTATTGTGTGTTTTTTTGTGTTTCAAAAATGTATCCATCATAATCATTCCTTTTGTATAACTGTGAAGAAGAGAGAATGAAAATCACAGAGATATGGTTGTACAATGTGCCGAAAAAATGAAAAGAAACAGATAAAATATAGAGGAATTGACAAATGAATGAATTCATGTTATGTTGAAGACGTGAACAAACGGTTGCGCTGATTTAATAACCAACCATGATAGAAAAATCAGGAGGTTGTCAGGGGATGGAACACAAAAAAACAAGAAAGAATAAAAGAAATAAAAAAAGAAGTAAGATAGGACATTCGATAAAAACAATTATGCTTACGGTTCTTATGATTTGTTTCATCATGGGGATGATTGGCTGCCAGAAAAACGCAGAAAGCAGCAATCGTAATGAAATAACAGGACAGACAGACGAACAGACAGAAAACACAACGGAAGATACAAGTACTGTAGCGGAAGAAACGCAGCAGGGAGACGATTCCAATGAAATATCAAGTAAGGAAGACCAGGCAGTCTATACACCCGATCTGCCGGATGGCGTGGTTACATCAGATATTTACGTGGAGAAAATAGATGGTATATCCGATGATTTTATACGAGGAGTCGATATCTCCAGTGTTTTATCGGAAGAAGAGAGCGGAGTAGTATACTACGATCAGGATGGCAACGCTTCAGATCTTTTTAAGATCCTTGCGGATGCAGGTGTGAATTACATCAGAGTCCGTGTTTGGAATGATCCTTATGATGCGGATGGAAATGGCTATGGCGGCGGAAACAATGACACGGAAAAAGCAGCCGAGATTGGTAGAAGAGCGGCTGAATATGGAATGAAGCTCCTTGTTGATTATCATTATTCTGATTTTTGGGCAGACCCATCAAAACAGCAGGCACCAAAAGCATGGCAGGGTATGACGCTTGATGAGATGTCGCAGGCTGCCTATGATTTTACCAAAGAAAGTCTGACAACTATATTGGAGGCTGGAGCCGATGTAGGGATGGTGCAGATAGGAAATGAAAACAACAACGGAATGGATGGATACACCGTATGGAAAGACATAGCCAATCTGATCGCTGCTGGAAGTAATGCAGTATATGAAGTAAGCGAATCTTATAACAGAGATATACTTGTTGCCATTCATCTTACGAATCCGGAAGATCCGACGAAAATCAATACCATTATCGAGAGGCTTTTAAAACGAGATGTGAAATTTGATGCAGTAGCGCTGTCTTATTATCCATATTGGCACGGAACCCTGGAGAATCTAAGTTCACTTATGACTTCGATCTGTGATACCTATGATAAAAAAGTTTTTGTTGCAGAGACATCCTATTGTTATACGCTGGAAGATGGAGACGGACACCCAAACAGTGTGGATGAAAAAGATCTGAACAAGGATTACACGGCAAGCGTACAGAGCCAGGCGAATGCACTACGTGATGTTATGGCTGCGGTAGCCGGTGTTGGCGAAGATGGACTGGGTGTGTTCTATTGGGAACCTGCCTGGATACCGGTTCAGGTATATGACCCGGACGCTGACAATGCGGCAGAGGTCCTTGCCGAAAATAAAGTACTGTGGGAAACATACGGGTCAGGCTGGGCTTCCAGTTATGCAAAGGATTTTGATCCGACCGATGCCGGAGTTTATTATGGTGGATCATCATGGGACAATCAGGCATTGTTTGACTTTTACGGACATCCACTGGAATCCCTGAATGTATTTGCGTATGTAAAATATGGGACGACAACAGACCTGAAAGTTGATTTCGTGACCAACCCTTCTGTCGATGTAAACATTGGTTCTGATGTTATTTTACCCGAGACGGTATATGTTGTCTTCAATGACAGGTCGAAAAATGGTGATACGATCGTTCAGTGGAATCAGGATCAGATCGATGCAATCGATACGCAGGTAGCAGGAGAATATAACATTGAAGGTCTGCTCCCGGATGGATCTTTTGCCTACTGTGCTGTTAAAGTAGCACTTATGAACTGGATCACGAACAGCAGCTTTGAAGAAGCGGACAGAAGCATGTATACAATATTGTACGATGGGAATAATCCGACGGATTATCAGGTAAAGGAATCAGACGCCTACTCCGGAACAACAGCGCTTCATTTTTACAGCACGAGTGATGTGTATTTTGAGGCAGAGCAAACACTGACAGGTCTTGAAGACGGTGAATATTATTTCTCATTGTATGCTCAGGGCGGCGATCTTGGAGAGGATGCGAATCTATATATTTATGCAGTTTCTGGAGATCAGAGCTGGAAAAGTATATTTACTGTGGATGGATGGCAGGAATGGCAGCATCCTGAAATTACAGGAATTGAAGTTACAGGTGGGACAGTAACGGTCGGAGTAGCTGTTTACGGTGCTGCGAAAGGCTGGGGAACCATAGATGATTTCTACCTTTGTAAAATAAAATAAGTGTAGAATATTATGAGCAACCGATTGCAAACCATGAAAACAACACGAAATCTGTAGTTGCACTTATGTGTGAAATGTGCACAAATAAAATTATGTTCTATCGTAAAATATATACATTGACAATAAAACATCACTCTGCTATCCTATGTGTAAAGGATAACCGTTTGCGCAACGGACATATTTTCCTGTTATATTGCACAAGTGTTTATTCTGAAATGGATTCGAAATATTCTTGAGGAGGAATAACGATGAAAAAAAGAAAACTATTGGCAATTGTAATGGCGGTAATGATGATTTCAAGTCTGACAGCATGCGGAAGCAATTCCGGGACATCAACAGATACGACACCAACCGCAACAACAGCAGCAACAACAGACACAACAGCAGCAACAGCTACACCAGAGCCGACCAAAGCAGCAGAAGCAACGGCTACCTCTGCTCCGGCAACCGATCTTGAAACAATCGAATTGACCATGTGGGGAGCAGAAGAAGATCAGACTATGCTTTCAGAAATGGTTGAATCCTTTAAAGCAGCTTACGCAGACAAAGCAAATTTTGTTATCAATCTTGGTGTTGAATCTGAATCAACCGCAAAAGATACTGTGCTTACTGATATTGAAGCAGCAGCTGATGTATTCGCATTTGCAGACGATCAGTTGAATGAACTTGTGAATGCAGGTGCATTGCAGGCAGTACAGATCGATACCGATGCAATCATTGCAGCAAATGGCGGCGCTGACGCAGGTTCAGTAAAAGCAGCAACATCCGACGGAACGTTATATGCTTATCCAATGACAGCAGATAATGGTTACTTCATGTTCTATAACAAAGAATATTTTACAGAAGATGATGTAATGTCACTTGATAAGATGATGGAAGTAGCAGCAAATGCCGGAAAACAAATCACAATGCAGTTTGACAGTGGCTGGTATCTGTATTCCTTCTTCCAGGGCGCTGGACTGAGTCTCCAGCTTCAGCCAGACGGAACGAATCTTTGTGACTGGAACTCAACGACCACCGCAATCAAAGGGGTTGATGTTGTTCAGGCAATGCTTGATATCGCAGCAAATCCGGGCTTTGTAAGTCTTGGGGATGCGGCCTTCGTTACTGGTGTTCAGGATGGTTCTATTATTGCAGGTGTTAACGGAACCTGGAATGCTAACGTAGCAGCAGAAAGCTGGGGAGATAATTATGCAGCAACAAAATTACCTACCTATACTGTAGCGGGACAGCAGGTTCAGATGTCAAGTTTTGCAGGATATAAACTTGTCGGTGTAAATGCTTATTCCGATAACGTAGGCTGGGCAATGTATCTTGCTGAATGGATCACGAACTATGACAATCAGGTTAAACGTTTTGAACAGAGAGGTCTTGGACCATCCAACGTTGAAGCAGGAGCATCGGATTCTGTTCAGGCATCCCCTGCAATTGCAGCACTCGCAAAACAGTCTTTATATGCCACTGTTCAGCGTGTTGGCGGAAACTACTGGTCACCGACCGAGACCTTTGGTGCTATTATAGCAGCAGGCAATATTGATGGAACCGATCTTCAGACTCTTGTTGATAATATGGTTGATGGTATTACCGCACCGGTTCAATAAACACTTACATTTTAATGACACTGACCCACATGCGAAATCTTATTTCGTATGTGGGTTACCTTGTAAAAGAAACTTTATTATGGAAGAATACAGTTAGTTATTGTTCTGATTTTTCTAAACATAACTGTAGAATAAGGAGCCGATATGAATAAGAAACTGATTGCATTGAAAGATGGATTTCTTCGACCTGGCAAATCCTTTCTTGAGGGGGATATCTTTGTAAAGTTGTCGGCATTGCTTATGGGAGCAGGATATTTTCGGAGAAAACAAATTATAAAGGGATTAATTATCACAATATTTCAATTTGTTGTGATTTTCTTTGCGTTTACAGTAGCGGTACCCTATCTGTCAAAGATTACAACACTTGGAACGGTACAGCGTGAATCTGTCTTTAACTTTGAAACGATGAAAAATGAAGAGAATGATTATGATCATTCCTTTAAAATATTACTGTATGGAATTATATGCATTGTTGTCCTGACTATGTCTGTTGTCATATATTTTATCAACATTACGAGAGTCAGAAACCTTCAGCTGCTGGCTGAAAACGGAAAACACATCAACAGCATTTCTGAAGATATCAGAGCATACAAGAACGATAAGTTTCATATGACGTTGTTATTCTTCCCAATCATGGGTGTTGTGACCTTTACAATCATACCCTTGCTGGTCATGATTTCAGTAGCATTCACGAATTACGATCAGAATCATATGCCGCCGACTTCACTTTTTACCTGGGTAGGAATCGAGAATTTTAAGAATATGTTTACCAACAGCGTGACGATCAGCTTTGGCTATGCGTTCCGTACGGTTCTTGGCTGGACACTTGTATGGGCATTTTTTGCAACATTCACAAACTATATCGGCGGAATACTTCTTGCCATGTTCATTAATAATAGGAAAACAAAATTCCAACGGGTATGGAGAATGCTTTTTGTGGTTGCGATTGCAGTTCCGCAGTTCGTTTCCCTGCTTCTGGTCCGTAACTTTTTTGCAGATACCGGAATCGTGAACACGATCTGCAGTAACATCGGATTAACGCATTTACTTCAATCCATTGGTCTTGTCAATGCGAACATCTCTTATATTCCATTCCTGACGAGTCCGGGATGGGCGAAATTTATGATCATTCTTCTTAATATGTGGGTGGGTATTCCTTACCTGATGCTGATCGCGACAGGGGTTCTTATGAATATTCCGATGGACATCAGAGAAAGCGCCAGAATTGATGGGGCGAACGGTTTTCAGGAATTTACACGAATCACAATGCCTTATATGCTTTTTGTAACAGGACCCTTCCTGGTAACGCAATTCGTTGGAAATATTAATAACTTTAATGTCATATACCTGCTAACACAGGATGTGTATGTTACCCTTGATCAGGCGCTTGCCAATTCAAGAGCAAAGGAAATCGACCTTCTGATTACCTGGCTCTTCCGATTAACGAACGAGTATTACAATTATAAGATGGCATCTGTCATCGGTATTTTGGTCTTCGTAATTTGTGCGATCTTTACACTGATTGCATTTAATTCGATGATACGCGGGAATAAGGAGGAGAATTTTCAGGTATGAAAAAGACGATCAAATCAATCCTTCGGCATGGTTTCCTTGCCATACTCGCTTTTATCTGGTTAATACCGATCATCTGGCTGTTCTGTACTTCGTTCAGCGCTTATCCCGGCATCAACATCAGCAAATTCTTCCCGGATCAGTGGACATTCCAGAATTACCGGCTCTTGCTTTTTGATGCAGATACGGTAGCACAGTTCCCAAACTGGTTCATGAATACGCTGACGATAGCGGTATTTACCTGTATTATTTCCAGCATGTTCGTACTGATGGTAAGCTATGCCATCAGCTGCATGCGGTTCAAAATGAGAAAACCATTTATGAACATTGCCATTCTTCTTAATCTTTTTCCGGGATTTCTGGCAATGATCGCTGTTTATTTTATCTTGAAATCCCTGAACATGACGAACACACGCATTGGTCTGATCCTTGTTTATTCGGGAAGTTCGGGACTGGGTTACCTGGTCGCAAAAGGTTTCTTTGATACAATTTCAAAGTCACTGCGTGAAGCAGCCAGCATCGAAGGAGCATCCCAGCTGCAGATCTTTACAAAGATCGTTCTGCCGATTTCTAAACCGATCATTGTTTATACGGTCATCAGTTCCTTCCTAGTACCGTGGATGGATTTCATATTCGCAAGAATAATCCTGAATTCCGGAATTTCTTCCGAACAAACGGTTGCGATCGGACTTTACAGAATGCTCGATAAGACATTGATTAACAGTTATTTTGCAAGGTTCTGTGCCGGTGGTGTTCTGGTATCCATACCGATTTCTATTCTGTTCATGTTCATGCAGAAATTCTATGTGGAAGGCATTACGGGCGGTTCTGTAAAGGGTTAATAACGCAGGAGGATGCAGGAATTAACAGATACAGCAGTCGTATAAGGTTTTAGAAAGTACTTGTAAGAATAGAAAATCACGAAAGAGGAAGCAACCATAAGCTTCCTCTTTTTTTACAACATTGATTTTGATTGCAAAAAGAGGTATGATAGGAGAAATAAAGCTTAATCAAAAGGAGTCTTACTATGGACGAAAGAGACCAGAAATACATCAGCATTGTGCCTGCAAAAAGGCAGTTAGCACATCAGTCTTTGGAATTTTACGCCTTTCTTCATTTTACAGTAAATACATTTACTGGTAAAGAATGGGGCGATGGAACAGAAGAGGAAAGTATATTTGACCCTACTGATCTTGATGCTATGCAGTGGGTTAAAGCAGTGAAAAGTGCAGGAATGAGAGGAATTATCCTGACATGTAAGCATCACGACGGATTTTGCCTCTGGCCAAGTAAATACACAAAGCATACCGTTGCGAACAGCCCGTACAAAGACGGAAAAGGCGATATTGTAAAAGAAGTATCGGATGCCTGCCGTGAAGAAGGAATTGCGTTTGGTGTCTATCTGTCTCCGTGGGACCGGAATCAGGAAACCTATGGGTATGGGGAGAGTTATAATGATTATTTTGTTAACCAGCTGAGTGAATTATTAACAGGATATGGTCCTGTATTCTCTGTATGGTTCGATGGAGCCTGCGGTGAAGGAAGCAACGGGAAGAAGCAGATCTATGACTGGGAACGTTATTACAGTGTAATCCGTGAACTTCAGCCGGGAGCCTGTATCAGTGTTTGCGGACCGGATATCCGGTGGTGTGGTAATGAGGCAGGCGATACAAGAGAATCGGAATGGAGTGTTGTACCTAAAAGAACCAGTGAAACAGAGATGATAGCAGAGAACAGTCAGCAGGCCGATGATGAAGCATTCAGAGATAGAAAGATCAAAGCTTCTGACCAGGATCTTGGGAGCAGGACTGCACTTGAGGGAGAGGAAGAACTGATCTGGTATCCTGCAGAAGTAAACACTTCCATACGTCCCGGGTGGTTCTATCATGAAGAGGAAGACGAAAGAGTGCGTTCTTTACAGGAACTGCTGTCAGTCTATTTTCATTCTGTTGGCGGAAATGCGTGTTTTTTGCTTAACATTCCACCAGACAGAAGAGGAAGAATCCATGAAAACGATTGCAGACGTCTGGCAGAGATCGGTGAATTTCTTAGAGACGCTTTTCGTATAAATCTGCTTGATAATGCTAAACTTTCTGCTGATTCCGAACAAATTGGAAAAGAAATCGAGCACGTGCGGATGGATGATTATGAGTCGGAATACCAGCCGGATACTGGTAAGAAAAAAGCAGAAATTATTGTTGAATTTCATGAAGATACAAAAGTTTCCTATCTGGTCATGAAGGAGAATATTAAAATGAGTCAGAGAATCGAAGCTTTCGAGATTCTGGATGACGAAGGACAGCAGCTTTACAAAGGAACCGTTATCGGTTATAAAAAAATAATTCCACTGTCTGGAATTTTCGTCAGAAGCTTAAAAATAAGGATAACAGATTCCCGTGTGAATCCGGTACTTTCCTTTCTTGGAGTATACTAAACCAGTAAATAATTTAAGAATCCGGGTTGTGAAAATGCACAAGTTATCCGATTGAATTTTTACAGAATGAAACTATGCTTTGTAAGATACAATGTTGAATTATTACAAAACAGATGCTACTATAAAATTAACTGATTCTATACAACACACAATTCTTCTGAAATTAGGAGACAATCTATGCTGCAGAGCTTACATGTAAAAGATTTCGCAATTATTGATGAACTGGAAATTGATTTTTATGAACATCTGAATATACTGACGGGGGAGACCGGTTCTGGAAAATCAATTCTGATCGGTTCCATTGGCGCGGTGCTTGGTGGGAAGACATCGAAAGAGATGGTTCGAAAGGGAGCAGAATATGCCTTGATCGATCTGCTTTTTGAAACTTCGAACCCTTATGTTTTTGAAAAAATGAAAGAACTTGATCTTTGCATTGACGACAATTTAATACTATTTTCCAGAAAAATAATGGCAAATGGCAGAAGTGTCATGAAAATCAATGGAGAGATGGCATCCTTGCATGCTGTGAATGAGATTGCTGAACTCCTTCTTGATATTCACGGACAGCACGAGCATCAGTCGCTTCTATATAAGAAGAATCACCTGGAGATTCTTGACCGCTTCGCCAAAGATGATTTAACAGAATGCAAAGAAAATGTTAAAAATGCATTTCTTGCCTATAACAAAAGCAAACAGACCCTGGAAAAAGAAACCGTTGACGAAGAAAAGAGAAAACGTGAGACCGATCTGCTGACATATGAGGTAAACGAGATCGCATCGGCAAGGTTACAATCAGGAGAAGAGGAAGAACTGGAAAGATCTTACCGCAAACTGTCCAATGCGCGCGTGATTCAGGAAGCGGTCGGTGCAGCTTATGGTGCAGTTGGCGGCGATGATGAATCTGCGGCTTATCTGATTGGAAAAGCAGTGAAACAAATGGGCAGAGCGGCTGAATTTGATATGGCACTTTCTGACTATGAGGGTCAGATCAGGGAGATTGAATCACTGCTGGATGATTTTAACCGGTCATTGGCAGAGTATCTTGATGAGATGGAAGACAGCCAGGAAGAGCTTAGTGCTGCAAGTGAAAGACTTGACCTGATCCATACCCTTGAAGCAAAGTATGGCCGTACCATTGAGGATATACTTATCTTTGAAAAAGAAGCAAATGAAAAGCTGGAACATTATTTGGATTATGATGCTTATCTGAATCGATTACGAAAGCAGACAGAAGAAAATGAAAAGAAACTGCGTGATTGGTCAAAGCAGCTTACCGAAATAAGAAAGAAAGTCGCAATAGAACTGGAAATGGTTATAACAAAGGCATTGAAAGAACTTAATTTCCAGGAAGTTATCTTTAACATTCGATTTGAAGAAGCATCCTTTGGTGCGAATGGCTGTGATGACGTTGAGTACCTGATTTCCTTGAACCCGGGAGAGACCGTGCAGTCCTTGAGTAAAGTTGCATCCGGTGGTGAACTTTCCAGAATTATGCTTGCAATCAAATCTGTTCTTGCAGATAAAGATGCAATCGAAACATTGATCTTTGATGAAATCGATACCGGAATCAGCGGAAGAACAGCACAGAAAGTATCGGAGCGCCTGAGTCTGATTGCAGGAAATCATCAGGTTCTTTGTATTACGCATCTTCCTCAGATTGCTTCCATGGCGGATTCCCATTACTTGATCGATAAAGTGGTCGAGAAGAATACGACAACGACACGAATCGTGAAGCTGAATGAGGATGCAAGTGTTGATGAGATAGCCCGTATGCTTGGCGGTGCTGTCATTACTGACTCAGTAAGAAAAAATGCACAGGAAATGCTGCAGATGGCAAGCGATATAAAGAGAAAAAACAGAGAAAAATAACTAAAATAGTTTAGAAAAGGCTTTTTGCTTTTCTATTCGAATTTTTTAGTGTATAATAAATAAAGCTATGCATTTGATACTTGATACCGGAGGAATGGGATGAAAACGAATATTTTGTTTGCAGCATCAGAATGTGTACCGTTTATTAAGACGGGAGGCTTGGCTGATGTCGTGGGTTCACTGCCAAAATATATTGATAAAGAAAATTTTGATGTCCGTATAATACTTCCAAAGTATCTGGCTATCCCGGAAGATTATCGTTCCAAGATGCAGTATAAAACGCATTTTTATATGGATCTTGCATGGAGAAACCAGTATGTTGGAATTATGGAACTGGAGTACGAAGGGGTTATTTTTTATTTTATCGATAATGAATACTACTTTTCTGGTTACAAGCCATATGGAAACATATATGAGGATATTGAGAAATTTGCTTTTTTCTCAAAGGCTGTGTTATCAGCAATACCGCTGTTGGAATTTCGACCGGACATTATACACTGCCATGACTGGCAGACAGGACTGATACCGGCATATCTGAATGAAAGATTCCAGCAGGGAGAGATCTTCCGCGGTATCAAAACAATTATGACAATTCACAATCTTAAATTCCAGGGTGTCTGGGATAAAAAGAGTGTCAAAGATATTACCGGTCTTCCGGATTTTTATTTTACGCCAGACAAGATGGAAGCCTATGGAAATTCCAATTATCTGAAAGCAGGCATTGTTTTTTCGGACTATATCACAACCGTGAGTCCTACGTATGCTCAGGAAATTCAGACAGGATTTTACGGTGAGGGGCTGAATGGTCTGATATCCGCCAGATCAGGTAATCTTTTAGGTATTCTGAATGGTATAGACTATGAGGAGTATGATCCGGCGACAGATAAGCAGATCATTAGAAACTATGACCCGGTCACGTTCCGTAAAGAAAAGGTCAAGAATAAAATGGCATTGCAGAAAGAGCTTGGACTCACAGTAGATCCCAAAGCATTTATGATTGGCATCGTCTCAAGACTTACCGATCAGAAAGGTTTTGACCTGATTGACTGTGTCATTGAAGAAATCTGCAGTGAGGATATACAGCTTGTCGTTCTCGGAACCGGTGAGGCAAAATATGAGAATCTGTTCCGCCATTTTGCATGGAAATACAGAGACAGGGTATCTGCCAATATATTTTATTCCGACGAACGGTCGCACAGGATTTATGCGGCCAGTGATGCATTCTTAATGCCATCGCTTTTTGAACCCTGCGGACTTAGTCAGCTTATGAGTCTGCGGTACGGTACGGTACCAATCGTCAGAGAGACTGGCGGGTTGAAAGATACGGTTGAACCATACAATCAATATGAAAGTACAGGCATTGGCTTCAGCTTTACAAACTATAATGCTCATGAAATGCTTGCAACTCTTCATTTTGCCAAAGATGTTTACTATAACAGGAAACGTGAGTGGAATAAACTGATCGACAGGGGAATGGCAAGAGACTACTCCTGGAATTCTTCAGCAAAATCCTACGAACAGCTTTATAATATAATTGTTGGAAAATAAAGCGAACAAAATGATTTACTACAGGAATGCGGCAACCCCGATTGTGGCTGTAAAGTGAAGAAAAGAAAGAAGAAAAGAATCAGGCCAGCTGGAATTATCGATTCCATCTGGATGGAAAAAGGACATAAGCTGAGTCAAAAGAGACTTTGGTTTTCGTCCTTTTTCATGTTACAATATGAGATTATAAAGCGGGAGGATTACCGGATATGAAATTACATGATATGCTGTTCGATATGCCACACAGGCTTGTGCAGGGAACTGAGGAGATGGAAATCGAGGCAATTGTCTATGATACCAGGGAAGAGATAAAAGGAGCAACCTGTTTTGTCTGTATAAAAGGAGCCGTGTTCGATGGACATTCATACGCAAACGAAGCTGTAGCAAAGGGAGCCGTTGCCATTGTTACGGAGAATGTGCTTGAACTTCCGGATGGAGTCACACAGATTCTGGTGGAGGATTCCAGAAAAGCACTGGCTTCACTGGCTGCTGCGTATTTTGACCATCCGGCAAAAAAACTGACAGTAGTAGGGATTACCGGGACAAAGGGTAAGACTACGACCGCCTATATGGTTTATGAAATGCTTCAGGGTGCCGGGCTGTCAACCGGTCTGATCGGTACCATTGAAACTATCATTGGAGAAGTCCGCATACCATCATCACATACTACACCGGAATCCTATGTATTGCAGAAACTCTTTGCACGTATGGTTGAGGAGGGGATTACCCATGTGGTTATGGAAGTATCCTCTCAGGCATTAAAACTTTACCGGGTCTATGGGTTTTTATTCCATGTAGGGGTATTGACAAATATGGGACGTGATCATATCGGTGATGCAGAACATAAGTCATTTGAAGAATATCTTGAATGTAAGAGCCGCCTGTTCAAGCTATGCAGACATGGAATCGTCAATGCTGATGATACCTATGCAAAAGATATCTTACTGAATAACACCTGTGAGACGGTAACGACCTACGGAGTGAAGAATGAGGCTGATTTCAGAGCAGTCAATGTGGAACTTCATGCACAGGATGGAACGTTAGGTGTTCGATTTGACGTAAGCGGCAGAAAGAACTATCCGGTCAGGGTAAACATTCCGGGAGCATTTACCGTATACAATGCGCTTACTTCGCTTGCCATTGCAGATTGTCTTGGAATAAAGGAAGAACTGGTCCAGGAGATTCTTTCAAAAGTTCAGGTGCGGGGAAGGGTGGAACTGGTTCCGATATCAAATAAATTCACGGTCATGATTGATTATGCGCACAATGCCATGAGTCTTGAAAGTCTTCTTATTACGATGCGTGAATATGAACCCAAGCGTTTGGTATGCATGTTTGGCTGCGGCGGCAACCGATCCAAAGACCGTCGGTTCGAGATGGGAGAGATTTCTTCAAAACTGGCGGATCTCTCTGTGGTTACTTCCGACAATCCAAGGTACGAAGAGCCGGATGCGATCATTGCAGATATTCTGGTAGGAATAAAGAAGCAGACGGGAGATTATGTCACGATACCGGACAGAAAAGAAGCGATCCGCTACTGCATTGTCAATGCTCAGGAAGGTGACGTGATTCTGATTGCCGGCAAAGGGCACGAAGACTATCAGGAAATCAAAGGAGTGAAGTACCCGATGTATGACCGGGATATGGTATATGAAGTTGTTGAGGAAATGGGTGGTATAGTGTGATGAAGCCAATGAAGATAGATGAGTTATGCCAGATTATAGACGGTGAACTTCTTTGTGGAGACAGAGAAACCGTCATTACCGGTACCAGTGTTACTTCAAAGGAAGGAGATGCAGCCACGTTATTTGTTCCGACCATCGGAGAACGTGTGGATGCCCATAATTTCATAGGAGATGCTTATAACACAGGAATGCGCGTTACACTGACATCAAAAAGAGAGATCATAGAGCAGTTTGGAGAAGTGACGAAAAAAAACACCGATGCATTAACGGTTATTCTGGTAAAAGATACTTTACAGGCACTGCAAAAGCTTGCAACTGTCTACAGAAGCCGTTTTATGATCCCTTTGATTGGCATTACAGGCAGCGTAGGAAAGACAACAACGAAGGAAATGGTCGCGGCTGCGCTTGCTGGTAGGTACAAACTGTTAAAAACCGCCGGAAATAAAAACAGTCAGATCGGTTTGTCCCAGATGATGCTGGCACTTGACGAAACTTACGAACTTGCTGTTATCGAGATGGGCATCAGTCTTGAAAAAGAAATGGAGAAGCTGGTGGCAATAGCAAGACCGGAATGTGCCCTGATAACCAATATCGGGGTGTCTCATATCGGTCAGATGGGATCCAAAGAGAACATAGTAAGAGAAAAACTTGATATTGTATGCCAGATGGAAGAAGGAAGCAAACTGCTTGTCTGCGGAGATGACCCAATGCTTTTACCGTTAAAGACGAATCCGGACTCAGTCCTGATGAATGAAAAGACGGCTGCAATTGTAAAGACTATGAATGTGCTCACCTATGGGATAGAAGAAACAAATGATTTTTATGCAAAGAACATAAGACAAAGTAATGATGGAACAACATTTACCTTTTGTATCGGCGATAAAGCAAAAGCTTTATTACAGCGGGATACACATAACAATGACAAGGAAATCTCAGCGGAATGTGAGGCAGAGCTGCAAGTACTTGGCAGTCATAATGTAAAAAATGCGGTTGCGGCACTGGGTATGGCATTGTTATATAATGTTGAACAAAAGATTGCGGTAGATGGGCTGCGGGCATATCGTCCGATCTCCATGCGTGGCGGTATTGAGACATGCGGAAGTCTGACAATGATCGATGATACCTATAATGCAAGTCCGGATTCCATGAAGAGCAGCCTGGATGTGCTTGATCAGTACAGGACAATAGGAAGAAAACTCGTTGTTTTCGGAGATATTCTTGAACTTGGAACAGTATCAAGGGACTGTCACAGGGAAGTAGGCTTATATGCTGCAAAAAAGAATTTGAATATTCTGATCACCGTTGGGAAGGAAGCCGGCCATATAGCAGAAGCAGTAAAAGAACAGGCTGGGGATTCGATAGAAGTTATATCTTGTGCAACGAACGAAGAAGTTAAAAAGATATTGTCAGACATCCTGCAAAAACAGGATTGTATTCTGCTTAAAGCATCACGTGGTATGCAGCTGGAAACCGTAGCGAAATGGCTTCGTGAATCTGGCGGGGTATTTAATTGATCGGAGGAAAGATTCATGGCTTATGCTGACATTATCGTTGATATATCACATGAAATGTTAGACAGGACCTATCAGTATGCGGTTCCGGATGCAATGCAGGAGGCTGTTTTCATTGGAGCACCGGTTCAGATTCCTTTTGGAAACGGTAATAAACTGATTGGTGGGTATATTGTCGGACTTGGCAATGAGCCAAAGATTCCAGTCGAGAAAATTAAAGATATTGCAAAAATTGAAAGTGGTAAGTTTGCCATAGAAAGCCAGATGATTGCTCTTGCATACAAGATCAGGACAATGTATGGCGGTACAATGAATGATGCACTTAGAACGGTTATTCCTGTTAAAAAATCAGTAAAAGCCGTCGAAATGAAAACAATTCTCTTACAGTGCAGCCGAGAAGAAGCAGAAAAACGATATGATGAAGCATGCAGGAAAAAGCATAGGGCAAAGAGCAGACTGCTGCACGAACTCTTAGAAGAAGAAGCACTTCCTTATGACCTTGTCATTAATAAGCTGAGCATTTCCAGAAAGACAATACAGGATTTTGAAAAAGAAAATGTGATCTCTATTGAGGCTGAACGCATCTACCGGATGCATCAGCGGCAGGTAAAAAAAGAAGCTGCCATTGTACTGAATACAGAACAGCAGGAAATAGCAGATCAGATAATCAGCGAATATGATTCCGGCGTTCGGATGTCTTACCTGATCCATGGTATAACAGGGAGCGGCAAGACAGAAGTGTATCTTGCACTGATCGAACATATTGTTTCACTAAACAAACAGGCAATCATGCTGATACCTGAGATTGCTCTTACCTATCAGACAATGATGCGTTTCCAGAAGCGGTTTGGAGACCGTGTTTCCTTCCTGCATTCCAGATTGTCACAGGGGGAGAGAAGTGACCAGATCGAGCGGGCATCGAAAGGTGAAATCGATGTAATGATTGGTCCAAGATCCGCTTTGTTCACACCTTTTCCTGAGCTTGGCATGATTTTAATCGATGAAGAACATGAACCTACCTATAAAAGTGAACAGACACCAAAGTATCATACTAGAGAACTTGCGGATGAATATGCCAAAATGATCGGTGCATCGGTGGTTCTTGGCTCGGCAACACCATCCCTGGAAGCCTATTGCAAAAGCGAGCAGGGGCTCTACAAGCGATTTGAATTGCTGACACGGGCAAAAGATGCGTCCTTGCCAAAGGTACACATTGTTGATATGAGGGAAGAACTAAAAAAGAAGAATATTTCGATCTTTAGTGAGACTCTTCACGAACTGATTCTGGACAGACTTGAGAAAAAGCAGCAAATCATGCTGTTCATAAACCGACGAGGCTATGCAGGCTTTGTCTCCTGCAGAAGCTGTGGTGAAGCACTGCTTTGTCCGCATTGTTCGGTGTCATTAAAGGCACATACCGGTGGAAAACTGTTATGTCATTACTGTGGGTATGAAACAGTAACACCTAAGAATTGTCCCGCTTGCGGTTCAAAATATATAGCGGCGTTTGGGACCGGGACACAGAAAGTTGAACTTCTGGTCAAAAATGCATTTCCTCAGGCAAAAGTGCTTCGGATGGACGCGGACACCACGAAGAAAAAGGATGCGCATGAAGCCATTCTTTCTGCATTTTCAAACGAAGAAGCGGATATTCTTGTCGGAACGCAGATGATCGTTAAAGGTCATGATTTTGGTAAGGTAACCTTAATGGGCATTCTGGCGGCGGATCTCTCACTCCAGTCCGGGGATTTTAGAAGTGCAGAGAGAACTTTTCAGCTTCTTGCCCAGGCTGCCGGAAGAGCAGGCAGGGATAAGGAGGCAGGAGAAGTTGTCATACAGACCTACCAGCCGGATCATTACTGTATTCAGGCTGCAGCCAAAGAGGATTACAAAGGCTTTTATAGCAGTGAAATGCTGTTTCGAAGATCTATGCGTTATCCGCCTGCTGCGCATATCCTGGCTATACAGCTTGGTATGAAGGAGGAAACAGCAGCCGAAGAACGGATGGATACACTGGCAGCTTTGGCACAAAACTTTATTTATAAGCAAAAAAACAGGGGAAATACGGTGATGATTGGCCCTGCTCCGGCAAATCCGGCCAAAGTGCGTGACATTTACCGAAGAATGTTGTATTTTAAAGAAGAAGATTATACGATCCTGACGGATATAAAGGATTATCTGGAACAAAAGATCAAAGATGACAGCAGTTACAACAGTTGTCTTATACAGTTTGATTTCGATCCGATGAACCTGTAAGGATGGTATTGATAAGCAGAAAGGATGAAAGAAATGGCAATAAGAAATATTCGTAAATTTGGGGATAAGGTATTAACAAAACAGTCAAAACCAGTAACTGAAGTTAATCAGAAGCTGATTACATTGATTAATGACATGCTGGATACCATGTATGAAGAAGGCGGTGCGGGTCTTGCGGCACCACAGGTCGGTATCTTAAAGCGTCTTGCGGTTGTGGACACCTCGCCGGAGGGTGACTCGCCAATTATTCTGATCAATCCGGAAATCATTGAATCATCAGGAGAACAGTTCGGTGGCGAAGGCTGTCTTAGTCTTCCGGGTAAAGTCGGCATGGTGAAAAGGCCCAACTATGTTAAGGTACGTGCACAAGACATTAATATGGAGTTCTTTACAGTAGAAGGAACAGAACTTACAGCAAGAGCATTCTGCCATGAAATAGATCATTTAAATGGCGTTCTCTATACAGAGCTGATGACAGGAGAACTGATGGATTCCGATCAGGAGGAAGAAGAGGAACTGTAGATGAAGCGAATTATATTTATGGGAACTCCGGAAATAGCGGCTACGATACTTGAGTCCTTGATAAATTCTGAACATGAAGTGATAGCAGCTGTTACACAGCCGGACCGTCCTAAGGGACGAGGCAACCAGCTAACGGCTTCGCCGGTAAAAGAACTTGCTGTAAAGCATAACATTCCTGTGCTGCAGCCTGTAAAAGTAAAGGAAGAGGGATTTTTTGAAAAGCTGCAGGCCTTTGAGCCTCAGATGATCATTGTTGCAGCTTTTGGTCAGATACTGCCTAAAGCAGTGCTTGAAATGGCTCCGTTTGGCTGCATCAATGTACATGCCTCCCTGCTTCCCAAGTATCGTGGAGCTGCTCCGATTCAATGGGCAATACTGAACGGAGAAACGAAAACAGGAGTAACGATCATGCACATGGATGCAGGGATCGATACCGGGGACATGATAGTACAGCAGGAAGTTGAAATTGCTCCGAACGAGACCGGGGAGAGCCTGCACAACAAACTTGCAGTAGCCGGCGCAAATGCGCTGATGCTTGCCATAGAACAGATCGAGAATGGATCGGCTTCCCGTATTGCACAGAACCATGAAGAACACACTTATGTAAAAATACTTGATAAAACATTTGGAAATCTTGATTTTACTATGCCGGCCATTGTTCTGGAACGATATATCAGAGGTCTTGATCCGTGGCCATGTGCTTACAGCAGCTGGGACGGTAAGAACATCAAATTCTGGAAAAGTCATGTATTGCCGCAGACTGAAACAAAAGAAAAACCGGGAACTGTTCTTATGACCACAAAGAATGAAATCCGCATACAGACAGGGGACGGAATACTCTGTATTACAGAATTACAGCTTCAGGGCAAAAAAAGAATGTCTGCCGGTGATTTTTTAAGAGGAAATGCTGTGAAACAGGGAGACCTTTTCGGAGAATAAAGTGAATTTTTGTTAGAAGTTTGTGCCTCATAGGCAGATGCCCGCTCAAACTTGACATGTGCAAAAATCAGCGCAGGAATGGGGTAATAAATGATAAAAACGATAACGACAAGAGAAGCAGTCAGTGATTGCCTAATTGATATAATTGATGAGAAAAAGCCAAGTCACATCGTTCTTGGAAGGTGTTTAAAAGAACACAATGACTGGACAAAGCAGGAGAGAGCATTTGTGAGCAGGGTCTGTAATGGCACTGTTGAACGGCTGATAACGCTTGATTATATTCTTGGAACCTTATCGAAAACCAAAGTTGCACGAATGAAACCAGTCATTCGTGCTGTTTTGCGAATGAGTCTGTACCAATTGCTTTTTATGGGCGCCATACCGGAATCTGCCATTTGCAATGAAGCAGTTAAAATAGCTAAAAAACGCGGTTTCCAAGGACTTTCAGGATTCGTGAACGGTGTGCTCCGTTCGGCGGCCAGAAAAAAAGAAGAATTGCTCGATTTTAGTGAACAAAAAGACATGTTGGAGCGTCTAAGTATAGAGTTTTCCACACCGGTCTGGCTTATTGAACAGTTCATAGCTGATTATGGAGAAGAGACAGCAGAAGGCATACTGAAAAGCCAGTACGAAAGTATTCCGGTAACTCTGCGGATGAATGAAGCAAAGTGTACAAAGAGAGAGCTGATGGAAAGTCTGGAGCAGGCAAATGTAAAGACAGAAGCCGGTGCTTATTGTGAGAATGCGTTTTATCTGATAGAATATGACAATCTTGAGCAGATACCTGCATTCAAAAATGGCTGGATTACGGTTCAGGATGAAAGTTCCATGATGGTAGGACTGGCTGCCGGTGTAACAAAGGATTCGGTGGTCATGGACCTCTGTGCAGCACCGGGAGGAAAGACGCTGCATCTTGCAGACCGGATGCTGAAATCAGCCCATTTAGAGGAAGCGGAGACAAAGGATAAAAAAGTAACTGGGTTTGTAGAAGCCAGAGACATCTCGGAATATAAAATCAGCCTGATTAGGGAGAACCTCGAACGGTGCAGGTATTCCAATGTCAGTTTAAAGGTTTTTGATGCCGCTCTTTATGACGAAAGTATGCAGGAAAAAGCTGATATTGTGATTGCGGACCTTCCTTGTTCAGGAACCGGCGTGATCGGAAAAAAACCGGATATCAAATATAACATATCAAAAGATCAGCAAGACGAACTCTGCCAGCTTCAAAAGACTATTCTTAGACAGGCCGTTCGATATATAAAGCCAGGCGGCATTTTGATTTACAGTACTTGTACTTTGAACAAAAAGGAAAATGACAAAAATCGTGATTTTATTATCAATGAACTCCAGCTGATACAAGAAAGCCTGCTGCCGTATCTTCCGGACAAACTTCTAACGCACGAGGATATAAAGAAAACAGCAAAGGAAGGATACATACAGCTAATACCGGGAATCCATAAAACGGACGGATTTTATGTATCCCGTTTTCGAAAGAAAGGATAGAATGAAGCAGATAAGTATTAATTCATTAACAAAGGAAGAACTGACACAGCAGCTTAAGGAAATGCAGGAGCCGGCATTCCGTGCCGGTCAGATCTACGACTGGCTGCATGTTAAGCATGTGAGTTCGTACGACCAAATGTTGAATGTGCCAAAACAACTCAGAGAAAAACTCGCGGCACAGTACAACCTGACAGTGCTGAAACAAGTGGAAGTTCTTTGTTCCGAAATCGACGGAACCAGAAAGTATCTATTTCAGATACCCGAATATGAGACAACGCTTGTGAACAATGTTATAGAAAGCGTTCTTATGAAATACAAACATGGAAATTCTGTTTGCATTTCTTCACAGGTCGGTTGCCGTATGGGCTGTCTGTTCTGCGCTTCGACGCTGGGGGGACTGGAACGTAACCTGGAACCGGCAGAAATGTTGGAACAGATTTACCGCATACAGGAAGACATTGGAGAGCGGATCAGCAACATTGTAATTATGGGGACCGGGGAACCAATGGATAATTATGATAATGTCGTAAAATTTATTCATATGATTTCAGATAAAGATGGGCTTAATATAAGTCAGAGGAACATAACTGTATCGACCTGCGGCTTGATCGAACCTATGCATCGATTTGCAAAAGAGGATCTGCAGGTGACACTTGCCATATCGTTACATGCACCAAACGATACAATCAGAAAGACTATGATGCCGGTAGCAAACAGCATTACAATTCGTGAAGTGATAGAAGCTGCCGATGCTTATTATAATGAAACCGGAAGAAGAATATCCTATGAATACAGTATGGTGAAGGATGTTAATGATTCAGATGCATGTGCAATGGAACTTGTGAAGCTTCTCAGGGGAAAAAACTGCCATGTAAACCTGATACCGGTAAATCCGATCGAAGAAAGAAACTTCACAGCTTCTGTAGCTTCGAATATACAAAATTTCAAAAATATACTTGAAAAAAACAGAATAAATGTTACTATTAGAAGAGAAATGGGTTCCGATATCAACGCTGCCTGCGGGCAGTTGAGGAAGAGCCATGCAGAAAAATAAAGCAAGGGAGGGGAAGGCAAAACGTGAAAACATATGCAATTACAGATGTAGGGCAACTACGTGACAACAATCAGGATTACATCTACTGCAATGAAAATCCCGTCGGAGCATTCCCGAACCTGTTTATTGTTGCGGACGGCATGGGGGGTCACAGAGCCGGAGATTTTGCATCTAGATTCTGCGTTGAAGAATTTGCAAGAAGAGTCAGCGAAAGTGATGAGATGACCGTTGTAGGCACAATTGAACGGGCGCTGCGAGAAACAAATGAGCAGCTTATCATTCAGGCGAAAGAACATACAGAGCTGGATGGTATGGGTACGACCTTCGTTATGGCAGTGATCAATGGGGATGATATGATCGTTGCCAATATTGGAGACAGCAGGTTATATAGAATGGACCAGGACCTTCACCAGATCACGGAGGATCATTCCCTGGTTGCTGAGATGGTCAGAAATGGTGATATAGAAAGGGAAGAAGCCAGATTTCACCCGAATAAGAATATTGTAACAAGGGCGTTAAGTACAACTGGCATTGTTCTTCCGGATTTCTTCGAAATCCGTCTGCATGCAGAAGATATTGTGCTGCTATGCTCTGACGGATTATTTACTATGCTGGAAGACAGTGAAATAGAGGATATTATAAATTGTAATAGGGACAACTTGGAAAAAGCAGGAAAAGAACTTGTGGAAAAAGCCAATGCAGGGGGCGGGAAGGACAACATTTCGCTTATCTTGGTAAAAAAAGACGGAAGATAAGTGCTGGAACATAGTAATGTTCCATTCTATACTTAGAAAGGTAAGGAGAGAAGAATGATAAAGCCGGGAATGTACATTAGCGACAGATACGAGATTATCGACAAAGTAGGGTCGGGGGGGATGGCTGATGTTTACAAAGCAAAGTGTCATCGTTTAAACCGTTATGTGGCAATAAAAATTCTGAAGCCGGAATATTCTTCAGACAAGAATTTTGTAACAAAATTCAGAGGCGAAGCACAGTCCGCAGCAGGATTATCACATCCGAATATTGTGAATGTTTATGATGTTGGTGATGACGATGGACTGTATTACATTGTCATGGAACTTGTGGAAGGAATTACGTTAAAAAAATTCATTGAAAGAAAAGGCCGGCTTGAAATCAAAGAGGCTGTTGGAATTGCTATTCAGATTGCACAGGGCATGGAAGCTGCTCACGACAATCATATCATTCATAGAGATATCAAACCACAGAATATCATCATATCAAGGGAAGGTAAGGTTAAAGTTACCGATTTTGGCATTGCCAAAGCTGCAACCTCCAATACTGTTACACAGAATGCGATCGGGTCTGTGCATTATCTGTCACCAGAGCAGGCCAGAGGTGGATATAGTGATGAAAAAAGTGATATCTATTCTCTTGGCGTAACATTATATGAAATGCTGAGTGGAAAGGTACCATTTGCTGGTGATAATACAGTTTCGGTAGCACTTCTTCACATACAGGGAGAAGCCATTCCTGTCAGAGAATTAAATCCGACAGTCCCGCCAAGTGTAGATATGATCGTACAGAAGTGTATGCAGAAAAAGCCGGAACGCAGATATCTGACTGCATCCGAATTAATTCAAGATCTTAAAAAATCGATAGTGAACCCGGAAGGCGACTTTGTAAAGCTCTCAAGTGCTACCGTTACGGATTCTCCGACGATTAATATGACAGATGATGAGATGGAAGAGATAAAGAGTGCAGCTAAAACTCCTGCCATGTATTATTCCAATCATGACGCCAAAGCTGTCAGTAAGATTCAAAAAGAAGAAGAGGAAGAACTGGATACAGTTGATTCCAAAGTAGAGAAAGTATTAACTGTCGGAAGTGTTATTGCCGTTATTATACTCGGTGTGGCTGTTCTTTATGTTATTGCGAATTTCTTTGGATTAATTGATAAAGTTACAGGAGATGGCGGAAGTCTGGTTCCTACCGTTGCGGTAACTGCGTCTCCATCACCAACGGTTTCACCAACGGTTTCACCAACTCCGGCGCTTGTTACAATGCCATATTTGCTAGGACAGACACCGGATTATGCAGAGAGCAATACTCTTGCAGCAGGAAACTTTGATTTTGATATTACCTATGAAGAAGACTATTCTGATGAATATGAAGCAGGACAGATCATGAAACAATATCCTGCAGAAGGAACGAGTGTTGCCAGAACGGCTCCGATTACGTTATGGATCAGCAGTGGAAAAGAACCCACAGAACTTGGTGATGTTTATAACCGGACACTTGATGAAGCGAAAGAAACACTTGTATCAAAAGG
The DNA here is from genome assembly GCA_003249225.1 of Clostridia bacterium. Classification (GTDB taxonomy): domain Bacteria; phylum Bacillota; class Clostridia; order Lachnospirales; family Lachnospiraceae; genus SZUA-448. The sequence goes on along the minus strand of QKJQ01000013.1, from coordinate 49,698 downwards.
ATATACGGTCCAGGTGGAATACGAAGCAGACAGCATGACTCAATACGGACATGTTATTCGTACAATTCCGGAACGGTATGAGATTGTGGATGAAGGCAGTGTAGTAATACTGATCGTAAGTCTTGGTGAACAAGCAGTTTACACAACGGTTCCGAATCTTCTCGGACAGACAGAAGAGGCAGCGCTCACACTGATTGCCGATGCAAAACTGACTGCAGGAACTATGGATTTTATGTACAGCAGCACATACGAAGCAGGATTGGTTTGCGCTCAAAGTTATGACGCCGGCACCTCTGTCGAAGAGAGCGCTGTGATAAATTACTTTATCAGTCTTGGGGCGGATCCGAACGGCGGAACCGATACAACACCTACACAGGGAGCAGAACCTACATCTTCTCCTGACACAACGCCAACGGATGCACCAACAGCAACCCCGGAACCAACATCTTCTGAAACAACGTATCGTGGAACACTTGCCATTGATGCTACTCCGATTCCGGATTCCGGAACAGCCAATATTTATCTTGAGCTGGTGCAGGGAAGTACAACAATAAAATTATTTGAACAGGATGATATGACTGCAACGGACTTCAAAGAAGCATTTTTCTGGTATATCTTTAATATACAAAGTAATGATCTTTCAGAAGGAACAGCAACTGTTATTCTTTATGTAGATGGAGCAAAGTATACAGACGAGACCTTTTTAGTTGACCTTGAGGTAGTTAATTAATGCATGGCAGAATTATCAAAGGTATTGCGGGTTTTTATTACGTAAATACAAAAGAATACGGCGTGATTGAATGCAAAGCCAAAGGAATCTTTCGTAATCGTAATGTTAAGCCGCTGGTCGGCGATGAAGTAGAAATAGAACTTCTGGATGCTGATAAAAAAGAGGGAAGTATCACAGAGATTTGTGAGCGCAGGAGTGAATTAATTCGCCCTGCGGTCGCAAATGTAGATCAGGCCATGGTAATATTTGCGACAAAAGAACCGGATCCAAACCTGAACCTTCTGGATCGTTTTCTGATTATGATGTCAAAACAGAAGGTTGATACAATTATATGTTTTAATAAAACAGATCTTGGTACAAAAGAAGATATTGAACTTTTGAAGAAGACCTATGAAAAATGTGGGTATCATCTGTTTTTTTTCAGTGCGATCGCTGATGAGAGTTTTGAACAGCTGCGGGCACTTCTCAAAGGAAAGACAACGGTTTTAGCCGGGCCTTCCGGAGTAGGGAAATCGACAGTGATGAATTTGATGTCACCACTGGCTGATATGATAACAGGAAGTGTAAGTGAAAAGATCAAAAGAGGTAAGCATACGACAAGGCACTCTGAATTGTTCTGCCTTGAAGAGGACACCTATCTTATGGATACACCGGGCTTTAGTACACTGTATATCAATGAGATAGATAAATATGAACTGAAACAGTATTTTTGGGAATTTCAGGAATATGAGCAGGACTGCCGGTTTAATGGCTGTCTTCATAAAAATGAACCTGGTTGTGCAGTGAAAGCTGCGCTGGAGCGTCATGAAATCCATTCCGGCCGGTATGAAAACTATCTGCAGATGATTACGGAGCTGGAGCAACAAAAAAAATATTAGATTCGTGAGGGAACACTATGTTTAAACTGGCACCATCGATATTAGCTGCTGATTTTAATCACTTGGGAGAACAGATAGAACAGATTGAATCGGCAGGTGCTGACTATCTTCATATTGATGTAATGGATGGTATGTTCGTTCCCAGTATTTCATTTGGTATGCCACTGATTACTTCGATCAGGAAGAATACCTCCATGGTTTTTGATGTGCATCTTATGGTAAAGGAACCTATCCGATACATTGATGACTTCTGCAAAGCAGGAGCTGATATAATAACAGTCCACACAGAAGCCTGTACACATCTTCACAGTACGATACGTGCTATAAAAGAAAAAGGAAAAAGGGCGGGGGTATCTTTGAATCCTGGAACATCGCTCGATGCGATCCGATACATTCTCCCGGAAGTAGATCTGGTACTCATCATGACTGTTAATCCTGGTTTTGGCGGGCAGGCATTTATCCCATTCTGTTATCAGAAGATTGCAGAAACAAAACAAATGATCGTGGAATCCGGATCTAAGGCAGAACTTGAAGTAGATGGGGGAATCACATTGGATAATGCAGAAGCTGTTTTGAAAGCAGGCGCACAGGTTCTTGTATCAGGAAGCTCAGTTTTTAATGGCACTATTGAAAAAAATATTAATGCATTCAGGGAGGTGTTTTCACATGCTGCTCAGTGAGTTGAAGTTGGGACGGCCGCTTGAGGTTTATATTAATCGCGAAGGATACAATTACAGGGTCGTAAGCAAAATCGAGTATACAGAACCTGGCTGTGTATGTGTTTCTTTGATTGCAAGCGGAAAAAGAGTGTTCCAGTTTCTTGAAACTGATATTGTTGATATTGTATATCAGGAACAGGACAGAATGTGGAAATGGTCCAATGTCAAGGGCGCGATCGTAGCGGTCGAAGAGGACAGGATGCATGGATTTTTCAGTGATGAATATGGTGAAAACTATAACCGACGCAATGCTTTTCGTATGTATCTGGGAAAGGAACTCATGCTTCGGTATAAGGTGACAGATAAAAGGCGCCTAAAAGAATTGGATGAGAAAGAGAATAACACATCCAGTCAGACGAGATATAATTATGACAGTCGTTCCGATGAACTGATGGGAGACCGCTTTCGCTGGGTTGATTGTCTGGGCTTTATCCGGGATATCAGCGAGATCGGCGTAGGTATTTACTCGAATGAGAAATTCCTTCCGGATGACGAAATTGCTTTTGAATTCCTATCAGATGTTGGAAAGATTGAGTGCAAGGCGATGATCGTGCGTATGCGTGATAATGTAAGTGGTGTTTTTCATAATTATTATGGATGCAGATTTATTGAGACCAGCCGGAATTTGACGAAATACTTGTATGAACAGCAGAGAATACAGCTGCAAAATGCAAATAATTATATAAAAAGAAACTAGAAAGGTTGATTTCATTATGAGATTAGGTATCGTTGGATTACCAAACGTTGGGAAAAGTACATTATTCAATTCATTAACAAAAGCAGGAGCGGAAGCTGCCAACTACCCCTTTTGTACAATTGATCCAAATGTCGGAGTAGTCCCAGTTCCGGATGAACGTATAAAAGTTTTAAGCGATTTGTATCAGTCTGAAAAACAGGTTCCGGCAGTCATCGAATTCGTTGATATTGCAGGGCTTGTGAAAGGTGCTTCCAAAGGTGAAGGACTCGGCAATCAGTTTTTGTCGCACATTCGTGAAGTTGATGCAATCGTACATGTGGTGCGTTGTTTTGAAGACAGTAACATTATACACGTAGAAGGCAATATACAGCCGCTGCGGGATATTGAAACCATAAATTTTGAGCTTATTTTTTCCGATCTTGAGATCATTGAGCGCAGGCTGGCGAAAAGCGGAAAAGGTATGAAGAATGAAGCAATGCAAAAAGAATTCCAGCTTTTGGAACGTCTGAAAAAACATCTGGAAGATGGAAAACTTGCACGGTCAATTGAGATCAATGACGAGGATGAAGAGGAAATTTTGGCTTCTTTTAACCTTCTGACAAGCAAACCGGTCATCTTTGCAGCAAATGTTAAGGAAGACGACCTTGCAGATGATGGTAAAAGCAATGCTTATGTCAGCCAGGTCAGAGAGCATGCACTGGAACAAGATGCCGAAGTTTTTGTAGTATGTGCACAGATTGAACAAGAAATTGCAGAACTTGATGATGAAGAACGAAAAATGTTCTTAGATGACCTTGGTATTGATGAATCTGGCCTTGAAAAGTTGATTCGTGCCAGCTATCACCTCCTTGGACTGATGAGCTATCTGACTGCAGGACCAAAGGAAACAAGAGCATGGACCATAAAAATCGGCACCAAAGCGCCACAGGCAGCCGGGAAGATTCATACGGATTTTGAAAAAGGATTTATTCGCGCCGAAGTAGTTTCCTATAAGAACCTTGTTGAGTGCGGCAGCTTTAATGCAGCAAAAGAAAAAGGGCTGGTACGTTCAGAAGGAAAAGAATACGTCGTTCAGGAAGGTGACGTATTATTATTCCGTTTCAATGTGTAGCAATTACTAAAGGAGTACCGTATGTCATTGTATGGACAAACTGACATCAGATTTCCAAACCTGGGAATTGTGATTCATAATTTGCCAAAGGGCATTTCGATTTTTGGATTTGATATTGCCTTTTATGGAATTGTTATTGCAATCGGCATGCTTGCTGGCTTCTGGATAGCAGAGCGACAGTCGAAGAAGAATGGAATTACATCCGATGTTTTAATGGATTTTGCGCTCGTCGCAATCATATGTGCGGTAATTGGAGCAAGACTTTATTATGTAGTCTTTCATTGGACGAGTTTTCAGGATGAACCCTTACAGATTATTAACCTTCGTACCGGAGGACTTGCGATTTATGGCGGTATACTTGCTGCAGTTCTGACTGCTGTTATATTCTGCCGGTTGCGTAAAGTATCCTTTGGAGCCCTGGCTGATACTTCGGTTTTTGGACTGATGGTAGGGCAGATGATCGGACGGTGGGGTAATTTCTTCAACCGGGAAGCGTTTGGGCGGTATACCGATGGATTGTTTGCGATGCAGGTTGATATTACATCAGTACATAGTGAGTTTACAAGTTCTCCCGCATACCTTTCTACGGTTTATGAAGGACGTCCGGAGGCATTGCATGAGATACTTACGATTATAAATAATGTGAAAGAGGTTGGCGGATCACTGTATTATCAGGTTCAGCCTACCTATCTCTATGAATCATTGTGGTTGTTGTTGCTTTTGATTGGATTACTGTTCTTTCAGAAATACAAAAAGTTTGATGGTGAACTGATTGTTTTATATATGATCGGATATGGCATCGGAAGATTCTGGATCGAGGGTCTTCGTACAGACCAATTGTTCCTATGGAATTCGACCGTGCCGGTATCACAGTTTGTATCATTATTCTTTGTACTTATTGCAATATTTATACTAATTGGAAATTACAGAAAGTGTTGGAAAAGAGAAAGAGAGAGTCGTAAATCGTAACAAAACACAATTAAATTAAACTAGATTTTGTGGTTCTGTTTTATGAGACACTATATCTTGTAAAGAGCATAAAATAAGCAGAAAATACTGAGAAATTCAGCGTTTTCTGCTTATTTTTTTTGCGCAAAACACTTGATTTTTACTGAAAAAGGGTGTAACATACACCTATGAGTGGAGCAAAGTGGAGTAAGAATACATAGAAGTGGTTGAAAGTGGTGAGTTTTTGTTGCAGATGGGCGGTGCAATTTGAAGTTCAAAGGGAAATACAATCATACGATTGATGCAAAGAACAGAATAATTGTTCCGGCAAAGCTTCGCAGCGGCCTTGGAGAAGACTCATTTACCATTACTTTGGGTGCGGAAGGGTGTCTCTATATATACCCTGAGGCGGAATGGGAAGAACTCAGCGAGAGTCTGCGCAAATTACCCGGTACCAATAAAGTTAGAATTATGAAAAGAAAACTCATGATGAATGCAGCCGATGGAGAACTTGATAAACAGGGGAGAATTGTTATTCCCGCTGAACTATGTGAAAAAGCAGGTTTGCTAAAGGATGTTGTATTCATAGGAAACATAAATAAAATAGAACTTTGGAGCAAAGACAGACTGGAAGCTGTAATTAATGACGATGGTGATATGGAAGATCTTGCTGATGAGTTAGCAGAGTTCGGAATCAGTTTATAAGGAGCTGGATACGGACACAACTTGACAAGTGCGTTATTCGCGCAGAAATGAAGGTAAAGATGGATAAATCACTGGAGAACAAGAGCGAATTTAAACACATATCAGTACTGCTTGATGAAGTGATCGAGATGCTTCATATAAATCCGGATGGAATATATGCGGATGGTACGATGGGCGGCGCAGGACATGGTTTTGAAATCTGCAGGAACCTAAGCGAAAAAGGCAGATACATCGGGATTGACCAGGATGAAGATGCAATTTTTGCAGGAACACAAAAACTTGACTTGTACAAGGATAAAGTTACCGTTGTGCGCAGTAATTACTGTGATATTAAAAAGGTTATGGAGAATCTTCAGATCAAAGAAGTTAACGGAATACTGCTTGATCTTGGTGTTTCTTCCTACCAGCTGAATACAGCGGACAGAGGTTTTACTTACAAAGAAGATGCACCACTGGATATGAGAATGGACAATCGTCAGGAACTAACAGCAAAGGATATTGTGAATGAATATCCAGAGATGGAATTGTTCCGTGTTATTAAAGAATACGGGGAAGATCCATTTGCGAAAAATATAGCAAAACACATCGTTGCAGCCAGAAAGAGCAAAGAAATAGAAACAACAACAGAATTGGTTGAAATAATAAAAGCATCCATACCAATGAAGATACAAAAAACACTCGGACATCCTGCAAAACGTACCTTTCAGGCGATACGGATCGAATTGAATCGGGAACTTGAAGTGTTGAAGGATACCTTGGAGGATATGGTCGATTTGCTGACACCGGGTGGAAGACTTTGTATAATAACCTTTCATTCACTGGAAGACAGAATTGTGAAGACGGAGTTCAAAAAGATGGAAAATCCCTGTATATGTCCACCGAGTTTTCCGGTGTGTGTATGCGGCAGGAAATCAAAAGGGAAGGTTATTACTAGAAAACCGATATTGCCAACGGCGGAAGAACTTGAGATGAACCGCCGCTCCAAAAGTGCAAAGTTAAGAGTATTCGAAAAAGCAGAACAATAAAAGGTCGGAGGATGCGCATGGAAGCGAACAGAACAGGAAAGCAAAAACTGAATAATCAGTATTGGACAGATGGTAATACAGCAAGGAAGCTGCAGGAAGTTCCTGACTACCGTACGGCATACAGAAACAATGCAGCGACACAGGCTGTTCCCAAAGTGGCTCCGCAGCAAAGACCGGAACATACACCGGTAAATCAGCCGGTCGTTATGCCGTCCAAAGGACCTAAAGTTCGCCAGGGTGTTGATTTTATTTCTATGAGTATAATGATGCTAGCGATTCTTATTACGTTATGCACCTGCGTTTCTTATTTAAAAGTACAGTCCGATACTGTTGAACTGAAGAAGAAGATTGCAGCTACACAGAGCGACCTTGATGATTTAAAAGACCGTAATGATGCTACCTATAATTTACTTGCATCTGCAGTCGATTTGGATTATATTTATCAAACAGCAGTCGTTGATTTGGGAATGGTTTTTCCGAATCAGAATCAAGTGCTTTCCTATAAGGAAAATCCGGATGGCTATGTGCGCCAATACGGGGATATTCCGGAGGCTGACATGAATACACTGCTTTCGATGATTATGCCTTAGGAAGGATTTGACTGTGATTACAGAAAGAAAAAAGAAGAGAAAAAAACAGCCAAAACAATTTACTGCAAAAATGCAGGCAAAGTTATTGCTTGTATTCTGCGTTGTTTTGGCTTGTATTGCTTTATTGGCAGTACGGCTTGTTTATATTAATAAAGCAGATGGTGAGGCATATAAGAAAAGAGTTCTTGAACAGCAAAGTTATGTAACTTCAACGGTACCATATCAAAGAGGCACGATATATGACAGCAATGGTATGGTGCTTGCAAAAAGCGAAAAAGTATACAATATTATACTGGACTGTAAGGTTTTTCTGACAAGTGAATATTACTATGAACCTTCCATGGAAGCCTTGTGTTCAGTGTTTGGATTTGACGAAGCAGAGATTAAGGCAATTCTGGACGAAAAACCGGACAGCCAGTATTATATATTAAAAAAAGGCGAGACAATTACCAACGTGCTTGCTTATGAAGCTATTGCGGATGGTAATAAGTACGTGAAAGGTGTATGGTTCGAAGAAGAATATGTCAGAACTTATCCCTATGACAGTCTTGCTTCCAGAATCATAGGCTTCACGAATTCCGGCAATGTTGGTACATGGGGCGTTGAAGAATATTATAACGATATCTTGAATGGAACCAATGGAAGAACCTATGGTTATTATGATTCGGAACTGAACCTGCAGAAAGTGACCAAGGAGGCCGAGAACGGAAGTTCACTGGTCCTTACCATTGATGCGACGATCCAGTCACTTGTTGAAAAACATGTAGAAGGATTTTTGGAAAGCAAGGAATGCAGTAACATAGGCGTTATTGTCATGAATCCAAACAACGGTGAAATTATTGCCATGACATCCAATGAGGAATATAACCTGAATCAGCCAAGAGATTTAACAGCATGGTACACCCAGGCAGAAATTGATGCGATGTCAGAAGAAGAACAGTACAATGCACTCAATACGATCTGGAGAAATTTTTGTATCAGTGATACGTATGAACCGGGATCAACATTTAAGCCATATACGATAGCAGCAGCACTTGAAGAGAATCTGATCGAGCCTGATCAGAAATTCTATTGTCCGGGATATGAGATCAAAGGCGGATGGAAAATATACTGCAACAATAAAAGCGGGCATGGCTGGCTTACGTTAACAGAGGCAATCATGAAATCCTGCAACAGTGCATTGATGGAAATTGGTGAACTTGAGGGACGTGATCTTTTTAAGATGTATCAGCAGAGTTTTGGATTTGGTTCAAAAACAGGTGTTGATCTGCCTGGCGAAAGCAGCGGTATCTTAATGGATGTAAAAGATTTAAATGAAACTGAGCTTGCCACCAGCAGTTTTGGACAATCCTTTAATGTTTCGATGGTTCAGATGGCTTCGGCTTTCTGTTCACTGGTCAATGGCGGATACTATTATCAACCACACGTTGTGAAAGAGATTCAAAGTGATGATGGAGCCATTGTAACGGAAATCGATCCAATTCTAGTAAGAGAAACAATTACAAAAGAGACTTCTGATTTTTTGCTGAATGCATTTTATGAGACAGTTGAAGCGGGTACTGCCATACATGCTCAGGTCGATGGGTATCTGATCGGTGGTAAGACCGGAACGGCACAAAAGCTTCCAAGAGCCGATAAAAAATATGTTGTATCGTTTATCGGTGTTGTACCGACAAATGATCCTCAATATATTATTTATACAGTCATTGATACACCGGTCGATGAAACCTACTTTGCAAGCAGCTATTTTGCTACAACGCTTTCCAGTGAAATACTGGAAGATATTTTGCCGCACCTTGGTATATATCCGGATGGAGAGATTAATTATCACGTCGATTACCCTGAGGATGAATCGGTTACCGATGAAGAAAATACGGATGCAATTCCTGAAATGACAGAAGATTAAAGGAATTTCTGGAAGGCAAATGCATGACATAACAGTAAACTGGGAAAATGCTGGTAATTTGTAATTTTCTTCTTGTAACAACCAGTTGATTTTAAAGAAGAGATGACATATAATCATCCGAGAGATAATGATAATAAACAGGACGGGTTCACTCGTTCGTGAACAATACTTTTTTATTGCATACTTTATGATTTTAAGTCTTGATATGTGCTTTAAGGCACGGGAATGAGGTTGAAATGGAATTCGCTGATAAAAAAATTTTGGTCGTAGGCGCCGGTATAAGCGGAGTCGCTGCAACAAAATTACTTATGGATGAAAAAGCGGATGTAATTCTTTTTGATGCAAAGGATACTCTTTTGAAAAGCGAGATTCTTTCGCAGCTTCCTGGTTTTACAGGGGAGATTATGATTGGAAAAGAGCTGCCGGAAGAAGTGTATCAGGAACTTGATTTTGTCATTGTCAGTCCAGGTGTGCCTATGGATATTCCTATGATACTGAAGATGAAAGAGCTTCAGATTCCTGTTATGGGAGAGATAGAACTCGCTTATAAGTTTGCGAAGGGAAAACTTGCAGCGGTGACTGGAACGAACGGGAAAACGACAACGACAGCATTGACCGGTGAGATTATGAAGACCTATTTTAAGGATGTTTTTGTTGTTGGTAATATAGGACTTCCCTACACCGAATACGTTAAGAATACAAACGACGAATCAGTAACTGTGGCAGAGATGAGCAGTTTTCAGCTGGAGACCATTCTTGAGTTCAGACCGAATGTCAGTATGATCTTAAATATTACGCCAGACCATCTGAATCGTCATCATACAATGGATGCATATATTGATGCAAAGATGAACATAACAAAAAATCAGACAGCAGAAGATACCTGCATACTGAACTACGATGATCCTGCACTTCGTGAAAGAGGAAAAGAGCTTGCCTGTAATGTTATCTGGTTCTCCTCAAGTACGGTACTCTCCGAAGGGCTATATTACGAAGATGAACAGATCAAATACGCAAAAGATGGTGAGATTATTATCGTTTGTAATGTAGATGAGATGAAAATTTTTGGAAAACACAGCTATGAAAATGCAATGGCAGCGATAGGAGCAGCAATTACATTTCACGTTCCGATGGAATCAATACACAAAGCACTTACAACGTTTAAAGCATTCGAGCACAGAATAGAATATGTTACCACAAAGAATGGTGTTGCTTATTATAATGATTCAAAAGGGACAAATCCGGATGCATCCATTAAGGCGGTTCAGGCGATGAAAACCAGAACGCTCCTAATTGGTGGAGGGTATGATAAAGGTTCTGACTATGACGAGTGGATTCAGGCTTTTGAAGGTAAGATAAAGTACCTTGTGCTAATGGGACAGACAAGAGAGAAAATCGAAAAAGCAGCACATAAAAATGGCTTTTATGACACTGTTATGGTAGAAAGTATGGAAGAAGCCGTTGAGTTCTGTAAGAAGAATGCAGAAGAGGGTGAGTCTGTATTGCTGTCCCCTTGTTGTGCGAGCTGGGGGATGTTTAAGAATTATGAAGAACGGGGACAGATATTTAAGGACCTGGTCAACGCAATTCAATAACAAAAAAGTGTTTTGCGTAAAGAAAGACGCAGAAATGAGGATTATTTTGAATGGATGAAGAAGTTGTCGTATCTGCAAAAGAGAAACATGCAAAAGGTTATTATGATTACAGTTTGTTATTCTTGATCTGTTTTATGGTATGCTTTGGTCTGATCATGATCTATAGCACTAGTTCTTATAATGCTTTGAAATATTATAATGATCCGACTCTCTATTTGCGGCGTCAGGCAATGTTTGCAGCAATGGGTGTTCCTTTTATGATTCTGGTATCAAAGATTGATTATCATATTTATATGAAAAAACTGCCAATTATAAAAGTTCGTCCCATTTTCATATTATATCTTCTTTGTATTGTACTGCTTGTTTTTGTAACATTCAAAGGGGATACGACCAATGGTTCCGAAAGATGGATCAAGCTTGGTACCTTTGCTTCTCTTCAGCCGTCAGAGCTCACAAAAATATGCATTATTTTGCTGGTCGCATTTATTATTTACATATCGCCGAAACGACTGGATCATATTGGCGGATTTATTCGGATCCTTTTGTTCGTTGCTCCTGTCGCAGGTCTTGTTGCCAAAGAAAATCTGAGTACAGCAGTTGTTATTATGGCATTAATGTTTGGAATGTCGTTTGTAGCCAGCAAAAAAAAGCTTTATTTTATTGCCTTTGGATTGGCGGCCATAGCCGCAGCGGTGCTTTTTATTGTTTTGGTTGACTACCGTAGTGACCGAATTGATATCTGGCTGAACATTGACACCAACGAAAATGGTTACCAGATAAGACAAGCCCTATATGCCATTGCTTCCGGAGGAATGTTCGGTGTGGGTCTGGGGAACAGTATGCAAAAACTGGGCTATATTCCAGAGGCGCACAATGATATGATTTTTTCAGTTATATGTGAAGAACTGGGCATCTTTGGTGCAATTGCAATTCTTATGCTTTTTTTGCTTTTGATCTGGAGGCTGTGTGTTATTGCATCGAATGCGGAAGATTTATATGGAAGCATGATAGCGGTTGGTGTAATGATACATATTTCTGTACAGGTAATTATGAACGTGGCCGTCGTGACCAACTCAATTCCTTCGACTGGAATTACACTTCCATTTATCAGCTACGGAGGAAGCTCTCTGATGGTTCTGCTTATCGAGATGGGGCTGGTTCTCAGTGTATCGAATAGAATTAAGCGAGAACGTTACGGATAACAAAATTATGTGCGCAGTAAGTGACAGGAATAATAGGATCAGAAGGGTGGAATGAGGAAGAAGCAGGATGAAACAGGGAAAGAATACAAAACTTAATAGAGTGCGTTTAACAGTGTTTGTTCTGCTCGTGGTAATTATAGGAGGCACACTGCTTTGGTTCCTTACTTCATGCAAGCTGGAGAATTTTCAAGTGAAAGGTTCTGTACATTACACGGATGAGGAGATAAAAGAGAAGGTCATTGCAAGTCCTCTTGACAAGTATGCGGTCTTACTCTATCTGAGATATCATTTTGTGAAACAGGATGCAATACCGTTTGTAGAATATCTGGATCCGGTACTTGATGATAGAAACTCAATTACAGTTTATGTATATGAAAAGAGAATAACCGGCTGTATATCATTTATGGGTGATTATATGTATTTCGACAAAGATGGTGTTATAGTTGAATGTTCAAAGGATGTACCAGTTAATGTGCCGCTTGTGACCGGTCTTGATTTTCAACAGATTATTATGTATGAAGAACTTCAGATACAGGATCAGAAATTATATGATGTTCTTCTGGGTCTGGTCAAGCTGATTGAAATGTATGATCTTTCCGTTGAGCAAATTCATTTTCAAAAAGATGATGAGGTGGTACTGTATTGCGGTGAAAAGATTGTATATCTGGGAAAGCGTGATATGTACGATGTTCCGCTGTCGGAACTGCCATCCATTCTGACAACTCTGCCGGATGGAAAAATGTCGCTGGATATGAGAAATTATGAATCGGAGGGGGACAGAATCATAGCAAAACCAATTGAATAAAAATAATTAAAATAAGAAAATAATGCTTGATTATTTTATGTTTTATCTATATTATATAGTATAGGGGTAAGTGAACACATACAAGATGTAGTACAGGCAATTCGTCCCATAAGGGAGTGGAGCGAGTATTGTGAAGGAGGAATAACCTTGCTTGAGATTAAGATGAATGAATCGGAATCCGCAGCTAAGATTGTAGTCGTAGGAGTAGGCGGTGCAGGTAACAATGCAGTAAATCGAATGATAGAAGAGAACATACAAGGCGTTGAATTTGTATGTGTAAATACAGATAAACAACATTTAAAGAATTGTAAAGCGCCTACATGTATTCAGATTGGGGAAAAGCTTACAAAGGGACTTGGTGCGGGAGCGGTACCAGAGATTGGGGAAAAAGCGGCTGAAGAAAGCCGGGATGAGCTGACAGATGTGATCAAGGGAGCTGATATGCTCTTTGTGACCTGTGGTATGGGAGGTGGAACCGGAACCGGAGCAGCTCCTGTAATAGCTGAGATTTCGAGAAGTCTTGGCATTCTTACTGTAGGTATTGTGACCAAACCTTTTAAATTTGAAGCAAAACAGCGTATGAGCAATGCAATCAGTGGTATTGACAGATTGAAGGACAGTGTAGATACTTTGATTGTGATTCCGAACGATAAATTAATACAGATCGTAGACAGAAGAACAACAATGCCGGATGCACTTCGTAAAGCGGATGAAGTACTTCAGCAAGGTGTTCAGGGAATTACTGATCTGATCAACGTACCTGGACTGATCAACCTTGACTTTGCTGATGTTCAGACAGTTATGAAGAATAAGGGAGTTGCACACATTGGTATTGGTGTGGGAACTGGTGATGATAAATGTATTGATGCTGTTAAGCAGGCAATAACAAGTCCATTACTGGAGACAACAATTGAAGGTGCAAGTCATGTGATTATCAACTTCTCCGGAGATATCAGTTTGCTTGAGGCTAATGAAGCAGCGACCTATGTTCAGGAGCTTGCTGGAGAATCTGCGAATATAATATTTGGTGCTATGTTTGATGATTCGGCACCGGATTATGCGACCATAACGGTTATAGCAACTGGATTAACGGACGGAACAAAATATGCGTCGATTAAAACTCCGGAATTCTTAAGATCGGGAAATCCGGCAGTAAAAACTCCGACGTTCCAACAGCCGCAGTATTCCCAACCAGCTCATACGTACAGACCGCAGCAGTCACCAACTCCGGCACCATCAGCGGCACCTACAACGTCACCATCACCAACCAAGACTATGCCGACGTTTAGTTCGGGTTCCATACAACAGCCATCAGCACCATCGGCGGCTAATAAAGAAGGCGGAATTAAAATTCCTGAATTCCTGCAGAAAAACAGGAATAAGTAAAAACAGGAATAAGTTAGAACATAAGGTTATACGACATATCCAATAAAGAACAAAGAGTCATCCTCAAAATGATGACTCTTTTCTTGTATAATAAGGCAATATTTTTTGAAAAGCAGAAGACTAGTACATTTCAATATTGGTAGGATAGGTCAAAAGAATTTGCCCTATGCTACGTACAGATTATAATGCATTGTGTGTGCTCGCAATCTTAAAACGTGTGTAAACTGCAATATTATGACGGTGTTTTTTTGCGGGTTTCTGCGTTATGCTTTTTTGCTTGCATATATACCAAGTCTTTAAAATTTTGATTTTATATTTTATAAAAAGTTAAGTCATAAACATTTGACTCATTGCAATAAAAAATGGTATAGTATAGGTTGATTTTATTTCAATGGAAAAGAAGGAAAGAAAAATGAAAAAAACAATTGATTTGCAGGGAGTTTGGGAGATTTTTTATAATCAGTCAGCGAAAGGATCAATAACTGAACTTGAACTGCCAACAACGAATCAGTTCAATAGAAGCATAGAGATTCCGGGATGTCTTCAAGGACAGGGGATCGGTGATGATATAAGTCAGAATACCAATTGGGTGCAAAGTCTGTATGACAAGCAATGGTACCTGAGAGATGAGTATAAATTTGCACAGGACGAGAAGGTAAGAGTACCTTTTCTATCACAGCCGCCAAAAACTTTTCGAGGTAAAGCATGGTATCGTAAGTTAATAACTATTCAGGACACTCTGGATTATACATTAAAAATCGAATGTACAAAATGGAAGACCGGTGCCTGGATTGATGGAAAATTCATTGGTGAATTCAGAAGTCTTTGTGCTCCTCATGTTTTTTTTCTGGGAAAATTAGAAGCAGGCGAGCATGAGCTTATTATTGGCATTGACAATGGATGGCAGCTTCCATATCGTCCGGATGGACACGGCGTTTCTGATGCACTTGGTGCTACTTGGAATGGCATGTCTGGAGATGTTATACTGACAGGAAAAAGTCAGATATCAATTTCGGATATAAAAGCATATTCGGATTGTGAAGAGAACGCAGCGCGGTATGAAGTCACATTTTCGAATACGGACCGTTTGGAACATAAAGCAGTGGTTCGTTGCAAAGCAACCTGTTCTCTGCAGGAGATACAAGAAGACATTACCTGGAGTATTATTCTGCCACCGGGTGAGAGCAGACATAGTCTTGAACATAAGTTTACGAATAAAATTGATGCATGGGATGAATTTTCAGCAAATCTTGTCCAAGCGGATTTTGTCCTTGAGGAAGAGATGAATTCGCTTGATAATACAAATAAAATATGTGCTGATGAAGAGCATATAGTTTATGGATTTATCAAAGCGGAAACAAAAGATGGTTTTTTCCTTATTAATGATCGGAAGACATATCTTCGCGGAACCCACATAGGCGGTGAATTTCCATTGACCGGATACACCGACTGCAGTTTGGAATACTGGTCGAAGATCATGAAGACAGTACGTGAATGGGGCTTGAACTTTATTCGATTCCACTCCTTTTGTCCACCGGAAGCGGCATTTTATGCTGCTGACCAGGAAGGTGTTTATCTGCAGGTGGAATGTGCTATGTGGAATATTTTCTCAAAAGAGAACCCGATGAACCAGATACTTCGTGAAGAAACCATGAATATTCTGGATGCTTTTGGAAATCATCCGTCATTCCTATGCTTATCTCCCTCCAATGAACCGGGAGGAGACTGGGATACACCATTAAAAGAATGGGTTGTTTTCTGCAGAGAATATGACAGTCGTAAATTGTACACAATGCAGAGCGGATGGCCTTTTGCTTATACACCGGATAAAATTGATGGACAGGACTACGTATATTTCCACCGATCAGGATTCGGAATTGAGCCGGGTGGTACAATTCGTGGGCCAAAGGGCTGGAATGGGTCAGATTATCGTGTATCACTTGCAGGAATTAAGTATCCGGTCATATGCCATGAACTGGGTCAGTGGTGTTCGTATCCTGATTTTGATATCATCGATAAATTCAAGGGCTTTATGCAGCCAGGGAACTATGAGGTATTCAAAGCGTCAGCGAAAGCTCATGGGGTTTATGAGCGAAACAAAGAATTTGCTTACTGCTCTGGAAAGCTTCAGATGGCTATGTATAAGGAAGATCTGGAAGCTAATTTTCGAACACCTCATATTTACGGTTTTGAATTACTTGACCTTCACGATTACCTTGGACAGGGAACAGCCCTGATTGGTGTTCTGGATGCTTTCTGGGATGAAAAACCGGGAACTGACAAGACGTTATGGAAAAAATTCTGTGGTGAAACTGTGCCGCTTGCCAGACTTGAGAAAAAAGTTTTTGAGTGCGGCGAACAGGTACGGGTACCAGTCGAAGTATGTCATTTCGGAAAAAATGAAATCAATGCAAAGATAACATGGAAGTTGATAGATGAGAATGAAACTGGTATTCTTTCCGGCGAGCTTGGAACACAAAGATTACCGGTGGGGAAGAACATAGAAGTCGGAAAAATAGCAATGACTATGCCTGTTGGTAAAGCAAAAGCCTGTAAACTTGTTATAACGATTGCAGATGATTCCAATGTATTTGGTGAGAACGAATGGAATCTTTGGTATTATCCTGTAAGTGATACTGGCTGGGATGGTTCAACCGTTGATATATCGTCAGGAAATTCAGCAACAAAGGAAAAAGTCATAGCAACAAGGAATTGGCATACAGCATTGCTTGAACTTGAAAAGGGAAGCCGTGTGTTATTTGCTCCTGCGGCAGCCAGTCTTTCCTATCGTTGTCCGCCTTTGCGTTTTACTCCGGTGTTCTGGAATGCTCAGATGGGGCCGACATGGGACCGGGGAATGGGACTTTCCATTCAACATACCCACCCGGCACTGAAAGATTTTCCATCGAAAGAATACGCGGACTGGCAGTGGGAAGAAATTATGAAAGATGCCAGTGGATTTCTTTTGGAAGATTTCTCGGGAAATACAGAATCTGTTGTTACAGTTATTGATGAATGGAACCGCAACAAACGTATGGCTCTATTATTTGAAGCTAATGTTTTAAAGGGTAAACTTTTGCTAAGTATGGCTGAACCCAAGAAACAGATAAGCAGCGTGCAATTTTACAATAGTTTATTTACTTACATTGCTGCAGATGAGTTTTGCCCGAAACAGACAATTAATGCGGACGAAATTAAAAAACTTTTCTTTGACCGGGATGTTATGGACCGTAGGAATGTTAAGGTTGCTGTCACCGACAGTGCAACGGGTGACATTTCAAAACTAAGGTACCCGTATTCTGTAGAGTTTACAATGGAAGAGGAAGATACCATCAAAGGTCTGTGTTATATGCCAAGACAGAATCACAGAGAACATGCCGGTGATATAAGAGAGTATGAAGTTTACTATAAAGAAGGCAATATATGGGTGCTTTTGCATAAAGACACTTTTGCAACATCTTTCGAACCAAAGACTGTTATGTTCACTCAAAGTGTAAAAACCAAGCATCTGCGTTTCTGTGCTCTTTCGGGATTTGAAGAAAAGGAAGGGTTCTGCTGGGAAGCTCATAGTGATGGATGGTATCAGAAGTATAAGAAATATCTTGATGAATCCATACAAGAGCCAAAGGTCACGCTGCTGTTTGGAGATGATACTGAGGCAGAAGGAATCAACCTTGATTGGAAGCAAAGCAAGGTACAGAACTTTAAAGCTGAGAAAAGTGCAACGAAAGAAATTGATGCATAAAGCGAAATACTGAAACAGAGCAAATGAAAGGAAAGACAATGGATAGTAAAGGAAATCTATTATATCACAATCCGATGAGCTGCAAGAACGATGTGAAGAATTTCAAACTGGAAGGAAACGCCAAGATCACATTTGAAAATGGAGTCATGCGGATGGAGAATGCGCTGGATGCAGGAGAAGGGCAAAAAGCCAATTATGTGTTCTGGTGTCCGGAGGAATTTCCTTCAGATGTGATGATTCAGTGGAAGTTCAGACCGGTAAAAGAACCGGGCCTTGCCATTCTGTTTTTTGCAGCTAAGGGAAGGAATGGGGAGGATCTGTTCGCACCTGATCTGGAAAAAAGAACCGGTGAATATCCTCTTTATCATCATGGAGATATTAATGCATATCACGTTTCTTATTTTCGAAGAAAAGAACTGGATGAAAGAGCCTTCCATACCTGTAATTTAAGAAAAAGTTATGGCTTTCATCTTGTTGCGCAGGGTGGAGATCCGATTCCGGATGTTTTGGATGTTAACGACCCTTATGAAATAACAGTAGTAAAAAAGAAAAAGAGTGAAATGCTGGATGAGATATCCTTCTATATTAATGATCTTTTTATATTCAAATACGAAGATGATGGCAAAACTTATGGGGAATTCCTGTCAGGTGGCAAAATCGGATTTCGTCAGCTGGCACCTATGATCGGCGAATACTCAGACTTACGTGTTTTTTCAGTTTAGGAGGGGGATACATGAAGATTCACGGAGGAAGGTATAAGTTTCGATATAAATATAAGGTAATGCTTAGCTTAGCCATATTTTCATTCTTAACAATATCAGCAATTGGAACGTATCTTTTTTATAGTTACCGGGACCATCAGTTCAGTCGGTTGATCGAATCATCAAAGACAAACGTAGAACAGGTCAGCTCACAGGTAGATGAAAGACTTGAGAATGTAAAACGATATTATCTGGCAAGTGTGACAGACTCGGAGGTTCAGGACATACTTGAAAAAGATATAACGTATTCTGATTATACAATGATAAAGGATGCCAGAGAGTCACTGGCTGGAAATGGCATATTTATTGACTACATCAGTGGCTATTCTCTGATTAACTACAGGACGGAGTGGGTCATCTGTAACAAAGGAATGTATCAGCTTGACTCACTGATCAATTCTGATGAAGTGATGGCAATCTATAATTCCATCGATGCTTCGCAGATTAAAAACTTCTGGTATTATCAGGCCAGTAATGAAAATGATATTGATGTTAACGACGCAGGCTATCGTGAGACAGTCCTGCTGAGTGGGTTGTCTTTTATACTTAAATTACCATTGTCCAACCCTCAGATTTATGGTATGCTGATTGCAAATATAAACATGAATGAGCTGTATGGATGGATGCAGGATGGTCTTCTTGATGAAGAGGAGATCGTTGTATTGGATAATGAAGGTAATCTGATTTTTTCATCCGATTCTAAGTTTACCGAGATATGCCGGGCTTCAGAAGAAGGAGAATGGAAGGATATTGTAACAGTAGATAACAATAAGTATATTTTAGCCAAATCTGATTCAAAGGTTCTTGGCTGGACTTATTTTGTTGTGAGTGACTGGAACAGAATATCCGGAGAGACATTCAAGTATTCACTTTCTATTACCATATTGCTTTTTGCTGTGATTCTTGGAATTGTAACGATACTTATTTTCTATATTATCTACACACCAATAAAGACTCTTGCTAAAAAGGCATCGGATACCAACAGCAATGGAAAAGGGAACCCGAGAGATGAGCTGGAGCTTCTTGAGTTATCGTTGGAGAATCTGGAGGGCAGCAATGCACAGTTAGAAGCAAAAGTGACGGAACAGAGAAGCCGTGTGATGGAGCTGTTCTTCCTTCGGATGCTTCGAGGTGATATGACAGAGGCGGAGATGGATAGTTATCTGGAACGTTTTGTTATTGCAAGGCATCTTGAGTATCAGACAATGATGGTTTTTCTTCGTGAAAAAGAAGGTGAATCCATTCTTTCTGCTGAAGAAAAAGATCATATTTGCTATGAGCTGATTCAGAATATGTCAAAACAGCTTTCACGAAGCCTCTCCATACAACCCGTCTTTTATACACATGGACTGCTGTTTGTCTTCCAGGAAGGTAATAAGAATGTAAATCTGCATTTGATCATGGAAATCTTTGATGAACTTGAAAAGTATGTCGAAGAGAAATACCACATGATGATTGGTGCCGGTGTCAGTCTGGAGCATTCTGACTTCTATGAACTTGGTAAGGCATATAAAGAAAGCATGGCTGCATTGATACATTTAGATACAAAGAATAAGGAAGACGATTCAGAGATAGATCAGGAGGATTCACTTCCAGAAGCCTCTTACAGTTATCTGCGTTATTATAGAAGAAATAAACGGCAGGGAAGAGAAATCTACGATGTTACCTATGAGAATGAGATGAAAGCAGCGATACTTTGCTGTGATAAAGAGCAGATTCTTGAAGCTGTAAATCATTTCTTCCGGTATTTGAAAGAACAGGAACTTACCAGAGAGAATACCATATTCTATCTTATGCAGTTCATCGACAGAACAATTAAAGATTTTGTTGAGTTCGGAATAGATGTTTCTTCTGTTTATAAAGAGGGGATCAGCAATATATATACTCATATTTTGCAATTCTATCAATTGGACGAACTGCGAGAATACATGATTAAGGCACTGTATCTACCATCGATCGAGGCACAGGAATCAATAAATGACGGACAATCACACATAATACTGGTAAATCTGCTGGATTACATTGAAGAGAAGAAAGGAAATGTGACATTGGCAGAATGCTCAACACATCTAAGTTACCATCCGACCTACCTCTGGAAGATATTAAAGAATGAAAAGAACATGACATTCTCCGAATATCTTGAACAGTATAAGATTTCTCTGGCAAAAAAACTCTTATTGGAAACAGATATGACAGTGTCAGAGATATCAAAACAGTTTGATTACACAAACGTACAGAATTTTATTCGATTCTTTAATAAAGCATGCGGGGTGACACCTGGTAAATTCAGATCCATGAACCGATAAGGACACAGGATGATAAATTTGAAGTCAAAACAATACAAAAACAAAAAATAGAACAAAACATAAAACAAAATTAAACAACATGGAAACAACAAAAAGCAGACACGGACAAAAAATGGTAACAATTGTCGGGTGTCTGTCTTTTTTTTAACAAATGCTATGCATAATGCACTAAATCGTGTATCAGATTACCGACTTTTATGAAAATGTGCAGGCAGTCTATGAGATGATTGTAGATGTAATTCGGTTATTTTGTTAAAATCGCCTTAGCAGGTAGGCATTATTTGTACGAAATGATAAGGAGAGGCTACATGAAAAGTAAACAAGAACAGAACAAAAAAGTAAAAAAAGCAGTGTTCAATGATAGCAAAATGAGTACGCTTACCTATATGAGGGTTCATAAATGGTTATACATTATGTTAATTCCTGGTGTGCTGTATTTTATTATGTTTCGTTATATTCCAATTGGCGGCTTGATTATTGCATTTAAAAATTACAGTCCGTTTCGTGGAATATGGAAAAGTGACTGGGTAGGTCTGGATAATTTCAAGCAATTCTTTGATACAAAGGATTTCTGGATATTACTTAGAAACACACTTGGAATTTCGTTGCTGCAGCTGGTTATTTATTTCCCGGCTCCGATTATTCTGTCTTTATTCTTAAATGAAATAAAACATATGGGATATAAGAGGATTGTACAGACACTCGTATACATACCACATTTTATTTCATGGGTTATCGTTGCCAGTTTAACATATCAGCTGTTGAACACGAACGATGGTGTTGTTACCTATATATTTAATACATTTGGAATAACGATGCCAGAAATACTATCAAAGGGTAAATATTTCTGGGGCTTGATTGTCGGGCAGGATATATGGAAAGAGACTGGTTATGGAACCATTATCTTCCTTGCAGCCCTTTCCGGTGTAAATCAGGAAATGTACGAAGCAGCAAGAGTTGATGGTGCTGGAAGATGGAAAATGATGTGGTATATTACTCTTCCTGCAATTAAAGGTACGGTAATCATGATGTTGATACTTCGTGTTGGTTCTCTTTTGAATACTGGTTATGAACAGATCTTCCTTATGAGAAATGATATAAATATATCTTACGCAGATGTATTTGATACCTATATCTATACAAAAGGTATTAAAAATGGTAAATATTCATTCTCTGCTGCTGCAGGTATGTTTAAATCCGTTGTTGGTATGATTATGGTTCTTGGTGCTAACAAGATTGCAAAAAAAGCCGGAGAAACCGGAATCTATTAGAAAGGGAGACAAAGCGTTGATTAAAACAAGTAGAAAAAACAAAGTTAAAACAGGCGTGGCAGATAATGTTACCAATATAATTATTTATGTTGTCATTGGATTAATCGGTATTGCAACCGTGCTTCCATTCTTATATGTAGCAGCTGGATCATTTGCAACAGATAAAGAATTGACAGAAAGAGCGTTCTTCATCATACCAAGCGTATGGTCCCTGAATGCATACAAATATGCAGTGAATAACGGTAATATCATGCTTGGTCTCTGGAATTCTATAAAACTTACAGCTTTCGGTGTATTTACCAGTATGGCATTTTCATTAACTTTCGCTTATCCGTTATCAAAATCTCACTTACGCGGTCGTAATATAATACTGAACCTCGTTATCGTGACTATGTTGTTTTCAGGTGGTCTGATTCCGACCTACCTTGTTATGCAGGCATATGGTCTGTATGATACTTATGCTGTATTGATCCTTATGGGAGCAATCAGTCCATTTAATATGATTATTATTAAAAATTTCTTCCAGGAACTTCCGAAGGAATTGGAAGAAGCAGCTTTGATCGATGGCAGTAATGAGATAAAAACATTCTTTAAGATCGCACTTCCATTATCAAAACCTGTTATTGCTTCTATTTCATTATTCTATGGGGTTGGATACTGGAATGACTATTTCAATGCAATGATTTATTTGAACACACCAAAGAAATATACTGTTCAGATCATTCTTCGTAACATCATTCTTCTTGCAAGTAATATTTCAGATGCAGCGCTTGATTATTATGATATGAATGGAGCACCGCCAGATAAGGCTGTTAAGATGGCAGCAACGGTTATTGCAACCGTTCCGATTCTATGTGTATACCCATTCATCCAAAAGTATTTCGCACAAGGTGTTATGGTAGGAGCAGTAAAAGGCTGATTGTTCATGTGAATTGATGGACAGATAAATTATCTTCTTGCCCTGACACAGGAGGAAGATATGTGCGCAAGCACGGTAATGGGAGCTTAGGCTCCGTTAGGTCAGGTAATAAGAGGGAGGCCTCATTATTACATAAATATTAACAAAGGAGGAAAGGTAATGCGTTACAAAAACATGAAAAAAATTATTTCTTGTTTACTCGTTGTTATGATGCTCGCAACTGTATTTACAGCTTGTGGCTCTAGCAACAACACTACCAACGGTGATGCTACTCCAACAAGTTCTGGTTCATCAGACAATGGAAGTGCTTCAACCGACAATACATCGGGAGGGACCGATACATCTACAGAGGATACTACAGCAGAAAAACCAGTTGTTACATTTAGTGCTATTGATTTCAATTCAGGTACATCAAACACTGGTGAAGATGCAGAAACAATCTTGAACATGATCAAAGACTATACAGGTACAGACATTCAGATCTCCTGGATTCAGTCAGACGTTCTTGATGAAAAGAATACGTTAGCTCTTGCAAATCCATCTACTATGCCTATGATCATGACATTCAACGGTGCAGTTAATGGTACAGTAGTAAGTGCAGCAAAAGATGGTGCTTTCGTTGACCTTGCTCCATATCTTGCAGATTCAGCAAAATACCCGAACCTTTCACAGGCAAACGCAGATGTTAATGCATCTCTTACGGTTGACGGTCAGCTGATCGGTATCTACCGTGCACGTGATATCGGACGTTACGGTGTATCTTACCGTGCAGACTGGGCTGAGAAATTAGGCCTTGGTGTTCCTCAGACAATCGACGATATCTACAATATGTTATATGCATTCACATATAACGATCCAGACGGAAATGGTATTGATGATACAATCGGTATGGAAATGACATCTTACACAGGTCCTTTTGACATTATGCAGACATGGTTCGGCTGTGGTAACGGCTGGGCAGAAGTTGACGGAAATTTAGTACCGGTACAGTTACAGGATGAATACATGGTAGCTCTTGACTGGTTCAAGAAAATCTACGATGATGGTTTACTTCCTTCTGACTGGGCAGTTCGTACAACAGATACATGGTCAAACGGATGTAAGACAGGTGAAAATGGTGTATACATCGACGTTCTTGACGGCGGCAGACGTGTTTGGGATTACTTTGTAACAAACAACATCATGTCAGTTGTTGATAACACACAGTTCGCATCAATGAACCTGATCGGAACAATCGAAGGTAAAACAATGGCTACATCTGGTTACAATGGTTACTTTACATTAAGTGCTTCTACCTGTGATACAGAAGAAAAGATCGAAGCAGCTTTGACCTTCCTTGACAAAATGTGTGATGATGAAATGATCACATTAACAAGCTATGGTCTGAAAGACAAGAACTATGAAATCAACGATGCTGGATATCTTGTAGATACCGATGCTGGTGATACAGCACTTGCACTTGGTTACACAGGTCTTAGCCAGTTAGTTGCTTACATTCCTAACACAGAATCTACAACTTTAACACCAGAATACACAGAACGTCAGATTCTTGAGAAACAGGTAAAAGCAGAAGCAAAACAGTACGCAGTATTTAATCCTGCACTTGCTTACCTTACAAACTCAGAGACTTACTCTGATGTAGGAACAACAATTGATGAAATCATCAAACAGGCAAGAACACAGTACATCTGTGGTGAAATTGATAAAGCTGGTATGGAAGCTGCAATTCAGTCCTGGTTAGATCAGGGTGGTCAGACAGTTATCGATGAAGTTAACGCTCAGTATCATGCTAACTAATTCATATTGAACATAGTAACAGTTTCACTGTTACCTATGAACCATTGGGATTGCAGTCGGCAAACGCTGGCTGCAATCCTATTATGAGTTTACCGTCAATTCTGAATTGAAATTGTAACAGGTCTTTTGACAAAAGAAATGAGTCTGTATACAAAAGGAAGGATACGATATGAAACAGCAGAAGATGCATCTTTTAGAGAATCGAAATAGTAACGGCACCGCTTCCTGGGGAAGTTACTGGGAAAAAGGCAGTGTATCAGACAAGGCAGCCTTTTTGTGTAAGAACGAAAAGGGTGAATCCATTCAGATTCAATCACATATAACGGCATATTGGCCGGATGGCTCAGTTAAATGGGCAGCACATGCTGGAGACAGTAAAAAGCTTGGCAATACAATTGAAATTACGGCACTTGAAGTAACAGATGAACACAATGATAAAACAATCAGTAAAAATGATTCTATAATTGTAGAACAAAAAGAAGATGGAATGTTTATTAATGCAGGAACAACCAGCATAACAATTTCACCCGAAAAAGATGTACTATTTAAGTCTTTTTATGCAGAGGACAGACTTGTTGCAAAGGAAGGTAAACTTATTCTATTGCTTGAAGAAAGAAATCTGGATGGCGATGTTCTTGTAACCCGAACAGTTCCCTATAACGGAATAATAAAAGAGACAAAAGTGATCGAGAATGGACCTGTTCGCTGCGTTATTCAGTACAAAGGAACACATCAATGCAGAAAATCAGGAGTGGAAAAGATACCATTTTCCCTCTTTATGGAGATAACAAAAGATTCGGCAGATATTAATTTTACCCACACCTTTTTTTATGATGGTGATGAAAAAAAAGATTTCCTAAAGGGAATCGGTGTTACATTTGATGTACCGGTCGAAGGAGAAAATGTGAATCGGCATGTTAAGTTCGCAACCGATCATGGAACCTTTCATGAAAGTCTGGCTATGCTTCTTTCCTGGAGACCTAGAGTACCAATGGAGACCTATGAAGCACAGATTCGCGGAGAAAGACTTACTCTTGATCCTGAAAAAGATGCAGCAGCATTGGAAACAGCTTTACAGATTCCAATCTGGGGAGAATACGCTCTGGTTCAGGATAGTGCATCCCATTTTAGTATCAGAAAAAGAATCAGTAATCCTGACTGCTGTTTCCTTGACGGACTTCATGGGAATAAGGCCAAAGGAGCTATGGCTTTTGGCGGTACGAACGGAAGCTTTACCATAGTAAAAAAAGATTTCTGGCAGAAGTGTCCGGCTACCTTACAGGTAAAAGCACTGGATAAAGAAATAGCACAAGCTGCTGTATGGTTTTATTCTCCTGAAGCGGAAGCCTACGATTTCAGGCATTATGCAACAGAAGGTTATTCGCAGAGTTACTATGAAGGATTTGATGAAGTAGGAGCTACACCGTTTGGTATTGCTAACACAAGTTCCTTTTCTATCACAGCAGGAAAGAATGTAATACCTTCGGATGATGAACTGGCAGCTTTTCTGGATTCCGTTCAGAAGCCGGCTGTTTATGTAGCAGACCCATCTTACTATCATGAGCTCAAAGCATTTGGCTACTGGAGCCTTCCAAAGAAAGAGACGGAAGCGGAAAAATGGCTGGAAGAGCAGATGGATCAGCTTATCGAGTTTTATAAGAAAGAGATTGATGTTCGTAACTGGTATGGTCTGTTCAATTATGGTGACTTTATGCATACCTATGATAAGACCCGTCACAGCTGGCGATATGATATGGGTGGTTATGCATGGCAGAATACAGAACTTGTTCCGACGTATTGGCTCTGGTATTCTTTCCTTCGCAGCGGAAGAGAGGATATCTTTACACTGGCAGAAGCAATGAGCAGACACTGTTCAGAAGTTGATACCTATCACTTTGGACCATTGCAGGGTATTGGATCAAGACACAATGTAAGGCACTGGGGGTGTTCTTGTAAGGAAGCAAGAATTGCTATGGCAGGACATCACAGATTCTACTATTACCTTACAGGTGATTATCGTCTTGCAGATCTTTTTGATGAAATCAAAGATGGTGACTTTGCCACACTGAACATCGATCCATTGCGTTTCTTCTTTGACAAAGACAAAATGGTATATCCGACGCATGCAAGATCAGGACCAGACTGGTCAAGTTTTTGTTCAAACTGGATGACAAGATGGGAAAGATATAATGATAAGACCTATGCTGATTATATAAAAGTTGGAATTGAAGATCTTAAAAAAATGCCGCTTCAATTGATTAGTGGATCTGACTTTGAATATGATCCGGCAAATAAGCACTTGCGATATATTGGAGAACGTGCAACAGGTGGAACACATCTGCAGATTTGTATGGGTGCTGAACAGGTCTGGATCGAGTTGGCCGATCTTCTGGAAGATGAAGAATGGGTTAAAATGCTCGCAGACTTTGGTCATTTTTATCTCTTATCACATGAAGAGCAACTGAAGCTTTCCAATGGACTGATCAATGACAGAACCTTTACCTATCCTTTTATGGCAGGTGGTATCATTGCTTATGGTGCAGCATATTACAAAGATCACGAACTTGGAAGACAACTGTGGAATGAAATGAAAGGTTGTCTGGAACGGGAAGTTGGAGATAGTTGCTTTTGCAGTAAGGATATTAATAATGCAGGAAATCAGGAAGTTCTTCATGAAGTGGCTGGAATTTCGACAAATGTGGCTTCTCAGTGGTGCCTGAATGTTATCTGTGCCCTTGAGTTTATTCGTGAAGATTTATGGTAGGTTTACTTGCAAAGTAGGAGCATCGTTGAAGTATTATGGTGATAAAAAGGGAGTTCCAGTATTGGAACTCCTTTTTTGTGTTCTTTTTAAAATTATCGGATGACTTCAAGGAAAAAAAATTCACACTAACTTTTTCTATTCCTCTGTAATCTCTTGTAAAAACTCCGAGTATGGTGAACCAAGCGATCTGACAGCATCCGCCACAAGACCGGCCATAACAACAGCGCCCTGATAATGAAGATGCGTGTTATCTTTGGAACCAGATGGGTAATTCCCATAGGTGTTTTCATCAAAATACATGAACCATTTTTCACTGGCTTTGTCACCTGTTTTTTCTAAAAGTTCCTTACTAAGTGCACAAAGATCAATAATAGGAAGTCCTTCTTTCTTTGCCAGAGCAATTACTGCTGCAGGATATGTGGTATGTGTATCTTTGATTATACCATCCTCCGTAAAATGCCTTCTGGATAAGGGAGTAATCAGAACAGGGAGTGCACCTTTGTCCCGTGCAAAAGAGACAAAACGCATCAAGTATTCTGGGAAAGTTGAAGCAGGATCTGTATAGCGGTCAGGAGCTTCTTTTTCGTCATTGTGTCCAAACTGGATAAAAAGCAGATCACCAGTGGTAAGCTTTGCGAGATCTTCTTTGAAGTATTGTTTTTCCCAATGTGATTTTGAACTTTCTCCGTTCTTTGCGCAATCTACAACTGTAGTCTCGTGTTTGCAGTAAAGACAAAAAACCTGTCCGATTCCGGTCTGAGGAAAGGTTTTAGCATAATTAAAAGCAACGGTCGAATCACCGACCCAGTAGATATGATTCATGGTTCTCTCCATTTCTGAGTGTTTCTGTTGTACTGTGTAAAAGAATTGTCTGGTATTGTAACACTTATATCGCTCTGGCGGTTTTGTGCATCGCCAGAGTGAATGTGATTTCGTGTTTATTTGTTTTCCATTACCTCATGTACCGAGGTGCACATGAGAAGATAGGCACCAACACCATGGAGATCATTATAGCTGGTTGGACGGCCACAATAGAATTCGTAATCTCCGACGCCTGTACCTACACAGATATTATCAATGATAACACCATTCTCATCATATTTCAGACGATCCATAATTCCTTCATAGCCTTTTTTAGCGATAGCAAGGTAAGTGTCAGGAAGGAAACCTGCTTTAACGGAACGGCATATAGCGGAAACAAAAAGAGCGGTACAGGATGACTCGACCCAATTCTTATCGTCAAAGCCTTTGTTAACGACCTGGAACCATAATCCGGTTTTTTCATCCTGAAAAGAAGCAACGGATTTTAATAAGTCAGTTAATGTTTCTACAAGAGCGGGGTACTTTTCGTGATCTTTGGGAAGATAGGTCAGTATATCTAAGATTGCAATCGGGACCCAGCCAATGGAACGTCCCCAGAACTCCGGCGCACGGCCGGTCTCAGGGTTTGCCCATGGTTCTTTTTTGCTTTCGTCCCATGCATGATACCAAAGCCCGGTATCTGAATCTTTTGTTTTGTCCTTCATGAGCAGAACCTGGGTCGCTGTTTCTTCAAGCAGGTTTGGATCATTAAATGTTACAGAATATTCCGCACTGAACGGACCAGCCATATAAAGTCCGTCGAGCCACATTTGATGTGGGTGCCATTGTTTGTGCCAGTAGCCGCCATTCTCGCATTTTGGAAATGCTTTAAAAACTCCGGCTATGCGGTGCAGAGCTGTCTCGTAAGAAACTGATCCGGTCTTTTTAAACAATGGAAATAAAAGTATTCCCGGCTGAAGATCATCGAGCTGACCTTCGTCAAGAGAAGGAATGGAACCGTCAGAATTAACCACGGAATCCACCCAGTCTTTCACATAATCAAAATATTTCGTATCTTTGCTAGCTTCATATACCTTCATAACACCAGACAAAAAGACTCCCTGATGATAATGAAAATGACCAACGGGAGGAAGCTTGTCGGCAGTAAAGCGACGCATCATCATATCGCTGGCTTCTATAGCACGGTCAAGAGCAGACATATTATTCTCTGATGTTTTTGAGCTACTATTTGAATGATTCATAAAATTCTCCTTAAATTCATCTGATTTGATTGAGAAAGCAACTTGATTCATCACTTTTTTGGGCAGGTTTTGTACGAAAAAACTCAATCCTTTCCTATTATAATAAAAAAAATATATATACGCAAACAATATTCGAAAACATTATGAAATTAATAAAATAATAAGTTATTTATCCATATAGTGAAAGAGCAAGAGGTCGTATGATTGACACGTGAATACAAAAAAGGTATGATATTTATATACAAATTCACTTTACGAAATAAAAAATACAGATTTATACCCCGTGCACACCGTTCGTTTAAACTTGATATGCGCAGGAAAAGGCGCAGGAATGGAGGATATTATGAAATTATCATTTGTCGGAGCTGATCATGAAGTTACCGGAAGCTGTCATTATATAGAAGCATGCAATAAGCACATACTGGTTGATTGTGGTATGGAACAGGGAGAAGATGTATATGAAAATCAAGAAGTTCCTGTAAACGCATCGATGATAGATTATGTGTTTTTGACACATGCACACATAGATCATTCGGGACTGATTCCACTGCTTTACAGCAAAGGTTTCCGGGGCAGCGTTATTGCAACGGAACCGACCTGTGAACTGTGTGATATTATGCTTCGTGATAGTGCCCATATACAGATGATGGAAGCTGAATATCGCAACCGCAGAGGAAAACGAAGCGGTAACCAGTCGACCTTTCCACTTTATGAGATGAAAGATGTACTGGGAGTTATCAAGCATTTTCAGGGACACCCATACAATGAAATCGTACCGGTCTGCGAAGGAATACAGATACGATTTACAGATGCGGGACATTTGCTTGGTTCGGCAAGTATAGAAGTATGGATCGAAGAATCCGGCGCAAAAAGAAAAATAGTGTTTTCCGGCGATATTGGGAACCGGGATAAACCATTGCTGAAGGCACCGAAAGAGTTAGAAGAAGCAGATTATGTAGTTATGGAATCCACGTATGGAGACAGAAGCCATGGACCTAAGCAGGATTTCATCGGTGAACTGACAAGAATACTGCAGGATACACTGGATCGTGGTGGCAATCTTGTCATTCCTGCTTTTGCAATTGGCAGGACGCAGGAAATGCTTTATTATTTCAGAGTAATAAAAGAAAAAAAATTATTGCATGGCCATGATAATTTTAAGGTCTATATGGATAGTCCGCTTGCAATTGAAGCAACGAATATTTTTAATAAGAACATGGGACATTATTTTTCAGAGGAAGCAATGGAGCTTGCAAGAAAAGGAATAAATCCGATTTCCTTTCCGGGACTGCGGTATGCAATCACAGGTGATGAGTCTAAGCTGATCAATGAGGATGATGAGCCCAAAGTCATAATTTCATCTTCTGGTATGTGTGAAGCCGGAAGAATCAAGCACCATCTGAGACATAATCTCTGGCGGGAAGACAGCACGATACTCTTTGTTGGATACCAGGCGAACCATACCCTGGGACGTGCAATACTTGAAGGAGCTCATGAAGTTAAGATATTTGGCGAGCTGATCGAGATCAGCGCCAAGATTGAACACATAGAAGGCTTTAGCGGACATGCAGACAGAGAGGGACTTATTCAGTGGGTGACATCATTTGAAAAGAAGCCAAAACGCGTATTTGTCGTGCATGGGGAAGATAATGTGTGTGAAACCTTTGCCGAAATGCTGAATGAAACCTACAAAATCCGTGCAACAGCGCCATTCTCTGGTGCTAGCTTTGATTTGATCGCAAATGAGTATCTGTCTGAGGGTGTTAAAGCACGAAAAGTGAAAGAAGTTGGAGAAAAAGTTCAGGTGGGCAGCGTTTTTGCACGTTTGCTTGCGGCAGGACAGCGTTTGCTGACCGTTATATCGCATAACAAAGGCGGTGCGAACAAAGATCTTGCAAAATTTGCAGATCAGATCAACTCCTTATGTGATAAATGGGACAGATAAAATCTAAATTAATTATAAACTACAGGAAAATACTTGCACAGAGACAGGGTTCATTATAAGATGTTCTCGTTGTATAAAGCATAATCTGACCATACAGATAATTTGATTGGTGAAGAATGATTGCATATTGTGAAATTTGGGAGGCAGAACTAAGAATATGGCTATGATAATTGACGGTAAAAAAATCTCCGGTGAGATAAAGGATGAAGTGAAAGCAAAAGTTGAACAGTTGAAAGAACAGGGAAAAGAAGTCGTGCTTGCAGTTGTGCAGGTCGGAACGGATCCCGCATCAACTGTGTATGTAAATAATAAAAAGAAGGCTTGTGCTTATGTTGGCATTCGTTCTCTTTCCTATGAACTACCGGAAACAGTTAGCCAGGAGGAGCTTCTTTCTCTTGTACAGGAGCTGAATGAAAAGAAGGATGTCAATGGAATTCTGGTTCAGCTTCCGTTGCCCAGACATATCGATGAAGATAAAGTAATCATGACAATCTCTCCAGAAAAAGATGTTGACGGATTTCATCCGCAGAATGTCGGAAACCTGAGTATTGGAAGGAAAGGTTTTGTATCCTGCACGCCAGCGGGTATCATACAGCTTTTAAAACGAAGCGGAATCACCATTGAAGGCAAAGAATGTGTTATCGTTGGTCGCAGTAATATCGTTGGAAAACCAATGGCTATGCTTTTGATTCAGGAAAATGGAACGGTAACGGTCAGCCATTCAAGGACAAAGGATTTAAAGGAAGTTACGAATCGTGCAGATATACTTGTCGCAGCAATTGGAAAAGCTAAATTTTTTACAGCTGAGTACGTTAAGGAAGGTGCTGTAGTTATTGATGTGGGAATGAACAGGGATGAGAATGGCAAACTCTGCGGTGATGTGGATTTTGATTCAGTTGAACCAAAGGCAGGTGCCATTACACCGGTTCCCGGCGGTGTTGGTCCGATGACAATCGCAATGCTTATGACAAATTGCGTAGAAGCGGCTGAATAACAACGTTTGATACAATATAGCCGGTAAAGATTATATGAAATTTAACAGACCTGTAAGTTTGTGCCTTGTGCGGCACGGTTTATTCTAAATAGAAATACATTTGATAAAGCGCAGGATTAAGGAGAGACATGAAAATACATTTTATATCACTGGGATGTGATAAAAATCTGGTAGATAGTGAATACATGCTTGGTATGCTCTCGCAGAACGGGCATGAGCTGACCGATGATGAAAACGAAGCAGACGCTGTTGTAATCAATACCTGCTGTTTTATTCATGATGCAAAAGAAGAAAGCATTCAGACAATTCTTGAGATGGCAAAGATAAAGGAGAATCACAAAGATTTAATTCTTCTTGTTGCAGGCTGTCTTGCCCAGCGATACCGAAATGAAATTCTGGAACAGATTCCCGAAGTTGACGGCTTGATTGGCACAACTGGATACGAAGATATTGTTATGGCGCTTGAGAGCGCATCAAAGAACAAAGAAAAAGAATGGTACAGGGATATTGATTATCTGCCGGCTGCAATGGATGCCAGAGTTCTTACAACAGGCGGAACTTATGCATATCTGAAAATCGCAGAAGGCTGTGATAAGCACTGCACCTACTGTGCAATTCCCGGAATCCGTGGAAAGTATCGCAGTGTTCCGTTTGAAAAAGTGGTAGCAGAAGCAGAACAGCTTATAAAGAATGGATGCAAAGAGCTCATTGTAGTAGCACAGGAAATAACGGTCTATGGAATGGATCTGTATGGTAAAAAGCGTTTATCTGAGCTTTTGCACCAGCTCTGTAAAATAGAAGGGCTTCAATGGGTACGCCTCATGTACTGTTATCCGGAAGAAGTAGAAGATGATCTTATAGAGACCATGAAAACGGAGGATAAGATATGCAATTATATTGATCTTCCGATCCAGCATGCATCCGATGGTGTCTTAAAACGTATGGGAAGAAGAACAACAGGAGCACAGATCAGACAGCTGATTGACAAGCTGCGAAAAGAAATCCCTGATATAGTGATTCGTACTTCTCTCATAACAGGTTTTCCGGGAGAGACAGAAGAGGATTATGAAGAATTAAAGAAGTTTGTAAAAGACATTGAATTTGAACGTCTTGGTGTTTTTACCTATTCAAAAGAAGAAGGTACATCAGCAGCAAAATTAAGACCTCAGATCACAAAGAAAGTTAAAGAAGCGCGTCGTAAAGAGATTATGCTGCTTCAACAAAATATTGCATTTGAAAAAGCTGAAAAAATGATTGGAAAGCAGCTCTATGTACATACCGTAGGAACTCTGACGGATGAAAATGTATATGTGGGGCGGTCTTATATGGATGCTCCCAATGTAGATGGTTATGTCTTTTTTACAGCGAATCAGGAGCCGGTTTCCGGTGATTTTGTTAAGGTATTGATTACGGGTGCCAAAGAGTATGATTTGATAGGGGAGGCAATTTAAAATGAATTTACCGAATAAGATAACAGTCTTCAGAGTTTGCCTGATTCCGTTCTTTGTCGTTTTTATGCTGTTGCCAGACAGTGTGCTAACCAATGGAAATTATATCGCTTTAGGTATCTTTATTGTTGCAGCTTTAACGGATGCTGTTGATGGCTACATTGCCAGAAAACATCATATGGTCACTGATTTCGGGAAATTCATGGATCCACTTGCTGATAAGCTGTTGGTAAGTGCAGCACTGTTGATTTTTATTGAACAGGGAAGTGTACCGGCGTGGGTCGTTATCATTATAATATCCAGAGAATTTATTATCAGCGGGTTCCGTCTTGTTGCGGCTAACCGTAACATTGTCATTGCCGCAAGCATGTGGGCAAAAGTCAAAACAACAATGCAGATGATCATGTGTCTGCTTTTTATCGTTAACTTCGATTTGATGGTGTTCAATGTTGCAGAACAGATTGCAATGTATCTATCTCTTCTTCTTACGGTTGTTTCTCTTGTTGATTATCTCTATAAGAACCGAAGCATCCTGGCAGAAGGCACAAAATAAAACAGATACTTGCAAAATTAACATAAAATTGACATAGTTCCTTTTTATACTTGCAATAGGGCGGATTATATCCGGCCTGAAAGATAAGAGAAAGGAGAGGAATTATGCGCAAAGGGATATTTTGTTTATTATTATTTATAATGCTTATGCTGGCGGGATGCGGTCTGGCAGATAATAATACAATTATTCCTGATAATACCTTGACTTTAACACCAACGGAATCGTTAATGGATACACCGACCGTTTCACCAACGGAGGGTGGAGTTTCAGATAATACGATCGAAGATAATATTACGAGTGTCCCAATCTATAACGTCGATACAAATCGCGAGATCTATGTTTATACCGTGAATTATGAAACACTTGAAAAAGAGGCAGTGCTGGCTGTTGTGCCTGTAGATGAAGAACTAACACCGGAAAGGCTTCTTAGCATAGTTACGGACGCTATGGGAGATGAATCCTTTCTGATTATAATCAATCAGGTAGAGACACAGGATGACACAGTTATCGTGAGCTTTCCGAATGAAGGAGAACCGGTTCGCGGACTGTCAGAACAAGCAGAAGATGCTATTCTTGATGCAATCGCACAAAGTCTGCTGGACAATTTCGACGAATACCATAAGGTGATATTTCGTTGTGATATGAAAGCTTATGAGAGTGATAATCATTCATTTTCGATAGATTATATTTACATGGAAGACTAAATTATGATATCATTAGCTGTTGTATCGGGATGGATGCAGCAGCTTTTTTCATTACATTGTAAAAGCAAAAGATTTTTTAGGAAAGAATAGGTGAAGCTATGAGCAGGGTACTGGTCATCGGAGGCGGAGCATCCGGAATGATTGCTGCAATTTTTGCAGCCAGAAATGGAAATGAAGTTACCTTATATGAAAAGAACGAAAAGCTAGGTAAAAAGATTTTTATTACGGGAAAGGGACGATGCAACCTTACCAATGCCTGTGATAAAGAAACTTTTTTTGAGAATATAATAATTAATGAACGGTTTCTTTACAGTGCTTTTTCTAACTTTTCAAACAGGGATGCAATAGATTTTTTTAATGAAATTGGCCTGGATACAAAAATAGAACGGGGAAACCGGGTCTTCCCGGTATCTGACCATTCTTCCGATGTCATAAGAGTTCTTGAACAAGAAATGAAGAAGCAAAACATTACGGTCAGATTACATTCAAGAGTCACGAAGATTCTTTGTGAAGAAGGGGTTTTTAAGGGCATTCAGCTTGAAAACGGACAAAAGGCGGAGGCTGACAACTGTATCGTTGCTACCGGAGGGTTATCCTATGCGTCAACCGGATCTACCGGAGATGGATATGAATTTGCAAAAGAAGTTGGGCATACAGTAACCGAATTATATCCTTCCCTGGTATCCATAAGACTTCAAGAAGAATACGTGAGTGAACTGGAAGGTCTGTCACTTAAGAATGTAGAAGTGAGCATAACCGGTGAGAAACAAGGAAGAAAAGGCGGTACGGAAGCAGATTATGAGTGGTTTCGTGAATTTGGTGAAATGCTGTTTACACGCAATGGCGTCAGCGGACCACTGATCCTAAGTGCAAGCAGCAGAATTGCATCTGAAAAATGCAGTGGATTTACGCTTCATATCAATCTGAAACCAGCCCTTTCATCTGAACAGCTCGATGCAAGGATCCTGCGTGATTTTGAAAAGTATAAAAACAAACAGTTCAGGAATGCCCTCGGAGATCTCCTGCCGTCAAGACTTAGTGACAGAATTGTTGTGCTTTCAGGAATTGATCCTTACAAACAGGTAAATCAGATAACGCAGGAGGAGAGAATGGCGCTTGGCAGTCTGCTGCAGAATATGAGTTTTACGATACTGAAAATGGGCGGTTATAACGAAGCTGTAATAACAAGAGGCGGAATTTCTGTAAAGGAGATTACACCTTCTACGATGGAGTCAAAGCTCGTAACCGGACTTTATTTTACCGGAGAGGTTCTTGATCTTGATGCGATGACCGGCGGTTATAATCTTCAGATAGCCTGGTCAACAGGGTATGCAGCGGGAAGTTCAATATACTGATTGGAAAACTGACTTTTGGTAGTACAGACAAAGATGTGAACAGAAAAATTACATTAAATGTATATTTTGAGAATGAGATATGTTACAGTATAGGTAACTATATATCATATTTTCACATAATAAATTCAAAAGAAAAACTTGATATGCGTTATAATTGACGCAAAAAGGAGAGAATATGAAACACATCAGCATAGCAATTGACGGACCTGCTGGAGCAGGAAAAAGTACGATAGCAAAAAAGGTAGCAAAAGATCTTGGATTTATCTATGTTGATACCGGAGCTATGTACAGGGCTATGGCTTTATATTTTATTCAGAATGCGATCAAGGCAGACGAAGCAGCCAGAATTGAAGCTGCCTGTGATCATATTAATGTATCCATACAATATATAGATCAGGTACAGCAAGTCCTGTTAAATGGTGAGAACGTCAACCATCTTATTCGAACAGATGAAGTTGGACAGATGGCTTCTGCCAGCTCAGTGAATCCGAAGGTGCGGCTGAAGCTGGTCGAATTGCAACGCCAACTTGCCCTGGATCAGGATGTGGTCATGGATGGAAGAGACATAGGGACTTATGTGTTACCCAGCGCAGACATAAAGATTTATATGACGGCCGGATCAAGAGAACGAGCACATAGAAGATACAAAGAATTCCTGGAAAAGGGAATGGAATGCAATTTGGATCAGATAGAAAAAGATATCCTTGTGCGGGATGAACGTGATATGAACCGCGACTTCGCTCCGCTAAAACAAGCAGAAGATGCAGTTTACCTGGATACCTCCAACATGACGATTGAGGAAGTTGTTACAAAAATCATAGAATTGTATAACAAAAAAAAGGAGAATTGATATGGAAAACGGCATGGATAAAAAGCAAATGTTTTTATTTGGCGGATTACTGTTCTGCCTTGGTATGATCTTTGGTATGCTGCTAGGTATTTTTAAGAATGGAATCGGTAACAACAGTGGAAACAATACTACCTACTATTATGGGAACGATGCATTGCCAAAAGAAGCGGTGGAAGAACTTTTCGAGGAGGAAGAGATTGAAAGTTGAACTTGCAAAAACGGCAGGCTTTTGTTTTGGCGTTAAAAGAGCGGTAGAAATGGTATACCAGCAGGCTGAAAATGCTCTTCCTGTTTATACATACGGACCGATCATACACAATGAAGAGGTTGTAGCCGACCTTGAAAATAAGGGTGTTAAGGTCATAAACAATAAAAAGGAACTGGAAGAATTAAAAGAAGGCACCATTGTCATAAGGTCTCATGGTGTATCAAAAGAAATACAGGATAGTATGATGGCACTCGATGAGAATGGAAATCCGAAATTTACAGTCGTTGATGCCACCTGCCCATTTGTAAAGAAAATTCATAAGATTGTCCTGGAACAAAGCGGACAAGGCAGACACATATTGATCGCAGGAGACAAGAAACATCCGGAAGTAGAAGGAATAATTGGATGGTGCGAAGGAACGGTTACTGTAATTGGAGATAAAAATGATGCAGAAAATTTCTATACAAATCGTGATGAAAAACTAACGTTTGTGTCTCAAACTACATATAATTACATGAATTTTAAAGAATTAGTTGAAATTATTTCAAAAAAGGGGTATGATATTAATGTTTTAAATACGATATGCAATGCGACGGAAGAAAGACAGATAGAAGCATCTATGCTGGCAAAAAGGTCGGATGCCGTGATTGTGATCGGAGGAAAGCAGAGCTCGAACACGCGAAAGCTTTTCGAAATTTGTAAACAGGAATGTGCAGATACTTACTATATACAGACACTTAGTGACCTAGATTTAGAGCAATTTAAATCTTTTCGTAGCGTAGGTATTACGGCAGGCGCTTCCACCCCAAATAATATTATCAAGGAGGTTCATACGAGCATGTCAGAAACAAGTTTTGAACAATTATTGGAGGAGTCGTTGGTAACCATACACAACGGAAAGGTTGTTGAAGGCACCGTTATTCACGTTAAGGAAGATGAAATTGTTCTGAATATCGGATATAAAGCTGATGGAATTATTACCAGAAATGAATATACAAACACTCCGAATGTCGATCTTCGTACAGTAGTTAAAGAAGGCGACGCAATGCAGGCAAAAGTATTAAAGGTTAACGATGGGGAAGGTCAGGTCCTTCTTTCCTATAAACGTCTTGCAGCAGAACGCGGCAGCAAGAAACTTGAAGAGGCTTTTGAAAGCAAAGAAGTATTAAAAGCAAAGGTAGCAGCTGTTTTAGACGGCGGACTTAGTGTAATTGTGGATGAATCAAGAGTGTTTATCCCGGCAAGTCTTGTTTCCGATACTTATGAGAAAAATCTTGATAAGTATAAGGATCAGGAAATCGAATTTGTTATCAGTGAGTTCAATCCGAAAAGAAGAAGAATCATTGGTGATAGAAAACAGCTTCTTGTTGTTAAAAAGCAGCAGATGCAGAAAGAATTATTTGAAAAGATCAAAGTCGGTGATGTTGTTACCGGCACAGTTAAGAATGTAACAGACTTTGGTGTATTTATCGACCTTGGCGGTGCAGACGGACTTCTTCATATTTCTGAGATGTCCTGGGGACGTGTTGAAAACCCGAAAAAGGTGTTCAAAGTTGGCGATGAAGTTAAAACATTTATCAAAGATATTGCTGGCGAGAAGATTGCTCTTAGCTTAAAATTCCCGGATTCCAATCCTTGGATCGATGCAGAAGAAAAGTATGCTGTTGGAAGCATTGTAACTGGAAAAGTTGCACGTATGACTGACTTTGGTGCATTTATTGAACTTGATCCGGGTGTTGATGCATTACTTCATGTATCCCAGATTTCCAGAGAACATGTTGAAAAACCTTCTTCTGTATTAAAGATCGGTGAAGAAATTACAGCAAAGATCGTAGATTTTAATTTCGAAGACAAGAAGATCAGCTTAAGCTGCAAGGTACTTGAGATGGAAGCTGTTGAAGAAGAAAAAGCAGAAGAAACGGCTGAAGAAACACAGGAATAATACAGGAATTCTATAGCAAAAGTGCAGGAGGCTTCTATGGTAACTGGAAGTTATGAGGAATTCAAAAAAAAGATTCATACATTAACAAAGATAGACCTGCATGCATATAAAGAAAGACAGATGAAACGCCGTATCGAATCCTTAATCACAAAGAATGGAATTGATTCCTACAATGGTTATGTTGATGCGATTTCGAAAGATAAAAAGATGTACGATGAGTTCATTAATTATCTTACAATCAATGTTTCTGAATTTTATCGCAATCCGGAACAATGGACCATGCTGGAAAAAGATCTGCTTCCTTTGATGCTTGCAAAGAACAGCACATTGAAAGTATGGAGTGCGGCCTGTTCAACCGGAGATGAACCATATTCACTGGTCATGCTATTGGCAAAGTTTATGCCGCTTAGCAGAATCAAGATTTTTGCAACGGACATCGACAAGCAAATACTTGAAAAAGCAAGCATTGGTCTTTATAATGTGAAAAGTCTTAAAGGTCTTCCTGATGAATTTGTTAAAAAGTATTTTACAAAGTTAAATGAGACTTCCTATAAGATATCTGATGAAGTTAAAAAGTGTGTGGAATTCAAACAGCATAATCTGCTGAAGGATGATTATCCGAAGCAATGCGATTTGATTGTATGCAGAAATGTCGTTATCTATTTTACGGAAGAAGCAAAAGATATGATTTACAAAAAGTTTAATGAGTCGTTAAAACCGGAAGGATTTTTGTTCGTGGGAAGTACAGAACAGATTATTCAGCCAGCTGCCTTGGGATTTCAATCCTATAAGTCATTCTTCTACCGTAAGGTAGGAAATTAACGATGAAAATATAAAATGTATATACAACAAAGAGAAGACAAAGTAATGTCTTCTCTTTGTTTTTTGTGAATTTCTCGGAGGGGCATATTATTTAATAAGATACCTAATTTAGTGTTGATTTTTTATATTTAATCGGTTATATTTGTACATAGGAAATCATCAGAAAACAAATTGCTACACGAAAGGACATATAGATGCAGGACTCAGTGATTGTTGCAGTGGATGCAATGGGTGGTGACAATGCTCCGTCGGAAATTGTTAAGGGAGCTGTTGATGCCGCTAATTTGAAGGAGAATTTATCAGTCGTACTTGTTGGAAAAGAAAATCTTATTCAGGAAGAGTTAAACCATTACTCGTACAACAAAAAACAAATCAGCATAGTCCATGCTGAAGAAGAGATTACGAATGATGAACCGCCAGTATTAGCAATCAGAAGAAAAAAAGAGTCTTCTATCGTAAAAGCATTAAATTTGTTAAAAGAACAAAAGGCGGATGCCTTCGTTTCTGCCGGGAGCACAGGAGCTGTTCTGGTAGGAGCGCAATTGATTGCCGGACGAATTAAAGGCGTTGAGCGTCCGCCGCTCGCACCTCTGATTCCAACACTTAAAGGTGTATCATTATTGATTGACTGTGGAGCAAATGTTGATGCAAGGTCATCACATCTTGTCCAGTTTGCCAAGCTGGGATCAATATACATGGAGAATGTTGTAGGAATAAAGAACCCGAAGGTGGCAATTGTTAATATTGGCGCAGAAGAAGAAAAAGGGAACATGCTCGTTAAGGAAACATTTCCGCTTTTAAAAAATTGTAATGAGATTAATTTTATTGGCAGTATCGAAGCAAGAGAAATTCCTGCCGGAGGCGCGGATGTTATCGTCTGTGAAGCTTTTGTAGGTAATGTTATCTTAAAGCTGTATGAAGGCGTTAATAACGCTTTAATGTCCAAAATCAAAGAGGGCATGACTAGTACAGCTGTTAGTAAAGTAGGAGCCGCCCTTGTAAAACCAGCGTTAAAACGTACATTAAAAGGGTTTGACTTATCGGATTACGGCGGAGCACCAATGCTTGGTCTGAATTCACTGGTCGTTAAATCTCATGGTAATTCAAAAAGTAACGAGATAAAAAATTCAATATTACAGTGTATGGTCTTTCAGGAACAAAATATTAATCAAATAATAAAAGAAAAGTTAGCGAAAAATTTTTGAATAAGAAAGGTGATTGTTATGGAATTTGAAAAACTGCAAAAAATTATTTCTGAAGTGCTTAATGTGGGGATCGATGAGATTACGATGGAAACAACATTTGTTGACGACCTTGGAGCGGACTCTCTTGATATTTTCCAGATCATTATGGGAATCGAAGAAGAATTTGATATTGAGATTGCAAATGAAGATGCTGAGAATATCGTTACAGTAGGTGACGTAGTTGAACAGATCAAAAACGCACTGAACTAATTGGGTATTTGTGCTGTACCGGCAGAGGTGTCTGATATGATTCTGACTATAAGATGACGTGTTATCGTTGTGTATAACACGTCATTATCAGATTTATGGGTCATTTTCAGATTTATAAGTCATTATCAGATTTTGTCGGTTCGGCAAACAAGATACGCTTCTTACCCTTGTGGAAGTACCTATAAGCTTCAGGGTGTTGGAGGAATAATATGAAGACGGGTTTAGAAATGTACGATGAATTATTTAATGAATTGGAAGAAAAGCTTACCTATTCATTTGAAAACAGAGATCTGCTTATGCAGGCTTTGACACATAGTTCTTATTCGAATGAGATGAAGATCAACAAATCAGATGATAATGAACGGCTGGAATTCCTTGGCGATGCTGTTTTAGAGCTTGCTGCAAGTGAGTTCCTGTTTTCTGAGAACCAGAGCATGAAAGAAGGCGATTTATCAAAGCTGCGGGCAAGTCTTGTGTGTGAACAGTCACTTGCAGCATGCGCGAGAGAGCTGACACTTGGTAATTATCTTTTTCTTGGGAAAGGAGAAGATGTGACCGGTGGCAGAGAGCGAAATTCTATTCTTTCCGATGCTCTTGAAGCGGTGATCGGTGCTATTTATCTTGATGGTGGATATGAGGAAGCAAACCGATTTATCTTACTCAATATACTGGCTGATATTGAGAACAGAAAACTATTTTATGACAGTAAAACAAGACTGCAGGAATATGTTCAGAGTGTATACAAAATGAAATTGTCGTATCGTTTGATATATGAGGAAGGTCCAGATCATGACAAACGGTTTTGTGTGCAGGTCCAGATGGAGGACAAAATGCTTTCCAGGGGGGTTGGAAAGACGAAGAAAGCAGCAGCGCAGGAAGCTGCCTATCTATCGTTGAAACAATTAAAGGCATTGGAAAACAAAAATATTGGGGGTTGAAATGTATTTAAAAAGTATAGAAGTTCAGGGATTTAAATCATTTGCGAATAAAATCTTATTTGAATTTCATGATG
This sequence comes from Clostridia bacterium, assembly GCA_003249225.1. GTDB lineage: Bacteria > Bacillota > Clostridia > Lachnospirales > Lachnospiraceae > SZUA-448. The sequence goes on along the minus strand of QKJQ01000013.1, from coordinate 6,488 downwards.
GGATAACTGGTATTGTCGGACCGAATGGCAGCGGAAAAAGTAATGTGGCTGACGCTGTACGCTGGGTTCTTGGTGAGCAGAGCGCAAAACAGCTTCGTGGAAGCAGTATGCAGGATATTATATTTGCCGGAACAGAGACAAGGAAACCGCTTGGCTTTGCTTATGTTGCAATAACGATGGATAATTCCGATCATAAGCTTCCCATTGATTTTGAAGAAGTTACGGTTGCCAGACGTGTCTATCGTTCTGGAGAAAGTGAATACCTTATCAATGGAAGCAGCTGCAGGTTGAGAGATGTGCAGGAGTTGTTCATGGATACCGGAGTTGGTAAAGAAGGTTATTCTATAATTGGACAGGGACAGATCGATAAGATACTTAGCGGCAAACCGGAAGACAGAAGAGAATTGTTTGATGAAGCAGCCGGCATTGTAAAGTATAAAAAAAGAAAAGCACTGGCAGAAAAGAATCTGGAAGAAGAAAAATTAAATCTTTCACGTGTTACTGACATTATCATGGAAATCGAAAAACAGCTGGAACCATTGGAGAAACAATCCGTAACGGCTAAGGAATTCTTGCGGTTGAGAGATGAATTAAAACTAGTTGAAGTCAACCAGTTCTTAATTGATTTCGAGAATAACAAAAAGATCAAAATTCAACTGGAAGATAAGTCTACAGTAGTAGAAAATGATTTGAACAGTGCACGTACAGAGTTCGACAGTGTAAAAGAAGAATACGAAAAACTGGAAGAACAATTAGAACTTTGTAATGTGGGCCTCGAGGAAGGTCATATTGAGAAAGGGAATATTCAGGTTCGTATTGAAAAGGCAGAAGGAGAAGTCCGGGTACTGGAAGAACAGGTGTCTGGAATTTTCAGAAATGAAACACAGTATCAGGAACGTATCGATAAAGTTCAGGAAACAATTGATGAGCAACGCCTTGAATTAAAGGGATTTGAAGAGAAGCGTGATGAAAATACCGAAAAACTTCAGCATATGGATGATAGCCAGTCAGAGATCGGGGATGAGTTAAAGAAACTTAAAAGCCGCATTGAAGAACGCGTACAGAGTATGGAAGGATTGAATAACGATGTTTTTCGTTATCTTAATTCGAATACGGAGATTAAGACGGCAATTCAGCGTGTTGAAACATTGTGCGAACAGGCAGCCATTAAAAAAGCGGAGTTTTCTCAGAAGCTTCTTCAGAATAAGAGTGATGAGGCAAAGGTGGAAGCTGCGGTAGAAGAAAGAGAGTCAGTACTCAAAGCGGCATCCGATGAAATTCTAAAAAAGAGTGATGAGATCTCTGCACTGGAAGAAACGCTGAAAGAGCTTCAGGAAACCATCAGGAAAGCAGATGCTGATTATGAAAAAGAACAACAAGGTTATGTAGCGGAAGTTTCCAAGCTGGAATCACTTAAAAATCTGGCTGAACGTTATGATGGGTATGGTTCTAGTATTAAAAAAATCATGGAACAAAAGGACCAGAATCCAGGAATTATAGGTGTTGTTGCAGATATCATATCCGTCGAAAAGACTTATGAGACGGCAATTGAAACGGCTCTGGCTAATAACATTCAGAATGTAGTTACCGATAATGAAGATACGGCCAAAGAATTAATTGAAATATTAAAACGAACAAAGGCAGGAAGAGCAACTTTCCTACCTTTAACAAGCATGGAAGTACACCGTGATAATACACAGAAGGATTATACAGACGAAAAGGGTGTTATAGGATACGCGAATACCCTGGTTGAAGCAGAAGACCGTTTTGCTCCTTTGCTGTCTTACCTGCTGGGTAAAGTCATCGTTGTCGATACCATAGAAAACGCAATCACGCTGGAAAAGAAAAATAAATACTCGCTTCGTGTTGTAACCCTTGAAGGTGAATATCTGCATACCGGAGGTTCTATTTCCGGTGGTACTTACAGAAATAACAGTAATTTGCTTGGAAGAAAGCGCGAGATTGAGGAACGAGAAGAAGAGATTTTATTAAGCAAAGAAAAGCTGGATGCACTTTTAACAAAGAAAGAAAAAGAGAGACAAAAGAGATCTGTCTGCCGCGAAGAACTTGAGACATTCCAGAAAGAACTTCAGGAACTTTTTGTTAAACAAAACACAGCGAAGATGAACCTAAATCAGGAGCAAAAAAAACTGAGCGAGATCAAAGCAGAATACAATTCGTTTGCTTATCAAATGCGTGAAACTGAAGATAAGATTAATGAGCTGAACTTTGATATCGAAAAGAAAAAAGAGGAATTACAGCAGAATCTGGCTTCTTCAGAGGAAAACAAAGACAAAATTGAACGTTATGCAAAACTTCTGGAGCAGGAACAAAAAGTTGAAAAAGAAATGACAGAGCAGGCTTCCGCAATTCGAATCGAATTAAATTCATTTCAGAATGCTCATGATTTTATACTTTTGAATATCAGCCGTATTGAACAGGAAATTAATAAACAGAATGAAGAATTGCAAAGGCTCCTGCAAATGGCTGGAGATTTTTCAAGCCAGAAGGATCAGAAGAATGCAGAAATAGAAGAATGCAGACAGAACAGAACGGCAGATCTTGAACTGTTAAAGAGCTGTGAAGAAAGAATTTTGGAGTTTGCTAAAAAAAGAGAAGAAATAAACAAAGATCATAAGAGCTTTTTCCAAAAGAGAGAAGATCTTTCAAATCGCATAGGACAGTTGGATAAGGAAGCGTTCCGTCTTCAAAATCAAAGAGAAAAACTTGAAGAATACATGAATTACAGTATTTCTTACCTGTGGGATGAATACGAACTGACACCGGGTACTGCGCAGAGTTTCTTTCATGAAGAACTGACCACAGATTCAAAAAATAAAAAGAATATTGTTGAATTAAAAGCTAAGATTAAACAACTTGGCGATGTTAATGTCAACGCCATTGAAGATTATAAAGAGATTTCTGAACGGTATGAGTTCTTAAGCAAACAAAAGAATGACATAAAAATTGCAGAAGAAACTCTGATGGGAATTATTAATGAACTTGATTCTGAGATGCGCAGACAGTTCGAACGTGAATTTATCACCATCAATCAGCAGTTTGATCATGTATTCAAAGAACTTTTCGGCGGAGGAAAAGGTACACTGGAACTTACTGAAGATGATAATGTTCTTGAAGCAGGAATTCGCATTATTGCCCAACCGCCGGGGAAAAAGCTGCAGAACATGATGCAACTATCTGGTGGTGAAAAAGCATTGACTGCAATCGCGCTTTTATTTGCTATTCAGAATCTAAAACCGTCACCGTTTTGCTTAGTCGATGAGATTGAAGCGGCACTGGATGATTCAAACGTAAAAAGATTTGCTAAGTATTTAAATAAGCTGACAAGAGAAACTCAGTTCATCGTTATCACGCACCGTCGTGGTACAATGGCTGTTGCAGACCGACTTTATGGTATTACCATGCAGGAAAAAGGTGTATCAGCACTTGTTTCGGTCAGCTTGATCGAAGGCGATCTGGACAAATAACAGGGCGGTAAGAGTGAAAGAATCAGATAATTCTTTCACAAGCAAGTTTGTGTCTCGCGCGTCACCGCTCGTTCAAACTTGATATGTGCAAAGATAAGCGCAGGAATGGAGAAAAACATGGGAGAGAAAAAGGGCTTTTTCAGCCGGTTATCAGAAGGGTTGGCAAAAACAAGGAAGAATATTGCCTCAGGTATTGATGCCATTTTTAAAGGTTTTTCAGAAATTGATGATGAGTTTTACGATGAAATCGAAGAAATTCTGATCATGTCGGATCTTGGTATCAAAACAACAACTGCAGTTATTGAAAACTTAAAAGAGAAAGTGAAAGAACAGAAAATAAAGGAACCTTTTGAATGCAGAGAACTTCTTATGTCAAGTATGAAGGAACAGATGAGTCTGCCGAAAGATGCCTATGAATTTGAAGATAAAAAATCGGTTGTTCTTATTGTCGGTGTAAACGGAGTTGGAAAGACCACTTCAGTTGGTAAATTAGCAGGGCAGATGAAGGACAAAGGCAAAAAGGTTATGGTTGCCGCTGCCGATACCTTTCGTGCCGCTGCAATTGAACAGCTGACAGAGTGGGCAAATCGTGCCGGGGTTGATATTATAGCACAGCAAGAAGGCTCGGACCCTGCCGCTGTTGTATATGATGCCGTAACAAGCGCTAAATCGCGCCATACAGACATTTTACTGTGTGATACGGCCGGAAGACTGCATAACAAGAAAAACCTCATGGAGGAGCTCAGGAAGATCAATAAAGTCATAGACCGTGAGTATCCGGATGCTTTCCGTGAGACTTTGGTCGTTCTGGATGGAACAACGGGACAGAATGCATTGGTCCAGGCGAAGCAATTTAGTGAAGTGACCGATGTTACCGGTATCATCCTGACAAAGCTTGACGGCACAGCAAAAGGCGGCATAGCGATTTCAATTCAATCTGAACTTGGAATTCCGGTAAAATATATTGGTGTAGGAGAAAAAATCGATGATCTGCAAAAGTTTTCTCCGGATGAGTTTGTTGATGCATTGTTTGATCAACCCAAGGAATAATATTTTTAAATGGCTTTCCGATAAGTTAATAAATCAACAAGTAAGGACATGGTTTTCCGTGTCCTTATTCAAATTGTACAATATAACGGACGAATACCAGCATTCTGCGCATTGACAATAATGTAAATATATGTAAAATAAATAATGTATGTATGATGACCTGATGCCATGCCGGAAAACAGGAAATATATGATAAAATATGATTGACAAACAGTTTTGGTTATTGTACTATAAATACATAAGCGAACGAATGTTCGCTATCACGATGATGAAGGAGTGTAAGAATGGCAAAGGAAGATAAGATGAAGGCGTTAGAATCTGCACTGGCGCAGATAGAGAAACAATATGGTAAAGGCGCAGTTATGAAACTTGGCGATTCCGGTTCACATATGAATGTCGAGACAATACCAACAGGCTCTCTCAGCCTTGATATTGCATTGGGTCTCGGAGGAATACCAAAAGGACGCGTTATTGAGATCTATGGACCTGAATCAAGTGGTAAAACAACAGTAGCACTTCATATGGTAGCGGAGGTTCAAAAAAGAGGCGGAATAGCTGGCTTTATTGATGCAGAGCATGCGCTCGATCCGGCATACGCAAAAAGTATCGGTGTAGACATAGATAATCTTTATATATCACAGCCTGACAATGGAGAACAAGCACTTGAGATCACTGAGACAATGGTGCGTTCGAATGCAGTCGACATCGTTATTGTCGATTCTGTCGCAGCACTTGTACCAAGAGCCGAAATTGATGGTGAGATGGGAGATTCACATGTTGGTCTTCAAGCGCGACTTATGTCACAGGCACTTCGAAAATTAACGGCAATTATTAGCAAATCAAGTTGTATCGTAATCTTTATTAATCAATTACGTGAAAAAGTTGGTGTGATGTTCGGAAATCCAGAGACGACAACAGGTGGACGTGCTCTGAAGTTTTATTCATCCATTCGTCTTGATGTGCGAAGAATTGAATCTTTGAAAGCAAGTGGTGATGTGGTAGGTAACAGAACCCGAATTAAAGTAGTAAAGAATAAGATTGCACCACCATTTAAGGAAGCAGAATTTGACATTATGTTCGGACAGGGGATTTCTAGAGAAGGTGATGTGCTTGATCTTGCGGCGAACGAGAATATTATTGTTAAGACTGGTGCATGGTATGCATATAACGATGCAAAGATCGGGCAAGGACGCGAGAATGCAAAGCTTTATCTGAAAGAAAACCCTGAGATATTTTCTGAGGTTGAAGAGAAAGTTCGGCAAAAATATAATTTATCATCAGGCATTATCGCAAAAGATGATAAGAAAGATTGATAATGGATGCCGAGAGACCTGCGTTTGACAGAGCTGTGCTTCTGCTTCAGAACAGAAGTCACAGTGAGATGGAATTGATACAAAAACTTCGCAATAAGGGGTTTGAGATGGACGACATCCAAAAAGCCGTGGAGTTACTGAAAGAGTATCATTACATTGATGACGAAAAGTTTGCTGCTGAATATATCAGAAGCAAAAAAGTCAAAGACAGCAAACGTAAGATAATGATGGCACTATATCAAAAAGGTGTGGCTTCTGAGACTGCAGAACATGCATATAATGCAACGAGTGAGGAAACAGACGAAGGAAATGAATACCTGGCCATTAAAAATTCAATAGAACGTTATCTTAGAAGAAAATCTGTTAGTAATGCAGAAGAAAAGAATAAGCTTATGGCTCACCTTTATCAAAAAGGATTTTTAATCGGAGATATTCAGAACGCAGTAAATAAATTAGATCTATAAAAACAAAAAGAGACATTCAGGACGAACCGTGAACTGCTCCCCGTCAAGTAGACAATAAAAAAAATATAAATCTTTTCTGCCAGTAGGTACTCTTCCTTCTGGCAGTTTTTATGCTGCTTTCATAAAAAATTCGTGTTTTTCCATTGGTGTTAATATACCTAAGTTTCTTTGTA
>QKJQ01000026.1 GCA_003249225.1 Clostridia bacterium | reverse complement strand
ATTTTTATGATATGACAACAAATAGACAACAAATTTGGTTTTTATAGTACTCGATAATAAGTGATGCTACTTTTATCAAAAGTGCTTATTTACGGGGTATTCGGCAATAATAGCTCATAGTACTTCAAGGCGGATAGTATTCCCTACGATGAAGATCTTAGATAAATAAAGCCAGTAAAATCAATACTTCCAAGGTTTTTGATATGGAGTTGACCAAGTCTTGACTAAGATAAAAGAAAGTCATTTAAACGGGTCAACGCTTAGATAAAGAATTGTTTAGAGTAAAAATAATAGAAAAAGCACTATTAGAGGACATTTTCTAAAGAAATTTAGAAAATGTCCTCTTTTGCGTTATGGAATTTGGTCAAAGTTTGTGAGCTGATTTTGGTAGACACATTAGTCTTTTTGATAAGGTATAACTAACCATAAATATCATTTTCGTGTCCCAAAACACCTTCCCATTCAATGTTTCGCTCAAAGACCAGTTGCACAATTGTATCATAAGGGTCTCTGTGCTGCACCGGAACTTCTATTATAATTTCCTGCTTGTTCTGTACTACAGAAATAGCATCGCCGGACAGATTAGAAAAATGCAGGAGTGTATTATCAACCGATGGAAGAATTATGGCATCGTCTGCCCATTCAGTAATATGAACGTACACAATATTGTCTTTGTATACAGTGCCTCCCCAGATTCCGGGCGGGAATGGGCCGCCTCTGGCAGCGTAGATGGCCTCTTCGTGCGTCTTTATCCACTCACCCATCTGTGAAAGGCGTACTATCTGGCGATCTTCCATCATACCACTGCCCATCGGGCCAACATTTAAAAGGTAGTTGCCGTCTTTTGTTATTATATTGACAAAATTCTTAATAAGTTCACGCAGCGACAGGATCGGTTTATCCGGCATCCAGCCCCATGACTGAGCCAGGCAGTCATTCGAATCCCAGGGTTTGTCGGTTCGTATATCACCGATTCTTCGTTCACGGACATGAAAATCACCTTCCCAGCCACCGCGGTTATTGATCATGATGTCAGGCTGAAGCTCGCGTATCATCTGGATCAGTTTTTCTGATTCCCAGAAATAATTTACTTTCATATATTCGCTTTGTCCGTAATTTTTATCACGGCACCAGCCTTCCTGCTCGTTAAATCCAATACCGCCATGTGCGAGCCATTCACCGTCGAACCACAAAAGATCGATTTTTCCGTAATTAGTCATTAATTCTCTAAGCTGCTCCCAGCATTGCTTCTTCAACAGCAAAGCATTTTCATAATACATTTCAGGGAAAAAATAACCCGGAAACCGCCAGTCCATGGGTGAATAATAAAAGCCGACCTTAAGGCCCTCATTTCTGCATGCTTGAACATATTCTGCTACGAAATCTTTTTCTGCTGCAGAATGCATGCTGTTGAAGTTGCTTGCTTGGCTGTCAAACAGGCAAAAACCATCATGGTGCTTTGTTGTCAGTACCATGTATTTCATACCGGCGTTCCGGGCTGTTCGTGCCCATTCTTCCGGCTGAAACATAGATGCATCAAAATGAGCCGCCAGTTTTTCATAGTCTGTGACATCCATTCTTTCATGGAATAACACCCATTCTCCTTTTCCTAGCATCGAATAGAGTCCCCAGTGAATGAACATTCCAAACTTGGCGTCGCGAAACCATTTCATTTTCTCTTCAGGTAAATGTTCTGCCTTGACCGGTATATAGTTTGCTTCTGATTTTTTCAATTTATTCATGCTCACCTCCAAAGGTATTTGCTGGTATTTTGTAACATTTCCTTATAGAGCCGGTCGGCGTCGGATAAAGACAATGTAACGAGAGGATCATTAATAAAGGCAGTAAAAGCCAGTTCGCAGTCTTTCTTTATGGCTGCCTCAACAAGGGTTTCCTGATTATAAATGTGTCTCATAACAAGGCTCTGAACTGGCACAGGAAGTTTCCCGGCATGAACAGGAGTCACACTGTCTGCCTGAAACAATGCATTGGTTTCAACGATAACCCCCAAAGGCATATCTGGCATCTGACCGGTATTTGGAAGGTTCACATTGGTTATGAACGAACCAAGACCTGCCAGTGCTTTTATCTGACGAACCCCTTCTTCACCGGTTTCTGCGATTTTGAATTCCCTTTCGCCAAGGACGTAGCTTTTTGTATCTGCCAATTGTTTTTGATAAGAATCCATTCTTTTTGAAACAGGTGTCCTTGCAAATTTCCAGACTGGGTAGGGATCTTTATCGTCAAGATACCATTTTCCGGGACAGAATTCTGCAAGGTGTCTGTCACCCGCGGCAGCGATGAGGCCATATCGCAAAAAGAGATCAAATTTTACCTTATTTGCTCCTAATTCAGGATTATAAGTTGCATGAACTGTCTCTTCGGAGATAAAACCTTCCTCCTTGTACTTTTGACAGAATTCACGGTAGACCGGTAAAAGATCTGTGTTTTTGTAGCTGGCCCGGTCGATCCAGGTAAAGTGATTAATACCAAGTACATTAATTTTGATATCATTCCTGTCTTGAACTTTTATATCATATCTGTCTTTTATCATTTTTTGCAAAAGGGCCTGTGTACCAAAAACCTCATGACAGCAGCCAAATGCTTTAATAGCAGGGAATATCCTGTATAAGGTTCTGACACAGATACTCATGGGATTTGTATAGCTGATGACCCAGGCAGAAGGCGAATATTCCTTAATGGTGTTTGCTATGGTCACATACATGGGTATGGTTCTTGCTGCTCTTATTGCTCCGCCGGGACCGACCGTGTCCCCGACCGACTGATAGATCTCATATTTTTCGGGTGCATGGACATCGGACTCCATTTCGTATAATGTGCCCGGTAAAATCGAAATAATAACAAAATGTGCACCGGTCAATGTTTCCTGCAGAGATGTTATGGTCTTGAATTTCCAGTCTGTCATGACTTTGGCTTGTGACATTATTTTATTGCCGATGATTTCATTGTCATAAGCAGCATTTTCATCAATATCATAGAGAGATACAGTGCCGGACAATGCGGGCTCTTTCGCCAGATCACTCATGAATCCTCTTGCCCAGCCCCGGGAACCGCCTCCGATGTATGCTATTTTTATGTCTTCAACGTGCTCGTTAAAAAATCTCATAATGGTTTTCCTTTCTTACAAGTAAGTCTGCAGCTTTATTATGAGACAAAAAAATATGATTTACAAAACAGATTTTGCTTAAAATCAAGAAATTTATGCGTAATTTGCTAATTTTATATAGGAAGACGATAGGTAAGGTGCTATACTTAATAAGGTTGGAAACATTTTTTAGAAAACATATAGATATCACACATTTGTAACCAAATAGAAGAAAGGAAGCAATAGATGAAAAGTGAGATGGTAAATGCCTGTGAACAGGAGGAATTTGTCATTGAACATCTGCAGAATGTTCATTCAGATAGTATGTCTTCCAATCACTATCACTCAAACTTTGAGGTATATTATCTGACTGCGGGTGAACGGTATTACTTTATAGAAGACTGCTTATATAAGATCAAGGTGGGAGATCTGATACTAATTAATGCCAACGATCTGCATAAGACACTGAAAGGTTCTACTGATAAGTTCAGCAGGATACTGCTCAGCTTTGATCGTAGTTTTTTAAAGGATATATCTGAGTGTATTACGGATATCGAACCTTATCTTTGCTTTGAAAAGAGACTTCATGTTCTGTCTCTGACACCGCCGCAGCAGACTATTGTTGAGCAGCTGTTGTATGATATGCTCGAAGAATATAAAAATCATCGCTCAGGATACCACACTAGCCTGCGCTTAAGCTTACTTAAATTATTGATTTTTACAGCACGTCATGCGGGAAGAATGATTCCGGGTGCCGGTAAAAAAGCTTCTGTTAAGGAGCTGAACTCTATCCAGAGCAAGATATTGCAGGCGGTACAGTATATTAATCAAAATTATGATCAGGCGATCTCACTTACTGAGCTTTCGCAAAGATATCATATAAGCTATTATTATTTTTGCAGACTATTTCACCAAGTCACTGGTTTTACCCTGAAGGAGTATGTTAACAGCATTCGCATCAGAAAAGCGCAGCAAATGCTGAATGAAACTGATCAAAGTGTCAGTGAGATTGGTGAGAGAGTGGGTTTTGAGGATATAACGAGTTTTGGACGTGCGTTTAAAAAGGTTGCGTATTGTTCTCCATTAAAATATCGCAAAAATAATGAACATGTACAGGACTGTTAATCAGAGCATAATTTCAGGTAATACTTATTGATTTACAGACCTGAAACTTTATAAACACATATGAAATTGAAGCTTCCTTTTGACAATCTCTTTCCGTCATAATTATATTAATGTTATAATACATCATAAAATCTTTGTGAAAAAAGTTGAATCAGACACCAACTTTATAGCCTTCCAACCGTGTAATAAGCAGGAAACAATATTTGATATCATTCAAAAATGGGAGGCGGGGCAGATGATAAGTCTTAAAAAATCAATTACACCCATGAATATTATTACGGCAGCCAGTGTGATGATCATGGTTGTATTTTCATTCTATTTATATAAAACCGGTGCATTTTCAAATGCGGATCATTTTATTGCGTTTATCAAAGGGTATGGCATATGGGCAGTTTTACTCTTCATTATTATACAGGCAGTTTCCGTTGTAGTATCGATCCTGCCTACATCCATTGGCTGTGTCGCAGGAATCATCCTTTTTGGACCGTGGCTTGGATTTTTATATAATTACATAGGTGTTAGTGTTGGATCAGTCGTGGCTTTTATGCTTTCCAGGCGTTATGGGAATCCATTAGTCAAAAAAATAGTCAGCAAAAAAATATATGATAAATATGCAGGCTGGGCAGAAAAAGGGAAAAAGTTTGACAAGATGTTTGCATTGGCAATCTTCTTTCCGGTCGCACCGGATGATTTTCTTTGCTATCTTGCAGGTCTGACAGAAATGACGTATAAAAAATTTATCTCTATAATTGTACTTGGGAAGCCGGTTTCTCTTGCAGCATATAGCGTGGGACTTACCAGCATCCTCCATTATGCAGTATCCATAATAAAGTGATATCGGGGTCAGAATGCCGCGAGATTCATGCTTGCAGGAATAAATACACCATCCGAAGTGATTATCCTATGGATGAGTTTGAACAAAGTAAATGGAACGTATGCGATTACAAGGAGGAGGCACATTGAACGAAAAAGAACTTGTAAAAGCCAGTCAGCGCGGCGATGAGCAGGCATTTGAAGAGCTGATTCGAATGTTCTATCCTTATGTTCAAAAGTTCCTCCTGAAAACCTCAGGAAGTGAAGATATAGCACAGGATATCTGTCAGGAAACATTCTTGAAAATGATCCGGAATATTGAAAAATATGATGTGAATGGAGCGGCTGGACTTGGAACCTGGCTGGTGACGATTGCAAAAAATAATTATATAGATTATATGCGGAGAAACAACGTTTATCTGGAAGATATTGAAGAAATAAAGAGTTACGACACCGGTAATTTTGAGATGGAAGTGATAACAAAAATGGAATATGAAGAAGCACTTCGAATGATCGATTTGCTGCCGCTAGAGCAGGGATTGGCTATAAAAATGAAATATATAGAAGATATGACCTTATCAGAGATAGCAGAAAAGATGGGTGTTCCGCAAAAGACAATAAAAAGCCGTATCCATGATGGAACCGTCAAGCTGCGAAAGTGGAGAACGGCTAACGAAGAAAGAAAGGGAAAAAGTTGAAAGAAAATCACTTTCAACTTCAAAAGTTTGTACCTGCGTAATTCTCAGTACAAACATCATATGCGTAGAAAACATGCGCAGGAATGGAGGAAAAGATGAGGACAGATTCAGAACAGCTGATTCGGCTTTTACGGCCGGAAATCAATAAAAAATGCGACGAAATAAAAGAAATGAAGAGAGAGCGGGACAAAGCCAGGTTATTTATACTTATATGCATTGCAGTTGTCAGTATACCAACCATATTTGTATTCTTTGGTGTCAGCATATTGCTTATCTTTCTGCCTGTTTTTATCATAGCACCAACTTTTTTTGTACTGGCATCACTATTCTTGAATCAGTCGGGAGGCATTGTTTATGAACAAGCTTAGCAATTCAATCGTGCAGTTAAATTTTAAAAAAATAGTACGAACTTATATAATTTTCGCTGTAATTGCAGTTATTGCTGTGGCAGGAGGTGTCGGCTTTGTATTTCGTGACAGCCTCTCCTATGCATGGCAGTATTCAAAGTTCAGTGAAGCGGCAAAGAGCATGAAGGAAGAGGACATTCGGAAGGAGGCGGATAAACTCGCAGAAAGCTCAGAAAATCTGGTCGATGTATTATTACTGAATGGTAAAAATGAGGTGCTGTATTCTTCAAATAAATCAGAATTTGGAAGCGGGAAGTTTTCTCTTTCTCCTGTGGAAGATATGAATTCTTACCTCGCGAATTCAATCGATGAAAATGTCGTGTTCAAATTTGTTAAGGGAGAAGAATTCTTATTATCTTCTGTGTTTGATTTTAACTTTGAAAAGATACAAAAAGATTATGAAGATGCTGCATTTTATGAAGAAAACCATTCGGAAAAGACATTGTACATGCTGACCTACCTTGTATCGGGAAATGGTGAATATAAAGTCTATATCATCAGCAATCCGTATACAACAGAAGGCGGAGAATCTGCACTTTCTGTCGCAGCAGCGGTCGGGGTACTGATTATTATGATCTACTGGGTATTGCTTGCACTCTGGGTCTACCAGAATTCCATGAAGGCAAAGCTTAAACCATTCTTCTGGGGAACCGTCGTTCTGATTACCAACATTGCAGGGCTCTTGGTTTATCTTATGTACAAAAACGGAAATAATGTATGTCCTGCGTGTGGGGCATCGCAGGAAAAGAATCATCAGTTTTGTACCAATTGCGGTTCGCAGATTGAACATCGATGTAAGAACTGTGGAATGTATGTTTCGAAAAATGATTCATTCTGTTCCGGCTGCGGGGAAAAACAAGCAAGATAATTTTTAGTAAAAAAAGAATGAAGTTTTTAGAAGTTCCGGATTTTTTCGATTGAAAGTTAAAGGTCAATTGAAAATTTCAGGAATTTCTTTTTTTATACCAACCAATTGAAAAAAAATACGTGTAACAGGTAAATAAGTTTTAAAGGAGCAATGGAAGGAATGAAATTATCAGATCATAAGTTATTAGCAGAATTAAGAATCTGTTACAGGAAGAAGCAGTGTGTGAGAACATAAGCCTTGGAATAGGGCTGGTGTAGCTGTGAAAATTATTATGGCAGAGCGAAAGACAACAGAAAAGGTGCTTTGCTGTATTGAACTATATATATAATAAAATTAAGGAGATTGAAACATGACACAAACAGAACAAAAAGATAAGAATGTGCAGATGCTAAGTAAAGTACCGGAAGTGACTATATTTTTCTGGATCATAAAAATATTATGTACAACGGTAGGAGAAACATTTTCGGATTTCATTAACGTAAACGTAGGACTTGGTCTGACGCTTACCACAATTGTCATGGGTGTCGCTTTTTTTGCTGCACTTACTTTTCAGATGCGTGCCAAAAAATACATACCGGGTCTGTACTGGATCACAGTCGTTCTGATCAGTGTGTTCGGAACACTGGTAACGGACAATCTGACAGATGGAATTGGCGTACCATTGATATACAGCACCATCTTTTTCAGCATATTGTTATTAGCAACCTTTCTTTTATGGTTTATCAATGAAAAAACACTCTCGATTCATTCTGTTTATACCAGAAAAAGAGAAACATTTTACTGGCTCACGATTTTGTTTACATTTGCGCTTGGTACAGCAGTCGGAGATCTGTATTCAGAAGAATTAGGGCTTGGATATCTTCTGACAGGAATCATTGTAGCAAGTATTATTATTGGTGTGTTTCTTATCTGGAAGCGTTTCAAACTGGATTCTGTCCTGGCATTCTGGGTTGCCTATGTATTCACAAGACCATTGGGCGCTTCTCTTGGTGATTACCTGTCACAGCCAAAGAAATACGGCGGATTAGGACTCGGAACAACGGTAACAAGCATCATATTCCTTCTGGCTATTCTGACAGTCATTGTTATCCTTACTGCGACAAAGATGGACATAAAAGCAAAGAATGAAGCAGCGTCAAAAGAGCCCGAAAAAGATACCGGACATAAAGTGCTTTACCAGACTGCAGGAGTAATCGGAGCCTTCCTGATTCTGGGTATCGGTGGGTATGCATGGTGCAGCAATAACATTGCAAGTCAGGCAGATTCCTCCGTAGTATCCTTAAGCGGACAGCTTACGGACTATATAGATCTTGAGACTGCGATTCAAAGTGCAGTTGATCAGAATGACTTTACAACAGCAGTAGCAAAGGCAAATGATCTGGAACATGATTGGGATGTTTCTGCATCTCAACTTAGAAAAATCGATAGCAGTACATGGTCTGATATCGATGGCACGATAGATAAAGTACTGGCAGCTGTAAGGTCAAGCAATCCGGATACCGCAAAGTGCGATTTGGTGCTGACGGCTTCGCTGGATGTTTTGAACAGCTCAAATTAGCGAGATCTTGTTATAATGATATGTTTATCAGGATACAAATGAAAATTTAGAAAAAGTTTAGAAAAAATCATCTCCTTATTTAGCAGTCCGTATTATGATACAGCTTAACTAAGAAGGAGATGATTTTTATGTTACAGCAATTAATGCAGTTGGATAGCGGATTTTTACTATGGATTCAGGAGGTTTTAAGGAACAGGGTCCTTACTGCTTTTTTTATATTCGTAACGGATCTGGGAAATGATGGAGCAATATGGATTTTTGCATCACTGCTTCTTATGTTCTCAAAGCGATTTAAAAAAGTAGGAATCCTGTCATTGATAGCGCTTATTCTGGCCGCAATAATAGATAATGTAATACTTAAAAATCTGATTGCACGGGTCAGGCCCTATGAAGTGGTACAGGGACTTACTTCACTAATCGGCACTTTGAATGATTACTCTTTTCCATCCGGTCATACCGGGAGTTCTTTTGCCTCAGCGATGGTTTTGTTTTGCGGTCTGCCAAAGAAGTACGGAGTACCTGCTTTGCTGCTTGCAGCCTTGATTGGTTTTTCGCGGTTATATGTAGGGGTACATTATCCAACGGATGTAATCGGCGGCGTCCTTATTGGAAGTGGTATTGCAATCGTTGTATGGGTGCTTGGAAATGTGTACATTGAATTGAAACGAATTAGAGCGCAGAGGAGAATCTGATTTATGACAATGAAGAAGAAAATATTCATTTCCAACGCAGCAATGGTATTGATCTCGTTGTTGATACTGTTTGGAATTGGAAGTTTAAGCATATCGTTATTTAAGGACGAGTTCATGAATGTGATTGAACAAAACGCAGAGTTATCTGATGACACCTATGCTGTTATGTCTTTATTAAAGGAAGAACAGCAAAATCCTGTTAGCTGGGATGAAGTAAGCAGAAATCTTGAATCGTACAACTTTGAACTTTATGTAACGAACACTGATTTAACGGAGCAATACTCAAATATTAGACACAGTGAGAGAGAATGCATAGAAGAACTGGAAAAAACGAGTATATCCGGTGAGCAGATAAAGCTTTACAGCATGGAAAAAGTTACAATTATGAAATGCCTGGTGAATGTAAATTCCATAGATTACTATGTTTATGCAGCCTATTGTCCGCTGGATCTGACATTTTTAGGAATGGACAGAGGGATGTTCGAAATGTTCATTATTGTCTTTATAATAGCAGGAATTATTGTTATTGCCGGTTTGTTTTTTTGCAGTCAGATTTTTACCAGAATGATGATTAAGAGAATTATGATGCCTGTTGACGAGCTGAACAATGCTGCAATAAGGATTAAGAACGGGAATTTTGAAGAACCAATTTTCTATGACCAGAAAGATGAGTTCGAAGAAGTATGCCAGACATTTAATCAGATGCAGTACAGTCTGAAAAAAGGGATTGAACAATCGGAAAGGTACGAAAAAGCAAGGACAGAGATGATAACAGGGATATCGCATGATCTTCGTACACCGCTTACTTCTGTAAAAGCTTTTATTAAAGGAATCATGGATGGCGTTGCTTCAACACCGGAAAAACAGAAGCAGTATCTTTCGATTTCTTATCAGAAAGCATGTGATATGGAAGTACTTCTTCAAAAGCTGTTTTTTTTCTCGAAGCTGGAAACAGGGAATATGCCATTTTTTATTCAGAAGGTTGATTTTGGAATCTGGCTGAAAAAGTACGCAGATGGCAAACAGGAAGAAGAACAAACTGGTGCTTACAGAATGATTCTCGAGTTTGAAAAAACGGAGTATCCGGTAAATATAGATGTGGAACAGATGAAACGTGTTTTCGATAATCTGATTGAAAATAGTATAAAATACGCAGATGCTGCCGAATTGAAACTACATATTCAGATGATAAAAACTGAGAAAACAATAAGGGTAGAGTTTAAGGATAATGGAATTGGAATGGAAGAAGAAAAACTGCCGTATGTATTTGATCAATTCTATAGAGGTGATGAGTCCAGAAACAGTAAAAACGAAGGCAGCGGACTGGGATTGTATGTGTGCAAATATATAATCGAGGAACAAAAGGGAACAATTACAGCAAAAGTAAGGCAAGGTTTTTGTGTTGAGATAGAGATTCCATTAGCGTAGTGGACGTAACAAAGGAGATAAGGAATGCCAAAAATATTGATCATAGAAGATGACGATGAAATAGCTTTAATTGAGCGAGATTATCTGGAAGTCAGTGGCTTTGAAGTCGTGGTGAAAAAGGATGGAAGGAATGCATTATCGCTTCTTACCAGCGAAGAGTTTGACTTGTTGATCCTTGATTTGATGCTGCCGGGTATAGACGGATATGCAATATGCAGAGAAATAAGAAGCCAGATTGATATACCGATACTTATGGTAACAGCAAAGACAGAAACGATTGACAAAATCAGAGGATTAGGACTTGGGGCTGATGATTATATTGCAAAGCCGTTTGATCCGGCTGAGCTGATTGCAAGAGTACAGTGTCACCTGAAACGATATGAACGCCTGACACATAGAGGGTGCGATACGATAGAGGAAGCTGGAGCAGAGCAGACAATTACCATTGGTAATGTTCATATTCAGACAAAAAGCTGGAAGGTGTTAAAAGGACAGGAAGAAATAAAATTTCCTCATCGTGAGTTCGAGCTTTTGAAATTTCTTGCTATGAATCCCAATATTGTGTTTTCAAAGGAAGCCTTATTCGAGAAAATATGGGGTTATGATTATGTAGGGGACAGTGCTACCGTAACCGTTCACGTGAACCGAATCAGAGAGAAAATTGAAGAAGATCCCAAAGATCCTCAGATTATAGAAACCATTTGGGGAGCCGGATACCGTCTGAACATGTAAAGAATTTATTAAACGTGAAGAAAGGTGCTGTAAATGATTCCGGAACAGGAATTGCTTACGGCATTTTTTGTTTAGAAAATGTTTAGAAAATACCTTATAAATGTTTAGCAGCCTATAGTATAGTATGTGCAGCAGAGTGAAAAGAGGTGTTTAAATGAACGTTGGCATTTTTACTGATACTTATTATCCTGAGATAAATGGAGTAGCGAATTCAGTCTATCAGCTAAAAGAAGAATTAGAAAGAAGAGGGAACAATGTCTTTATATTTACCGTAAGTAATAAAGATATGAAAGAGGCAGAGACAAATGTGTTCCGAATGAAAAGCATACCGTTTATTCTGTTAAAAGAAAGACGGGTGGGATGTCAGTCGTTTCATAGATGGTTTCGCTTAATTGAATGCCTGCATCTGGATGTAATTCATACACAGACAGAGTTTTCGGTTGGATATATCGGAAGAAAAGCAGCAGGTAAACTTGATATACCTCTTGTGCATACTTATCACACCATCTATGAAGATTACACACATTATCTGAAGGTACCGGGAAGCGCAAAGCTGAAAGGGATGGTAAGAAGCCTCAGCAGGATCTGTTGCAATTATGCTGATGAGGTGGTTGTACCAACACAAAAAGTGAGAAACTTGTTACTGGATTATGGAGTGAAAAGAGATATTATCATACAGCCGACAGGCATATCGGTGTCAAAATTTCAAAGTACGAAGGAAGAGGTAATACAGGAATTTAGGAAACAATATCAATTAGAACAAGAACACCATATCCTGCTCAGTGTAGGTAGGCTGTCAAAAGAAAAGAATGTAATGGAACTTTTAAGGATTGTACGGTCAATTGTTAGAGAAGATCCGCTTGTAAGAATGCTGATTGCAGGAGATGGGCCGGAACGAGAAGAGTTAGAGGCTTATGTTAAAGAAAATGATTTAGGGAATTATATCATTTTTACAGGAGCGGTACACTGGAGCATAATAGAAAATATCTATGCATTAGCGGACGTTTTTGTTTGTGCTTCCACTAGTGAAACACAGGGATTGACTTATTCTGAAGCACTTGCCGCAGGAAAACCATTATTGGTACGTCATGATGATTGTCAAAAAGATATTCTGAATGAAGGAACGAATGGGTATTCTTATGAAAACGAACAGGAGTTTATACAGTATTATGATTTGCTGTTTCATAAAGAACAAAAAAGTGTCATGGCACGAAACATAGAGAAAAATACAAGCATTGTCTCAAGAGAAGAGTTTGGACAAAATATTGAGAAAATATATCAAGTATTAGTTCGGGATGAGATAAGAAAAAAGGGATGTGAAACGTATGGAGAGATTCATTCAATTGCTTGATAAACATAAGAAATTCCTTCTTATCTCAGGTACGGTTTTTCTTGTAATATTTACTTTCATTGCTTATAAAAACGGCATTTTTACCGATCAGGAAAAGATGAGAGGCTTTCTGGAACGCTGCGGTATATTTGCACCGGTCTTATTTGTTCTGATTCAGGCTTTACAAGTGGTATTCCCGATTCTGCCGGGCGCAGTAGGCTGTGTTTATGGAGTCTTATTCTGGGGACCGGTTACAGGATTTTTCTTTAATTATATAGGTATTTGCATTGGCTCAATATGGGCTTTTCTGCTTGCAAGGCATTTTGGACAGCAATTTGTCAAAGAGACAATCGGCAGCAGATTTTATGAAAAATACAGTAAATATTTGCTGAAAGAAAATCAGTTTGAAAAAATTTTTGCCCTGTTGATTTTTCTTCCGGTAGCACCGGATGATTTTCTCTGCTATCTCGCGGGAATAAGCAAGATGCCAATAAAAAAATTTACGATTATTATTTTACTTGGAAAACCAGCAGCCATTTTTTTGTATAGTATGGGATTAAAAACTATTTTTCAGTTTGTGCTTGGACTGGCAGCTTAAAAGGAGATATGAAATTGAATGTTTATTTATATTCTGGTATGCAGAAGTTAATTGAAAAAAGTGGTGTAGGACGAGCATTATATCATCAAAGGGAAGCAGCGGGTAAGAAAGGAATAATCATTGTAACGTGTCTTGCAGAAGCGGATATCCTACATATCAATACGGTTTTTCCGAAATCTTTATGGATGGCGAAGCTGGCAAAGAGAAAAGGAATTCCGGTGATCTATCATGCGCATTCTACAAAAGAAGATTTCAAGAATTCCTTTCTTGGTTCAAATCTATTTGATGGGTTGTTCGGAAAATGGATCAAAGTGTGCTACAACAGTGCAGATGCAATTATTACGCCGACAGAATATGCGAAGCAATTGCTGCTTGGGTATGGTATCAAAAAACGAATTGAAGTGATTTCAAACGGTATTGATCTTGATTATTATAATACAGATTTAGTAGACAGAAATCATTTTCGAGAAAAATTTGGATATGGAAAAGATGATAAAATCATAATGTCTGCGGGGTTGATCATCGACAGGAAGGGTATTGAAGATTTTGTGAAGCTTGCAGAGTATCTGCCACAGTATAAGTTCATCTGGTTTGGAGAAACTAATTTATATACAGTACCTGGAAGAATAAGAAAAGCGGTAAAGACAAAAGTGCCGAATCTTAGGTTTGCAGGATATGTAACGAAAGAAATTTTACGTGAAGCTTATGGGAGCTGCGATTTATTCCTTTTTCCATCAAAGGAAGAAACAGAGGGAATTGTTGTGCTCGAGGCACTTGCCATGAAAATACCGGTATTGCTGCGTGATATACCAGTCTATTCAGATTGGCTTGAAAAAGGGAAACAGGTATATAAAGCGGGTGATTTCATATCATTTGTAGAGCAGAGTGTCAATATACTGGAATATAAGTATCCATCCGTAGTGGAAGAAGGATACCGCGTATTGGACAAGAGATCATTAAATAAGGTAGGGCAGCAATTGAATGACTATTACAGGGAAATTATATCCGAGAATAGAGTACGCAGTGAAAATACATTGTAGAGGAAGAGACGAATGATTCGACAGTTTATTAATGGAATTTGTATGGCACTTGCTGATAGTGTACCCGGAGTATCAGGGGGGAATTCTTCTTGTCGTTTTATTACAGTTTGCAGGAAGAAAAAGAGATTCCGTATAGATTAATGTTTCTTTGCACTATGGTTTTTCTTATCTTCATACATTCTGCTGTCTGCCAGCTCTGTTAAGCTTTTAAAATCAGAAATCATATCTTTTTTCATTGAAGCGATTCCATATAAAATAACTTCTATGTTATTTTATCATAGAAGAAATAAGGTCAGTGCGGATAGCAAATAAACAGTCCGTATTCCCAAAGATTACAATCTGGGAAGACGGACTGTCATTACGGTACCTGAATTTATCTGACTTGATGCTGTAATTGTTCCATTATGACTTCGTACAATTAGCTGGACAATGGATAACCCGAGTCCAAAGCCGCCTTCCGATCGGGATCTTGCTTTATCAACACGAAAGAAACGGTCAAAAATATGCGGAAGTTCATCCTCTGGGATGCCGATACCGGTGTCTTGAACATTTATTATTATCTGGGTTTTTGTATAGGTAT
Source organism: Clostridia bacterium (assembly GCA_003249225.1). Lineage (GTDB taxonomy): Bacteria > Bacillota > Clostridia > Lachnospirales > Lachnospiraceae > SZUA-448. The sequence goes on along the minus strand of QKJQ01000026.1, from coordinate 46,375 downwards.
ACCCTAATGAAATGGTTCCTTTGGCAGGCGTGTACTTTATACAGTTATCAATTAGCGCGCGAAGCATTTGCTTAATCAGATTTCGATCAGCCCGAAGAGAGATATCCGAAGATGTGATCTGTTCGATTGAATGAATCTGTGTCAGCATTCGGGTTTCCGTAACTACTTCACTGATCAGATCCTGGAGGATGAATGTCTGATAATCAAGTGTAATCTGATCAGTTTCGTTTTGAGACAGATAGAGCAAAGTATCTAAAAGACCGGACATATTCCTTGATTCTCTTTTGATGGATTGAATCCCTTCCTCAAGTACATCAGGCTGTTCTTTTCCCCAGCTGTCGATAAGTTCAATATACCCTTTGATTACGGCCAAAGGGGTTGCCAGTTCATGGGAAGCATCTAATGTGAACTGATTCTGGCGTTCATAGGAATATTGAATATTCTCAAGCATTTCATTAAAGGTATCTGCAAGTCTTTTTAATTCATCCTCCGGACCTGCAATGTTGATCCGTCCCGACAGATTATTGACATGGATCATTTTGGCCTGTTTTGTTATCTGATCAATTGGCTTTAATGCTTTTTTGCTGATAAAGATTCCTAATCCTATTGATAGTATCAGAATAAAAAAGTCAACAATTGCCATAATATTTAAAAGCATATGAAGGTAAGCCTGCTCGTTATCCATAGCCTTCATATTCTGTATTTGTACCGTGCCAACACCATCAATTCTTATTACTTCATTGAGATATATTATTTTCATAGCATCTTCTGTCAGATATTTCGCTGTGCCTGTTGTTACTTCAGGTAATACCTGATTAAATTCTTCAAAGGTATTATAAACCGTTACATCATTAACCAGAATTCTTGAACCGATATTTTCGGCTGTCTGTGAAATGCTCTCAAGGTCAATCTCATCAAGATCATTTTTGGTACGAAGCTCGCTGCGTATGGCAGCGTTTATCATTTCTATTTGTTTGGCCGCTGTCTGATTGATGTAGATGGATACACTGATATAGGTAGCTGTATTAACAGAGAGCAGGGCAATGGAAAAGATACAGGCATACATAAATGCAAGCCGGTAAGAAATCCGTTTTATCTTAATTCGATGCTTCATGTGCCTGCTCCTTCAAGGTGTAACCGACACCTCGAACGGTTTTGATTAGTTTTTCATCAAAGGGAGAATCAATTTTATTGCGAAGATAACGTATATAAACATCCAGGATATTCGTGTCACCCTGAAAATCATATCCCCAGACCTGTTCAAGTATCTGATCTCTGGTCAGTACGATTCCTTTGTTCAGAATCAGACACTCGAGCAGGTCATATTCTGTTTTGGTCAATTCAATAAAAACATCATTTCTTGACACTTCTCTTGTTAAGGTATTGACTTTTAAATTATTACAGATATGAAGATCCTGGATCTGAGCCTGGAACTGACCACGGCGTAACCCGGATCTTATTCGTGCAAAGAGTTCTTCACGTTCAAAGGGTTTGGTTATATAATCATCAGCACCCTGATCCAGACCTCTTATTTTGTCTGTTAGATTTCTTCTCGCCGTCAGCATGATAATAATTGTGTTTGAGCTTTCCCGGATTTTTTTGCAGACTTCCATACCACTGATTTCGGGAAGCATAAGATCCAGCAGAACAAGGGTATAATTGCCACCGGAAAAAAGCTGTAATCCGGTTTTTCCATCATAAGCAATGTCAAAAGAGTACCCCTCGTATTTTAACTCCAGCTCTAAAATTCTGACAATTGCTTTATCGTCTTCAATAATCAGTATATCCTTATGATTCATGGCAATCCTTTCGTTGAGATATTACATTTGTTTACTAGTTTTTTTGAATCTGAGCGGAAGATAAGTGCTATTAATCCGGTGATTCCAATGATGTAATAAAGGTCCTTCAGGTCAAATACGGCAAGATTTTTTATACTGATAAAATCCAAAGTATAATTCCAGAATACTTTATCAAAGAAAGAAGCTAACGTTCCGGCAAGCATCAGGCACCATAGAAAATCATATGATTTACTGTTATGCCCTAGACAAAGTCTACTTTTTAGAAAATCATAGGCGAATAGAATCAGGAAGATCAAAACAATGTTTATCAGAATAAAAAAATAAGGGAAATACCCAAGCTGCCATTTTGCATTTGCAAAATTTCCATAGTTATTAAAAACAGCGTGGATAGATAAAATACTATTTTCTGACACATTCACATTATATGGAGCAGTATAGAACACGAGGATTTTCGTGGTTTGGTCAAATAACAGCAGAAACAGAGAGATAAAATAATTCATAGATTTAATTTTCTTTCGAAACATAGTGTGTCCTTTCTAGTCTGTTTATCTTGTCCTTTACTTATTATATGTGATGCCATAAAGCGGTATCAAGTTTTTGAAGAATGAAGAAAACAATACTCCCATTTGTTATGAGAGTATTGTTACAAAAGGTGTAAAATTTATGTTATCTCATAAAGATGAGTTTACTCATTTACCTCAGTTTCGTTTTCTGTGCTGTCATTATCTTCGTTGTCTGCACCATCCTGATCTTCTGTGTCATTTTCTTCTGTATCAGTATCTTGTGCATCAATTTCCTCTGAATCACCACCGGCTTCCGTCTTCAGGATATCGCCGGTATTGGCATCAACTTTCACATCGCTTTCTGTAGTTCCGGATGAAACAGTAACACCGTATACCGCTGCACCGTCTTCATCTTCTAATTCAATTGCTACAAAGCTTCCGTCTTGTATGGATGCAAGGGCAATTGTTTTAGCCTGATCTTCGGTAAGAGCAACCGTCATATTAGCAAGTGCTGCGTCATCATCTTTCTCTTCTGTATCTGTTTCTGCTGTTGCAGCCGGGGTTGTGGTTGTTTTAGCACTGATGAGCTGACTTGCCGGAATTGCACTAACGACAGCTATCATTGACAGTATGCCAACAAATGATAAAACAAGATTTCTTTTCTTCATTCGCATTTCCTCCATAATTGTAAGATTTTATTGATAAGGTTTGTTCACCTTTTGTATCTTAATCTTACTGCTTCATGCTGAGATTTATATAAGCTGAATCTGAGAATAAGGTGAGAGTATTAATCCGCAACTTCTGCTGTACCGTCAGCTTTATCTACAGTAAAGGTTACCGGCTGATATCCTGCGGCATGAAGGCTGATGGCAAAGGTAAGACCGTTTGAGGAAGTACCATATAATCCATTCATATTACCGTAATAATGATTTGCCTGGTCTACGTTATTGTCAAAATGCAACGTAACACTTTCTCCTGCTGCAACGGATAAGCCGTCTAACTTCTGATAGTATCCTTCGACCTGATCGGTGTTAACTTTATCTGTGATTGTATAGTAAATATCAAAGTTACTTAATGTCGTTGTCCCATCGTTCTTAAATGTGATTTCCAGATGATCTGCTGCGGCATTGTCTTCAACACGAGCATCCTTAATTGTTATAGGAAGTACAGTGGAACTGGTTTCGCTGATCAGATTGTCTGTGTATACCGGTGTTTGATCATTCACATCATTTGTCCCATCGCCATCGGTATCGGCAGTGTGTGGATTGGTTCCATATGTTTTCTCAACAAGATCAGGAATACCATCCCCGTCCTGGTCATCGGCTGTAACAGCAGAGGAATCAGCAGTTGAAGCTGTTGTCTGATCGGTTGTTGCGGCTGTTGCATCTGCAGAAGTCGAAGATGAAGTTGAAGAAGATGCAGAAGTGCCAGAAGCTGAATTTGAGGCCGAGGTGCTTGAAATTGCTGTTGTCTGGGACGTTGAAGGAGTGCTGCTTTGTCCGCAGCCGCCTAATATGGTAAGTACCATTGCTACAAGGATGATTCCTGTTATTGATTTTTTCATGATTTATTTCCTCCTGATTTTTATATGATTTGTTTGTTATTAATGTTTGATGGTAATAACTTCTGGTATGGAATTTTTGAATAATGATTTGGGGTCAAAAGGTATGTTGCACCCATGATATATACGGATTGGTCCCTGCGGATTATTCCTGATAAATGTTTTCCCGTTTCAAAAAGATTACATAGGTTATCAGCCATAAAACGATGATTGGGGCAAGTAATCCGAGAAGATCGATCCATTTTATGGATAAGATCTGTAATGTTGTATTTGTTTCAAAGCCAGGCTTGACATTCAACAGAGCAAAGCTTGCACGTTCGTAGTGCTTTGTAGGTGACATTTGTTCAATGCTGTCCCTGGCTGTTTCGTAGAACTTGAAGTTATCTAATACTTTTTGTGTATCCGCCTTGTTCATTCCCATGGCGGAGAAAAAGCCTCCCGGAAGCTGGTTATCCATATCCATTGTGTCACCGATCTGCGGCAGGATAAAGGAAAAGATCAGCCATATAATTACCGTTACAAGCAATGCTTTATTTCCGTTTGGTATTGCAACGGCCAGTAATACACCCAGGATCAAGAACACACTCATGTACAGGAAAGACATTATGAAAAATGCAAGCATGCGGGTGATATCATCCAGGGTCAGTGAAACGGTGCTGATGAAAGCTACCGAGGCCAGACTGATTACAAAAGTAAACATGGATATGGAGAATAAAAGGGTCAGATTGCCAAGGATTTTTCCATTTAAATATTTATCACGGAAGATCTGTCTCGATAAGATCAGCTTCAGCGTACCATTCCGCTTTTCTTTCACAATGGCGGCATTTCCAAGAATGATTGCCATTAGTGCACCGAGCAGTCCGATATAATTAACAAAGTTCTTTGAGGAAGCCAGCGGGTTTAAGTTTGGAGCAGCCGGAAAATCTGTTTTACCAAGTGACTTTAAGAATGAAACGGACTGATTATAAGCATCCAGATTTGCTTTTACCTGAAAAGCGCCAAGGACGACTGACACAATTGTAAGAACCAGTAACATACCGAGAATCACCAGAAAAAGCTTATTTCGAACAGCATCGGATATTTCTTTTTTCAGGATTGTTCTGATTGGTTTCATAGCATTACCTCCTTCCATGTTTTTTAAAATATAGTAAGGTGAAAACAAGTACGACTGCGACAACTCCTGCGATCCACCAGAAGTACTGGACGCTTGTTGATACTGCGACTGATGCGACCAGCTCACTGCTTGTGACCTGATCATTCGAACAGGTAAGTTTTACCGGATATTCACCAGCCTGACCGGATGTGGGGATGATAAGGCTGACTTTGTAAACGCCTGTTTCACCCGCTTTTAAACTTATATTTTCCGGAGTGATATTCTCTGTGATCCATTTATAGGGAGCATCCACAGAAAGTGCCAGCCCGCTTAGATCCCTGGTGCCGGTATTCGTAACGCCGATATCAAGGGTAATCGTGTCACCATTCGTTGCTTTTATCAGTGTAACGTTATTTGAAATGACAACACCATATTCATTATTTAACGTGTAGGTGACCGGAAAAGTATTTGCAGTGCCGTCTTCTTTTACAGCATTAAGAGATATATGAAGTTCTTTCGTTGTAGTATCAGCCGGTACATCCACGAGGAAAGCCAGTACAGCAGATTCGGACGCCGGAATCGTAACGGTGTCAGTAACTGTGTTATTCTGCATAAAGTACCCGTGAAAATCAGCCGGAAGATAATCGTAAGTCAAGGTATAGGTATGTTCTGCGGTATCGGTATTCCAGACCGCAATTGTTGTACTAGTGGTCTCTCCGGACACCATTTCATTGGCCGCGGTGATTTGTGTTCCAGCAGATGCGAAGGTAGCTTGTGAAGGTAACATGCCGGTAAAAAGCAGTGCTGTAAAAAGAAGAGCCGGAAGTATTTTCAATTTAGTTTTCATATGGCATCCTCCCTTTGAACCCTTGTATAGGAAAGAATAAGAAATAAAATTCCAGGGAAGAACAGATCAAGGAGTGCCGGCAGGTTCTTTCCTAATACAGATGCGACGGATGTAGTTGCAGTAGCAGAAACGGTCTGTAACAAGTCGCCGCTGACGTTACTAAACTGAACGGCCGGTGAAAAATATTCAATTGTTTTTGACAGGGCGGTATCGCTTGGAATCTGCGTTACCGTGCTCGCTATACTGTTCAGGGCATAAGCGAAGTTCTTCTGTGTGTCTGCAAGCTGCGGGATTACAAAGCTGATAAATACCCACAGGACCATCATGATGAGAAAACCTGAGGTTCTGTCCTGCGTCCGAATCGAAACATACAAGGTAACAATATAAAAAGACATCATGTAGACGAAGGCCAGGAAGAAGAATATCACCAGTCGCAGGATTTCATTGACACCAGGCAAAAGTCCGGTCGTTACGATAAATAGAGTCAGGTTGAACAGCAGAGTTACAATTAGAATACCGCCGATTATTACACCGGCACCCAGAAGCTTACCAGTGATCAACTGATCGCGGTAAACAGGTTTTGATAGTAAGAGCTTCAAGGTACCATTTTCACGCTCGCTGCTAAAGGAATCAAATCCAAGAAAAATCGCAAGTACTGCACCGATCATGGTAATGTAGGTGATAATGTTCTTTAGAATTGCCAGCGGGAAGATCTCCGGTGCTGCGGGTAAGGCCCCGCCTTCGCTCTGTATTACACTGACAATATCCTGGTATGCTTTCAGCTCTGCATTCTTTGTAGTGGAACCGATATAGACAGAAGCAATGGACATCAGCAGAAATAAGAGAACGATCATAATAAATACTTTATCCTTATAAGCTGTTCTGAATTCCTTTGCCGCGATTATTTTACTGTTATGCATTGATTCCACCTCCTTCTATTTTGAAGTAGATTTCCTCCAGTGATTTTTCTTCTTTGAAATTTGCTGTTAAATTAGCAATGGATTCTGATACCAGCAGTTTGCCGTGACTTATGATACCAATATCGGTGCATATCTTGGTAACTTCAGACAGAAGATGAGTATTCATGAAGATCGTTGTTCCCCAGTCTTTGTTGATCTGAAGCAGGATGTCCCGGATCTCTTTGGTTCCCTGTGGATCAAGACCGGATGTCGGTTCGTCAAGGAACAGGATCTTTGGTTTGTGAAGAATGGCCTGGGCAATTCCTATACGTTGTCGCATGCCCTTTGAAAATGTCTTAACTTTTTTATCCGTCCATTTTGTAAAGTTAAGCAATGATAGAACTTCTTCTATGTTTCGGTCTATATCTTTGACATTTGCCAGTTTACCAAAGAACTGAAGATTTTCCCGTGCCGTCAGATCTCCGTACAGCATTACATTTTCAGGAAGGTAACCCAGCAGATTTCTGACCTGTAGATTATCCTTAACGATATCGTAACCATCAATGGTTGCGGTTCCCGTTGTTGGAAGAATCAGAGTGGTGAGCATGGAAAGTGTGGTTGTCTTCCCGGCTCCATTATGACCAAGAAAACCAAAGATTGCTCCATCATTGACTTTTAGATTTAAATGATCCACAGCTGTAAAATCCTGATATTTTTTTGTTAGATCTTTTGTTATTAACATATTCGGACCTCCTTATTTTTCTTATCTTTGTTTCTATAACCAGATCATACAAAACGAAAATGAGAAACCGATGATAAAGAAATGATAATTTCTCATTGGATTATCATCTGTTTGTGCTAGAATAATTATTAGAAAAGGAAGGAAAGAAGATAAAAGGAAGAAAAGAAGATATTCGGAGTCAGAAGATGATATCGTAGTTCAGCGGATTTTGAATATTCATTTATATCGAAGACAACAGACGAATGTGTACAATAGCGGCACGAACTTATTATGCGCAAAGATAAGCGCAGGAATGGGAGACAATATGAAAATACTTGTGATTGAGGATGATGATTCCTTACAGAATATTATAACGAAGCGATTGCATTCCGAAGGATTTGAAGTGGATAACTGCTCTGATGGAGAGAGCGGCTTTGACTATGCAGACGCCCTTGAATATGACTGCATCATCCTAGATCTGATGCTTCCGAAATTAAACGGTATTGAGCTTATGAAAAAATTAAGAGCCAGGGGCAACAAGACGAATATACTCATATTAACAGCAAGGGATAGTATCGAAGACAGAGTAAAGGGGCTGAATGCAGGAGCAGATGATTATCTTGTTAAACCATTTGCCTTCGATGAACTTCTGGCAAGAATTCGCGTGCTGATGAGACGACAGAGCGAAATCAAAGATAATGTGCTGACACTGGAAGATCTGACGATGAACGTTGATGAACATATTGTTACAAGAAGCGGACAGAGCATTCAGCTGACATCGAAGGAATATGCTTTGCTTGAGTATCTGCTGAGAAACCAGGGGCGAATTTTAACGAGAGCACAGATAACGGATCATGTATGGAATAATGAATTTGAATACGATTCCAATGTTGTGGACGTATATATAAGATATCTCAGAGGTAAAATTGATAAAAAATTTGAAATAAAGCTGATTCATACCATACGCGGATTCGGGTATGTGATGCGGCATGAAGTGGAAGTATAAAGCGAAGAAAAGGAGAATTTCCATTATGAAAATACGGACAAAAATGATGTTATGGTATACTCTTTTGACCAGTATTCTGCTGCTGATCTTTCTTCCGGTTCTGTATAGTTCCATATCAAATTCCCTTTATGGTGAGGCAGAAAGCTCAGCGGAGAGTATTGTATCTCTCGCAGAAACCGGGATTGAATATGAGAACAATGCGGTAAGCTGGGATGAGAATACTGCAATATCGGAAGATACACCGACGATAGTATATTCGATGAATGATACGTTGATATACAAAAACAGCTTACTTGATTTAACTGATTTTTCTGCCTTTGAAACTGGGGCGGTAAGACGTTCCACATTCGATGGAATGAAATGGATCGTACTTGATGAGAATATTCAAAAAGAAGGAAGAATTGTAGCAAAGATCAGAGTATACTACAATCTTGATTCCGTAAATAAAACATTGGGGCAGATCAAGCTGATGATCGCATTTGCCGTACCGTTTTATTTTATTATTACGATTTTCGGTGGTCTGCTGATTGCCAAAAAAGCCTTATATCCAATAACAAAAGTAACAAAGACAGCAAAATCAATCGGAAGAGATGATCTTTCGAATCGAATTACAGGGAACCACAGCCATGATGAAGTAAATGAACTTATTGATACCTTTAATGATATGCTGGAAAGGCTTGAGGAATCTTTTGAAAAAGAAAAGAGATTTGCTTCGGATGCATCACATGAACTACGTACACCGGTCTCTATTATAATGGCTTATACGGATACCCTGCTAAAGGAGATCGAATCAGAGAGCACCATAGGTGATTTACAAAAGTCCCTTGAAGTGATCGACAAAGAAAGCAGAAGAATGAATACCATTATCTCACAGCTGCTGACACTTACCAGAGGGTATGAGGGAAGATATAAATTAGTAATGGAAACAATTGATTTATCAGAGGTCATTGAAAATGTAATAGAAGAGCTGGAGGACATGGCAAAAGATGCCAATATTGAAGTATCCTTTAAAAACACAGGAACAATACACATCGAAGCAGACCAAAGTCTTATAACCCAGCTGATGCTGAATTTTATAGAAAATGCAATTAAGTACGGAAAGAGTTCCGGACATGTATGGATATCCATTGTACAACGGAATGATGAGACAATTACAATTATCGAAGATGATGGAATCGGTATTGATGAGGAAGAGCAGAAACATATTTTTGAGAGGTTCTTCCGTGCAGACCAGGCCAGAGACCGAAAAGGAACCGGACTGGGACTGGCGATTGCTAAATGGATCGTAGAAGAGCACAGAGGAAGAATCGAAGTAAGCAGTAATATCGGGAAAGGAACGACTTTTGAAATCAGGTTTCCAAGAAGCACCAGGATGATTTGTGACTAAGATTATAATTGTTGATTTGACATTAAAACATGAATTTATGACTGCCTCTAAGATGAGCTCCGTTGTTATTGAAGTATAATAGACATCGCTATACGCCAAACATAAAAGGCATAACGATCATTTGGAAAGATGTAAACATAACATTAAGCACATTACAGATAGAAAACTATTGGGGCAGGGAGCTGCTATTCGTAGTGATGATTATGTTTCTACAACAGGTGCTTTGATGGAATTTCAAACAAACTTAAAAAGTGGAATGATTAGTCAAAAAATGAATGCAGAAAAATTGCATTCATTTTTTTTAGAAAGTTATAGTTTCAATGTTAAATCTACTACTAACAAAGCTAGAATGAAATAATGCTTTTTGAATTAAAGTAACCCGAATTATTAAAGGTGATGTAAAAAAATACTCTACCCAATTACTTTTTTGCAGCTCTCTTTGTTGAAAAATGATGATTCTTTTTTTAAAAAAGAACAGAAAATCCCTGTGTTATCCACAATCATGTTTTTTAGCTTTTAATGTACTTTATTTTTTATTGATTTTGGTAGTAACAAGCGGCTAGATCCAGTTAAAAGGATATAGAGGTGTGCAAGTGGAATATTATAAGCTTGAAAGGGTGATTGGTGAAACAGAATAAAGATTGACAGTCTTAAGAGGCAGATGTAATGCTCTGAAACAGTCAGTGCTTACAGCATGTTTGGCGGTCTTTTGGAACAGTTAGAGTAAGAGTTGAATAAGATTGAAGCATACTTTGAAGGTTAATGAGGTATTTGGAAGAGAAGAAGGAATCTAGGTAAATTTAATAGACCGCTGCATGCTAGGACATGCGCGGTCTTTGCACTGATTTTCTTTCAATTATATTACAGGCAATGTATATTCTCTGCACGGGAATCGTTTTGTCCATAATTCGGCTGCAAAGCTGCCTATAGGAGTCCTTGGCCAGCGTTCTAGTGCTGATATCAATTGTCGTCAGCGGAGGGTCTGAATTCTCTGCAAGAGTCGTATTATCAAAGCTTACAACAGATATATCATTTGGAACCTTGATGCCATCCATGTTCAATCTCTGCGTCAGAAAATATGCGGATCTGTCACAATGACAGACAAAAGCTGTTGGGAGCTCCTTGGGAAGAAAAGTATCCAGAGTATAGATTCCGGTAATAGGATTATTATTGACCAGATGCCAGGCAATGTTAAAGCTCAGGTCGTGGGTTGATAAAGCCTTCTGATAACCAAAAAAACGGTCTGAGATACTGGAGGTCTGATTGGGATTTCCGACGAACCCGATTTTAGTATGACCATACTCTATAAGGTAATTGGTCGCGGTAAAGCCGTTAAAAAAATTATCGGCTATGATACAGTCAATATTAAAAGAAGGCTTGTAGAAATCTATCAGTATCATGGGAATACCAAGTGTACTCAGGCTATGTATATATTCGCTTTTCATTTCACCGGCGATAAAAATACCGTCACAGCCAGAGGAGGTCAAGGCTGCAGGCAGGATACCGTCATTTTCATTCGCACTGTTGACAACATATAAAGCAAGTGACTGGTTTTCATTCTGACAAAAGTTATTCAAGTGGTAAAAGATGGAAGTATAGAATCCTTCATCCTCCAGAAAAAAACGTTTAGGAACAACAAAAGCCAGACTGTTATACAGCACCGTGCTTTTTGTTGATGACTTATGATAGCCTAAGTCTTTTGCAGTCTGTAATATCTTTTCCTTAAGCTCATCACTGACGTACTGTTGATTATTTAATGCTTTATATACTGTGACCTTTGAAATATCAAGGTAATCGGCAATTGTCTGCATGGATACTTTTTTACTGCTCATAGAGTCTCCTTATCTTTGGTAATACAAAATTAGCTTTAGTTAATTATACATGTTAACTAATATTATTGCAATATCAAATATGTTAGCTAACAGAAAAAGATAGAAAACATCATATATAGATTTGATTTGGTTAAAATGTAAATAAAAATAAAATAAGTTGACATTAATATGTGGCATATGTATAATAAAATCATCACTTCGTTGGGGAACCAAGGTAACAAAAGAGGAAACAATAATTAACACCGAAAGATGAAGTTCGCCCAATGCAGTTTTTTATTGTGTTTAAGGAGGATTGACATGAAGAACAATAACGAAGAACCTGTAAATGTAAAATTATTATACAGGGAATTTGAAAACATTATAACGAAACCACAAGGAATAGTTCAAGAATTTTCCGGACTAAAAGACATGGATATTTATAATCCTTCCGTTCCCTTTACGATAAAGGGTGCTACCTATATTGCCGGTCGGGTCGAAGAAAGAAGTAGTGAAAGGTCACGTGTCATGTTCTTTAAAAAAACAGGCGATGTGTGGGACTTATGTAAAGAAGCTATGACATTTGAGTTGCAAGACCCGTTTATTACTTTTATTGATAGTAAACTCATAATGGGAGGGGTACGTGTTGTCTGGGAAGAAGGTACGAACAGAGCCACTGCTTGGTACACTGATTTTTACATAGGCAGTGGTCTGGATGACCTGCATTTGTTTGCTTCTGGACCAAAGCACATGAAGGATATACGGCTAGTAGAGCTTTCTGATAAAAGAATAGGCATTTTTACAAGACCGCAGGGAGAGCAGATGCTGAATCAATTTGGCTGCATTGCCAAAATCGGGTTTATGATTGTCGATTCATTAGAAGATATCACCGCAGCAAAGATTGAACAGGCTGCTTTTATAGAAGGTATATTTCGTCCGGATGAATGGGGAGGATGTAACCAGATACATCTGCTGAAGAACGGTCATCTTGGTATTGTCGGACATATAGCATATGGCGAAGAAAAACCAAATGCCAGGTACCTGCATTATTATGGGATGTCTTTTATATTTGATCCTGTAAATAAAAGGATAGTGGATAAGGTAAAAATAATTATCAGCAGAGACTGCTTTCCTGACGGACCATGTAAAGCACAACGATTAAGTGATGTAACCTTTACTTCCGGTATACAAAGACTTTGTGGTAATAAGGCAGTAATATATACCGGACTGAGCGATGCGCAGGTAGGAAGCGCGGTTATTAATGATCCTTTCGCTGAATGGGAGGAAGGAGTGGGGAAGCTGGAATGAAGAAAAATACGAAACATACAGCAGTAAACGGCTTTAAAATGAGTGAAAAAGCAAATAATAAAAGAAAAAAAACAGGTACTTTTATCGGTGAATTGATCAGGAATAAAGGGCTTTATCTTATGCTGCTTCCTGGAATCATTTATTTTTTTATATTTAATTATCTGCCTTTAGCGGGCATATATTATGCCTTCGTGGATTATAAGCCGATGGCCGGCTGGTATGGATTAAAAAGTAAATTTGTCGGTCTTGAAAATTTTAAGTACTTTTTTGCATCTGGCAGCTGGATCAAGATAACCGTCAACACATTATATTTAAATGCGCTGTTTATATTTACTGGATTACTGGCACAGCTTGTTATGGCAGTGCTGATCAATGAGATATCACATAAATGGTATAAGAAGACGACACAGACTTTCATGTTCCTTCCGAACTTCTTATCATGGACAGTAGTATCAGTTTTTGCGCTGGCTTTATTTGGAACGAATGATGGGCTTATCAATAAAATTCTTGAGATATTTGGGATGGAGCAGATTGCCTTTTACCAGAACGCTGATGTCTGGCCCTTACTTTTGGTCATGATTAAGCTTTGGAAAGGTGTTGGGTTTGGAACGGTTGTATTTCTGGCTGCGATATCTGGTATTGGTCAGGAGATGTATGAAGCAGCCAAAGTGGATGGGGCCAATCGGTTACAGCAGATTGTGTATCTGACTGTTCCCATGCTAAAGACAACTGCGGTGGTTCTGCTGATTCTGGCTGTCGGCAGTATCTTTGTCGGAGACTTCGGCATGATCTATGCATTACTTGGAGACAACCCTTTACTAAGAGACACAACAGATGTCATAGATACTTTTGTCTACAGAGCCTTACGAACTCAGAATGATATAGGAATGTCAACGTCAGTCGGTCTATTACAGTCGGTACTAGGAATCATTTTTGCGGTCACAACGAACTTTATTGCAAAAAAAGTTGATGCGGACAACAAAGTGTTCTGACGCATTGTAGGAACAGGAAAGAAGGTAAAAGCAAAAGTGAGAGAACTTGATATGCGCATAAATTGAGCGCAGGAATGAGGAAAAAATGAAAGATAAAATAGTAGATCGTATAGTTTTGATAACCGCAATTATAATAACCGGTGCTTTTGCAATTGCCTGTATGATACCGCTCTGGATGGCATTTTGTGCTTCCTTTACTAACGAGAATACTTTGATAAGAGACGGTTATTCCCTACTGATTCGAGACTTTGATATCTCATCCTATAAAATCGTGTTTACAAAGACTGACACCATTTATAGAGCTTATCTGGTAACCATAAGCATGACGGTAATCGGAACACTTCTTACTGTGTTCTTTACTGCGCTTACAGCATACCCTTTATCTATTAAGGGATTAAAGTACGGCGGGAAGATTAACCTGTATATATACATGACAATGCTGCTAAATGGAGGACTGGTACCGAACTATATCCTGATAACACGGGTCTTACAACTGAAAGATAACTTCCTTGTACTGATTATTCCGGGGATGATCAATGCCTACAATATATTTCTGATGACAAATTATTTCAGGACTTTACCGGCATCTCTTTCAGAATCAGCCAAGATAGACGGAGCAACTGATTTTAAGATTTTTATGAAAATCATACTTCCTTTATCAAAACCAATCCTTGCGACCATTGCTTTATTTGCGTCCATGGGGTACTGGAATGAATGGTATAAAGTGCTTTTGTATGTCGATAATCCGAACCTGTATACCTTGCAATACTTGATAATGAAGCTGCAGCGGGAGGTCGACTTTTTAAAGTCGGAGCTCGGGGCAAGAGCTTTGGAAGCGATGGGAAATATTACACTTCCTTCACTTGGTATTCGTATGGCAACAGCTATGCTAAGCATCGGGCCGATCATTTTAGTATATCCATTTTTACAGAAGTATTTTATGAAAGGGATTATGATAGGTTCTGTTAAGGAATAATTGTATTTAATGTTATTGCCGGTCTTCTTGCGCGCAAACTGGCATTAATTTAAATAAATAATATGTAAAGCAAAGAGAAGGGAAAATCAGGAGGATAAGATTATGAAAAAAATAATAGCGGCTGTATTGGCAGTTATCATGCTTATGACTATGATAACCGGATGTGGTTCCAGCAATAATGCAGTCAGTTCAAACAGCGGAAACGCAGTAGATACAAGCAGTAGCACCACTGCAGCTTCTGATGGCACAGATAATGCGGCAGCAGAAACAGATAGCACCACGCAACAGAATGACCCTTATGAAATCACATTTTTATACCCCGGAGATGCAGCCACGGATATGGATGTTGTTTTAGATGAGTTTTATGCAAAGACAAAGGATATTTTAAATGTAACACTTTCTTTCAGTTACGCAGGATGGGATGATATCGGACAAAAGGTCGCTTTAAAGATTTCTGCCGGAGAAAAACTGGATTCAGCTTTTCTTGCACAATGGACTGCTCCTACCATTCAGGAAGCAGCTCTGGATGATGAGTTGATCAATCTGGATAAATATTTTAACAACGATGAGTATCCGGGACTGAAAGCAGCCTTTTCTGAAGATTACCTGAGTACCAATAAGTTCCTTGGTTCGGATGGTGAATACCATGTCTACGGAATTCCTTTTTCAAATTCCTATGACGGTGGTGATTATTTATATTATAGAAAAGATCTTGCAGAAAAATACGGAATCACGATTGAAAGTGTGGAGGATATGGAAACCTATTATGACGCCATACTGGCCAATGAAGCCGGGATGACACCGCTGGCATTTTTAGGTTCCCAGGATCAGTTGATTTCTTCCTTCTACTGTAACAATGTAACGACAAAGCATAACTACACTTCTGATAATATATTGACTTGTGGTGTGATCATTAAAGATGATGGAACTGCATATGTATCCAGAAGCTATCTGCCGGCTCTTGACCCGGAATTTGTTAAGTACATGGACCCTAATGACAAATCAGTGGCCGACCCTTACTGGGCATATGAGTTCGCGACCAGATTCTATCAGAAGGGCTATATCAGCTCAGATGTATTGAATACAACTGATGCACAGGCTGATTTCCTTGCAGGCAGAGCAGCCAGTGTAATAAAGGGTGCCGATGTGTTTACTTCCATGGTAACCGAATTTGATGAATCACTGCCGGATGCGGAGCTTGGTTATATTGAACTGAACACCTTTGTTTCAAATGATGAAAAAAATCAGACCAGTACGACATACCAGGCCTGGAACTTTGCAACTATTCCCGTAACTTGTGAGGACCCTGACCGTGTTATGCAGTTCTATGACTGGTTGTTCCAGTCAGAAGCAAATCATGACCTTTTTGAATTAGGCGTTGAGGGCAAGCACTGGACAGCAGTTGGAGAGGAACAGTACGAAGTTACAACGAATCCGGATACTGGCAATACTTATAATTTCGGTGGTTATTTAATGACATGGAATCCGACCATGCTTAAGATGTCTGCTTCAATTCCGGAGGATGTCAGCAGTTATGTCAAGAAGTTTTCGGATGCTAGCTACTTCTTTAAGAATATCACTTCAGGTTTTTCCTTTAACAGTGATACAGTAAAGACAGAAGTTGCTGTGATAACGGATATCATTTCTATCAAATCTGCTTTGGGAAATGGCATGATAGAAGATTATCAGTCAGAGATTGCGGATATAGATCAAAAGCTCGCAGATGCCGGATGGGAAAAATATGCAGAAGAATATGAGGCTCAATTCAATGAATATTTGTCAACTCATCCGTATGAAGGACAATAAATAAGAAAAGAAAAATATCGGATGGAGGCTGTTTCTCCTCCATCCGGGTGTTTACTGCCATGGAGGCCATATTATGAAGCTAGTACAGCAAAGAGAGATATTTGAAAGGGAAAAAAAGATTTATGAAAGCTGTAAAGTTAGCTTTGTAAATGTTGATGGTTATGATGTATATAATTCATCCATACCGTTTTTCTGGGAAGGTAAGAAATATATATACGGAAGAGTTGAAAAAAGACATGAATGGGCAAGATCATGGGTAAAGCTTTTCGAGGAGACAGATAAAGACAGGTGGACGCTGGTGCAAAATGATATGATATACCAGCTGGAAGACCCTTATGTTTCTATTATTAACGGGGAACTGATACTTGGCGGCACCCATGTAAGAAAGAAACAAGGGGAAGTGGATACCTATTATGGATATTTTTACCGTGGCAGAGATATCCACGATCTTCAATACTATACAACAGGTCCGGATTATATGAAGGACATCAGGCTTGTTCAGATGGAGGGGGGTAAGATCGGAGTATTCTCAAGACCAAGAAGCGAGGAAATCAAAGTGCAGTATGGCAGTGAAGCCATAATTGGTTTTACCATGATCAACGATCTGACTGAATTAAATGCTGATATCATAAGCGGTGCAAAAAAAATAGACGGC
The DNA here is from genome assembly GCA_003249225.1 of Clostridia bacterium. Taxonomy (GTDB): domain Bacteria; phylum Bacillota; class Clostridia; order Lachnospirales; family Lachnospiraceae; genus SZUA-448. Next base: position 29,014 of record QKJQ01000026.1, on the reverse strand, counting down.
TTATTCGAAGATGACGAATGGGGCGGCTGCAATCAGTGCTACTATCTTGGAGATAATAAAATCGGTGTCATCGGTCATAAAAGCTACAAGCGAATGGATGATGAGGGGACTGAACTTCTGGTATATATGAATATCTCATTTGTATATGATGTAGTGCTGCACAAAGCCATGGATGTAAAGATAATCGGCACCAGAAGCTGTTATCCTGCTGGGACAGCAAAGGTTCCATCACTAATAGACTGCGTATTTTCATCAGGAATAGTAATGAGAGACGATGGAAAAGCAGATCTGTACAGCGGTGTCGGAGATACCTTTGTCGGACGCATTGTAATTGATTATCCGTTTGAAGGTTACGGCAGAATCGTGAATATATAAATAACTACTGCAAAGGCATAATCGAGAATTGTATTTATCAGGATTATACCTTTGCAGGCATAAAAAAGAAAAATATCAAAAATGTACAGATGAATAATATGACAGAACTAAGAATCATTGCACTGTATGTAAAAGTTGAGGATATGTTACACAGGCACACTGGAGGTTAAGTGATGAAAAAGTTCATGAGTTTAGTATTAATAGTTACTATCTTGGTAACAAGTACAGATATTGTTTTTCCTGTAACAACAGCTGTTGCTGCGGAGGCAGCAAGCCAGATCGATATATCTTATATAGAAGGTTTACCTAACAGTCCAGTTAATTACGCGATGATTGATTGGAAGCAACGCGCTCAGGATTTTGATACTTTTGTATTTGATTTTTCCTCCAGCGGTACTTATCTGCCTATCGCTACCTGGGATGATTCAAGGGCAACCATGGCTGGTACTACGTTTAAGTTGCCAGCATATGTCGGGCCTAAAGAAACTATTATTAATGGAGACCAGGAAGCAATAGCAGGCATGGCATCCGTGCTTGGAGGTGCACTTGCTGGAATTGATAAAAGCAATCAGACTGGCAATGGTTATAGTAACGTCGATTTTGCAGATATGTGCAGAGCGTATTATACATCGGAAGGCATAATATCCAATAACCCAAACTCCTCAAAAGGGAAAAAGTCTAAGGATGTTGAGTTTTGGTATTTGTTGACTCCTACGCTTGAATTTGCTGCCATAGACTCGATTTATCCATCAGATGAGATGGACGAAATTTTACAGAATACAGCAGATAAATGGTATGATGCTATTGTGGTCATGGGAGGGGCCAGTGTGAATTTTAATTACTGGACCTATGATTTTACAAATAATACCCCGGTAACTGGCAGCTGGACAGAACCCGATGCAGCCATTGGAGCAGGTATGCTCATGTATTATTCTTATAAAAAGTTCGGAACGCAGAAATACCTGAATGCAGCAGTCTGGTGCATGAATTTTGTCCAAGGTCTTGACAGCAATCCTTCTTATGAGATGCTAGAATACTGGGGACCTCTTTTGGCCTCCGTATTGAATACAGAACAGGGATATAACTATGATACAACGCAAATGTTTGAATGGGCGTTTGCAACAGATTCCGCACACAGAGCCAATTGGGGCGGATTGAGCGGAGAATTCGGAGATTACAGTATGGATGGATTGATGGGTTCAGCAGCTGATAATGGCGGTAATTATGCTTTTGCAATGAACACATTTGCATGTATTATGGCGATGGCTCCGGTCGCAAGATATGATCAAAGTTATGCGAGAGCGGTAGGCAAATTCATATTAAATGCTGCGAGCAATGCAAGATTATTTTACGCAGACCAGATTGATGATGTGCTTCAGGACAGTACCGGCTGGAGTCTTGATATCAATAGTTCAATTCCGTATGAGGGATTACGATATCAGAAAATCGGTGATAATACGCTTTCACCATATGCAACCGGAGACCCGCTGACTTATTCATGGAATTACAATACTGATCTTGGTATCTATTCGGGTGCGCTTGCCGGTGCTCTTGGTGGAATCATTAAAACGACAAATGTTAGTCAGATTTTACAGCTGGATCTGTTAAAAACAGATTTCTTTCACTCGGAAGCGTATCCGACTTATTTATACTACAATCCATATACAACAGTACAAACTGTGACTATTGATGTTGGGACTACAGCTTGTAATATATATGATGCTGTGTCTAACACCTTTCTTTCCACAAATGTAACCGGAATGCAATCCTTTAGCATAGCTGCTGATTCAGCGCGCGTACTAGTGCTTTGCCCAGCTGATAATACACTGACTACCAACGGCAGTCAGGTTCTTAGTGATGGTGTTTTTGTATCCTATGATACTCCTGATGATACGAACCTGGCGCTTGGCAAGAATGCTGTAGCGAGCAGTACAGTCAATGATAATTATGCGGCTGGCGTGACAGCAGGTGATGCCGGCGCAACAAGATGGGAGTCAGCAACCAGTGATCCGCAGTGGATATATGTGGATTTAGGAAAAACAATGAGCTTTAATCAGGTAAAGCTGAATTGGGAAGCTGCCTATGCCTCTGCCTATGTTCTGCAGATATCCGATGATGCGTCAAATTGGACAAATATATACAGTACGAATTCCGGCGATGGAGGTTATGATTATATTGGTTTTTCAACGGTCAGTGCCAGATATGTCAGATTATATGGTACACAGCGAGGTACACAATATGCATACTCTTTGTATGAATTTGAAGTGTATAATAATTTAGCTCTTGAGAAAACAGCAATAAGCAGCAGCACAGTAAATGCAAATTATGCAGTTGGTGTGACAGCAGGTGATGCTGACATAACAAGATGGGAGTCAGCAACCAGTGATCCACAGTGGATATATGTAGATTTAGGCAATGTTACGACGGTAAATAAAGTCAAAATCTTATGGGAAGCTGCTTATGCAAAGAGCTATGTTTTGCAGGTTTCAGAGGATGCTGTGAACTGGACAAATGTATTTGGAACAAGTACAGGCAACGGAGGCCAGGATGAGATTAGCTTTCCTGATGTCGATGCAAGATATGTTCGAATGTATGGAACTGTTCGAGGGACGCAATACGCCTATTCTATATATGAGTTTGAGATCTATAAACAGTAATAAAATGTAATATTTATGCAATGTCATTTAGTTAAGCAATTCAATTGTAACAACAAGCGGTTTCTGATTTTTCAGTACTGCTTTTCTTTTTCCAAAAAACTTTAAAATAAATCCAGTAAAATCAAGTGCATCAGGGTTTGAAAATTGCTTTGATCCAAAAATGACCAAAAATTTATAAGGTCATAGGGAAGAATATACAACACTGGTTTTGAATTAATAGTTAGAATTAGCACTACTTTGAGGACGTTTTCTAAAGAAATTTAGAAGATTGTCCTTTTTTTGCGTTATAAAATAATTGTAGGCATTTTGAAACTGAGCAAAGAAAGGAAAGGAGAATTGTCGAAAAGACAGGAGATATCGTATGGTGTATATAAAATCAGTGAATCGAAAGGAGGAACAATTTAAACATTACTGTCAAAATAATATTTTATCAAAAAAGTTTGCATCTGAGCCGAATTCCTGAAAAGTAATAGATAATATGTTATCCATACATTAACTAAACAGATAAAAACAATTAAAATATTATCAATGAATAACTTTACTTTTTTAAAATCACCAAATGATATTAATATTGATATTGCGAAAAGAGTAAGAGCGAGGAGAAAGGAGAGTAATATTACACAGGAGCAGCTTAGCGTGAAATCAGATGTTAGTTTTGGTTAATGAAATCTAACAATGCAATCAGCGTTTTAAGCCCAGTCATCGAAAAATAGGGTATAATTCAATAATGAAGAATATCGATAAGAGTGGTAAAAACGATAAAAACGGTAAAACACGAAAAAGCGAGCCAGCATATAAGTATGCCAACTCGCTTTTTCTTTCAGCTTTCGAATAACTTAAAAGTAGGATACTGGTTCTTTTTCTGCTTCCGTCACCAGATTTTTGTTTTTCGAAGATACGACGGTTGCAACGATTGCATCCAGATGAGTCGTAAGTTCGATGTCCTTATTCTTTGCCACATCCAAATCTGCAACTTTAATCGAGTGACCAAATCGCAGGTTGCTGCAGTCAAAATCTATGTGATCAATTAAATCTTTTGGTTTTGCTGTATAGGCGATTTCAGTAAGCTGCTGCTCGAATATTCCCTCTGTCACTTTATCTACGTTGTGAAAAAGAATCCTTGCGGTAGAGTGGACAGCTTCCCCTTTTATGAGTGCCTGAAAATCAATCTCCAGGATCTGTTGTGAGGCCGCGTCGTAAACCATTTCTTTGAGAAGTACATCATAATTTTCTCCGTCAACGATAAGAGCCAGCTTGCTTCCTTTAAGGCATTCACGCTGAATACGTTTTGCTTCCTTTTCCTCGATCTTGATCGGAATGGAACCGGTAAAACCTTTGCCGAACAGATTGCCGGTCACATAACCTTCTTTCCTTATTTTCCTTGCTTTTGTTTCCATGTTTCTTTTTTGTACTGTTAAAGTATTCATTTGTCTTTTCCTCCATTGATACAAAGTGAGAACAGGGAAATTTGCGGAATGTCAATAAATTGGCATTTCATTTCGCTTGATTCATGGTTTTTGACTACCTTTTTATTATAGTACACTGAAAATTAGTGTCAAGACAAAATGAAAAATGATTAGAACCACACAATTATGCGCCAAACAATGAATAGATGTGCAACATCCGAAAAATAAGCACGATTGTACTATATTCTGACAAATTAAACCGTGTTATAATAGAATTTAGAAACTTATGCTGATACAAATGTTGATGAATTCTATAAGGAAGGATAGTTGAATTCAGTAGATTACTCAGGACAAAAGCTTATCAGAACCAGTCGCATAGTAAAGCCAAGAGTACCTCAAAGAAAGGAGAAAAGCATGATACTACAACAGTTAAACCCTATAGCATGTAAGACATACCTTTTAAAGAAAGAGGATCAGACGGACATAATCTTAATTGATCCGGTGATTACCTATGTTCCCGACTACATTAATATGATGGAGGAAAACGGGTGGAAACTGACCTATGTGATCGATACACACACCCATGCGGATCATATTTCGGGCGGAAGACTGCTCAAGGATCTGACAGGCTGTGACTATGTTATGCATGAAAAGGCTCCGGCACAATGTGTTACAATGCGGATCAGCAACGGTTCTGAGATGGAATTGAATGGTATAAAGGTAAAGTTTTATGAAACTTTTGGACATACGATGGATTCGGTATCACTTGTTGTCGGAGATGCACTTCTGACCGGGGATGCTTTATTCCTGGATGAAGGCGGAGCGGCAAGGGATGATCTCCCGGGTGGAAGCCCGGCAGAACACTGGAAGACACTGCAGTTCTATAAAACACTTTCTGAAAAGTTAGTCGTCTTTCCCGCGCATGATTATCATGAGCGAAAACCATCTTCTTTGAAGATTCAGAAAGAATCGAATCCGCATCTGAAGGTAAAAAGCGAGACGGAGTTCATTCATTATCTTGACAGTATGCAGCTTGGTGCTGCCGAATGGATGAAGGATGTTTTGAAGGCGAATTATAAATGTGCCAGGGAAGGTGATGCAGCCTGGATTCCAAAGGATAATAAAGCCTGCGAGATAAAGGGACAATCGAAAAATGAAGAAGAAGGGATGCTTGTTCCGCATATTACGGCGAATGAGCTGATCGAAAAACAGAAACAGGGTGACAGCTCCTTCTTCTTGCTGGATGTAAGAGAACCGGTTGAATTACGTGAAGAGCTTGGGCACATTGAAGGGATTACGAATATACCGCTCGGCAGCCTGCCGATAAGAATACACGAACTGGATGCAAAAAAAGAGCAGCCGATCCTAGTGGTCTGCCGTTCGGGAGCCAGAGCAGAGGTGGCAGCAGGGTTTATGAGGAAGAATGGATTTAACAAAGTACAGGTCTTAAAAGGCGGCATGCTGGAGTACAGAAGGATTCGATAGAAAAATCAAATAATAACCGGTAAGGCACCAAACGTTTGTAGTCATACAAAAGTCTGGTGCCTTATAAAATACTTATGTCTGACAGGTTGTCTGGTTACTTTGGTTCAAATAATGCTTTCCATAGTTTACTCGGCTTACCTGGCTTTGCTGTTAACAGAAAAATAGGTGCAAATTGAAGATAGTTTTTGATTATAGCAATTTTTTACCGGACAACGATTCTGTCCCTGCCCGTTTTTTTCGCATTATAAAGTGCTTCATCTGCAGCCTGGATAATCGAATCAAATGAATAGGAAGATTTTGTACCGGTCCAGTAATAGATGCCAATACTGAGCGTGATCTTTATCTCTGCATTGTTCTTAAAAATATTACTGCGAACAGCGTTTAATATTCTTTCTGCGATGGGGGTGGCTTGTCCAGTTGTTGCTCCGGGAAGGACAACGACGAACTCATCACCTCCGTACCTGCTTGCTTTATCGCTTTCGCGGATGTTTATGCGGATTAACTTTGCGACTTCTTGTAATACAATATCGCCGGTGTCATGACCGAACACATCATTTACTTCCTTATAATGATCAACATCGATCAGAAGTACGGATAACTCAAATATGGAATCTGGTAAAGAACTCTCGACATACTGGTCGAGCCACTCATGAAGGTATCTTCTGTTATATAGGTGAGTCAGAAAATCAGTCTGGGCTTCTTGCTCCCTGAGATTCTTCAGTTCATTTAACTTCTGGTTTTTGTATGCAAGTACTATCGAATTTTCTTCCAGCTGCTGGTTTGTTTTCTCAAGGATATCACGTAACCGCTCATTTTCAAGCATAGTAAATACCTGACGTAGAAAAATGAATAATACAGTTATTGTGCTTCCAAAAGCAAGCGGATCTAAAAACATATACCTTGATGCTATTAGTATGATAAATACACATGCGAAGATATAAGGTAATAAAAATTTAAAATAATCCTGATATTCCTTCTTTTTCTCTTTGTACGCAAAGTTTTTTGGATTTCCAGTTCTGTTTTCCGTCGTGTGTAACGATGCCAGAGAAAGACTGATATATCCCATTGTCCAGAATGGATTATATAGCAAACAAAGATACTTTGAATTATCCACAGAAAACAAAATATCTGCGGTAAATAAAAGCAGAAAGCCAGCAATGAAATAATTTTTTTGAGTGTTACGATAGGGATTCTTTTTTTTGTTTAAAATATACGCCAATATACCGGTTAGATAGCCAAGATCCAGAATAGGATAAAGAATCAGGATTACTTTTTGATAGACAGCATAGTTTTCATCCATCCATAGGGGCATTAAGATAAAGTTATAAAGCAGCGTTGTGCTGGCAATCATAATGATGCTGATGTCCATACCGATTTTTATGGAAGTGTAAACATTACTTCTTCGAATTAGTATCCAAACGGCAGCTAAAAGAAGGATGGCGGCGGGCAGATAGAAAATATCAGATATGGATACATCAGGTATTTCTTTTCGAAGGATAAATTCATTAATGTTCCAGACTGCATCTCCAATTATGTTAAGAATTATTACGACGGAGATTATTTTCCATACTTTCTTTTCTGTGATATGATGCGATACAATTCCATATAATATTATGAAAAGTGCGGAAAGCTCTCCGACGAATGAAAAGATGGCATCCAGAATTTCTGCGGTATCTTTGTTGTTCAGTTCTGTAAGACCTACAACAATATAATAAATAAAAAAGTAGCACAAGAGAATCGTTTTTATTCTTTTGATATAGTTGCTTTTTTCATTCTTCATAAAGGACCTCCGGATATATTTTTAAGGTGCATTTCAGAAAAGAAAGAAGAACTAAAGTATACTGCTATTATACATTCGATAGAGAAGTTATTCAACAGATTGAATTAGTGAATAGAATGCCTAAAACAATATTATTATATAATCTCTATCATACTATATGCAGTTGACCATATATAGAACTTTTGTAGAATCACAGAAGTTTGATGTCATTTTCTATATAAAAAATTATTTTAATAGACAAGCATCGGAAGGATTATTAAAATGATAGGGAAAAATCAAATATGGTTTACGGTGATTCGTTACTATGCATAATAGTAATCCAATTTGCTGTTAACATCAAAGCTTATAACGTTCTTTATAAGGTAAGGACAATCGGGGCCGATTGCCTGAGAAATCATGAAAAATGGCTGTATCATATTTGATTTGGATTTGTATGGGAAAACCGGGAGGATTTTATGGAAACACTGAAGTTTGGATTTAAGTATTTTAGGAAAAGCATGCCGATTGCGATACTGGCGGAATTCTTCAGTTTCGCTGGTGTCTTTGCAGAACTTCTGCTGCCGTTATTGGCAGGAATACTTATAGATTTTGTTATACAAAAAGGAGAAGTTGCAGAAGACAGCGGCGGAATGTTCCACTTTTTACTGACCGGTAAATACGGAGCTGTGCATACGATGCAGTTATTTCTTGCCATTGCTGTCGTTTATACAAGTATGATACTGATTCGTATCGTTCTGATCTACATACGTGATCTTATGCAGGAATGGGTTGGACTAAAACTGGAGACCAGTCTGCGCTACGAGACTTATGGGAAGCTTATGGAACTGGATTCTGCAACGATTGCGGATTATAACTCCGGTGAATTGCTTCAGATACTTAACAGCGATACCATAATGTTCAAAGAACTGTTTGCGCACCGGGTCCCTTACCTTGGTGACTCCATCTTTATGCTCGTGACGACAGTAATTCTGATTGCAAAAATCAATCTGTCCTTTATAATCATTCCGCTGATCCTTATGCCGATTCTGGTAGTCTCTGTACTGCAGTTCAAGAACAAGGCACGAGTCAACTTCAAAGAGATCCGTGACAAAAGCGCTTCCATGAACCTGACGACACAGGAGAACATCGCCGGTGTGCGTATTGTGCGTTCTTTTACGAATGAAGACCTGGAGAATGAAAAGTTCGATGTATCCAATGTCAACTTTAAGAATGCCAGAATGAAGCAGATCTGGCTGTCATCAAAATTCGACCTGACCTTTAACACAATTAAACAGATTGCATACATCGGTACGATCGTAATCGGTGCTGTGCTTACGATAAAAGGTCATATGACGGTTGGTTATATTCTGGCTTCGTCCACCTATGTAATGCGTATCATGAATAACATTACAGGTCTGAACAACCATATCTTCAATATGCAGCAGCAGACCATTGCAGGACTTGCTCTGAAGAAATTCATGATGAAAGATAGCAATATTCCGGACAACGAAGAACAAAACCTTCGCAGTGACACACCATCGATTGAGTTAAAAAATGTATCTTTGCAGATCGATGGACAGGATATCTTAAAGAACATTAATGTATCCATACCATACGGGAAAAAGATCGGTATCGTGGGAGAGACCGGGTCAGGAAAGAGTATACTTTTAAAGACCCTGGTGCGAATCCGTGACATTACCGGAGGAACGATACAGATCGACGGACACGACATCAAAGATTTCAGTCTGTTAAACTTACGAAACATGTACTCCTATGTATTTCAGGATGTATTTTTATTCTCCAATACCATTGCTTCCAACATTGCATACAGCCGCCCGGATGTTGATGAGCGCCTGGTAACAAAGGCAGCGACCCATGCACAGGCAGATAAATTCATCGATGCACTGGCAGACCGTTACAAGACGGTCGTCGGAGAAAGAGGACTTGGTATATCCGGCGGACAGAAACAGCGCGTATCAATAGCCAGAGCATTTCACAAAAATGCGCCGATCTATGTGATGGATGATTCTACGAGTGCTCTGGATGTGAATACCGAGCGGATCGTGCTGAACAATATCTACGAGCATTTTTCTGAAAAAACGCTGATCATTACGGCGCACCGCTTTTCTTCCGTTGTTGCCTGCGATGAGATCCTGTTCATGAGAGACGGGGTGATTACGGAGAGGGGAACCTTCAAAGAACTTATGGAACTTGGAGGTAGCTTTGCCCGTATCTACAATGTACAGCAGGAACAACAGGCAAGTGTACAGGAGCATGAAAAATAGAATCTTGAAATGCGTAAGAAGAACGCAGAAATGGAGTAGAAATGGCAAAGCGTAATACTTTTTTCGAAGATGAGAAAATCGAAAAAAAGATTGATATAAAGCAGCTTGGAAGGACGATGAAGTACATTCTTCCTTATAAAAGAATTCTGATACTGGTAAGTGTGATGATGCTGATCGCAGCGGTTGCTTCCCTGCTGCCGCCAAGACTTTTAAAGCTGATCGTGGATGAGGTCGTGGTGAACAGTGATTATAAAGAACTTGCTCTTGTGGGCGGGGGGCTGGTCCTTTTAGCAGCTGTCGAGATCCTGTCAACCTTTATCCAGGCAAGAAGCATGGGAAAGATGGGACTGAACATTATATCGAACATTCGGACCGAGATTTTTAAGCGGCTCCAGTTGCTCTCCTTTGATTACTTTGATAACCGGCCGGATGGAAAGATCGTTGTGCGTGTTACGGAATACATCAATGGTCTGGCTGATTTCTTTTCGAACTATGTCATGATGTTCGCTATCTATATTGTAAAGATGATTGTTGTTACCGTATTCATGCTGTCGATCAGTCCGATGCTGACTCTTATTGTTTTTATTACGATCGTACCCATGATGACGATTGTGTTTTTCCTGCGATCCTATCTTCGAAAAAGATATACGATGCTTCGTGCCAAGAACTCGAATCGAACCGCATTCTTAGTCGAATCGATCATGGGCGAACAGATCGTAAAGAATTACAACCGCATTGATAATAACAAAGCAGTTTATAAAGAGATCCATCAGGAAAGCGTTGATAAATGGTGGTCGATCGTGAAGATATCGAGACTGAACTCGCCTGTTGTTAACACCTTCTGGCATTTTGGTACTCTTTGCATCTACGGGGTTGCTCTTTCTCTTATTCTAGGCGGAGACAGTCTGATCACGGCTGGTGTTGTTATCACTTTTACGACCTACATGAGTTCCTTTCAGGATCCGCTTTCCCAGTTATCAACGATCATTCAGGAACTGGCACAGGTGAGTTCGAACCTGGAACAGGTATTTGATACCATTGATTATCCGCTGAACATAAGTGATAAAGAGGACGCAGTGACTTTGAAGGACATGAAAGGGAACATTGATTTTAATGATGTTACTTTCGCATACGAAGAAGACACGAACATTCTGGAGCACTTTGATCTTCATGTTACATCCGGTGAAACGATTGCGCTGGTCGGTCCGACGGGAGCCGGTAAGACGACTGTAATTAATATGCTGACCAGGTTTTATGATGTAAGAAGGGGTAGTGTGACAATCGACGGCATTGATGTCCGGGACGCAACACTTCATTCCCTGCGAAAAGAAGTCGGAGTTCTGATGCAGGATCCGTTTATCTTCAAGGGCACGGTACTTGATAACATTCGCTATGGAAAATGGGATGCTACCGACGAAGAATGCATCGCTGCGGCAAGGACCATTTTTGCCGAAAAATTCATTCTGAAATTAAACGGTGGTTATGAGCATCTGCTGGAAGAGCGGGGCAGTGAATTATCCGCCGGAGAAAAGCAGCTGATCAGCTTTGCCAGAATTGTGCTGAAGAATCCTTCCGTTGTCATCCTTGACGAAGCAACAAGTGCAATCGATACAGAGACAGAGCTTTTGATTAAAGAAGCCATGGACATTATTCTTAAGGACAAGACCGCTTTCATTGTAGCACATCGTCTGTCCACCATACGAAATGCCGACCGTATTCTGTATATCAGGAACAAGGGGATTGCAGAAGAAGGTACCCATGAGGAATTGATGGCGAAGAAAGGCTTCTATTATGACCTGACAAGGCTTTAAAGGCTTTTACAGGTTATAGAGAATCAATTGTTCTTATTGGCATACTATGATGGTGAACTCAAAAGTATTTTGCTCCCAGGTATCCTACTATATAACAATTGATGTTCACCGGGTTCGATGTTAGAATTACATCAGACCCGGTGAATATTTTACCAAGAAATCCTACTATAGGCTATTTACATTGAGTGATTGTTCTGTAGAATTGATTGTATAGAATGATAACAACAGGAGTGTACAATATGAAAAAAACAGTAGGTATTCTATTAATCTTAGCAATGGCAACAACACTGCTTGGGTGTAAACAAACAGAAACAGGCAATAATGTTCAAGGTGATGCTATCCATAATAATGCTGCCCAGACCGGGACTGTATCTGACAACGGCTTGCAGGATTCAGGTAATAACAGTACACAGGATAATGATACAAAGGAAAGCAGTGATACCGCGATCGCAGACAGATGGGACGGTGTTTACAAAGGAGATGGATTTACCATCGTATTTGCAAAAGAAGGCGCTGCAACCGAGGGTTGTACCAGTGAGTATCATATTGTGGTCGATTCAGGATATTATGTCTTCTTTCCTAGGACGGCATCCCTCACGTCTGAGAATTTTATTGAAGATAACACGCAAAGAGGAAGTGAGATAGTCACGGAGTTCAGTTACACCTTAGAGGGTGCTACCTTATACTATCACCGCTTGATTTGTGATGAAGGTTATGAAGAGAACGCAACACTGACAAAAACCAGTGAAGATCCGCTTAGCATTTACAATGATTATGCAGCGGCAGCAGAAGATAGTGACAACCAGCAAACAACAGCAGACGGAGAAGATGAACAGGAAAGCAATGATGCATCTTCTGATGTATCCATCTATTCTATTAATGGAGAGGAAGGCTGGTTTGTTTTTAAAGGTGATACAGCAAAAGATTTTTTTACAAGGATGGATACGCAGGACGAAGCTTCTATTAAATTGTATTTTGATAAAATGGTAAATGAAGATCAGTCAGATGTTGTTGCATTTTTGACAGTTTATGGCTATGATGGCCTACATTATTCGGCAGATCTTTCGATTCCGAACATAACATCTTACTCGATTCAAACCAGCGGTAGTAATTTTTTAGTTTATACGAACAAGAAAAAGAATATAATTTCTGTTTATCTGAATCTTGGAGAATATATACAGGATAAACTGGCAGATGAAAGTGTGATTGAAGATTTCAAAAATCAGCTGCGACAGCTAAGTAATAATGCGGCTTTGTTTGAAGAAGCAGACAGATGTCACATAGATAATGGTAAAAACGATGGTATTCGATTGTGGGACATTACAGAAATAACAAAACAGGAAGCCTATGAGCTGCCAATCGAAAATCAGGTGCTCATGGCTGACATATACTACAAGGGATATATTGGATACACGGAAGATAATGAGTATTTCCGTCCTGCATCGGATGATTACTTGGTGTATGGATGGAATGATGATTATTCCCGAATCTACCTGATTAGTTATGATGAGGATGGCAGAATAATCGATGCAAGGCAGCGCATCTATCAGCCGGGGCAATGTGATTATAACAGCCTGGATGAACAGGCTGAGAATGTGTACCATGATGAAAATGCTGCCTATGGTGTGTTTGATCTTGACCGGTTAAACGACACCTCCCTGTATTTTCTTTCCGAAGGGAAAGTCAGAGCCATTTATTTATCGCTTCAGAAGGACCAAAGCTACCAGGATGAGATGATATTTACAAAACCTGATCTGAAGCAGGAAGATCTGATTATTCGCAAGATTGTATTGATTGACGACAAGGCCGAATACCTGCGCGATACCGAAATGTTAAGCAGTGATTACATTGTTCAGCGTGATACGTATTCGCCATATGACGGGGTTGTAAATTATTCAGATATTCCAATGACCATCATTAACTTTTATGAGGAAGAATCACATTTATGCCTTGGATACATCAAGTACTATACGTTTGCAACCGAGGAGACAGCATCTGGTTTCTATAACAATATTGCCAACCCGAACGCAACAGTGGTAGGAAACTCTGTTTATATAAAATACTTATATGACAGCAATACAACACAGAACTGGACGGATGATACAGATTCATTGCTGTATAATCTCGGAGGAATTAATGCACCGGATGAATGCCTGTGGTCACGGAATTATCAGACACTTGAGGAATTTATTGATACTCCTCTTGCACTTCAATGACTGAAGACGCCATAAACCAAGGGGCTTCCTCCTATGAAGAAGTTGAAGCAAAGCTGCGATTTGGAACCGGCTGTGGTAAGTGCAAAGAATTCATAGCCTATTTGATCAAAGACATCAGGGAAGAGATGAACAAATGATTATTAAGTCAGAAAAAAGCAAAGAACTATACAATCTCATGTTAAAAAAAGGATATCCGGAAGTATTCTGCGACGAGATCACGAAGAATCTGAATACGGATTTTACGGCAAAGCGAATGATAGGGTATTTAAGATATTATCAGAATCTGTCTCTTGAAGTTATTGCGGACGAGATGTTAGCCATCTTAAGTGACCGGGACAGAATTATGAAGAAGATAGAGCTGGAGAAGACGAACATAGCCTGGAATGAGTATCTTCAGAACGGTTTTGATGAGGAAGAATAGTGTTTATAAGTCTATGGAACAAAACAACAGGGAAGCAGGTACAAAATGAAAGAATATTATCTCATCGGAGAGACGGCAAAGTTGCTTGGCGTTACCACTCAGACACTGCGTTTCTACGATAAAATTGATCTCATAAAACCGGTGAAGATAGACGAGCAGACAGGATACCGTTACTATTCTTACCGTCAGTTCCATTACATCGACCGGACAAAATATCTGCAGAGCATGGGCATGCCGCTTGATGATATCAGGGAAGTGATCCATAGCGGAAAGGTTGATAAACTGCTGCCATTCCTGCAGACACAGAAGGATGAACTGAATCAGGAAATGAACCAGTTAAAGAACAGTATTGAAAATGTGGAATGGTACATGGAGTATTTTACTCACATGAACCAGGAACCGTATCAGATTCATGCGACTAGTTTTCCAAAACGGTATATTCTTGAAGTACCGACAGGAGAACTTGATACACTGTCAGATCTTGAGATACAGCTGGCTAAGAAAAAAAGCAGTCTGGATTTTGGACATGAAGTGTTCCTGCGGCAGTATGGTTATAAAATCAGCTACGAAGATTTTATGAGCAAGATTTTCAGTCCAAAATCCTACTTTATCTACGTAAAAAATTCGGAGCTTATACCGGCTGAAAAAAAGACATTGCTGCATGTACTTCCAGCCGGGGAGTATTTATGCTTCTGTGAAAGGGTGTTGGAGGAAAACTGGGAAGCAGAAGTTTACAGTCAGTATATAAAAGAAGCGTTGCAAAATAAAGGTGCTGCGATAGAGACCGCATCAAAGAATAAAACGATGGAAACATTAATGCTTGCTCTTGAATATGAAGATAACCTGAAGAATTTTGAACATGCAAGATACGAACTGCAGATCTTTCTTGGATAATGATATCGATGCAATGAATTTTCTTTCTAGGATGACCGGTGCTTATAGCCGTATTCAGACATTTTCACCCCATTCCTGCGCTTACATTTAATCAATTCTTTCACGTTCACTCAACGTTCAAAGTAAAACGAATCGCAAAAAGCTTCCATGCTTTTTACCTGCAACCTGAGTTTAGCTTTGTACTACTATAAAATCATAAATATTTAATTTCTCTTCTTGACATTATTCTTACTATAAGCTTTATGATGCTTCTAATAAGAAAACGAAAGGTAGAGAAAACAATGATACACAATGAGACAAAACTTCTATATACCGGCATGCATCTGGATAAGGAAGCCTCCAATGCAGAAGAACTTCCGATTTATCATTCCACTGCGTATGCATTAAAGAACATGGATGATTATGACCATGCAATGGATGGAAACAAGTATTTTTACAGTCGGTGCGAAAACCCGAACCGGAATGCTTTATCCAGCATCATCAGCCAGTTGGAAGGCGGAGAAGTAACCTATGTATGTGCATCCGGCATGAGTGCGATCTCGACCGTTCTTTTTGGTCTGCTGTCCTCCGGAAAGCGTATCATCGCGCATAAAGGAGTTTATGGTGAGACACTGGAACTCCTTGGTGAGCTTTCAAAGCGTTTTTCTGTACTGGTTACCTATGTTGATATGAAGGATCTGACGGCATTTGAAGAAGCGTGCAGAAGATCCGTCGATTATGTATATACCGAAGTGCTTACCAATCCGCTTCTTGAGGTGATCGACATTGACGCCATAAGCCGTATTGCACATGCATCCGGAGCAAAAGTCATAGTAGACAGTACTTTTACGACACCGGTCATCATATCACCGATTCATCATGGAGCAGATATCGTCATTCACTCTCTTACAAAGTATTTTGGCGGTCATAGTGATATTACCGGAGGATCGATTACCGGTGCTGAAGAAATTATGGATACGCTGAAAAGAAGTTATCTTCTGATGGGTGGATGCATTGACCCGAATACTGCCTGGATGACGGTGCGCAGTGTCCGCACGATGAACCTGCGTGTCAGAAAACAGATGGAAAATGCAAGGATCGTTGCCGCGTGGCTTGAAAAAAATCCACAGATCAGAAAAGTAAATCATCCATCCCTGAAAAGCCACCCACAGCATGAACTTGCAGTACGGCTCTTTAAAAACGGTGAAGGAGCCATGATTAGCGTTTCGGTGGAAGATGACTGTGATAAAGTGAACCGGTTCATTGAACAGTTGCAGATGATCCAGTATCTTGGTACACTTGGCGGACTTCGGACCTCTTTTGCACATCCTTATACAGCCTTTCATCTGGAATTCTCCGATGAAGAATTGCAGGGGATGGGTATAACAAAAGGACTGCTTCGTTTGTCGGTCGGAACCGAGGAAGCGGAAGATATCATACACGATCTGGAACAGGCACTAGAAGTATTTGCCTGAATGGGAGATGGAATGATATAATAGGGAAAATAAAGCATAGATATAGGTTTACTTTAAAAGTTTGTGCCTGCGTAATCCTTAGCACTAGCATCCTATGTACAAAACAAGCGCTGGAATGGAGTAGTAATGGAACTGCAAATACAAAAAGGAAGACCGATGGATGTGGAGAACCGGTCAGCAAAGGAAATCAGGACATACAACCTGCTTGATTCCATTAAGATAGAATACGACAGAATCGACCACGAGGCGGTAGAGACGATGGCGGCCTGTCAGGAGATCGATGCACTGCTTGTTCCGGCCGTGGTCTGCAAAAATCTTCTTCTGTGCAATTCACAGAAAAATAAATTCTATCTTCTCATGATTGCAGGGGATAAGAGATTTGATGCACGCAAAATATCCGATCAGATCGGCAGTTCCAGATTATCCTTTGCACCGCAGGAGTATATGGAACAGTTTCTGGACATTCGCCCCGGGTCAGTCAGTATCATGGGTCTTATGAATGACAAAGAAAACAGGGTACAGCTTTTGGTCGATGAAGAGATTCTGTCGTACGATTATCTTGGGTGTCACCCTTGTGTCAACACGACCAGTCTGAAAATCAGGACAGGTGATATATTAGAAAAGTTCTTACATGAAGTACATCACGAATATAAACTTGTGCAGGTATCCGGGTAACCGTGTACCATGACTTTTATGCATCGATGAGAAAGACTTGGGGAGAAAAGGAGCATAGAATGAGACTTGGAGGACCTGTGTTTTACAGAGGAAGCAGCATCAATGAATTTATCGAGGCACACATCAGGAAAGGATATAAGAATTGTCTTTGCCCGGAGTTCCTGTCCCTGCATGACAAGGAGAAGATCGTTGCATGCAAGACTGCGTTAAAGGAGAATGACATCGTGCTTTCGGAAGTTGGTGCATGGTGTAATATCCTAAGTCCGGATAAGACGGAAGCAGAGAAGAATATAGAGTACATGATCGAACGGTTACGGCTTGCGGATGCACTGGAAGCAAAGACCTGTGTTAATATTATCGGTACAAAAAGCAGTGAGAACTGGTATGGACCAAGCGTCGAATGTTATAGCGAGTCGTTCAAAAAAGAAGCGATTGAAGTGATACGTCATATCATCGATTCCGTTAAGCCAAAGCACACAAAGCTTTCTTTTGAAGCAATGCCGTATTGTTTTCTTGACTCACCCAGAGAATATGTTAAGTTTCTGGAAGCCGTTGACCGGCAAAAGGAAACGGCAGTGCACCTTGATCTTTGCAACTGTATTAATCATCCGAGACTATACTATAACAACACAGACTTTATAAAAGAAACTTTCTCACTCGTAGGTGACCAGATCGTATCGATCCATTTAAAAGATATAAAAATGGCCACCGATAAACTTACTGTAATGTTCGAAGAGGTTCCGATTGGAAAAGGACAGATCGATTACAGGACTTTACTATCAGAGATTAATAAACTGGATGCGGATGTACCTGTCATACTGGAACATTTACCCACAGAAGCTGAATACGATGAGGCAGCTGCCTATGTTCGTTCTATGCTTGAACAGGTAAACTGACAAAAGATAAAGGTATTAATTAAGAAAATAGAATTACTATAAGATACAGAGATTTCTTTTGAGCACATAATTGTAACATACTCATGAGCAATTGAACAAACTCTATATTTACAAAAAAGGATTTGAAATATGATGTATCATCATCTGTACAGGAACGGAGGTAATCATGCAATTCGCAGATATAAGACAGGTCATGAATGCGGCAACCGGTAAGGAAAAATTTGATCTGGTGCTGCTTAATACAAACTATATTAATATATTTACAAAAGAAATCTATAAAGCGGATATATGCATTAAGAATGGAAGAATTGCTTATATCAGCATGCCGGGAGAAGAGAGCTCATTCGATGCTATCGAGTATTACGATGCAAAAGGAAAATACGCCTGTCCCGGGCTGATCGATACTCATGAACATATCGAAAGCAGTATGGTGACACCGGCAAAGTTCGCAAAAGCAGTCGTACCGCATGGAACGACAACGGTGCTGGCGGATCCGCATGAGATCTGCAATGTGATTGGTCTGAAGGGAATGGATTATTTTCTGGAAGCCAGTGAGAATATCATATTGAAGGTTTTTATGGCAGCACCTTCCTGTGTGCCATCCGTTGTTGGGGTCGAGACCAGTGCGGGGGTATTTATGGGGCAGGAAATCGCAGAAATGCTGCGTCACGACAGAGTTCTTTCTCTGGGGGAAGTAATGGATTACATGGGAGTCATCAATCAGGAAAAACGGATGATGGAGGTCATGGAGGCGGCTATGGAAGCAGGGAAAGTGGTGCAGGGACACCTGGCGGATGTACCGGCCCGTGAACTTGCCGCATATATGATCGCCGGCTGTGAATCAAACCATGAAGCAAGACTGCTTGAAGAAGCGAAGATGAGTCTTCGTTCCGGGATGACACTGGAATGCAGACATGCATCCAATTATCACAACATAGAAGTACTGGCTCAAGCAGTAAAGGAACTAAATTATCCGGAAAATGCAGTGCTTTGCACCGATGACAGAGAACCCGATGATCTGATCAGGGAAGGACATATGGATGCCGCGGTAAAAGAGGCGATCCGCGCAGGAATCTTGCCGATCGAAGCAATCAAGATGGCGACCTTCAACTCGGCAAGGTTCATGAGAATGACCGACCGGGGAACGTTGCGTCCTGGGAATATAGCGGACATTCTTTTGCTTGACTCGCTGAATGAATTTACGGTGAACGAAGTCTTTGTGGATGGAAAACTTGTTGCAAAAGAGAAAAGCATGCTGGTCGATATTAAAGAGCCGGAGACTCGTTTTGCATCTGAAAATACCATGTATATGAAGAGAAAACTTACAAAAGATGATTTTGTGATTGCTTCGAAAGAGGGAGCGTTCGTCAACACAATAGCGTTCAATCCAAAAGACCCCTTCCTGACAAAACTTGAGAAGCATTTTTTCAATGCAAAGGATGATGTTCTTGACATAGCGGATGATTTTTGTACCATGGTCGTTATCGAACGTCACGGAGTCAATGGGAACATAGGAATTGCACCGATTAAGAATTTTGGATTTCAGTATGGTGCCGTTGCAGGAACCGTTTCCCACGACTGCCACAACCTGTTTGTAATCGGAAAGAATGCAGAAGACATGCTTACTGCAGTAAATAGACTGATAGAAACGGGCGGCGGATTTGCCTGTGCCAGAGAAGGAAAGATAACCAGCGAAGCAATGCTGAATGTATGCGGGCTGATCTCATCCAAAGAAGTGGAAGACATAGCAAAAGATGTGGAGAAAGTTAAAAAAGACATTATAGACATGGGAATAGAGGCAATCTCTCCGCTGAATGTGCTGACCGCATTTTCACTCGCTGTATTTCCTGAAGTACGACTGACCGACCATGGGATCGTAGATACCATTAAACAGGAGATGGTACCACTTTTTGCATAAGAATAATTGCGTTGCGTAAGGCACTGCTGTAGTAAAGCACGTA
The DNA here is from genome assembly GCA_003249225.1 of Clostridia bacterium. Classification (GTDB taxonomy): domain Bacteria; phylum Bacillota; class Clostridia; order Lachnospirales; family Lachnospiraceae; genus SZUA-448. Next base: position 8,719 of record QKJQ01000026.1, on the reverse strand, counting down.
AGAGGAAGGTTCAAGTGGAAAGTGATCGCAAACACTGCATGATAGTAACACTAAAACATTTCTTGTACTAAGTAAAAAAATATACAACAGTAAACAACCGTAAACAACAGGCAGGAAATAAACAGGATGTTAGCAGCAGGCAGGGAAGGAGACTGTATTGAAACCGGAGCAGGAGAAAGAAAAGACAAAAGAGAAAGAATACGAGATTGATGCCATTGATTATAAGATTCTTGAAATGCTGCAGGAGAATTCCAGATATTCCATGCGTGATATTGCAAAGAAAGTATTTCTTTCATCTACGGCAATTGCAGCCAGAGTTGAACGACTCGAGCGAAGCGGTATTATTACAGGATATCATGTGTCTGTTGACCCGATACGTATGGGGTACTATATCAAAGCATACATTCAGATCCAGGTCGAACCGGTACGTAAGAATGAGTTCTACCCTTATATGGAACAACATAGTCATGTTCTGGAATGCAGCTGTGTGACCGGTGAATATACCATGCTGATCAAAGTAATCTATCGCACAACCATGGAGCTTGACCAATTCATCAATGAGATTCAGCAATTTGGAAAGACCAACACTTTGATTGTATTCTCAACAGCGATCAGTCACAGAGAGACATTCTGGAAAGATTAAATAGTAGGATATTCCTGAAGAATCCGGTAGGGTCAAAGGAATATCCTATTTTTTATATAAAAGTTATCCGAGTTTCTCGAATAAATAAAAGTGATCCATGCAGGATGGATATACTTTGTACTAAAAATTTGTTGGATATTAAAAAAGTATTGACAAATGCAAAATAAGGTAATATATTACCAATATAAAGGGTAACATGTTACATAATATATTCAAACTTGATATGTGCAGGAATGGCGCAGGAAAAGCGCCGGAGTGGAGGAAAAGTGAAAAAAGTAATCGTGGTATTATGCAGTATAGTGATTCTGGTGATTGTCGGTGTTGCCGGTATATTTGCCAGCATGACAATAAAGACGAACAGTGCAGTGAAGAAACAGGTGAATTATCCGGTTGCTATGGAAAAGGTTGCTGATGGGACATATTTGGGACAGAGTGATGGCGGCATGGTTCAGGTCGAAGTAGCCGTAACGGTAAAAAATCATAGGATTGAAGGTATTGAACTGATACGTCATGAGAATGGAAAAGGAGCTGCGGCAGAGGCTATCATAAGCGAGATGGTAGCGAAGAACACCTATGAAGTGGATGTCGTGAGCAGTGCAACCATTTCCAGTAAGACGATAATGAATGCGGTGAACAACGCATTGACAAGCGGGCAGCAAAAGAATGAATAGATACAGGAAGAAGGTAACTATAACAATATGAGCCCTAAAACAGGTGGAAACAAAGCAGGAGGAACAAGATGAATATACAGGAGATGATTTCGAATGATAAGGTGCAGATGGGCGGGATCGAAAAGAATTTTTTTCTTATAGGTCTCTTAAGTGCCTTTGATAACCGATTTCAGGCATCTGCCGACAAGTTTTTTGAAGAGATCAGCTGGAAGCAGTTCTTTGCTATTATCTGCATCAATCTATGCAAAGAGCCGCCGACGAATAATGAACTCGCAGAAATCATGGGAAGTTCACATCAGAATGTGAAACAGATTCTGCTAAAACTTGAGAAAAAAGGGTTTGTGGCCTTTGGCAGAGATGAAAAGGACAAAAGAAAAGAGAGAATCTATCTGACGGAAAAGACCATGGAATTTTGTAACAGCCATGATGAGGGAAGCAGCCGTATCATGGGGAAGATGTTTGAAGGGATACCAAAGGAAGATCTTGATTGTACGATTCGTACGATCATGACAATGGAACAGAATCTGTCTTCCCTTTAAAAAAATAAAGGTTACTCAAAAGTAAGACAAAAGTAAAATAAGGGTATGACATGGCGGTATCTTCAACTGCGAAATTCTCGCAAAACCGCCAGACAAAAACATAAAATGTGCAAAAAGCAGGCACAGGAATGGAGAAAGTATGAACAGAATAGTTGTATACAGCAGTGTGTCAGGATTTACAAAGCAGTACGCAGAATGGATCGCAGAAGAATTATCCTGCGAGGCAAAGGAATGGAAAGCAGTGGAACCTTCTTCTTTGATGACCTGTGATCAGGTCATCTATGGCGGATATATTATGGCAGGACGAATCATGGGTTATGATAAGATAAGTGCGCTTGGTCTCAACAATCTGATAGTCTATGCGACCGGACTGACAAAACCGACCGATGAATTCAGTAAAAAACTGGCAGCCGATAATAAAGTAAAGGCAGAAAACTTCTTTTATTTGCCGGGAGGGTACAGACCGGAACGCTTGGGGTTCTTAAAGCGATCTATGTTAGGAATGATCCGGAAGTCGGCTGAAAAAAAGGAAGTAAAAACAGAGGATGACATCTATACCCTGGAGATGTTCAATGGAGTGAATAAGTCGAATCGAGCATTGCTTGAGGATCTTTTGAAACTTACTGCTTCCGATATTCTCCCGGTGTCATGCCAAGCAGCTTTTTAAAGCAGATGCAAAAATTGTTCTCGCTTTGGAAGCCACAGGTATAGGCAATCTCCTTTATGCTTGAAGTCGTGGAACGAAGATAGAACTTTGCAGAACCGATCCTCATCTGGATCAGATACTGATGGGGTGTCATACCGGTCTCTTTTTTAAACATTCGAATAAAGTGATACGAACTAAGGGATACCTGTGCAGCCAGTTCGTCAATCGTAATTGGCTCTGTAAAGTGATTTTGAATAAACGACAGGACTGAATCAAGTGACGACGGGAGTTCAGAGTTTTCATAATGTGCGTCGGAGGGTGTAAAAAGCAGGGTAAGCATGTCGGTAATGTATTTTGATATAATTGCATCGGAATAAGGTGCCTGATTTCTATAGCTATGCAGCAGATGAGTAAAAATTGAATGAAAATGCTCCAGTGTATGTGAGTCGTTCAGAGTCCGGATGTTACCGGTATTCTGAACGATTTTTTCATAGTAGAGTCGGCAGCAGGGACCGTCAACATGCATCCACAGAATGTTCCAGCCGGTTTTTGTGTAATAACTATGCGTTTTGTAACAGTCGATCAGTGCGACCTGACCGCAGGATACAGGAAGTTCGTTCCCGTCAAGCAACAGCACACCTTCGCCTTTTGTGACATAAAGAAGCAGAAAACTATCATAACTTGACCGTTCGACCCGGTAAGCAGGGCTGCAGTGAAAGTTTCCGATGCATAAGGGATAAAAGAATGTGTTTTTTGTGTCCGGACCGGCATTTTGAAAATAAATACAGGAGCCTGGAAGAATGCCGTCAGAAAGCTGCTGCATGATGCACCTCACTATTTTTATAGATTTTACGAAAAGCAGAGGATAGGAAAATGTTGAACCTACCATAAGTATAGCATGTATAACAGTAATTGCATACAGAAAGCAATCAAAACAACAAGTAAAATACAGCAATTTCTTTATATAAAAAGGCAATTTGAATAATTTATATTCAGAGAGTACAGTGCTATGATACTGTTATAAAGATAAACATTGCATTGGTATGCGCAGAAAACATGTGCAGGAAATGGGATCAGGCTGAAGGAAGAACATCTTCAACCGTAAAGTTTTATGCCTGCGTGATCCTCGGCTTAAACTTAGTATGCGCAGAAAACATGCGCAGGAAATGGGATCAGGCTGAAGGAAGAACATCTTCAACCGTAAAGTTTTACGCCTGCGTGATCCTCGGCTTAAACTTAGTATGCGCAGAAAACATGCGCAGGAAATGGGAAGGATAATATGATAATTGAGATAAGCAATGAAGATAAGAGTATCCTCAGGGAAGCAGCGAAGCAACAGCTCCATTACGCTTCCATGACATCGAATAAAACAAAAGAAAAAGAGTGGTATCTGCATAATGCCCTGCAGCTTGACCGGCCCATGATCCATCTGGAGATGTGGACTTTTTCAGAGGAGATACTTCCGGAATATCTAAAATGCACCGGAGAATTTGCAAAAGAAGTCGAAACCAGGATTTACTGTAACTTCCTGAATCAGAAACTATTTGAGGATGATCGGGTAACACCTGATTTTTATGCTCTGAATTATGATACCTGGTTCAAGTTGTTCGACATTGATATTAAAGTTGAACATACTTCGGGAAGCTCGGCCAGTGAGAGTCTCGGACATCATTTTGTGTCTCAGATCAAGGATCTGGAGGACGATTACGACAAGCTGAAAAAATCAACTTTTGGTGTTGATGTTGCTCTGACGATGAAGAAAAAGCAGGTGATTGAAGAAGCAATCGGCGATATTCTGCCGGTAAAACTGCAGATGGATTGTCTATATAGCGTTCCGACGCAGATGGTTGTCCATTTTATGAGCATGCAGGACATGATGTTCAATATGTATGATTATCCGGAACTTTTTAAAGAGATGATGACAAGAATACAGGATGATACACTGGAATATTACCGGATGCTTGAGGACAAAAAGCTGATCCTTCCGACGGTCGGGCATGAAAGCCTTGGACAGGGAACCTGGTGCTTTAACAGGGAATTGCCGGACTGGTCGGTTCTCGAACAGAGATCATTTACATCAAAGGATGTATGGGGCTTTATGGATTCACAGGAAACGGTCGGCATATCACCGGATATGTATGAGGAATTCATATTCCCTTGTTATAAAACAATCTCAAGCCAGTATGGTCTGTTATCCTATGGCTGCTGCGAACCGGTGCACCCGATCTGGGACCGGTGCATCAGTAAACTCGACAACCTGCGGAAAGTTTCGATCTCCCCCTGGTGCGAGGAAGAATTCATGGGGGAAAGACTGCAGGGCGGCAACGTTATCTTTCACAGGAAACCAAGCCCGAACTACTTGAGTTTTGGTGCAAGCCTTGATGAGGATGCTGTCCGGGCACACATCGATAAAAGCCTACTGGCAGCCAGAGGCTGTAAGATGGAGATTACCCAGCGGGACGTCTACACGATTAACAAAGACATCGGGAAAGCCAGACGTTACGTTGAAATCATCCGGGAAGAGATCGAGAAGCACTGGAAGTAGGTTGTAAGTGCGAAACTTTTCGAATCCGTTCAGGTAACAGATTCTGATGATTCCGGAAATAACGATACCGGAAGTTTGATTGTTATGCTGGTCTCAACAAAGGGAATGGAGGAGAATTCAAGCTCAACCGTTTTATAGAAAGCAGTAAGCCGTTCATAGATATTATGGAGGCCTATATGCTTTCTTTTTTCATCCTTGCTTCCTTCCACCATACTTTTTCTGACTTCATTCGGATCAAACCCGGAGCCGTTATCCGTAACAGTAAGCACCATCCACTCATCCTGTACAACGAAAGAAATGAAAATCAAAGGAGCAACAGAATTGCAGTAATTCACCATCAGGGAGAAACCATATTTGATCGAGTTCTCGACCATAGGCTGAAGAATATTTTTCAGAATTCTGCTGTTGAAAAGCCTGTCGTCAACATAAGTATTGACCTGTATGCTGTTATTGAACCGGTAATTCATGATATGGACATAGACCATGATCTGCTCTAATTCCTGGTCAATGAAAATCATATCATTCGCAGCAAGAGAACTCCGCAGATAATTGCCTAGACTTGCCACCATACCGGAAGCATTGTCTGTATTTTCATTCATGATTTCCATGTTGATAAATTCAAGAGCATTGTAGATAAAATGTGGATTAATCTGTTCATTCAGTACCTGAATCTTGGCTTCGTACTTTTCCGCTTCCTCTTTTTTTATCGCCAGGAACTGCTGCTGAATGGTATTATACATGGAATCGATGGAATGATTCAGCTGTCCGATTTCATCCTTACTGTTTATTTCTGCTATTCTTTCATAGGTTCCATTTTCAATATTATTTACCGAATGCATAAGCTTTTTCAACGGTCTGGTGACCACTTTTGATACGAAGAGGCTTAAGCAGGTTATGATCAGAATACTGAAAAGTCCGAGCCACAGGATATCTACGTGAAATTGAGAAGTCTCTGCTGCAAAGAGGGATTGCGGAATTACGTTAACAAGATACAGTCCCATGGTATCCACCGGATAAGTAAAGATATAATCGCTGTCTGCCTTAAGATAACCCGTCTGATCGGAAATGGACTGAAGAATTGATTTTTGAACAGACTCATTCTGAATCAGCGAAAAGCCCTTGTCTTCAGGTGTAAGTGATATGTTCTCGCCGGTCTCATTTACGAGCATCAGAGTTCCTTCCATGCTGTCATTGCAGTACAACTGCAGGAAACTGTTGATCTCGGCCGTACCAAGGAAAAGATATAATACAAAGTCAGCAGAATCGATTGAATCCGCGATCAGCACGAAACCATCGGATGTCGTGTAGTTCAGGGGGATAACAACAGGCACCGAAGTTTTCTGGTTCGTGTAGGGCTTGCTGCTAAAGGGTAGAATGGTAACACCGCTTATATCCTGTATCGGGAAGCCAAGATCCCAGCCGGTTATTGCTTTATCCATCTGGGTATAATAAGAATAGAAAAAAGAAGTCGGTGAGGATCCGGATTTATTCGCGATCATCGCAGATGTGATCAGTTGATTCATGTCGGTGTATTTATTAAAGATATCCTGCATTGCATTGTTGATGCGCGTATAGTCCTCTTTCTGTCCGTTCAGAATCTTTGGAACGGATGCAGTGAAATCCTCCCCTACGCTGATTTTAACAAAACGACGCATGATATCTTTGTAATTGTCCGACAAGCTGTCTGCAACGTAAGCGGTCTCTTCTTCTGCGGAAGAGACATAGTTGGCAGCGATATAACGCTCGAAAAAATGATTGGCCGCAATGCCGATTACAAAAATCACCAGTAGTGTAACAAGGAAAGTATAATACCATATTTTCAGAGCCAGCTGTGTTTTGAAAATTCGATCAAGGATGTCTTTTATCATAAAAACCTTTCTGGAATCAGGTAATTAACGGTTGAACTGGCCGCTGTAATCCGATGGAGACATTCCTGTTTTATTCTTGAATGCACGCGAAAAAGAGCGGTAATCCTGATAACCGGTCTTGTAAGCGATATCGCTGATGCTTACGGAATGTTTTTCAAGCATTTTCTTTGCAGCTTCCACTCTTGCGTCCAATATATAATCACGGAATGTAATTCCTGTATTTTCTTTAAAGTACGTTGTAAAGTAGGATTCGCTGACATTTACCATGGATGCGATATCTTTTGCCTTGATGTTCTTATCAAGGTTTGAGATGATATAATCATGAGCTTTCGTAAGAATTGTGTTCTGCTTCGCGGTAGCAGATTTTATGACCTCACTATAGTTGATAAAGGTCGCGATCAGCCACTGCTTCAACTGTTCAACGGAAGACAGGGTACTTATTTCCATGATTTTTGTGTCCAGCTGCAGTTTCTTATCAGGATGCATAAGAAGGAGCTTCTTCTGTACTTCCATGACCAGATACATGCACATACCGAATAAAAAATTAGGCGGCGGTGTCTGGATAAAGAACAGAGACTTGAAAAAATAATTGCAGAATTCCCTGATGTTGCTGCTGCGTGCATGAACGATACTGTAGACGACAGGTTCTATGTCGATGTTTTCCTTTGTGAATTCCGGTTTTTTATTACTGATGATATGGGTGTCCAGTATGTCGGCATCCGGCTGGTAGATCCGGTAAGTGAAGACTTCCTGTGCTTTCATAAAAGAGGAGGAGCAGAGGGAAAGATTATCAACAACAGAACCGATAGCAGCTATGACTACACAGGGAAGTGTCTGCCGTATCTTATCAAGACAGGTTCTCAGCCCATGACGGAAGGCTATGTCTGTATCTTCGGCGATATTAAAAATACTTACGATCTGTTCTTCATCGAATACCCATGATTCAAAAAGCAAAGGGGAAAAGCAGGTCTTAAGGAACAGCTGATTGACCTGTTCAAGGTTCATTGGACTGTTTTTTTGCGAATTTACAAAGCGAAATAAGACAACGCAGGTTTTTTCATTCTTCAATGGAAAATAGAGTTCCTCAAACTGTTCGATTTCCTGATTCGATGGATGTGTACGGCCGGTAATCAGCTGATTCAGGTAAATCTCACGAGAGGACTCAAGCACCATGGGAAGAACCTGAGAACGTAAAGGTGAAGGAACGTTACGGGCACTGCATACCTCTTCGCATTGTTTTACGAACTGTTTTTTAAAATCGGCTATGTTGAGCGGCTTTAAAAAATAATATTTTACACCATAACAAATAGCCGACTGCGCATAGGAAAAATCATCGTAACCGCTTAGTATAAAAAACCTGGTCCCGATTTTTTCTTCGGTCGCATAGCGGATAACTTCCAGTCCGTCCATTTCCGGCATATTAATATCGATGATAGCGATATCCGGTTTGAACTTCTGGATCATGGACAAGGCTTCTTTGCCGGTCGAGGCAGTTCCATAGATCTGAACACTGTATTGATTTGTTTTAACGATCCGCTGCAGTCCGTTCCGAATTGCGGATTCATCATCTGCAATTACGACAGATATCTGCGATGAAGCGTTTTCCATATTGGATCCTCCAAACATTGTGATAATTCGTTCTTGTGCAATAAACATAATATGTAACCTGAATTATTCATGATAATTCATTGAGCGGTGCGAAGCACCGCATAGTTACTGTATTTTTTTATGCTTTTTACTTTCACTTATTAGGTGAAAAAAATTATATACAAAAAGAACCTCAAGTTTGTTAAAATTTAGGTGTCGA
>QKJQ01000014.1 GCA_003249225.1 Clostridia bacterium | reverse complement strand
TACATTTCTTTTAATCGAGTCAACGTATATATCCTCCTTCCTAGAATTAGTCGATTACATCACCGGTTGTTTTTGCGATGCGCACCTTCTTAGGTCCTTTTTTCCCATCAACCGTTGTGAAACCGATTCTGGTAGGTTTTCCTTTATGTAAATACATAACGTTGGATGCATCAATCATAGCTTCCTGGTGTGTGATTCCACCTTTTGGGTTCTTCTGATTTGCTTTTGTGTGTTTTGCAACGCTTGCTACACCTTCAACAAGCACTTTTCCGTTAGTAGCCTGAATAACTTTACCAGACTTACCTTTATCTTTACCAGCGATTACCTGAACGGTATCGCCCTTTTTAATTTTTAATGTTGCCATAGTCGATACCTCCTTATAATACTTCCGGTGCTAAGGAAACGATCTTCATGAACTGCTTTTCTCTGAGCTCTCTGGCTACAGGTCCGAAAATACGTGTTCCCTTTGGATTTTTATCCTCTTTGATTATTACCGCTGCGTTCTCATCAAATTTGATGTAGGAACCATCTTTACGACGTGCTCCTTTTTTCGTACGAACAACAACTGCCTTTACAACGTCACCTTTCTTAACAACACCGCCAGGTGTTGCATCTTTAACCGCAGCAACGATGACATCACCAATATTCGCATATCTTCTGGTTGATCCGCCCATAACACGAATGCAGAGTAATTCCTTTGCACCGGTATTGTCAGCAACCTGAAGTCTGGTTTCTGTTTGTATCATGTCCGATACTCCTTTCTAAAATAATACGAAAGATTTTATTAGCTATTTGACTTAATTTTGCATCGCACAAGCAAATATTATTTTGCTTTTTCAATGATTTCAACCAGTCTCCAGCGTTTGTCCTTTGACAGCGGTCTTGTCTCCATAACCTTAACTCTGTCGCCGATCTTGCATTCGTTATTTTCATCATGTGCTTTCAGTTTATAGGTTCTCTTTACGATCTTGTTGTAAAGCGGGTGCTTTACGTTATCTACAACGGCAACGGTGATCGTCTTTTCCATCTTATCACTTACTACTTTACCGATACGTACTTTTCTTAGATTTCTATCCACAATAATTCTCCTTTCATAAACTCATTGAATTATTTAAAAGCGCAACTTTGTCGTTTTATTACCCGTCAAATCAGTCATCTTCATTGCCGGTAATTTTATGTTCATCATACCTTGTAAATCAAGCTTCAATGCACAGCAGATTAAGCTTCTTTCTTTGCTGTCATAACAGTCTGAATTCTGGCGATATTCTTACGAACATCCTTGATTCTTGTTGTGTTATCAAGCTGATTGGTTGCGTTCTGGAATCTAAGATTAAAGAGTTCCTTTTTGGCAGCTACTAATTCTTCACTTAATTCGCCAGCCGTCTTCTTCTGAAGGTCATCAACATATTTACTACTCTTCACTGCCCGCACCTCCTTCTAAGTCTGCACGAGAAACGATTTTACATTTTACAGGTAACTTGTGAACAGCGAGACGTAATGCTTCTTTTGCGATTTCTTCAGAAACACCTGAGATTTCGAACATTACGCGGCCTGGTTTAACAACTGCCACCCAGTACTCAAGGGAACCTTTACCGGAACCCATACGGGTTTCAGCAGGTTTTGTTGTAACCGGCTTGTCAGGGAAGATTTTGATCCAAACCTGACCACCACGCTTAATATAACGTGTCATCGCGATACGGGCTGCTTCGATCTGGTTTGACTTGATCCAAGCTGGTTCCATAGCAATGATACCATATTCACCGTTTGTAATGGTATTGCCTCTCATAGCCTTACCACGCATAGTTCCACGGAACTGCTTACGGCGTTTAACTCTTTTAGGCATTAACATTATTTGTCACTCCCTTCCTTTTTGTTTCCCTTTGTTGGGAGTACTTCACCATGATAGATCCATGCTTTAACACCGATCTTACCAAAGGTAGTGTCAGCTTCTGCAAAACCATAATCGATATCTGCACGAAGTGTCTGAAGCGGAATAGTGCCTTCACTATAGAATTCTGTACGAGCCATATCAGCACCGCCAAGACGTCCGGATACGGATGTTTTAACACCTTTTGCTCCGGCTTTCATTGTTCTTGACATAGTAGATTTCATTGCTCTACGGAAAGAAATACGATTCTCAAGCTGCTGTGCAATGCTTTCTGCAACAAGCTGAGCATTTGTATCCGGTCTTTTGATTTCTTTGATTTCAAGATTCAGTTTCGCTTTTGTATACTTCTGAACCTCTTTCTTTAATACTTCAACCTCTGCTCCGCCTTTACCAATAACAACGCCAGGCTTTGCAGTATTGATGATAACTTTTAATTTATCAGATGCGCGCTCAATTTCGATCTTTGAAATACCAGCACTGTAAAGTTTCTTTTTAAGAAATTTTCTGATATTGTAGTCTTCCACTAAACAATCAGCGAAATCAGCTTCTGCATACCATTTGGAATCCCAGTCGTTGATTACTCCGACTCTTAATCCATGCGGATTAACCTTCTGTCCCATTCGTCTATACTCCTTTCTTTCTGCCAAACTGTCTGTAAATTACCAGACACGGGATATTATTTCTTCTCATCAAGAACAACGGTAATGTGGCTCATTCTCTTTAAGATTCTGTATGCTCTTCCCTGTGCTCTAGGGTGAATTCTCTTCATCGTAGGTGCGCAGTTTGCGTAGCATGCAGCAACATAAAGTTTTGATGGATCCATTCCATTGTTATTCTCAGCGTTAGCCATTGCTGATTTGATTAGTTTCTCTATTAAAGTTGAAGCATATCTTGGGTTATATGCAACGATACCAAGTGCTGTTTCTACATCCTTGCCGCGGATCGCATCGAGAACGAAGCATGCTTTCTGAACGGAAACACGTGCGTAAGATAACTTAGCGGACGGTCTTGTGTCTCTGTTGTTCGCATTTCTCTCTCTCTTAATCTGGGATCTGTGTCCTTTTGCCATGGATGAAACCTCCTTTCAAGTGTTCAACAAACTTCTTATTATTATCTCTTACCTTTTTTCTCATCTTTGCCGTGTCCACGGTAAGTTCTTGTTGCAAACAAACTCTCCAAGTTTGTGACCAACCATATCTTCGGTGATGTAAACCGGGACATGTTTTCTTCCGTCATGGACAGCAATTGTATGGGAAACCATCTGCGGGAAAATTGTTGAACGTCTTGACCAGGTCTTAACAACAGACTTATCGTTAGTCTTGTTTAAGGTGTCAATTTTCTTCAATAAATAGTCGTCTGCAAACGGTCCTTTTTTTAATGAACGTGCCATATAGGTTTAACCTCCTTCTTCATACTGAATTACTTAGAGATCGCTTTACCGTCTCTTCTTCTGATAATCATCTTGTTGGACTGCTTTTTCTTCTTACGTGTCTTAAGACCAAGAGCAGGTTTACCCCAAGGAGTTGAAGGACCCGGACGGCCGATACCGTTCTTACCTTCACCACCACCATGAGGGTGATCGTTCGGGTTCATAACAGCACCACGTACGGTAGGACGGATACCCATGTGACGTTTACGTCCAGCTTTACCAATGTTGATAAGCTCGTGATCAATGTTTCCAACCTGTCCGATTGTTGCACGGCAGATGATCGGAACCATTCTCATTTCGCCTGAAGGAAGACGAAGTGTTGCAAACTTTCCTTCTTTCGCCATCAGCTGAGCTGAGTTACCAGCGGAACGAACCATCTGTCCGCCTTTTCCAGGATACAGTTCGATGTTGTGAATCTGTGTACCAACCGGAATGTTTGCTAACGGAAGACAGTTACCAACTTTAACTTCTGCAGCTTCACCGTTCATAAGTGTTGTTCCAACGGTTAAGCCGTTCGGTGCAAGAATGTAAGATTTCTCACCGTCTGCATAGCAGATCAGTGCAATGTTTGCTGTTCTGTTCGGATCGTACTCGATTGTTTTAACAGTAGCCGGAACTCCGTCTTTTCTTCTCTTAAAATCAATGAGTCTGTACTTCTTTCTTGATCCGCCGCCCTGATGTCTGACGGTAATCTTTCCCTGAGCATTACGACCTGAATTCTTATTCAGAGAAACCAAGAGTGATTTCTCCGGTGTTGTGCAAGTAATTTCTGCAAAATCAGAGGAGGTCATATGTCTTCTGGAAGGTGTATATGGGTTAAATGTTTTAATTCCCATTTTCGTACTCCTTTCGTTTCTATACAGTGTTACGCAATATGTAATTGTCGACTCATCGACAATTTGCCTTCATCAACGAAAAATCCGGCATTTGTCTGCGTTTTTTTATAATCCTGAGAAGATTTCGATTTCTTTGCTGTCAGCACTTAACTGAACAACTGCTTTCTTCATCTTGGATGTCTTGCCAACGGTGTTACCACGTCTGCGGTTCTTGCCGTCTAAATTCATTGTGTTCACACTTACAACCTTTGTACCAGCGAACATTTTTTCAACTGCTTCTCTGATCTGATTCTTGGTTGCTTCCGGATGAACGGAGAATGTGTACTTCTTATCAGCCATAGAGCCCATGCTCTTTTCTGTTACGATCGGTTTAAGTATAACATCATAATATTTTAAATCTGCCATTATGCGTACACCTCCTCAATCTGTGCCACTGCATCTTTTGTGATTACAAGTGAATCATACTTCACAATGTCATAAACATTGATCATGTTTGTCTGAGCGGTTCTTACTCTAGGAAGGTTTCTTGCGGAAAGAATTACATTATCATCCTTTGCATCAAGAACAACCAATGCCTTATCAAGCTTTAAGCTGTCAAGAACTGCCTGCATTTTCTTAGTTTTAATACCATCAAATTTAAGTTCATCAATTACATAGATCTTATCTGCAACTACTCTTGATGTAAGTGCGGATTTGATTGCAAGTGCTTTTTCTTTCTTGTTCATCTTGAAAGAATATTCTCTTGGCTTTGGTGCAAATACAATGCCGCCGCCTTTCCACTGTGGAGATCTTGTCGAACCCTGTCTGGCATGACCGGTTCCTTTCTGTCTCCAAGGCTTTCTTCCGCCTCCGCTTACTTCTGCACGAGTTTTTGCGGACTGTGTTCCCTGGCGTTTGTTAGCCAGCTGCAATACAGCTGCTGTATGCATCAAATGCTCATTTATCTCTACTCCAAAGACTGCATCATTCAGTTCGATGGATCCGATTTCTTTGCCTTCTATATTGTATAACTTAACGTTTGCCATTGTTTCGTTCCTCCTTTCCTAAAGCTTTAGATTGCTTTCACTGAATCTTTTAACATAATCAGGGATTTCTTTGGTCCAGGAACAGCACCTTTAACTAAAAGAATGTTGTTTTCTGCATCAACTCTGACTATTTCAAGATTTTGAACAGTTGCTCTTACATTACCCATCTGACCAGGCATGTGCTTTCCTTTAAATACGCGACCAGGTGTTGTAGCCGGTCCGTTGGAACCTGCATGTCTGTGGTATTTGGAACCGTGCTTCATCGGTCCTCTGCTGAGTCCGTGTCTTTTGATCGCACCCTGGAATCCTTTACCTTTTGTAGTTCCGATTGCGTCAACCTTATCGCCTTCAGCGAAGATATCAGCTTTGATTTCCTGTCCTAATGTGTAATCAGCAGCATTCTCAAATCTAAACTCTTTAAGAAATCTCTTACTCTCAACACCAGCTTTTGCAAAGTGTCCCTTCATCGGTTTGTTCACAAGCACTTCACGAATGCCTCCGAAACCAACCTGAACTGCATTGTAACCGTCGTTCTCGACTGTCTTAACCTGTGTTACTGAGCAAGGGCCAGCCTGCAGTACGGTAACAGGGATCAATGCGCCATTTTCATTAAATACCTGGGTCATCCCGACCTTCGTAGCTAAAATAGCTTTCTTCATTTTCTTTCCTCCTATGATCTACAGCGGACCGCATCCGCGGTCATCCTAGATGGTCTATCTGCATAAACCCTAAGGATTCTTTATTTCGCTTTCATTTTGATGTCAATGTAGACACCAGCTGGCATTTCTAATCTTGATAATGCATCAACAGTTTTCTGAGTAGGAGCAATAATATCGATTAATCTCTTATGTGTTCTCTGCTCGAACTGTTCTCTGGAATCTTTGTACTTATGTACAGCACGAAGAATTGTTACTACTTCCTTCTTCGTTGGCAGCGGCACAGGACCACTCACCTTTGAACCAGTTTTTTTCACAGTTTCAATAATCTTCCCTGCGGATGCATCGATCAAATGGTGATCGTATGCCTTTAATGTGATTCTCATTACTTGACTTGCCATAAAAAAAGTCGCCTCCTTTTCGCACTTAATTGCAGTACGACAAGCGGTGACTGTACACTCGCCCGTGTGTTTCTTATTCTTCGGAAAATTAAAACCAAGAATTCTTCCTCTTGGTATTTGTCTGGCCCATCCCGAAGCCGAAATGTTACACGGTTTATCTGCTCTTGGCAGAAATATATTGTACAGTGACTTGTCGCCAGTTTCCTAACATGACATTCGCTCCACGGAATACCTGCGATTAACGCAGCAACCTCACGCTTCATTGCTATCAACGTCACAACAGTCCATATTATATACTATGCTCATTCACTTTGCAAGTACTTTTTTAAACTATTTTACCCGTTTCACTTAATAAAATAACGTGAAACGGGTATTTTTTTATTATTCTTCCATTATCAAGTTATATTCGACCGAAATCACCGCATCATTTTCAAGTATAAAGGAAAGTTTGCAGTTATCTATGCTATAGGAATACTTTGTATTATCCTGCTCATACTCTGTACCATACATGGCTTCCAGCTCCGCGAGTGTCGTTCCAAGCCCGGCCCCTTCTCTTGTCTTTCTGCTGTCATCCGTGAACCACATGTAGTTCACCCGTTCAACGCCATCGATTACATAGGTAAAGATCTCATAACCACTATAGGTGTAGATCCGGTCCATGTCTTCAAAAGCACAGCTCTGCGCTTCATAATAAAAATTTGGTTCTCCGAGTGCTTCAAGGATCGGCGCCATCTCGTCATCCATATGAATGTCCAGTCCATCTACTGTAAAATAATACGCAGTAGGGAATCCTGATTCCTCCGATGCATCAGTCGTCTGTTCAGAATCTGAAGTTCCTGCCTCAGTACCTGTTACAGCCGTATTGTTATTCTGTGCTTCTGTATTTACATTTTCCTGGTTCGTTGTTGCCGACTGCTGATTATCTGACTCTGCTGTATTTCCGCATGCTGTTAGCATCAAGCAGCAAAGCACACCCACCAGCATCAGCCCTTTCCCTTTTTTCATTTACGATATAACCTCCATTCATGAGTCCATCTGCATATTCTGGTATAACGGCACTTTGTACCGCCATCACAGCTTTTGTTCCTTCTATATATAGAAAGAACTTTTTTGTTCTTTTTACTGTTTTGCTTCCTCTAGCGCAATAAGACGCGCTTTTTCTGCATAGTAAGCATCCACTTTCTCCTGCCAGATATCCTGATAATTCGAATCCTCTCTGTGATCTGTAAGTCCATATGTATCCTGCAATATCTTTCCGAAATACGCTGAAAGCTTTTCTGCTCCGTATACATTCAGGTGCAGACCCATATCATAAGTATCTGTAGTATAATCGATTCCAGTCTCTTCTGCAACATCAAGAAAATTAATGTAGAGCAGTTGGTTCTCGTTGGCATAATCAGTCATCTGCTTATCCCATTCTTCATACCAATAAGGATATAAACTTGGTGCTTTGACTAAAACCGGTATAATATCATTCTCCTTGCAAAGTGCGATCATTTTATCAAGGTACTCATAACAGATATCATCGAATTGATAATCCGAAAGAACTCTTCCGGAAGGAACGTTCGTAACTGGTTTTACTCCGGCCTGCATAAGATAACCGTTAAAGGTTCTTGTATCTCTTACAAAGATATATTTCAAATCTTCCATTGTCAGTTCATTCCATCTGGAGTGATAACGGAGCAGTGGAAACAGGTAGGTGATCATCTGCTCATCCGGCAGCATGGATGCTTTAATGGCATTAATCTTTACAGAAGACCAGCGCATTCCGTCAAGCGACATACGGTTATAGCTTTCGCTCTGTGGTTCACCATACTGCATGCCAAGAACGTCAAACACAAAAATCTTAGGTTTTTCGTATTTTAAAGTATCTTCAAGCAGATAATAAGATTGCCAGATCAACTGCTGGGCGCTTCCTCTGATGTAACTGGTGATGCCGTAATCTTCCCATAAGGTAATGGGAGAAAAGTTCTCATAGACTTCGCAGTCACTGATGAACATCACGTCATGATCTTTTACATCTTCCTGGTAGTACTCGGCAATCATACTGCCTTCTAATATCTCACTTTTATACTTTGGCATCAACAGCTGCTGTACACCAAAGAACAGCCCCACTGCAATAAGAATCATCAGAATGATTCGAATTAACTTCTTCATACAACATTTACCCCATTCTTGCGATGATTTCTCGCATCTAAAGTTTGAACGAGTGTTATTTGCGAGGCGCAAACTTTTCAGTTGAAGATTCTTTCTCTTCAACATAACCCCATTCTTGCGATGATTTCTCGCATCTAAAACTGGTTGTATATAAATTGATTGCTGTCATATCCGGTTCCATATGCTCCGAAGACCAAAATGCAAAGGAACAGCAGCAGGAAAATCATATACGCCGCAAAAGGACCTTTTCGTTCGATCTTTTCACGAACACTTCCGCTTCGCTGAAGCATACTGACAGCAAACACAAGCAGCACCGCAGCGAAAAGGAGTATATAATCTGCAATGGTCAGACCAAGTGAACTCCAGCCGGTCTGCAAAAGGTCCATAAGGTTCCATTTTGTAAATATTGTTCCAACCATCTTAAATGTCAGTCCGACATTCCTGTAACAGTCCAGCACTCGAATAGCTGACATGAGTAAAAAGGTACGCATAATCTGAAACGCTTTATACCAGGTCGTATTTCCATATGGAAAATGCTTATGGAACCACTCGTAAAAAGGCGTGAATTCCTGAGAGACAATTATGACCAGGCAGTTAAGGAGTCCCCATACAATGAAGTTCCAACTTGCACCATGCCAGATGCCAGTAGCAAACCAGGTAACAAAGGTGGCAAAATAGACTGGAACCCGTTTCCCAAGTGCATCGCCAAGTACTTTCCTGGAATTCTTGGAGAGCTTTAGCATCGGCTGACTGACCGATATTGGATAAAAAATATAATCCTTGAACCAGGTACCCATCGTGATATGCCATCTTCTCCAGAATTCCACGATAGATTTTGAAAAATACGGCCGTTCAAAGTTCTCTCTGACGCTGATACCGAACATCTGCGCTATACCGATTGTAATATCGATACCACCCGTAAAGTCCGCGTAAAGTTCAATCGAGTATAATATCATAAGAAGGAATACATAGATTCCATCGTAACTGTCTGTATTATTAATAATGGAGTTAACCGCAATGACCAGCCGGTCTGCTATGACCAGTTTCTTAAAGAATCCCCAAAGAATACGCTGTAATCCAAACATGATCTGTCGCCTGTCTCTGTCATGCGGCCCATATAAGGTCTGGGAAAGGTCTTCAAAGCGACTGATTGGCCCCTGGATGATCTGAGGAAAGAAGGATGTAAAAAGCGCAAGTCGGAAGATATTATTTTCCGGCGGATGTTTTGCTCTGTATACATCGATCAGATAGCTCATCGTCTGAAATGTATAAAAAGAGATTCCAAGAGGGAGTGCTATATCGAAAAAGGATATTGTACCTTTTTGAAACATCTCGGCGATCTTATTGATGTTATCGATCGTAAAATTGGTATATTTCATGACTGCCAATATACCGAGATTGAATAAAAGACACGTTACCATGAGAATGCGCTGCTTTTTCTTCATGGTTCCTTTGTACGCTTTTCTCTCTTCCCTGGAAAGCTCCTGTTTATGTTCCTTTATATAAATTTCTGTTTTGTTTTGCAGTTTTCCTATCTGTATGGTCGCAAAATAGGTGGAAACGATCGTCACTGCAATATAGATCAGATTGCTCCAGCCGCTGTAGGCATAGAATACCATACTGGCTGCCAACAGAATCATCCACTGGAACCTTTTTGGAAAACTATAATATAGAAGCAGTGTCAGTAAGACAAAGCCAATAAATAGATAAGAAGTAAAAAGCATAAGTTCTCCGATCAGTCTTCATCCATAAGTCTGGTAATCAATGCATAAAGCGCTTTCGCAGAATCAAAATTCTTTTCCACGATCTCTTCCGCAGGAATCGTAACATCGAAGGTATCATTTACCTCTGCAATGATTGTAACAATATCAAAGGAATCGAATACTTTCCCTGTAACCAGCTGTGTGTGTGTGTCATAATCGATTTCCGGATGAAGATCCTGTAAGATTTCTAATAATTCGTTCATTGTTATACTCCTTTTTTATTCTTGTATAGTTCTCGCAAGGCCAGTCTGTCGATCTTCCCATTCAGGGTCAGCGGCATCTGTTCGATTTGCTCAATGCGGTTCGGTACCATATATCTTGGAAGCTTTTCTCGGCAGTACAGCACCGCGTCTGCTTTGCTGACTTCCCCTGCATAAAAGACAATAATCTTTTTCTTTTCCTGGTCGAACAGGGAGACCGCCTGTAAGATTCCCGGCATACGATTGAGTACCATCTCGATCTCGCCCAGTTCTATTCGATGACCCATGTGCTTGATCTGGTAATCTTTTCTGGACAGGAACATAAGCTCACCTTCCTGGTTGTATGTACCAATATCCCCGGTACGATAAATCAGCTCCGGATAGTTCGGGTTCAGTGGATTTTGGACAAATGCTTCGTTCGTTTTTTCAAATGCTTTATAATACCCAAGTGTTAACGCAGTCCCCCGGATGCAGATCTCTCCCTGCTCACCATCCCCTGCTAATCTGTTATCTTCCGTCAGCAACATGATCTCAGTATTAGGAAATGGTCTTCCGATTGGAATTACTCCATCCGGTTTCCATTCTTCTTTTATCTCATAGAAGCAGGACATTCCGGTTGCTTCGGTCGGACCATATAAGTTTATAAATCTGGTTTCCGGCATTTTACTCTGCCAGATCATGAACTGCTTGGCCGGAAATACTTCGCTTCCAAAAGCAACCGTTCGCAAATACCTTGGTACTTCCTTTTCCAGGGCTCCAAGCCCTGAGATGAAGGTCAGTGCCGGTACGACCCAGCAGATCGTATTAATTTTCTTCTCGTTCAGGAATTCAACCAGCTTAAGCGGAAGCATGAACAATTCCTTTGGGATAAGATAGGTCGTTGCTCCAAATTTAATGGTTGGATACAATTCCTTCAGACAGGCATCCACATAGAGCGGCGCCTGATTGCCGAACACGGTGTTCTCATCGACCATAAGCACATCAGAGAGCGTCTCAATATAATCAATAACAGACCGATGGCAGGCTACCACGCCTTTAGGAATTCCCGTGGATCCAGAGGTGAACACAATATAGATTGCATCGGTATCAATCGCTTTTTTCCTGATATTTTGTAAAAGCACCGGATCCCGCTCAGTAAGAACAGCTTCATCGTATTGATAAATCTTTCCCTGATAGTTTATCTTTTCAAGCACTGCCGCTGCCGATGCATCACAGACGACCGCTCTTGGATTCAGCGTCTGGAAAATCAGTTCAACACGGTACTCCGGAAGTTCTTCATCCAGCGGTACATAGTAGCATCCCGCTGACACAATACCAAAAAACGCAGCAATCGTGCAACTTTGCTTTCTCATAAATACAACAATGGGTTCTTTATAAAATCCATCTTTCAAAAGTCTGGTACCAAGACGACCTGCCTCCTCGTACACTCTTGAAAATGTATAAGCTTCTTTTTCATCTATGTAAGCATTCTTATCCGGATACACCGTAACGATATGATCCAGATACTCCAGAACATTATTCTGTCGGTCCATGATATTCTCCATTCCATATTTCGTTTTCTTCCCAGCAACTTGATTGTCACCGTAATAAGTCATACACCTTTAGCTAAGAATATACTATGTGCTTTTAAATTTTGTTGGTTTCATTGAGTCGTTTGCCCTCTCAATAATAAGCACTTATAAAATTCTATCTTTTTTTACTTCGGCACCGCATTTTACAATTGCACGTTCTGCCAGAAGTTCCATCATATCAAGATATCCGACACCAATTGAATAATCTTTTTTCACAAGCGAAAGTTCCGTGCAGCCTAGCAATATTATCTCAGCACCACGTTCTTTCAACTCCAGTTCTACTTCCGAGAACATCTGCATATCCACTTCTTTGTCTGCTTTTACCTGTTCGTATATGATTTTCATAAGCTTATTCTGACCTTCTGTGGATGGAATCACTGTTTCAATCCCGTGCAGCATAAGTTCTTGCTGCAGGAAGCCACAGGCGGCAGTTCCTGCTGTAGCCATAAGGCCAGCTTTTTTCACTTTTCTGTCTTTAAGATATATTGCCGTTTCCTGAACCATGCTGATTACAGGAACTTCACTTGTCTTAGCAATCTCCTGGAAAAAGAAATGAGCCGTAACACAGGGAATCGCAATTATATCACATCCGCCTTTTATAAGAATACTCATAGCATTCAGAATCTCAGGAAGAGGACTTTCGTCACTTTCTCCCAATAAAAAACTCGTCCTGTCCGGTACGGTAGTCCTGTTGCAGACAAGCATCGGAATATGTTCATTGTCTTTTGAAGCTTCTGTCATTTTCACGATCAGCTCCATATAATATACGGTAGCCATTGGCCCCATACCACCAAGAATTCCTAGAGTTTTCGTAAGTTTATCCCCCTGAACTGCCATAATCTTTCTGTTCCAATATAAACCCTTTATAACGCCAACATCATTTTGATCTTCCCGCAAGAATATTCTTTACACTAAGAATTACCCTTTTTAGCTTTCTATAAATAATGTTTTTTCTTTCGCTGCTCTATTGATTCAAAATCACGGTCTTGTTTCTTGTATTTTTTAAATCTATGGAACAATTGTAACATCATAAAGACTTTTATCATAACGGTAATAATAACCATCTCCCCCGCGCAGTTCACTGTAAGCTGCAATTTCTGAATCAGTTACCATAAAGGATTCAAAAGGATAGAGATGTGAATGAGCGGAAGCATCAAAATGATACCACCCATCGCCGCAATTTACAAGTAGCCAGTAGTGATTTGACTCACCTTCATAAGATAAACGAACAACGTCAAGATTTGGTATACCGGCCTGGTCCAGCAATAATTTTGAAATAATATAACTAGTA
Organism: Clostridia bacterium; assembly: GCA_003249225.1. Lineage (GTDB taxonomy): Bacteria > Bacillota > Clostridia > Lachnospirales > Lachnospiraceae > SZUA-448. The sequence continues at coordinate 51,875 of QKJQ01000014.1, read as the reverse complement.
TAACAATCACCGCATTGTTTTGTCAGACCGCTCAGCGCTTCTTTGATCCAGTTACTCTTATCCGATATGCCTGTGTAAGTAAACGGCAGAACATAGTCGTAGACTGCTCTTGCCTTTTCAAGCGAGGTCATATCATCTCTGAAAATCTTACCGGCAACTTCTAAAAGTTTTTCCTGCAATTCATCATAATCAGAAGCCGAAGTTACGACTATGACAAGAGCACCTCCTGTTACTACATTTCCCGAAAGATCACTTGCCGAATAAACAATCGGGTACTCTCCGGTCTGCCGAATGTTCACCCTACTACTATCAACTGCTACACTGACTTCACCGTCCTTGTCATCAATTGCGGTAACATTTGACAGATACTTAGCCGGTTCACCGGCATTTGCCACAATATCCTCAACACCGAACAATACCGGAGCTTTGGTATCTTTTAAAACGGTGACTTCTGTCTTTAAGATTGACGTGTTCTCACTGGAATCCGATAAACGAATCGAAACTGCACATACGCCTTCCTTTGTGAAATCAGGTTCTGTTACGTATTCACAGGTCACAGGTGTTGTCTCTTTAATGTCAAACAGCAACTCTTCCGGTTCAATAATCTCACCCACGTAAACGGATCCGGTAACAGCAATTGCCTGTGGCGCCATGGAATCTACATATAAAAGCTCACTCTCATAAATATCTCCACCAATCTCTATTTGCACCGATACATTTCCCGGCTCCATTGCTACTGGCTCTGTCAAATAACTTGCGTTATCTTTATCTTCACTTGTTTTTAAGAAAGAAGCAACATCCGGAACGCCCTGATCAAGTTCACAGGCTATCTTTTCTATGACCTTAGAAATTCTAAGCTTCGTAACATATACAGCCTGATTGCCCGCACTGTCTTCCAACAGCAATCCGACTGACTGCCAGGTTGTAGTCTGATAGTCAATCGGTTCTATAAACTCTATTGATACTTCGTTTTCATCGGTAATGCTTACAATAAAATCTTCCGGCACAAGCTCATCCGCCTCATAGAGATCCAGTGTACTTACAACAGCCTTTGGCGGGGTTTTGTCTTTTGGTTCTTCCGGTGCTGCTGTAGCACTTGGCGACTGTTCCGAAAGTCCGGCTGTCTGAAGCATATCTACACTGCCATCTGTACAGGCACATAAGAGCAAAAGAGCTGCAACAGCCATGAAAATCATTCCCCATCGATGTTTCATGATAACTCCAATCCATATGGTTGAAGGTGTTCGTTCTTCAACTTATTCTCAGCGCATCTCAAGTCGGGATCTGCAGAAGCCTGCTAGACTCAGACAAGTTTGTAAAAAAGCAAGCTGACTCTTTTACAATTCCTCCTCTTACCTGCTTACTCAATTCGTTTTGCCACCACGACCAGTCTTCCTTTTTTCTCCTCCAAATGAGGGGAGCAGGTTACAAGTGTCAGAATTTCATCCCCATACTCAATCGACACTCCGGTATCATATAATGCCAATTCTTTTATATTATCAGCAAAATAATCGTAATCTTCTTGTGTTTCAGCATCAATGAATCGATAGAATTTGAATACCTGATCATCCGAATTGAATACCTGACTTAAAAAAACTGCTACGATTTCATACTTTGCTTCTTCATATATCGTATCAAAATATATATATCTGTTTTCCTCAAAAAAGCTTTGGTCTTTGAATTTATGCAAATCAGCAAACATTGTCCCTGCATGCATATTATGCCCATAAATCATGACATTGGTAGTACGTTCAGGAACGATCGAGCAATGTTCATCGATAAACAGACATCCCGCAGTCTCATCTTCCCCGTAAAAGTTTCTGCGAAGATAGAATTCGTTATCTTTTAATACAACAGGATAATCAATGACTGTTCCCGGAATCTTCAGCCAACCGGCCAAGTCATTGTTAAGATCATATAAATCCTTATATTTATCAAGAACCTCCGGTTCCACATAAGGTGTCGGAGTAGGCGAAAGTGTTGGCTCTTGTGTAGCTTCCGGTTCCTTTGTTACTACCGGCGTTGGACTTGGTGATGGAGTTGGGGTCAGGGTTGGTTCTGATTCATCCTCATCTTCTCCAAGTGCGACCATCTGTGCCAGTCTGTCATACGCTTTCTCTGCCTGTACTGATTTTAAATAGTATATCCCCAAGTAATTAATGCAAGCCATAAATGTGATTGTAAAAATAAATAGAAATACTTTGCTTCTCATTCTCACCGTATCCTCATTTTCTTGTCTTGAATCAGTTGCATTATATCAAAGTCGGTATAGAAAAGCAATATAATACATTTCCTGCTTTCTCCCCTCTTGCCGGGCTTAGATATCTTTTTTAGTTTATAATCTTTTGCTGTCTCCGTCAAGTAAAATCCGCTTTTCAGGCTGGTGATTGACTTCTCGTCATTTTCAAATATAATAGAAGAAACAGAAAGAATGATTGAAAGAAAGGAATCTTTATGTGGATAGCCAATCAATGGAAGGATTATGAAATAGTAGACACTACAGATGGAGAAAAGTTAGAGCGATGGGGAGAATTCCGGTTGATTCGTCCGGATCCTCAGGTCATATGGCATACAGATAAAACATTAAAGGCATGGCAGAACTGTGATGCTCATTATCACAGGAGTGCAAAAGGCGGCGGCGAGTGGGAATTTTTCCATCTCCCACAGACTTGGGAAATAAATTACCGCGATTTAAAATTCCGTCTGCAGCCCTTCAGTTTTAAACACACCGGGCTTTTCCCGGAGCAGGCCGTAAACTGGGACTGGTTTCGTGCGCTCATTGAAAATGAAAAGAAAAAGAATCCTGAAAAACCTGTCAGGGTATTGAATCTTTTCGCCTATACAGGAGGAGCAACGATAGCAGCAGCCAAAGCCGGTGCGGAAGTAGTTCACGTCGATGCTTCGAAAGGTATGGTGACCTGGGCAAAAGAGAATGCAGCCCTTTCCGGTCTGCAGGATGCACCCATACGTTATATTGTTGATGACTGCAAAAAATTTGTGGAACGGGAAATTCGCCGGGGCAACCAATATGATGCTATCATCATGGATCCTCCTTCCTATGGAAGAGGACCAAACGGTGAGATCTGGAAGATGGAAGACAGCATTGATGAGTTTATTCATCTTGCTGCAAAGCTCCTATCTCCTGACCCTCTTTTTTTCCTTCTGAATTCTTACACTACAGGTCTTCAACCCGCTGTACTTACTTATATGATTGAATTGACCGTAGGCAAAAAATTTGGCGGAAAGGTGTCCTCCGACGAAATAGGACTTCCTGTGACTTCAACCTCTCTGATCCTTCCCTGCGGTGCCTCCGGACGTTGGCAGCGTAATGAACCTGCTTGATTTTCAGTATAGAAAAAAATCCAAGCAACAAAGATAGAAATATATACGTTTCATAAATTAAAATACGGACCTTTAAAAGTCAGTTTCACTAGCTTTTAAGGGTCCGTTCTTCTTTTGTTTTTCTGCCTCATTCATTTTCTGTTTATTCTGCTTTCTTTATCCTCTGTCCATAGATATGAGAACCGCATACAATGACATTTCTTCCATTTTTCTTTGCATAGTATAATGCTTTATCCGCCTCATTGTACAACGTTTCAAATTCTCCTTCCTTGGTCGGAACGACAGCCGCCACACCGATGCTTACCGTTACATATGGATTAGACAGTGCCGGACTCTGTGGAATACCAAGCTTTTCAATATTTGAACGAATTTTTTCAGCCAATTTGACAGGTTCCATGCCACTGGTACCATGTATAAAAACAAGGAATTCTTCACCACCGATTCTGGCAACAACATCTGTGTTACGTCTTGCCGAATGTTGTATAGCAGCCGCAACCTGCTGCAGACACTTATCACCTTCCGGATGACCAAAGGTATCGTTGTATTTCTTAAAGTTATCGATGTCCATGACCAGAACCGCCACCATATTTTTATTGCGAATACAATATGGCCAGATTGCTGCCAGATGACGATCAAGACCACGTCGGTTGAACAGACCGGTCAACGGATCCTCTTCTGCATCCTTTGACATAAGCAGCATCTTTTGTTTCATTTCAAAAGCTGTTGCCTGCAAGCCATACAAAATTCTGGATATGGAAATAAACAGAATATTTGCGAGCACCAGACCAGCAAACTGGTAAGGTGAAGCTTTAAAATAAATAGCCGTAGCTAAAATATAGATTCCCTGCATTGTCAGATACAAGACAGCATCTTTGCTTGAGAACATCGCAATCATTGTTATGGCAGCAAGAGAAAGATAATATACTGTGAAATCTCCATGCAATTGAAAAGTTATAAAACTTACCCCACAGCTGCAAAGCAGGAACAAGAGCCAGAAACTGTAAAATGTAAACTCGATCAGCGTGAAATTCCTGCGATTCATAGCAAACGTTGATAGAACAAAATATAAAATACAGACTGCCTCAAAACAAATAAAAAAAGTATATAAAATCATACGAAGCGAGGGGTTGACCGGAAAAATCAAATAAAAAAGGAAAAGCAGAGGTATGGCAATAGCAAAAATCATCGACGAATATAAAATTCGACGCAGATTCTCGCTAAGTAATTTGACCTTCAGCTTTTCATCCTTTGTAATCGCATAATCCGTATACTTCATCATTCACTCCAGGGGTTCGCACACCCAATGCGGAAAGCAGTCATCAATAGTTGAATCGATAATACAATTTAGAGTTATTATATCATATCCGTTTCGTAAAGTTCAAATACTTTTTTTCACAAAATCGAAAACTTTTACGATTGTTAAAAAAAAGGAACCCTTATACTAAGGATTCCTTTCTTAAAAATCTAAAATTCTTTTATAATGATTTTACCCATTGTCTTTTTACGTCTAATTGTCTGCAAAAATTCATGAGCATCTGCAAATCCATATGCCATACAAAAGTAAGTAAACTCATCTCCAAATGAAAAACCCGGCTCATGAATCGCTTCCCATAACCGAGCATCGAACTCATTTTCATCCAGCTCTCGGTCATAGCCTTCCATGTATTCCCATAAATTCATGATATACTCCTACTTATCCTCTTTTTCTGATTCATCGTACATTTCGATGTCATCACTTTCAGAGTAGGAATCCTCAAATCCTTCTCCGTAACCATCCTCAAATGATACGTAATTGTTATCGGCTCCTTCATCAAAATACATATCATCATCTGAAAGTCCATCTGCATAATCATCGAGTGAAGGAACGGTATAAGTATCTTCGAATCCATGTGTTGCATATTCATCAAGGAAAAGTGCTTCCTTTGTAACATCTGTGTCTAGTTTTACATTACGATAACGCTTCATACCAGTTCCGGCAGGAATCAGCTTACCAATGATAACGTTTTCCTTCAGACCGATCAACGGATCGATCTTTCCTTTGATTGCAGCTTCCGTAAGAACTTTCGTAGTCTCCTGGAAGGATGCAGCGGAAAGGAAGGAGTTCGTAGCCAGGGATGCTTTTGTAATACCAAGCATTACCTGTTTTCCTTCTGCTGGGCGAAGTCCCTGTTTCTCCATCGCTTCGTTAATATCACTCAATTCAAGCGTATCGATCATTGTACCAATCAGAAGTTCGGTATCACCGCTTGTTTCCACACGTACTTTCTTAAGCATCTGGCGAACGATAACCTCGATATGTTTATCATTGATTTCAACACCCTGAAGACGATATACTCGCTGAACTTCCTGAATCATGTAATCCTGTACTGCACGAACCCCTTTGATCTTCAGGATATCGTGAGGGTTTACACTACCTTCGGTAAGCTCATCACCAGCTTCAATGACTTGGTTGTCATATACCTTAATACGTGATCCGTAAGGAATAAGATAGGTCTTTGATTCCAGCTTTTCGTCATTTGTAACTACGACTTCACGTTTTTTCTTTGTATCTTTAATAGTAATAACTCCACCGAACTCTGCAATGATTGCAAGACCTTTTGGCTTTCTTGCCTCAAAAAGTTCCTCGACACGAGGAAGACCCTGTGTGATATCATCGCCGGCAACACCACCGGTATGGAATGTACGCATGGTAAGCTGTGTTCCTGGTTCACCGATGGACTGTGCTGCAATAATACCAACAGCTTCGCCGACCTGAACAGGTTCACCAGTAGCCATGTTTGCACCGTAACATTTTGCACATACACCATTATGGGAACGGCAGGTAAGTACGGTACGGATCTTGATCTTTGCATCAAATCCAGGTTCTGTATATTGTTTTGACTTCATAATTCTGGCAGCACGGTTCGGCGTGATCATGTGATTAGCTTTAACAATCACTTCGCCTTCGTCATCGCAGATCGTTTCACATGCATAACGCCCTGTAATACGTTCTTCCAATGCCTCAATTACTTCGTTACCATCTGTAAATGCTTTGATAACCATTCCAGGTATATTGGCTGTCTCAGCACCTTCACAGCAATCCGTCTCACGAATGATCAGTTCCTGAGATACGTCAACAAGACGACGTGTCAGATATCCTGAATCGGCTGTACGAAGTGCTGTATCGGATAATCCCTTACGGGCACCATGTGCAGAGATGAAGTACTCAAGTACGTCAAGACCTTCACGGAAGTTAGCTTTAATTGGGAGCTCGATTGTCTTACCGGATGTATCCGCCATAAGTCCACGCATACCTGCAAGCTGCTTGATCTGCTTATCAGAACCACGGGCACCGGAATCGGCCATCATGAAGATGTTATTATACTTATCAAGACCAGCCATCAGCTCTTTTGTAATCTCATCATCCGCTACTTTCCAGGTATCAATAACGGCTCTGTATCTGTCTTCTTCTGTCATAAGACCACGGCGGTAATGCTGTGTGATCTCATCGATCTGTGCTTCTGCGCCTGCAAGGATGTCTTTCTTGGCTTCCGGTACGGTCATATCGGAAATCGAAACGGTCATCGCTGCTCTTGTGGAATACTTATATCCAAGAGATTTGATAGCATCCAGTGTTTCTGCTGTAACAGTTGCACCATGTGTATTAATACATTTTTCAAGAATCTTCTTTAACTGTTTCTTACCGACATGAAAATCAACTTCAAGAGCCAGTGTATTTTCTGGCTTGCTTCTGTCCACAAAACCAAGATCCTGACTGATGATTTCATTAAATATGCAGCGTCCAAGTGTTGTAGTAATAATTCCTGTAACCTTGGTGCCATCTTTTTTAACAACGGTTCTTCTTACATCGATCTTGGCATGTAACGTAATTGCACCATTCTCATACGCCAGAATTGCCTCGTTAATACTCTTGAAGAATTTACCTTCCCCTAAATCACCTGGTTTGTCCAGTGTAAGATAGTAAATACCAAGGACCATATCCTGTGAAGGAACGGCAACCGGTCCACCATCGGATGGTTTCAGCAGGTTGTTTGGTGATAACAGAAGGAAACGGCACTCTGCCTGTGCTTCTACAGACAATGGAAGATGGACAGCCATCTGGTCACCATCGAAATCGGCGTTGAATGCGGTACAAACCAAAGGATGGAGCTTAATTGCCTTACCTTCAACAAGAACCGGTTCGAATGCCTGAATACCAAGTCTATGGAGTGTTGGTGCACGGTTCAGCATAACCGGATGTTCGTGTATAACATCCTCAAGGACATCCCATACTTCCGGCTGAAGACGTTCTACCATCTTCTTTGCTGATTTGATATTATGTGCAATGTTTCTTCCAACAAGCTCTTTCATTACGAAAGGCTTGAACAGCTCGATTGCCATTTCTTTTGGAAGTCCGCACTGGAAAATCTTAAGTTCAGGACCAACGACGATAACAGAACGTCCGGAATAGTCAACACGTTTACCAAGAAGGTTCTGACGGAAACGTCCCTGCTTACCCTTTAACATATCGGATAAGGATTTTAATGGACGGTTACCCGGTCCGGTAACAGGACGACCACGACGGCCATTGTCTATTAATGCATCGACTGCTTCCTGAAGCATACGTTTTTCATTACGAACAATGATATTCGGTGCTCCAAGCTCTAACAGTCTGTTCAGACGGTTGTTTCTGTTGATAATTCTACGATAGAGATCGTTCATATCGGAGGTTGCGAAACGTCCGCCGTCCAGCTGTACCATAGGACGAAGATCCGGAGGGATGACTGGAACTACCGTTATAATCATCCATTCCGGTTTATTACCGGATTCACGGAATGCTTCGACAACTTCCAGACGCTTGATAATTCTCGCACGTTTCTGTCCGTTCGCTTCCTTCAGACCCTTTTTAAGATCTTCAGATTCAGCTTCAAGATCTATGTCCTGAAGTAATTCTTTGATTGCTTCTGCACCCATATCGGCACGGAAGGATCCACGGCCAAAACGGTCTTCTGCATCTTTGTATTCTTTTTCGCTTAAAACCTGTTTATACTGAAGATCAGTTTCTCCTTTATCAAGAACAACATAAGAAGCAAAGTACAGAACTTTCTCAAGTGTTCTTGGTGAAAGATCAAGAATCAGACCCATACGGCTTGGAATTCCTTTGAAATACCAAATGTGGGAAACCGGAGCAGCAAGTTCAATATGACCCATACGTTCACGTCTTACACTTGCTTTGGTAACTTCAACACCACATCGGTCACAAACTACACCTTTATAACGGATCTTTTTGTATTTACCGCAATGACATTCCCAGTCCTTGCTTGGTCCAAAGATTTTTTCACAGAATAATCCGTCTTTTTCAGGCTTCAATGTTCTGTAATTAATGGTTTCCGGTTTCTTTACTTCGCCTCTTGACCATTCTCTGATCTTTTCGGGTGAAGCCAGTCCTATTTTAATTGCGTCATAGGAAATCTCTTTCACGCTTTCATTTATCATTTCTGCTGGCATTATGGCGCTCCCTTCAATTATAGTTTACAGAATAACATAAATATAAATCTACTCTTCAAAATCGTCCGGTTCAGCATCTTCCTGATCACCAAAATCATCCTGATAATTATCATACAGGTCATCATCGCTTTCGCTGACTTCACGATAGCCTGCCTGCTCATATCCTTCATCGTAGCGGAAATTCTCATCGCCTTCGATCAACGGAGTCAGGTCGGCATCACCATAATCAATATTTTCTGTCATCTTAACTTCGTTTCCGTCTTCATCCATAACGGTGACATCAAGAGCCAGTGACTGAAGTTCCTTCAGTAATACTTTAAAGGACTCAGGAATACCAGGTTCAACGATATTCTCACCCTTAATAATTGCTTCATAAGTCTTAACACGACCGGTAACATCATCGGACTTCACCGTCAGGATTTCCTGAAGGATGTGTGCTGCACCATATGCTTCAAGTGCCCAAACTTCCATCTCACCGAAACGCTGTCCACCGAACTGAGCTTTACCACCCAACGGCTGCTGGGTAACAAGAGAGTAAGGACCTGTGGAACGAGCATGAATCTTATCATCAACAAGGTGATGAAGCTTCAAATAGTGCATGAAACCAACGGTTACAGCACCGTCAAAGTACTCACCGGTACGTCCGTCGCGAAGGCGAACTTTACCATCTCTGTTAATCGGAACACCTTCCCATTGTTTTCTGTAATCCTGATTGGTAACAAGGTAATCCATCAAATCCGGATCTAAATATTCTTTGTATTTGTTCTGGAACTCATCAATGGAGGTATTGACATAGTCATTGGCAAGTTCAAGTGTATCCATAATATCAAACTCGTCTGCACCATCAAATACAGGTGTTGCAACGGTAAAGCCAAGTGCTTTGGCCGCAAGACTAAGGTGAATCTCAAGTACCTGTCCGATGTTCATACGAGAAGGCACACCAAGCGGATTAAGCACGATGTCAAGCGGGCGTCCGTTTGGAAGGAATGGCATATCTTCTGCTGGGAGAACGCGGGAAACAACACCCTTGTTACCATGACGACCAGCCATCTTATCACCAACCTGGATCTTTCTCTTCTGTGCAATATACACACGGACACACTGATTAACACCCGGCGATAATTCGCCGCCGTTTTCTCTTGTAAATACTTTTGCATCAACGATAATACCATATTCACCATGTGGTACACGAAGAGATGTGTCACGTACTTCTCTGGCTTTCTCGCCGAAAATCGCACGAAGAAGTCTTTCTTCTGCGGTAAGCTCTGTTTCACCCTTTGGTGTAACCTTACCAACAAGGATATCTCCGGCACGAACTTCTGCACCGATACGAATAATTCCACGCTCATCAAGATCTTTTAACGCATCATCACCGACACCCGGAACATCTCTTGTAATCTCTTCCGGTCCGAGCTTTGTATCTCTGGCTTCTGCTTCGTATTCCTCGATATGCACGGAGGTATAAACATCTTCCTGTACAAGTCTTTCGCTAAGAAGGACAGCATCCTCGTAGTTATAACCTTCCCAGGTCATAAATCCGATCAACGGATTCTTGCCTAACGCAAGTTCACCATTTGAGGTAGAAGGACCGTCTGCAATTACCTGGCCAGCTTCAACATGTTCGCCTCTGGTCACAATCGGCTTCTGGTTAATACAGGTACCCTGATTGCTTCGAGCGAATTTAAGTAATTTATAATCGTTACGGCTGCCATCGTCATTCTTAATAAAGATTTCTTTTGCAGTCGCACGTTCGATAGTACCGGACTTTTTAGCAACAACACAAACACCCGAGTCAACGGCTGTTTTAAGTTCCATTCCTGTTCCGATGACCGGAGCTTCTGTAATAAGTAGCGGAACGGCCTGACGCTGCATGTTCGATCCCATGAGGGCACGGTTCGCATCATCGTTCTCAAGGAACGGAATCATGGCTGTAGCAACAGAAAATACCATCTTTGGCGACACGTCCATCAGATCGATCTTCGTCTTCTCATAACGGGATGTTTCTTCCTTATAACGGCCGGAAATGTTATTTCCAACGAAAAATCCTTTTTCATCCAATTCTTCATTAGCCTGTGCTACGACATATTTATCTTCTTCATCCGCAGTAAGGTATACGACCTGATCCGTTACTCGCGGATTCTCTGCATCTGACTTATCAAGCTTTCTGTATGGTGCTTCAATGAAACCATACTCATTAATCCTTGCATAGGATGCAAGGGAGTTGATCAGACCGATGTTAGGACCTTCTGGTGTCTCAATAGGACACATTCTTCCGTAATGGGAGTAATGAACATCTCGAACTTCGAATCCGGCACGATCTCTTGAAAGACCACCAGGACCGAGGGCTGAAAGACGTCTTTTATGTGTCAGCTCGCCAAGAGGGTTGTGCTGATCCATGAACTGTGACAACTGCGAACTTCCAAAGAATTCTTTCACGGCAGCTGTTACCGGTTTAATATTGATCAAAGACTGAGGGCTGATTCCTTCGATGTCCTGTGTTGTCATACGTTCACGAACCACACGCTCCATACGGGAAAGACCGATACGATACTGATTCTGAAGAAGCTCACCAACGGCACGGATTCTTCTGTTTCCAAGGTGATCGATGTCATCACGATAACCAACACCGTACTCAATGTGCATATTATAGTTAATGGAAGCAAGGATATCCCAGCTCGTAATGTGCTTTGGAATCAGTTTGCTTACATTGTTCTTAACAACACGCACGATTTCTTCTTGATCACTGTAAGTGTCCAGAATATATTTCAGAGCCGGGTAGTATACGTTTTCCGTAATTCCAGCTGCTTCTTTATCAATATCAATATAATGTGACAGATCTACCATACGGTTGGAAAGAATCTTTTCAACCTTTTCTTCGGTCACAACAAATACACAGGAAGTTCCGGTATTCTGAATACCATTTGCATCTTCCTCTGTAATAATAATACCCTTTTTAAATACTTCCCCTGTAAAAGGATCACTTACATCCTCCGCAAGTTTACAGCCAACAATACGATTCTTTAATGCAAGCTTCTTATTGAACTTATAACGTCCGACCTTTGCAAGATCATACCTTCTTGGATCAAAGAACATGCTGCGAATCAAAGATTCTGCACTTTCTACCGATAACGGCTCACCCGGACGAAGCTTTTTATATAACTCTAAGAGACCATCATGATAATTTTCTGATGGATCCTTTTTAAAACTTTCACCAAGTTTCAATTCTTCACCGAATAAATCCTGAATCTGATAATTCTGACCGCTTTCGATCTCTTCATCAATATTCCAGCCTTTTGTCGGGTCTTCACTGTAATCATACACACTATGATCCAGAGCACGAATAAGAACTGTAACCGGTACTTTTCTGTTACGGTCAACTCTTACATAGAAAACGTCATTGGAGTCTGTTTCATATTCCAACCATGCACCACGATTCGGGATAACGGTACAGGAATAAAGTTTCTTACCTAACTTATCATGCGCTACATCGTAATAAATACCCGGTGATCTGACAAGCTGACTTACAATGACACGCTCAGCTCCGTTAATAACAAAGGTTCCTGTCTCTGTCATCAGCGGAAAATCACCCATAAAAATGTCATGCTGGTTGATTTCGTCATTCTCTTTGTTATGAAGTCGAACTTTAACTTTCAAAGGAGCAGCGAAAGTTGCATCTCGTTCTTTACATTCTTCGATCGAATACTTTACATCATCTTCACATAACTGATAGTCGATGAATTCCAGACTCAGATGCCCACTATAGTCTTCAATCGGGGAAATGTCGTTGAACACTTCTGTTAACCCCTCTTTTAAGAACCAATTGTAGGAATCCTTTTGAACTTCAATGAGATTAGGCATTTCCAATACTTCTTTTTGCTTTGAATAGCTCATTCTGACGCCTTTTCCAACCTTGACCGGACGTATTCTGTTTTTCTCCATTGACGTTTCACTCCTTGTAATTTTTTTGTTGCATTACCGTAAAACCACAAGATATCAATTCAGATATCAAATTGTTTCGCATATCTTGTGTATATAAATCTTTTTGAAAAACTCTTTGCATTTCTCAAATAGTATGTTATAATAATTACAGATAGGCATATGACACCACAATAGTGCACATTCCATACTAACACAAATGCTTCTCGCTGTCAATCATTAATTTGACAGCTTTTTTTAGTTATTTTTATTTTTTAAATGTAAATATAGGGAATTCCAGTAGGGATTTGTTGACGAATCTTTTCACAAATGGTATAATACATACAGTTTTTATGCGGAAACATAAAGTGGGAGGCCATCCATGAGCGACAAAATACAAATCCACATGTTAGGTGAATTTACAATTTCATATCATGGCAGAACCATTTCCGATCAGACCAACCGTTCCAAAAAAGTATGGACTCTTTTGGAATACCTTGTAGCATTTCATAATAAGGAGATTTCCCAGTTCACCTTGATTGATCTGCTCTGGCCGGACGAAGGAAATGAAGATCCAGTTAACTCATTAAAAACCTTACTTCACAGAACCAGACGGCTCTTAGACGATTTACAGTACAATGATCATAAATTATTACTGCATCGTCGCGACACCTATGCCTGGAACAATACAATACCTTATGAGATTGATGTTGAAGTTTTCGAGGAACTGTGCGGACAGGTTACCAATCTTTCTCTTTCAAAAGAAGAACGCTTGCATTTATGTTCGAAAGCCTTTTCTTTATATAAAGGAGAATTCCTGCCAAAAAGCACCCATGAATCTTGGGCATTGTCCTTAGCTACACATTATCAGTCTGTCTATACAAAACTTATCTATGAATATGTTGAACTTCTTATGGAAGACCAGCAATATGACGAAATCATCGGCATATGCTCCACTGCCTCTGCTTTTGATCCTTACGATGAACAGTTGCACTTCTTGCTGATCAATGCATTGCATCTTGCCGGACGGCAGAAACAGGCACTGCATAAGTATGAAAATGTTATGTCCCTGTTTTACGATAAATTCGGGATTACCCCATCACAGAATCTTACCGATCTGTACCAGACTATAGTAAAAAAAGAAAACGCAACTGAAACAGATCTTTCCATTATTCAAAGAGAATTAAAGGAGAATGAATCACCTCATACCGCATATCAGTGTGATTACTCTGTATTCCAGAACCTCTACCGGATCGAAGCCCGGTCCGCATCAAGAAGCGGTCTGTCAATTTACTTATGTCTGATAACCATTGAAGCGGTTTCAAGACGTGACACATCAGAACTGATTGGGAAAGCAATGATCCGCATGTCGGATACCATAGCATCCTCTTTGCGTAGCGGTGATGTTTTTGCAAGATACAGCATAAACCAATACATTGTAATGCTTCCATCGACTTCCTATGAGAACTGTACCATGATCGGTGAGCGTATACTAAAGAGATTCGACGCAGAACGTCCGCGCCTTGGTGTTACCGTATCCTATTCACTGCGCAACCTCGAACCTGCAGAATTTGCCAGAACACTCAGCAACTGATTGTTCAACCCTTTAACGCAGAATCATTATAATCGCAACTGACATACATTATATGTTCCTGCATAACGCTATTGTATCCATCCAGTAAAACAATATAATCGCAATAAAACAGGTGATAAGCATCGGATTCTCCGCTCTTATCACCTGTTATTTTATTCTTTGCCTTTTTCAAGGAAAGACTTCCCTTTAATACAGGGATTCTTGAGAAACTCAAGAATTATTTCAATGTAACTTTAGCGCCTTCTGCTTCAAGCTTAGCTTTAAGGTCATCAGCTTCAGCCTTAGGAGCCTGCTCTTTCACCATCTTAGGTGCTCCGTCAACGAGATCTTTTGCTTCTTTCAGACCAAGTCCTGTTACTTCACGAACAACTTTGATAACTTTAACTTTGTTAGGACCTACTTCTGTAAGTTCTACGTCAAAGTCTGTTTTCTCTTCAGCTGCTTCAACAGGGCCACCTGCTGCTGCTACAACAACACCTGCTGCTGCGCTAACGCCAAATTCTTCTTCACAAGCTTTTACTAACTCATTGAGTTCTAATACGGTCATGCCTTTAATAGCATCGATAAATTCCTGATTTGTCATGATATCCTCCATCCTGCCGCTCATACGGCTATTTCATTAATAGTAGAACAGACACATAGGTCTGATCTTATGCTGCTGTTGTTTTCTCTGCGATCTGCTTGAGAACACGAGCAAGGTTGGTAACAGGTGACTGCAGACTTCCAAGAAGTTTGGAAATAAGTATTTCTCTTGATGGAATTGTTGCAACTGCCTGAATCTTATTTGCATCGTAGTATGTTCCTTCAACAACACCTGCTTTAAACTCAAGCTTTGGTGCAGTCTTCATGAACTCTGCAAGTACTCTGGCTGGTGCTGTTGCATCATCCATACCGAATGCAACTGCGCTTGGGCCGTCTAAGTCAACGGCTAATGCTTCGTAAGGAGTTCCTTCAAAAGCACGTTTCATATAAGTGTTCTTATAAACCTTATATACAACACCTGCTTCTCTTAACTTTTTACGAAGATTTGTATCCTGTTCAACAGTCAGTCCGCGGTAGTCAACGAGAACTGCGGCAGTGGATTTATCAGCGTAACCTTTGATTTCATCAACGATCGGCGCTTTTAATTCAACTTTTGCCATTTGATACACCTCCTTTAATAATAAAAAACTGCCTCTTGCGAAGACAAAGAGGCAGTGTAAGTATTCTTTCGATCTAAATCATACTAACATCCTCGGCAGGCGATTTCTTCTTACGCCGGAAGTAAACTTCCTGGCACCTGCTGTCTTCGGCAACATTACTACTTATAACATATATTTATCTATGTGTCAACAATAAATTGACATTTCAACAGCCTTTATTAAACAAGCTTTGCTGTGTTTAACTTAACGCCAGGTCCCATAGTAGGAGAGATAACAACGCTCTTCAGGTACTGACCCTTTGCAGCTGCTGGTTTTGCCTTATTGATGGCACCAATTAACGCTTGGAAGTTGTCTGCGAGTTGCTCTTCCGTAAAGGAAGCTTTTCCTAACGGTACATGAATAATATTGGTTTTATCCAATCTGTATTCTATCTTACCAGCTTTAATATCTTTTACAGCTCTTGTAACATCCATCGTAACTGTTCCGGCTTTTGGATTCGGCATAAGACCTTTTGGTCCGAGAACACGTCCGAGACGACCAACAACACCCATCATATCAGGAGTTGCTACAACAACGTCGAATTCAAACCAGTTGTCGTTCTGGATCTTTGGAACCAGTTCATCACCGCCTACGAAATCAGCGCCAGCTGCTTCTGCTTCTGCAACCTTATCACCTTTTGCAAAAACAAGAACACGAACTGTTTTACCTGTTCCGTGAGGCAGTACAACTGCACCACGAACCTGCTGATCTGCATGACGTCCATCTACACCAAGTCTGATGTGAGCTTCTACAGTTTCATCAAACTTAGCTACCGCTACTTTTTTTACTAAGCTGACAGCCTGATCTACATCATACTGCGCAGATTTATCAAATGCTTTTACTGCTTCAGCGTATTTTTTTCCTCTTTTCATTCTAATTACCTCCTGGTGGTAGTATCGGGAGAGATCCCTCCCACATTATCATTGTAATAGTCAATTGCATAAAGCATTGAATTAGTCTTCTTCAACTACAATACCCATGCTTCTTGCAGTACCAGAAATCATACTGATTGCTGTTTCAAGTGTAGCCGCATTTAAGTCAGGCATTTTGAATTCTGCAATTTTCTTAACTTCAGACTTTTTGATTGTAGCAACCTTTGTCTTGTTCGGAACTGCGGATCCGCTCTTTAAGTTTAAAGCTTTCTTTAAGAGAACGGCAGCCGGCGGTGTCTTTGTAACAAAACTGAAGCTTCTGTCCTGATATACAGTGATAACTACTGGAGTAATTATGCCTTCACCATCAGCAGTTCTAGCATTGAACTCTTTTGTAAACTGAACGATGTTTACACCATGCTGACCAAGTGCAGGACCTACCGGAGGAGCCGGAGTTGCCTTGCCAGCTGGAATCTGTAATTTGATATAACCTGTAACTTTTTTTGCCATGATAGCGTACCTCCTAAAATGTGGTGTTATCGGAAGGAACCGGTGCTACGGTTACCGTTGCAGTCAAATGCTGCACTCCTCCCACTCGCCTGTAGTTCATTATCTCTCAACCTTAACGTCGGTAAAGCTGATTTCTACAGGTGTTTCTCGACCAAACATATCAATGTTAATGGTCACTGATTGTTTACCGTGGTTGATTGCCTTAATAACGCCCTGTGTATTCTCCCAAACACCGGAGATCACGGTTACTAAGCTTCCAACCTCAAATCCAATATTTACTTCTTCATTCTTGATGCCCATGTTCTTCATCTCGGTCTCTGTCAAAGGGACTGGTTTGGATCCGGGACCGACAAATCCGGTTACGCCTCTGGTATTTCTAACAACATACCAGGTATCGTCATTCATTTCCATGTTCAACAATACATAACCTGGGAACATCTTCTTTGCTACCTTTTTCTTAACGCCGTTCTTTAATTCAACGACTTCCTGAATCGGTACCGAGACTTCTAAAATCTGATCCTGAAGATTTCTGTTTTCGATTGTCTTCTCGATATTTGCTTTTACTTTGTTCTCATATCCTGAATAAGTATGAACAACATACCACTGCGCATCCGCCATATTATCACCCTTGTCTTCGTTGAATTCTTAGCCTACTAAACTCATAATTCCATTGATACCGTATTTGAAGATTGCATCAAGTAACGCAATAATCAGCCCCAAAATGATGGAAATAAGAATAACAGCAGCCGATTGCTTTGCCAGGGTTTCTTTGTCAGGCCAGATAATCTTTTTGAACTCTGTCTTCAAGCCCTTAAACCAGCTTTTTTTTGTAGCTTTAGCTGTATTGGTATCACCCATGATATTCCTCCTCTTTTTTACTGACTATTTTGTTTCTTTGTGCATTGTGTGACTCTTGCAGAATCTGCAATACTTCTTTGTTTCCATCCTGTCCGGATGGTTTTTCTTTTCTTTGGTCGTGTTGTAATTACGCTGCTTGCATTCCGTACACGCTAATGTAATCTTTACTCGCACAACTTCCACCTCCGTTACTTATTTTCTGTGGTGAACAGATTCTTCTCTGTTCGTTGTTTTTAGGCATAAAAAAAAAACCTCTTCCATAGCCTATCTAATGTATCACAATACAGACAGCCCGTCAAGTGTTTTCTTTCATTTTAAGCGTTCTTATTAAAGCAAACAATCAATCTGCATTTGTATTGCTTTTCTTTTTATGATATACTGATGCTATTCAAAACGTAATTTATTTGCAGAATGATTACTTACTTTATTATACACAGGAAACAAAAATTATCAAGTATTGTTTGATCTTTAGCAAGGAGTCTTTTATGTATACCAAAAAAGTGCTTAGAATAGCAGCTTTTTTTCTTGCTGTTCTTTGTTATATAACCTTATTGCCTGTCAGCTATCCTGACAGTGTTCGCATTGCTTCTGAAACGACAGATTCCCTTTCTGATTACGATGGCGATGAGATCATAATTCTCTGGAGTGATGATTCCAGTATCAGCGACCGTGCAGAGGTGTTGTCCGATTTCAACGGCCGTCTTAGTATAATCGAAAACTTTGAGGGGGGTACCCTGTGTAAAGCAGGTGATGCAAATGACCTTGTATCCCTTGTAAACGAGCTTTCCGTCTGTTCAATCATTGAAGTTGCGGAACCAAACTATGAGCTTCAGCTTATGGACGCTTCTTCCTCTGATATTTCAAATGATTATTATACCTCATCACAATGGTCACTTATGAACCCCGGTTTCTATATACGTATTTCCGGCTCTTCGGTCGGAACTATGAGTTCTGTGAAAGATATTGATGTCGATGCTCCGGAAGGCTGGGCCGCTTATGAAAAGGAAGGAATCGAGCCGAAGGAAGTAATTGTTGCCGTTATTGATACCGGAATTGATTATAAACATCCTGATCTTCTGAACTGCATGTGGACCAACTCAGAAGAAATTCCAGATGACGGAATTGATAATGATGGAAACGGATATATCGATGATATTTACGGCTGGGATTATTATAACGATGACAACACGATCTGTCATTACGAGTTCAGCGAACGTCTGAATACTTATGTCGCTTCCCAGACAGACAATGATAATCACGGAACTCACATTGCCGGTGTCATCGCAGCAACAGCAGACAACGGAATCGGTATCGCAGGAATTGCCTCCAACATTCCTATAAAATTAATGTCACTTAAAATTCATAATGGTGTTGACGGGAAAGGTACTGTCGAAAATGCCGTAAAAGCGATAAAGTACGCTACCATGATGGGAGCTGATATTTGTAACATGAGC
Organism: Clostridia bacterium; assembly: GCA_003249225.1. GTDB lineage: Bacteria > Bacillota > Clostridia > Lachnospirales > Lachnospiraceae > SZUA-448. Next base: position 32,662 of record QKJQ01000014.1, on the reverse strand, counting down.
TGGGGTACCAGTGTTTACAGTGCAGCACTCGAAACAGCCATGAGAGAATCTGATATGCTCTTTGTCGTTGCAGCCGGAAACGGCGGAACAAACAATAACAGTCTCCCTATGTATCCTGCCAGCCTGGGTCTAGATAACGTAATCTCAACGACATTTGTTGATGCGAGCGGAAAACTGACGCAGGAATCCAATTACGGTGTTTCTACCGTAGATATTGCCGCTCCGGGAACAGATATTTTCAGTACCATTGTTGGCTCCTATTCCATGATGAGCGGTTCTTCTATGGCTGTTCCGCATGTCGTAGCCATTGCAGCTGTCCTTTATTCCGTTTCTGACGGGCTTTATCCGTCCAGTGTGAAGGAATTGATCATTGATACATTGAAACCACTTGATTCCCTTGATGGTTATGTAAAATACCCGGGCATTCCAAGTCTTTATAATGCCATTGTTGCTTCTGAGCGTTTATCTGTTGATAACGATGAGCCAACCCTTTCCGTATCCTCTGATTTCGACCGCGAATATCTGAAGCTGACGCTTGACTTTGATGACTTTGGTGGGTCGGGCCTGCGAATAATTAAATACGCTTATGGAATCAAAACTCTGCGTGCATTCCGACATGGTACTGCCGGTATAACAGTCTCTGGCACCGAACTTAAAGTTGCCAAAGCAGGCAGCTATACATTTTATATAAGTGATTATGTAGGAAACGAAACTCTGACCACTTATGTATTGACCGATGATACAATACCACCTGCCATTACTTTAACTGAACAGATTATTTATGAAAATAATCTATTCTCTCTGCTCGTTGATTTTAATGACAGCGAGAGTGGCTTAAAGCAGGTAAAACTATTGCCCGGAGAGCACAGTGTAACTGACTTTTTATCTGCAGATTCCGGTGATGTACTGACACCAGTCGACGACCGGCTTTTCATTCGATTGGAAGACCCGGGCACTTATACACTCTTTGCTTCTGATTACCGCGGAAATAAATCGGTTCATGTTTTTGAGGTTGAACCCTCTGAAACTGAGTCTGTGCATCTTACGGGTTCCTCAACAAAACTACCGATAGGCTCAGGTTATATGCTGCACCCGGTAACTTCTCCTGCGAGATCGACAGACAGCATTTTATTCACAAGTTCTGATGAATCTGTCGCAATGGTTAACCGCTGGGGTTATATTACCGCAGTTGGTAAAGGAGAGGCTGTCATAACGATACAATGTGGTAATGCAAGCACAGTTTTTAAAATTATAGTTCCATAATATGATACCAGAGACAATGGTCATATGGTTCATGCTTGCATGAATAAACATGACTTTGGAACCCGCAAAACATAAGAAAGCATTAAAAGAATAGCGGATTTCGAGTTTTTTAGGATTGTGAGATCACATAATTCGTAACAATTCATACGTATCATGGGCAAAATACCTTTTAACTCTATCACAATAATATCTATGAGGTCATTTCAATGAAAAAAAATGATATTCTGCTTATATCAGGTTTTCTGGTTACTGCGCTCCTTCTTTATGGCATTTATCACTTTTTCTTTGCACAAAACGGTGCAACGGTTGTTGTTACTGTCGATGGTAATGAATATGCCTCCCTTTCTCTGTCTTCCGACACAACACTGGAGATTCAAGGGATCGATGGAATCAATATTCTAGTCATAGAGAATGGAACCGCCCGGATTTCCTATGCTGACTGCCCTGACCAGCTTTGTGCACTGCATAAACCAATCTCAAAGAATGGCGAATCCATCATCTGCCTTCCCAATCGTGTCGTTGTCGAGATTAAGAAAGCACCTTCCTCAAAGGGATTGGATGCTATAGCAAACTAAGAAAAGGATTTTTGTCACATGAAGAAACAGCAAAGCAAAAAAGTTGCACTTTTTGGAATGATGATCGCACTTGCTTTCATATTATCCTATGTTGAATCTCTGCTTCCTCCTCTGATTACAGCCATTCCTGGGATGAAAATCGGACTGGCCAATCTTGTGATAGTGGTCTGCCTCTATCTGCTAGGTTCAAAAGAAGCCTTCATTCTAACGTTCTTCCGTGTTTTACTGGTCGCATTTACATTTGGTAATTTTACGATGCTTCTCTTCAGTGCTGCAGGAGCCGTCGTAAGCTTCTTTGTCATGTTCCTATTGAAAACAACCCGGAAATTCAGTACGATCGGTGTCAGCTGCGCAGGCGGCGTTGCTCATAACCTTGGTCAGATAACCGTTGCTTTTTTTGTCCTGGGTGCCAGTCTGCTTTACTACCTCCCTTTTTTATTCATCAGTGGCTGTATCAGCGGTATCCTTATTGGAATTGCCGGATCCATATTATTAAAACATCTTCCAAAGAATATGGCTGACTGAGTACAGCGCCAAAGCATTGTGCAATCTTATGTAACACATACATGAATTACAGCGCATGTCCTTGCTTGCTGTGCATACCAGAAGTTTACTGTATGATCTGGTTTACTGCGTGAACTAGTTTACTGCTTGAACTGGTTTACTGTTTGAACTTGCTTATATTTGGACCCCTTAGTTTGATTTGATAACATTTGAGATTATAAAAAGGATGGAACATCGTGTTTTTCAGACACCGCTGTTCCATCCTTTTATATTATATATCTCATTGACTGATGTTCTGGCTGCTTTAACCTTCCGTCCTCATTGCTTCAATCGCACTGATCTTCGTTGCTCGGTTAGCCGGAAGATAGCCTGATACAATACCAACTACCATAGCAAATCCCATTGCCACGAATGGCATCCAGAAATAAATCCTGGAAAATCCTCCGGTTGTTTCTCCATACATATAACTTGTGTTCAACAGGGATTCGAACAATGGTGCTCCGTACTTATTGATCAGCCACGACAGCAAATAACTCAGCATTATTCCAATTGCACCGCCAAGTAGTCCAATCAGCGCAGCTTCAAACAGGAACAGCTTTCTGATATCTTTTAACATACAGCCAAGCACCTTCATGATACCGATTTCTTTGGTACGCTCATAAATCGACATAATCATGGTGTTGGCAATATTGATTGCTGATACAACCATCGCCACTCCGCCTATGGCTCCAAGCACAACTTGAAGCATTTTGGAGGTCTGAAGCATAGGTTCAATGTATTGCATATCACTGCTGCTTGAATAGCCAAGTTCTTTAATGGCATCCTGAACTGCTGTAACATTCTCCATATTATCAACATTTACCTGAATCTGATCGAATTTATTCAAAGAGGCAATCGCCTTTTTACGATCTTCAAGTTTTAACGTATTGGCATATTTGGTATACAATTCCTTAAAATAATCAAGATCCATCCAGGCATAATAATTGAACATGTAGTTTTCACTCTCTTCCATAACTGCATAATTCTTGATTACCTGAGTAAACGCTTTCTTATTCTCATTGACTGTATAATCAGAGAATGTGAAGCTTATTGTATCACGATCCCAGTCAATCGTTTTTGAATTACTTCCTCTGGAACTGCCCCAATTATAAAACTCGCTGTTTCTAGCCTGGCTGCCGAACACGATTATATCTTTGTGATCCGCCGTTGGATATTCTCCTTGTGTTAGTCCGGGAAACCCAAAGCTTTCAAAAGTGGAGCTGTCCATGGCATATACCATCATACCGGAATTGTACTTACCACAAGTAAGCTGTAAATTTTTCTGCAGCATTCCGCCCACAGATTTTACATGATCTATCTTTTTTATAGATTCCACCAAATCCGAATCCAGTTTTTGTTCACCTGTATCTATATAATTGCCATCTTCATCAATTGTATATCCCCAGGTGCTAACTGTAATAACAGTCATACTTCCATTTTCCATGACCTGTTCAATAAAGCTGTCACGCATCCCGTAGCCAATCGAAAACATTATGACAATTGAAATTGTACCAATTACCATACCGATTACCGTGAGTGCCGTTCTGGCTTTACGTCGAAAAAGGTTTCGAAGTCCCATTTTGACTAAGTCATTAAATTTCATAGAGATCATATCCTTTTTTTATTCTTTTCTTTGCCAGTAAGATACCGAGAACAACTGCTCCTGCAAGTACAATGGCAGAAATTCCGCCAACAAAAAGCCATGAAGACATCAATGGATCCTTGACACTGCTTTCCATACCTGTCATGCCATCTACAACACTTCCGTCGTAGGAGCCATCATAGCCTGTTCCGCCGTCCACATATCCGCCGTCAACCGAAATCATCGTATCGCCAGAGCTGATCATCAACTCTGATTTGCCAGTCGAAACTTCCATTATTGTTGATTCCATAATTTCTCTCCTTTCATCTCTTTATTATAAAGAATCTTTTTCTTCTGCTTCCAGCTTTTTACGAAGCTTGGATTTGTAAACAACAAGCATAACTCCTCGAACTACAAGAATTACGACAGCAAATGCGACCACTTCCAGTACAATAAACAACCAGGTCGGAAGTATCGGATCCTTCGCCACCCCTGTATCAACGCCCGGGTCAACGTATCCACCGTCATCCGGATAATCTACAGAACCACCGTCATCCCAGTTCGTTGCTCCCATAACGGTTGTTGTATATTCTGTGGTTCTTGTTACTTCATCGCCGTTACTATCCTCAAAATGAATCACTATGTTGCAGACAGCATCTCCTTCAATAAGAGGAATTGCTTCCAGTTCTGCATATTCTGCGCTCCCTGCACCAACGGTTCCGATGTAATACATCGTACCAGTTGCCAGCGAGAAATCTCCTTCTATCGTTGCATATACGTTGTTAAGTGCAGAACGTCCCATATTATAGAATTCAAAGGTCAGCATACAATTTGAATTTACGGTAGGTGAACTGTATGTGTAGGAATCGTAAGCTGAAATATTCTGAACAACAGGTCTTGCGTTTTCAACTGCAGTAAGCTTAATGCTGTTACTTTCTGAAACACCGCCATTGTCTTTGTCTGTCTGTGACATATCATCGTATTCATACTCGACAAGAATCTTTAAGTCATAGGTACCTGTTGTAGCATCCGAGCGTACCTTCAGGTTCATGGTATTAATACTTTCTTCTTCTGGTCCGATACTGCTTATGTAAAAGCTGTTCGATCCCTGTGTGGCGGAAAAGACATTATCGGCCTGACTTAGAGTCACTTTGATATTTTTTGCTGCTTTAACTTCATTCGTATTCTTAATTGTGAAAGTAAAATTAAAAGTTGATCCCGCTGTAAGCTGTGTCTCATCGGTCGTGTAATCACTGATGATCAGTTTTGGTTTTCCTGTATCAAGTTCTTCTTTTGTATTCTGTACATTAAGAATGTATAACGCTGCTGTTTCATCGTGTGCCACTTTATCAGCATCATTATAGGAATATGCCAGTGTTAGTGCATTCAAGCCTGCGGGTATATCCGCTCCGACATTGAATTTCATTGTCACTGTTTTCTTTTCTCCAGCCGCAATATCTCCTACCAACTGATAAGGTTCTGAGCTGACCGGCTCGAAACCAGCTTTTGACAAGTTCGTTCCTGCAATTTTTACATTTGTTATTGCTTTATTCCCATTGTTGACCATATCGAAGGTAACAGTGAACTGCGAACCAGCCACCGGTACAGACGGGTTCTGAACAACATTCTTAATAATAACTTCCGTCACTGTCTTGTCATCAGAATTCTCAATCGATTCAATGGTGAGATACAGTGTGAGATTTGCTGTCTTTACGATGTTATCATTGTCTGTATAGGTTGCTTTTACTGTAATCTCACGAAGTCCGGTTGCTGCATTGTCTGCAATCATAAAGGGAATTGTTACGGATGTATCTTTTCCTGCTGCCAAATCACCAACAGAAATCCCATCTGTTGTATACATAGGCACAATACCGGTCGCAGAGCCCACGCCATCCGCTGCAATAATCGTTATATCTTTTGCTGTTTCTTTTCCTGTGTTTTTAATTTCAACTGTTAAACTGGTATCTTTTCCAACGGTGACTTTTGTATTAAAATCATCTCCTTGAAGTTCAAGCTTTGAAGCGCCTGACTCAACATCCTTAATATCCTTAATGGTCACGTAGACACTGCGCTGCGCTGTACTTTCTTTTCCGTCGCTGTCTTTGTAGGTAAACTGCAAAGTAAGTGTTTTAAATCCTGCTTCCGCTGTCGGAAGAACAGTCAGCGGTAATGTGACTGTCTGACTGGCTCCAGCCAGAAACGTCCCAAGTTTGATATTCTCAACGGAATATCCCGCGACCATGCTGCTGTCACCAAAGGCAACGCTGACATAAGTGTTGTATGCAGCTATTTCTCCCTCATTATTGACATCGAAAGAAAGATCAAATGTTTTTCCTGCCACAACATCATCTGCATTATAAGACACATCACTGACTGTTATCTGTGCCGGCATTTTCTCTTCCAGAACGTTTAACTTCAATGCGATGGTCTCTGTAACTTCGGTCGGAGTACCTTCTGATCCGGAAACTGTATAACTGTAATAGGTTAATGTCAGATTTAACGGGTATTTTCCAATGGAAGCCGTATCTTTCATTACCACATCAAATTCAACGTAAGTTGTTTCGTAGACCGTGATATTGGTTGGCGCCGCTGCGTAATTATCTCTTGATAAGGTAACAAGACCTGTCGTAAACGGTGCATCTGTATCTGTTGATATTGAAACCTCGGGTGAATCTATGTAGGCATACACCGCTTTGATCGGAACCTTAAAATGCATGGTTTCTCCCGGTTCCATAACATACATTGTATCTGTTCCAGAAATCAGTTCTATGTTGCTTGTCGCCGCTTTTGCGAGCGTGAACTGTCCAATTCCTCCCATGGACAGTGCCAGAATCAATAGAAGCACAATTGATTTTTTGAATTTCATTCCCTAACCCTCTGCTTTCTTCAAATTAATAACTTCCTCTGTAAACTCTTCCTTGTTTGTATCCTTGTTGTTGATATCATTGTTATTGATATCATTGCTGGTTTCTTCATTGCTGGTTTCCTTATTAACCTGTGCAATTTCATCATTCACATCGGATTCTTCTTTCTTCTGTGAGTGATCATTCTCTTCTATACTGATAATCTTACCATCAAATACCCTTATGACCCTGTCAGCATATTCAGCAAGCTTATTATCATGGGTTACCATAACAATCGTCTGCTTATTCACTCTTGCCATTCCCTGTATCAGTTCCATGACTTCTTTTGACGTCTTGGAATCAAGATTACCTGTCGGCTCATCGGCGAATACAATCTCCGGATTTGCAACGAAAGCTCTGGCTATACCGACTCTCTGCTGCTGACCACCACTCATTTCTTTGGGCTTATGTTTGATTCTGTCTTCGAGTCCAACTTTTTTCAGCATTTCTAATGCCATTCTTCGTCTTTTCTTATTGGGCACACGCTTAAAAACAAGCGGAAACTCAACATTTTCCAGCGCCGTCATGGAATTTAACAGATTATATGACTGGAATACAAATCCAAGATACTTCTGTCTGAACTTCGCCAGACGATTCTCGTTCATGTGGTGTATGTTCTTTCCCTTCATAATGATCTGGCCGGATGAAACTTTTTCTATTCCTGCCATCAGATTCAAAAGGGTGGATTTTCCCGATCCTGATGTTCCAAGAAGACAACAGAATTCACCTTTGTATATTTCAAAGCTGACATCATCTACAGCGCAAATACGCTCTGTTCCCATTCTGTAAACTTTCTTAACGCCTTTTAGAACGATTATTTTCTCTCTCTCGCTGTTCTTTTCTTTTTTTTCAGAACTTACTTTTTCTTTTTTCAAAACAGTTTTTACTTCTTTCTCAACCTGCACGCACTCACCAACTCTCCTATTCTATCTGAAAAAGAACTACCATACCTTTAGACGATGCCACCTCGCAAAAAGTTTCATAAAAAAACATATTTTTACGAAAAAATCTCTGATTCCTGTGATTTCGAGTTATCTAACAGATTTTAATGTCGCCTGACCGCTATATCATTTATCCACACCAAGTTTATCTGTTGACCCGCAACACTGGGAATCTGCCATTTTATTAAATCGAACACTTCATTTATTCGTTAGCTTTTATACAGATTTTGAAAAGAGCCAGACCGAAAACAGTCTGACCCTTAACTCATATCTGCTGCATGGCATGTTACTCACCATGTTATTCACTTACTTGCACTTCATTACAAATTCTTTGATGCATTCCGCCGCTCCATCAATTCCGATAATGGAACTGTTCATTGAAAGATGGTAGTTTTCAGCTTTTCCCCACTTTTCACAGGCATGATAATTATAGTAGTTTGCTCTCCGCTTGTCGACTTTTAACACAGTCTCCTCGATCTTCTCCTCCGCAAGATTGTCGATTCTTCTTGCACGATCAACACGGAACGGAAGATCAGCCCAAATGAAAACATGAATGACATTATCAAGGTCCTTCAATATATAGTCTGCACAGCGTCCTACAATAACACAAGGGCCTTCTGCTGCCACTTTTCGTATAACTGCTGCCTGTGCAAGATAAATCCTGTCATCCAGAGAAAGATGTGAAAAGCCAAGGTCCTGATTGCCAAAAGAGTTCATCCCCATGGCAATGGAATACAACAAGCTGTTTGATGCTTTGCTTTCTGCTACACGAAATGCTTCCTCTGCAAATCCACTTTCCTTTGCTGCACGTGTAATAAGCTCATTGTCATAGAAAGGTATGTTGAGCATCTCTGACAGTTTTCGTCCAATCTCTCTGCCACCGCTTCCGTATTGTCTGCTTATGGTTATTACTTTATTCATTCGCATACACCTCCTTATTACTGCATGTTATTGTTGATTGCCACACAGATTGCCCGGTAAATCAATTGCGAAAGTTCAAACGATTTTTGAACATCGCCTTCCTTTTGTCCTCGAAATATGGTAACCATCTCTTCCATGTGTTCAAATAATTCCGTCATTCCAAGATTCCCGCTTACACCTTTTAGAGTATGCGCGTATTGCAATGCGCCTTCATAATCTTTTTTTGCCAGACTTTGTTCTAACTGAGAAAAATTCGTATCCTGAACAAATTTTATCAGAAAACGCTCGTAGATTGCTTCATTTCCAGCCAGTCTTTCCAGTGTATGTTCTGTATCCACACCAAGTTTATTCAACTCTTCTATCATCTTCCCTGCCATATGCTCTCCAGTCTGATCAAATCCGGCTTTTCATCAGTATCTGTTTCTAACTTTATTATAACCCAAACTATTACAAACATCAACCAGATTTCCGGTAAGGCAATTTAAAAGTTGGTGCTTTCTCTTTCTTTTTTCCAAAAACAAAAAGACCCGAAACACTTTTTCAAATGTTCGGGTTCTTATTATAAAGTCCTGCGGAGTAAGAGACTTGAACTCTCACGGCTATTGCCACATGATCCTTAGTCATGCCTGTCTGCCAATTCCAGCAACTCCGCATACAACACGTTTCCGTATCGCTTAACTATACTACCATCTATTTATTTAAATGTCAATTCATTTTTTAAATTTTTCATTCAATAGAAAGAATTTAAATTCTGGCTTATTCATTACCATACACAAGCACGTAGGTTCCTGGATTATATACCTCGCAAATCATTGCATTGTTTGTTGTATCTGCCTCGTAATTCAGTAAAGCAATGACAGTTCTTCTGTTTGGCGTATAGTACAGCGTACAATTTTCCACATTGTAGCCTTCCGGCATATCCAGTGTCATCTCCATCGGGAAGTCATCTTCGATATCTCCCGAAAAATCAATTTCAAATGCAACATAGCGTTTTCCCTTAGCCACGCGGCGCATAAGCCTTGTTAACAGATCCGTGTCAACAGAATCGAATTCAATCTCGCTCGCATCTGAGTATTCGGGAACCGCAAGTTCGCCGTAAATATCAACATACCCGTCAGTAGCATCAAAGGTGGCCGCATTATCATAATTTGCTTCCTTTTCCTCAACACCGATTACTGTTATGGTGTCACTGAAGTCCTGATAATAAACGGTCTTGGTATGTGTTCCGACGTAATATATTTCTGGATTTGGCAGAGTAAAATCAGTTACTTTCTCCTTGGAACCATCAGCATAAACAACTGTCACTGTAATATCATAGAGCCTCACATAACTTCCGACTTCCACGGTATCTCCTGTGTATACTGCAGAAATGCTGCTTATTGTTTTTTCCAGACCGGTTACATTTACCGTTGTTTTAATTCCCTTGTAAGCAATCGTTATTGTATTGTCTCCAACGACCTGCGCTTTGCTGATTGACATAGTGTAGTTTGATACAAGACTGCTGGTACCATCTGAATATAAGGCGGTTATGTAAAGATCTTCTTTATCGATCTCACAGTCTACCATCACGCCTGCCCCTGTGTAATTAGCAAACAGCTGACTTACTGTCTTGGCTGCAACTCCATATACATTGACATTGGTTGATTTTGAACCATATACAACCGCTTTCTGAGTAAGTCCAAGTGTCGTTACAACCGGGTCGGGCAAGGTGTATTCCTTTGTTTCCTCCATGGTGCCGTCCGTATAAATGAGGTAAACAAGCAACTCTCTTGTATCAATGGAATCCCCCAGCTGAATGCTGCTTCCTGTATAAATCGACGTAATGTTCGATAATGCTTTTCCAATCACAACAAAGGAATATGTCTTGCCAAGATAAACAACGGTTATAACATTCGCACCCGTTGAGGTAGCTTTATAGCTCGACAGTACATAGTCTGTTACTGTATCTGTAGCTCCGCTCGCATAAACCGCATATACGCTGAGAAGATCAAGGTCGATCTCCTCACCTATGATTACCGTGCCGCCAGAATATACAGCATATATATAAGAAGGAATCTCTGCGGCTTCTGTTTTTTGTGCCATAAATGAACTGCTGAACAAACAGGTTCCGACCAGCAGAACGACAAAAACTAATTTTTTTATAATTGTCAGAACTCTTTCCTTCATCGTTACTCCTCTTCCTGCGCTTTTCGCATATCTGATCCATTTCATATAAAGACTTATCTAACTTATCGGCAATACTAACACAAAAAATAACCGTTTGGTAAAAGAAAAACCGGATTTGACTTTTTCAGTACAGAAAAAGCAGAAGATTCTGTCTTCTGCTCGGTGTTTTATATGCATCTTTATTCATTCATAACAATGTTCACAATCTCTTTTGGTGAATCAATAAGATAAGCAGAATGTAAACTTTCAAGAAAACTTTTATCTTTGAAGCCCCAACTGACAAGAATACAATCTAACCCCGCGTTTTTTGCAGTCTGATAATCAACATCGGAATCACCAATCAGTATAGTTTCTTCCTTGCTTTTCTTAAGCTGAGATAATGCCTCATTCACCAGTTCCGGTGATGGTTTTTTAGGCAGATCTTCGCTGGCACCTACCACCGCAGTCATATACCCCGGCAATAGAAGCCCGGCTAGTTCAATGACAGCCTGCTTATTCTTGTTTGATACAATACCCATTGTTATCCCAGCTTCACGCAATTGATCCAGCATCGCAATAATACCTGGATATGTGCTTGTTTTGTTCCTGCAATTTTTCTGATAATGTCCCGTAAAATACTCATAGACTTCTGCCAGATCTACATTTTTCACACCGCGTCCGAAAGCGCGTTCCAATAATTTCATAACACCATTTCCTACGAACTTTTTAACTTCATCTTCGGATCGTTCCATGTAACCGAAATGATGAAGTGTCGCATTTACGCTGCCTGTCAGATCCATTATCGTATCCAGGAGCGTACCATCCATATCAAAGAGTACTGTTGTGTATTTGCCCATACTTTTATCCTTTGCCCATTCAAACGAATCAATCTTGCTACAATTTGCCGCCTACTGAAAATCTTCTGGTATAGGGGCATACATCAATGCATTTACCACATAAAGTTATCTCTTCGCCCAGTTTTTCCATTGCTATCATTCTTGCTTTTTCCCGACAGGCCACAGCATCAAGAAGTTCTTCGCGCGCCATCCCCGGTATCCACTTCTTTCCTGTTATGGCTTTTGCAGGACACGCTTCCACACAATTGCTGCAAGTTCTGCATTTTGATTTTGTAGTCTCTTTCCCATAATCAAGTTCTGCATCTGTCAAAATTGAAGATAATCGAACGGCTGCGCCATATTGTTTTGTTATGAGCAAAGCGCTTTTTCCGATCCAGCCTATTCCAGACTTGACCGCTACCGTTTTATGCGGAATCTTTGTTGTATAATTTGAATCTTCAACAACGGTTCCAGTTGTCTGTGCCACTGCCTGATATCCACAGTCTTTCAGATAATCAGCCCCAACCATGACAATCTTATCGAGCTTTTCATTCAGCATGTGATATGCATCAAAATACTCCCTGGATGGTCCATTTCCAATGGAACGAACTACCTCTCTTGGCAGGTGAATTACAACCGATACACCGGAGCGTAAATCGTCATCAACGTATCCTGTCAGATCGGCATATCCAACGATCGATGCACCATTGTCATGTAATATCTGTTTTAGCTCTTTACTGTTAATCTGCATGCAAACCTCCTTTTCCATCTCCCTCTTGTCGTCCCTGGGCCATTTATATTCCTATTGTACACCTTTTTACCGAATTAGACTACAGTTTTGCGAAAGTTTTAAGTAAATATTTTTTCTTTCAGCAGATGCAACAAGGAAGAAAGACCTATTTTCTTATTTTTTTAGGCAGAATCACAACAGTTTTTGAAAGCTAATGTTCACAAATGCGTATATTGGTTTCTCAGCTTTAAGAAATCACATCATTCAAGATATATTTTTGTATAAGAACAAAATAAGTGCAACTCTCCGTGTGAGTATGCAACCTTCGAATCGTGCATTAATTTCATGCTACTTCTAAAAAAACTCCTGACAAAATGAATAATCCGGCAGCTTGCTTCACTGCCGGACATTCCTAAATCATCCGAACTTTCTTTATCAGTTCGTTTGTTTGTTGCTCCTTATTACTGCCAGTCGCATGTACAATTCCGTCTGCATAAACGATCCCGCCTTTGTCTGTACATATTTTTCTCATCATTTTTATCGACCTGTTTCCTCCGAGCCATTTTTTCGAAAGTCCCTGTGTGACAAAGCACGCTATTTTTTTCCCTTTTAATGTACTGATCTGATTCAGATATTGTTTCATTACACCTGATAAAGAAAATGCCCAGACCGGTGCTCCAAAGACAACAATATCATATCCGGACACATCCGGAGAATTTTTCAGTATTTTACCAGCTTTTGAATTTGGGTCTGTACTTTCTGCTGTTACTCTCTGGATTTCTGATTCATGTCCTGCCGTAGTCAATGCTTCACTTAATGCCTCTGCGACTACTAAAGTGTTGCCGGTGTCTGAAAACACAATAACTCCAATCTTCATTTCGTCCTCCCCTTCTGTATACAGCTCTTATTTGCTATACGGTCTTTTGTATAACTCTCCTTTTTCAAGCTGATTTGCTTTGGCTGTTTTGATCCATCCTTTGCTTCCAAAGGAAAGATACAGTTTTCGTGGAAAATTTGCCGTCAGATAGACATTCTTCAGGGTTTGCTGCTCTGGTTTTCTCTCTCCTGCCAAAATATCCTCCTTTATCATTGTAAGTGCTTCTTCTATGTTATGAAAGACTTTTTTCATAAAGGGAGCATCTTTTGCGCCATAAATCATCGGACCGGCTCCAAGAGATATTCCAAATCCGAATTCAGCCTGTATCTTTTCTGAAAAACTTTTAATAACGTGAATCGCTTCTTCATTGTTCTCTGGCTCCGGAAACCCACAATTCACAACGGCATACACTTTTTTCTTCTGCCTTACCGGCTCCGAATGTTCTAAGAAAAAGCATACATAATCCTGAAGAAACCTTGTTAAGATGCCGGGCATACAGAAAAAATACAATGGAAAGATAATGACGTATGCATCTGCCTTCTCCATTCTTTTGTATACCTCTGTCAGGTCGGCATTCTTTATACTTTTCCTGACATTGATCTGTTCCACCGTGAAGCTTTCATTCTTCCAGTAATCTCTGCAATAGTCCGAAAACCACTCCGATACAGATTTTTCGCTGACTTTTGGACTTGCATCAATCAGAATCACATGGCTGCTGTCCTTGTTCATGCTACTTTCACTGTCACCTTTCGGACCGATTTTGCAATTCTCGCTCCTGACCTCTTCCTCCATCTTCTCTGTCACAGTTCTCCCCCCTTTCTGCTCAGGCTAAGGCTGCCCAGTTCCTTATACAACTTTTCTTTTGAATCTTTCCAAAACAGGACTTCTACATTTTTTCTGTGTTTTTTATTAATATCTGTGAATAACTGTTCATCCTGATCGGACAGACCTTTTGCATATCCTATCATGATATGCGAAGGATAATCACTATAACGAGGCGGATGCATGGTCATTCCGTCTTTTCTTAATTCAAAGAACGGAAGCATGTTGGGAAGCCAGCGGTCGATAACATTTTTCATATTCGCAGAGAATTGTCCGAATACGATCGGTACTATATACACTACAACATCACTGTTCATTGACATTTGATTGATCTGGGCGATTTTATCCTGCATAACACATTCACCCGGTTTTTTGATCCAGCATCCAAAGCATCCTGTGCAATAAGCCAGTTCATTGGTCGCAGTCTCAATGTGATCCAGTTTTATATTCTTTCCCTCAAAAAAGCTGTAAAGAACACTTGTTACTTCATTGTACCCGTCATTTTTAAATTCTGCATCGGATAACAGCAAGGCCTTCATTCATTCTCCCCCTATACACTTTTTGTGTTGATTTCTCTTTATGTTTACAGTGTAAACATTTTAACTATTGTTACTGTAGCATATAATGTTTACAGCGTCAACTTGTTGTGGTATTCTTAATGCAACATTAATGAAACCGCCAAAGGAGAGATAGATTGACAAGCAAACGAGAGACCCGTTTATCGAACACAAGTTATCATCATAAGAACCTGAAAGAGGAGTTAATACATCAGGGTCTGCTGCTGCTTGACCGTGATGGCTATGATAAGTTCTCCCTGCGGAAAGTAGCTTCTGCCTGCAATGTCAGCCAGACTGCACCTTACCGGCATTTCAAAAGCAAGGATGACCTGATTACAGCGATTGTTATGGAGGCTATGCAGGCTTTTGATGAAAAATTATCAGAATCCTTTCAAAAATATCCTGCTGATCCGGAAATGCTGTTAAAAGAAATGGGCATTGCCTATGTTCATTTTTTTTATGAAAATCCAGAGTATCTGCGGCTGTTATTTTCCAGCCGATTGTTTGAAAAAATAAAAAACAATAACATCTGCGGCGATGGTAATAAAAGCACTGCAAAGGGTTATTCTGAGATTGATCCGTCAGAAAGAGCCCATCCTTTTGCGACCTTTCAACGTGCAATCCAGAATTTTGCTTCTCTTGATGAACAAAAGCGTGATATCAATGAACTAACCTTGTATTGCTGGGGTCTTGTACATGGAATTGCAACACTGCTTTGCACCCCAGACAGCCATATCTTCCCGGGTGATGTACTCAAAACTGCTGAGAATATATTATGGAACGCAAAAATTTAAACTAGCCAGAGTACAGTCAGAAATTCACCCGGTGTATAGTCACAAATTCACCAAATTTCAGTCAGCAATCCACGTGCATTCGATTAACCAGTGAGGAGGCTCTGCCACACAAAAAAGCTGCCCAGAGTACGATTCTGGTGCAGCTTCTAAATTATCTGGTATCCTTTTACACGGCCAGGTCCTTTTCCATATATATACCGGTAAGAGGTTTTCCCCAACCATCGATCGGATACGTTTTCTTTATAGAGAATCCAGATCTTTGATACATCCGGATGGCTGTCTCCTGCTCATGGCTGGTCTCTAGAAATATCTTAGTGAAAATGCCACTTTGAGCATACTCAAGTGCTTCGTGGACAAGTTTTTTTCCTAGCCCTGTTTTTCTGTATTCCGGCAATACCAGCAGCCATCGAAGCTGGCAGATGCCATCCTCCTTTGCAATAATTGCTACAGAACCAATTATCTCGCCTTTGTCTTCTGCAATCCAGAACCGATCCTTTTCTGGATTACCATTCACCAGCGCTTCATAGAAAGTCTTACATACGTAGCCTTCAAAGATGCTGTTGTATCCGCACTCTTTCTTATATAGATCTCCATGCAGCGCGATCAGGCGTCCTGCATCTCCTGGTTTTATCTCATTGCGTATAGTCACAAAACGTGATTCTTCTTCCTCTTCATGTAAAAAATGTTCATTCAGATCTTTGATTCCTTCACAGACTTTATTCCGTTCTTTTTCTGTCAGTTCAGAAAGCAGCCCCCTGATCTGATGATTGGATTTTTCATTTAACGATTCAATAATTTGCTTTCCAGCCTCTGTTATCTTCAAAATCGAAGCACGCTTATCTTCTGCAGAAACTTTCTTCTCCAGAAGATTTCGGTGAATCAGACTGGCTACCGTTCTGCTGACAAAGCCGGGATCCATACCAAGTTTTATTGTGATGTCCTTCGCTGTACAATTCTCAATTTCGTTAATCTCGTGAAGGATTCTTCCTTCTGCCAAAGTATAGCCACTGCCTAAAATGTGCTTTTCCAGTAATCCAATTTTCGCGGTATAAGCTCGGTTGAACTTTCGGATATACTGTACCTGTTGATTCAGATCCATGTCAAACCTCACAATTCTTAAAGAAATTTGAACCAAAGTTCAATGTTATTCCTTATTATGATGTTGGGTCAAAAGTCTTTTGACCACTGATACTTACGGATTGTTACGCACAATGTGCTCTCACAATCCTAGTATCTAATTATAGCTTTTTATTTGACATTGTCAACTATATATTTGTAATAGTCACATATTCAGTCATGCCATATGGCATAAATCATTCTGGTTTTGACTTTTTGTCCCGGTACATCGCTGCATCAGCGAGATGAATAAGCTTCTCCGTGCTTCCATCTGCCTGAGAATACAATGCGGCGCCAGCCGATATACTGCTGTGCAGAATAACCGCATTAATGGCTATGTCTTCAAGAAAAATCTGCTTGAGTTCCTTTACGCGCTGAACCAGCAAGGTGTCGTCCTTCATTTCCGAAATAATGAGTACGAATTCATCTCCACCAATGCGTGCAATATAGTCATTTTCCCTTTTTATCTTCATGAACCGCGACGCTGCCATCTGAAGGACAATATCGCCGGTATTGTGCCCATATTCATCGTTGATCTTCTTGAATTCATTAAGATCCATATAGATCAGGGCAAAATCCGATTCATTCCGATCTGCTTTTTCTTTTTCAGCCGTAAGCTGCCGGAAAAAGTTTTCGCGATTGTGAAGGCCGGTAACAGCATCAAAATTTGCAAAGTAATACATTTCTTCTGCGGTCTGAGCGTACTTTTGATTGATCGTCTTTAATTCTTCTTCCTCTTTGACCTGCTGTGTTATGTCCTTGAATATAAAAATCTCTCCTGTTTTTCCATCGAGCCGATCAATTACTGCTGTCTTGTTGCACATCAGATCCTTACCCTGTCCATCTGCAAGTGTCAGTCTTACATCAATTGTCTTTTCATCAGAACAGATCAGGTCTTCGTACTCTGGAATCAAAGAAGGCAGATAGGTTCCAGTCAGCCTGTCTGCATCTGCAAACAAACGCTTTGCGCTTTCATTAATCAGAACAATATGAAAGGTGTTGTCCGTATATACAATCGGATCAATAATTGTATGAAATATCTTTTCAGAAGACGGAGTATGGCGTATGTACAAAACATGATAATAGCGGATGGAAAACCAGAAGAATGCGGCAAAAATAAGGGTAAAAAGGTTCGCGGTCGGTGGTACTATGGACGTAAACAGCGGCAGGAACAAATCTGTTACAAATCCCATCAGTATAACAAACGAATCAACCAGTATAAATCCATAGGCTATTCTCTTTTCCATCTTATATCGGCTGTTCTTCTGCCATTGATACAGCATAATAAAGATAAGCACAAAGTAGCTGCCAAGGTAAAACAAGGTAATAAAATACCAGATGGAGGGCTTTGAATTATCGTAGGACCAGACCTTAAACACATCACTTAGTACAAAATCAGTGACGAACGCAGGTTTAAAAAATGAATGAACAATCAACCCTGCCGGCAGAATGTAAGGCAGAATGCGTACTCCAATCTTTTGAAATCTGCTTCGGTTGTTTGTGAAACGCACAAAGAAGTCAAGCGTAAAGACCGGGAACAAAAACATGCAGATCGAGGCTGGGATATGCCATAAATATGCACTGCTCTTCGTATCTGCCGAGTAAACGAACATGTTAAAAAAATTCCAGAGACCAAGCGAGAGACAGACCATGGCTGAACTCGAATTCAAATGGAACTGACGCTTATTCAGAAATATTATATAAACGAATAGTATTATAAATACCACAAAACAAGTATATGCGGCTAGAGAATAAAATGTCATGACTGCCTCATTTCTGCATTGCTTTACCAGCTGCTTTATCGTGATACATTCTTTGGTCCGCTAGTGCAAGCAGCTGATTTATGTCTTCTTTTGATTCACAAAAGGTTGCATGACCAATTGCTATGCCTATAGTGACCGGCTGTTTCTGAACTAAAAAAGCTTTTGTGAACAAGTCTCTGATTTTCTCTTTTCTTTCAATTAAATTTTCCAAGTCTTTATAGTCAGCATAAAACATGACGAATTCATCTCCGCCAATGCGTGCTACCCAGGTATCACTCGCAGCAAGCTTAAGCCTCAACGCTGCTTCTTTTAGTATTTCATCACCTGCTGCATGACCATAGGTATCATTTGCAGCCTTAAAACCATTCAGATCCATATAAAGCAATGCAAAATCTTTGTGGTCTGCCTGATAATTCTTTGCCTTTTCTTCAAGATCACTGAAGAATTTACGGCGATTGGGAAGGCTTGTCAGGGAATCAAAGTTCGCCATCGTATATTGCTCAATAATTAGTTCTTTGTACTTTTTCGTGCTCTCAATCAGTGCCTGTTCACGTATCTTTCTTGCAGAAATGTCGCGTACGCATAATATATATCCCAGGAATTCACCTTCTTTATTCTCTGCGACTGAAGCGGAATAGACCGTCGGTATCTTATAACCATTCTTTGACACAAGCGTTACTTCTTTGTCATAAAGATATTTCTTTTCCGATAAAAGTGTAACATTCTCAAGATTGTATGTGTTATTAAGAAGAATGTAGGTCAGCTCTTTTCCTTTCAGGTCATCCAGTGTATATCCAAGAAACGTGGTCACAGAAGGTGTTATCGAAAAGAATTTATAATCTGCATCAAAAAGAAGGACCATGTCTTCCAGTGTATTGAGAATGGTCCGATAAGCAATAAATCCAGGTATCTCAAAAATATCATATGCTTTTAGATTAATAATAGTCGAAACCAGCAACAGAAAAAGCAAAATATTCGAAAAAGGCGGCAGATAGTGAGAAAACAAAGGAAGAATCAGATCCACGAAAAATCCTGCTATACCAACGACCGCTGTCATATAGAACATTTTTTTACCATGCTCCTTGTGCATTAGCGAAGTCATGCCGGCTCCCCATTTACGGACATAAACCATTCCCAAACCGATGTATAACCCAATATACAGAACATAGAGATAGTAAAATGGCCGATCTGTCGCAAGTGTCATTGCCCAGCCAAGCCCTGAATTGCTTTCGATGAGATCCTTTTGCAGAAGGGTCTCATGAAACAATACTTCCATTCCAAAGAAGATCACAGGAACGACGTATATGAAATAAAACTTTTTTTTAAGCTTTTTATTATATGCGGAAAATGAAAGCCGTACAAAAAAATGCAGCGTAAAGGCGGGGAACAAAAGCCATCCGATGCTGCTGATATGATACCAGAAAAAAGCACTGGCTGTAGTTTCAGACAAATAAAAGAAGGCTGATCCAAAGCACCAGATTGAAAAACTAAGGTACAGAAAAATCAGTAAAAGGGCGGCTTTTGATTTTTTTATCTTTTCACCAATATATAGGCTGGTCAGCAAAAACAATATAAAATTCGTAAAAGCAAAAGAAAAAAGTATATGCATACACAATTCCTCATGTTTTCTTAAGTGTCACATCGATTATAACACATTTTTAATAAAATATCACGAAATCAGCAAACAAACAAGGCAGAAACAATAAATGTTCTGCCTTGTGCACTTTCATAACAAATAGAAGCAAGCCCAGAGAATTAAAAAGCATTCATTCGATCCACGTGATCGTTACCTGTTTTTGAAAGATCATTGCGATTCTATGATTTTATCTTACAATTGTCAGAATGACAGCTGTCTTTACACCTTGATTTTCAATGGAATGCATACTGTAATTTAGAAACGGATTTCATTACCGTTCCAGTAGTACCTGTGCATTGGTACCATAATAGACATCGGGTCTCCCTGCCAGCTTATCAAGAATCGTTTCCATATGCGCCCAGTTCTGATTGATATCGAACTCATAACTGTGTCCCCAGATATAAAATAGTGCCGGGTCTTCAATGCTCTCATCTGCATCAAGGAATTTATCGACAAGCTCCATAATATCCGGTGCATCATGATGGCAGGTCGGGTGTAACAAAAGATAATTCTCCGGAATAGCAAAACTGCCTGTACTGTTCACCGTTCTTGCATATTTGAGTCCACACTTTCTGATCATTTCAACAGCAAGGTCATTATAGCTTCCATACGGATATGCCATTCCTTTCATCTCATAACCAAAAATCCTTTTTAAGTTTTCCATGTCCTCTGTCAGCTCATTGTAGATGGTCTCTTCTTCGAACTGAGTAAGACTCGCATGCGTCAAACAATGTACGGCTGCTTCGTGCCCCTTGTAAAGTTCCTTCAACCCCTTTACATTCATTCTTCTGATACTGATTCCATCCGCTTCCCAGCCATTCGCAGCCGACTGTATTCCACTGTTCAGATTAAAAGTCGCCTTTACATGGTAATAATTAAATAGTCCGACCAGTCTTATGTCCTGTGATATTCCATCGTCGTAGCTAAATGTCACTGCTTTCTTTTTACCTTCCCACATAGTTTCACCCCGTCTTTTGTCACTATAGATCGTATTATGTTCTGTTCGATGCTATTATATTCCAAACAGACGGCACTGTCTAGAACGAAACCGAACTATTCTTCCAGACAAAGCTCGCAAACGGCTTCCAGTGCATTTGCGGCAGCCCACAGATTATAGCTGAACCAGCTACTGTAGGATGCCCCGTCGCTATACTGTTCTACCGTCAATCCATCGCTCGGGCACCACCGTTCTGACAGCACACCGTACCTTCCATAACCGGTTTTTTCCGGATATAATTCAAGTGTCTGCATCAGCCATGCGCTGCTGTCCATCGCTCGGTTCAGATGATAGGTATCGCCTGTGACTTTTGTAAGGTAACGAAGATCCGCGTCGATCAGAATACCCATTGGATGTATGTGAGGGTTGGATACGGAAGTTACAGAACCACCGCAGGAATTCCATCCGTCGTTGATCGGAGCAAACTCCGGTCTGCTTTTGAAAGCATACCGCCACAAATATTCATACTCTGCACCCATTTCCAGCAGCTTCAGGAATTCCTCTTCTCCTGTTTCTTCATGAACCAGACGACAGCCTCTTACAAAAGCCAGATTTCCTTCCTGATCAACGGATTTCCAGGTATCCATCGGTGCACCAAAACAATTAAGCTCTTTTACAAAAACACTATAATAACGCAGGGCTTTCTTCGCAGCCTGCAGGTATTTCTCTTCACCCGTCAGCCGGTACATATAAATACTTGCCGGAGCAAACCAACATCCGGCAAACCCACTCCAGTCAAGGACCTTTTTTTCTGTAATGCTGTAGGTGTAGCCAAAAGCTCCGTCTGCCCGTTGAAGTTCTATGACAGTATCCAGAACCTTTTTACTCACTTCCAGCCACTCTTTCTTATAGCTTATTGCATTTTCCTTCAGATGTATCATTGTCTTTGTGATGTAATGGATCGCACTTCCTACATTATAAGCGCAATGACAATCCTTCACCAGACCAAGATATGTCCACCAGCCATTTACCCGGCTGCCGGTCTTTGCGTCTGGTACCGTCAGGTCATAAAGAAGTCCGGACGCTTCGTTGTATCCTGACAGGATCCGGTCGATGATTTCTTCTCCCGATCTGGCTTTTTCAAATGCAGTCTTTGCAAACTCCGGAAGCACCTGTCTGCAAAGAATCATTGGATACGCCAGAATGGCACCGCCAGTCCATCCGATCTCCGTCACATTGCGCCATGGTGTAAGTTCTATTCTGGCTGGTGGCTGGCAGTTGCGATTGGTATACTCCTGTTCCTGTTCGCTCCAGTTCAACGTTACAAAGGTATCAAGAATCGCCTTTGCTGCCTGTTCGTAGGTATTCTTATAGATCGCTCTTTCATGGATTTTCACGTATTCCGCCCGGATCATTTTATGGATCTCAAGACGGCCCTCTCCTTCAAAAGCATAAATACGGCCGTTGCTTTCTGCCTTTTTTGCCGTATCTCCGGTCGGTTTTGATGGTGTTCTTTTATTCGTTACAGTCACCGGAAAATTCGTAGCACCAAGGGTCACGCCAAAGCTGTTAGGTAATCCTGCGAAAACTCCATTATGAATATAAGAACCACCCGTAATTGCATAGGGGTCGATCGATATACCAACTGCGCCACGACGGCAGGCTAGTGCCGATATCGGTGTTGCGGCACGATCTGCACGGAACTCCCAGATCGGTGAACAAAAGGCGTTGTCCTGATGTTCAAAGGTAAGCAGGGGGAATTCTCCGGGTCTTGCTTCATCTGCATGGTTGTCACCATAGATGTTGCAGGGAATCAGATGGTAAAGCTCGTCTTCTTTCTCCAGACGCAGTTCAATCTTTACCTTTGTCTCATAAGCAGCATCAAAGCCCATACGATAGGACAAGTAATCCTTTTCTTTTTCAAATCGGCAAAAGTAAGAAGCGTCTTCAGCCTGAAAGAAAAAGCCCTCCTCCTTTACTGCATCCGCTGGTATCTCGTACCATTGCTGATCCTTAAAATATGAAAACTGTGCTGTCATCAAAAATCCATTTACGTTCATTTTCTGCTAAAGGAAGCTGCTTCCTTTCTCCTTTCATTGCCCGATACTTCGATCGGTCAGCCTTTGATACCCTGCGTTGCGATGCCTTCCACAAAATACTTCTGTGCAAAGAAAAAGATCAGCATGACCGGTAATACATTTACGAAAGCCATTGCCATCATCTTTCCCCAGATTACAACAGATTCAGCATCCAGCGACAGCCGAAGTGCCAGAGATATCGGGTATTTTGAGACTGAATTGATGAAAATCAGGCTGTTAAAATAATCATTGTATGTCCATAAAAACTGGAATAAAGCTGCTGAAAACAATGCCGGTTTCATAAGCGGAAGCAGGATCTGCAAAAAGGTACGAAACGTTCCGCATCCGTCAATGTATGCTGCCTGGTCAAGGTCTTTTGGAATTCCTCGCAGGAACTGGATCAGCATAAATATAAAAAATGGATAGCAGGCCAAAAGCGCCGGCGCATAAAAAGGCATATACGTATTGATCCAGCCAAACTGATTGTACAGTGTATATCTTGGAATAATAACGACTGCATTCGGAAGCATCAGAGTAGCGATCAGCAGCATGAAAAGCACCTTTTTTCCAAAGAACTTAAATCTTGCGAATCCATAGGCGACCAGGGAGCAGGACGCAATTGTCAGCAGTGTTGTCGGAACGACCAGTACAAAGGTATTAAGAAAGAACTTTGTATAGGTCATCGAACCGGTACCTTTCCAGCCATCTATATAATACTGTAAACTTAAGGATTTTGGAAGCAGATTTGTTGTTCCAAAGATTTCTTCGTTTGATTTAAAACTTGCAAAGAACATAAAAAGGATCGGATACAGCAAAAATACACCGATAATAAAGATGACCAGATACTGGCCGGTCAGCTTCCATACTTTCTTACTTTTCTTATTCATCACATCGCCTCCTTAAAATTCACCGTCATCTTCATAATGCACCCACCCGGAAGATGACCGGAACAGCATCAGTGTAACAAGCATTATCACAAGAAAAATAATCCATGAGATGGCACTTGCATATCCCATTTTAAAATAGGTAAATCCTTCTTTGTACAGCTTCATACCCAAAACATAGGTTGATTTAAGCGGTCCCCCTTCTGTGATAACAAAAGCGGAAGTAAAATTCTGCAGTGCCTGAATGGTCTGCATGATCATGTTAAAGAAGATGATCGGTGTAATCTGAGGAACTGTAATCTTAAAGAACGACGCGATCTTTCCCGCACCGTCAATGGAAGCTGACTCGTACAGATCTTTTGGTACATTTTTAAGCGCCGCAAGGAACATGACCATCGAAGAGCCAAACTGCCAGATCTCCATAAGACATATTGTTTTTAATGCGTATTTTTTATCGCCAAGCCAATGAACCGCAGGGAGATGAAGAGTTGCAAGTAATGCATTGATTACCCCATTGTCCATGAACATTAATTTCCAAAGTATTGCGATCGCCACACTTCCCCCGAATAGGGAAGGTATATAGTAAAAGGTTCGAATTAAATTTATTCCTTTGATGTTTCTGTTCAGGAATACGGCAACGGCGAGTGCCATTACAAGCTTTCCGGGCACCGTGTACAAGGTATAAACAAGTGTTACCCGAAAGGAATTCCAGAAATCCGTGTCAACAGTGAGTAACTTTATATAATTTTCAAGTCCGACAAAACTTGGTTTGTTCGTGATCATATAATCCGTGAAAGAATAGTAGAACGACTTCATGAACGGATATAACTGAAGGATAGCGAATCCAAGCAGCCAGGGCAGTAAGTACAAATACGCCTGCCGGTTTCTTTTCTGGATTCCCTTGTGTTTTTTTGCTGCTTTTGCCATAATCAATCACCTTTCTTTAAAATGGACTGCTGCAAAGTAGCCATTACGGCCTTCCGGGCAAAAGCCCGTCCGGCACTAACCATTTTCAGCAGTCCTACTGTTCACTTAAATCTAATTGATGAGGCCTGAAAGCAGGCTGATTGTATTCCCTGCAGCATCCTCCGGTGTATTCGCACCGTATGCGATCTCTTCCACCGCATCCATTACGATCTGTTTTCCTTCCTGAGAAGATGCAATGCTGTCCGGCGTAAGTCCGCCCATGGCAGATGCTATGTTCGCTGCATTCATCGCAAGTTCACTTAAACTCCCGTTTGCCTGGCAGATCTCTCTTGCTTTTCCTGTCGGAGGTACGGAACGTGTGCAGGCCAGTGTTTCCATTGCGGTTTCGTTGTTAAAGAAGTAATCCATAAATGCTATGGCAGCTTCCGGATGTTCACAGGATTTTGTTATTGCAAAGACCTGAGGACAGTTCGCTGTCCAGCCATTATTAAGTGCACCATCCATGACCGGAAGATTACCTACAGAGTAATTACCATCATCATTGGCTGCAATCATAACATCCATTGTTGAGATATAGGAGAAAGCGCATACATATTTGCCATCGATCCAGTTCGGATCCGACTGCAGATTATCGCCGCTGTAAGCAGCCGCATAATTAGCCGGAGCACAAACACCTTCATCGTATAACATCTGCACATAATCAAATATCTGTGCAAGCTGTTCTTCTGTTAAATTCATGGTCATATCCGCTTTGTTGAAGATGGTCTTTCCGGTAAGCTGTTTTAAGTAGTTATACACTACCAAATTCGTTACATAATCTTTGTTCGTACACAACAGATACATACTGTCGTCATACTGACGCACTTTCTGTCCCCAGGTAATCAGATCATCCCAGGTATAGTCCTGTGTAAAGTCAATTCCTATAGCATCTGCCAGATCCTGATTCACAAGCATCATAGGACCTGCAATACCGCTTGGAAGACCAAGCTGTTTGCCGTCATAACGTCCGTTTATGGACAATGAAATATACGCTTCGTCGAAATTCGAGAGATCAAAATCATAGTCCATATAGTTTACAAAGTAATCCGAGGTGTCAACATAGGTCGGAAATGTCTCCGGATCGACCTGTACAATGTCGGCTGCTGTTCCGGATGCAAGCTGTGTTGATAACTTATCATGGTAACCGTCGCTGCTGCCATATTCTGCTTCAATCGTGATATTAGGATGAAGTGCTTCGAACTGTTTGATAACTTCCAGTGTTGCGGCTGTTCTCTCATCTCCGCCCCACCATGCAAAACGTAGTGTGATGGCTTCATCGGATGAAGAAGCATCGGTGGAACCTGTGTTAGTGTCCGTGGATGATGTACCTGCATCTGACGATGCTGCACCGTTTGAAGCATCTGCATCATTTTTCTCTGATGAATTTCCACAGCCGGCGAAAAGTGCAAGCATCAGACATAGCATAACAGTTAACGACATAAATCTTTTCATAACAATATATCCTCCCTTAAATTTTGATACCATAATTATACGTTCTGCATCTTTCTCAAAAAAGGTATCGTGCTTTTGCTTTTTCTTCCCTTCTTGATAAGTTTCTCTGCTTTGGTATCAAAATTTGTGATTTTTATTCTTACTTTGTGATTCCTTCCATAGCTTTTTCTTTCATTAATATTCTTACCATTGCTATTCTTCCGGTACAGAGCTATTCCAACTTTCAATCACGCTCTGCCGCGGCTTTGCTTCATACGGAATGCAAAAGGAAATCCAGCTTCCTCTCCCTTTTTTTGACCGGATCCTTAAAAAACTCTTCTCCCCATACCGCAGCAGCAGACGGCTGTTGATGTTCCGTAAGCCTATGCTTGGTGCATTTTTATCCTGAAATCTACGGTAAAGCTCTTCGATCTCTTCACGTCCCATCCCAATCCCGGTGTCGATAACATGGAAATGTATGCATCCGTCCTTCAAAAAAGCCTTAACTTTTATATAACCACGTCCGTCTTTTTTCCGGATCCCGTGCAGAATGCTGTTCTCGACCAACGGTTGGAGCATAAGGCGAAATACAAGGGCACTGTGAAGTGCTTCTTCGATTTCGTAGTAAACGATGAACTTATCACCGAACCGGTACTTTTGAATCTCCACATATTCCTTGAGATATTCTATCTCTTCATGCAAAGAGACCGGACTCATCGGATTCCCAAGGGAGTATTTTAAGATATCGGAAAGATTCTGAATGCATTTTGTCGTTTCGATCGAAGGATTCCTGCTTTTCATGACTTCCAGCTCAACGCTTTGCAGCGTATTGTAAAGAAAATGAGGATTAATCTGCAGCTGAAGGGCTGTCAGCTCCGATAACCGCTGTTCAAACTCGGTCTCTTTTAACTGTGCATTCAGCTGAATAGTATTCAGGAACAGATAAATGATATTATTCATGATAACATCATATTCATCCTTCATAGTACGTTTTGGCTCCGTCGGATAAATCCCTTTTTCAGCATCGTCGAATACATGGATCATATAACGTATCTGCTTAAAATTCCTTCTCGTGCTAAAGTACGAAATGAACAGGACAATAAAACAATTCAAAACAAAAATCAGCAGATACCCTTCTGCAACACGGACGATCGCGGTCTTTCTCGCTTCATAGGAAATCATAGATACCATCGTGATTCCGTAAGAATTGTTCACCCTTGTATTGAACA
Source organism: Clostridia bacterium (assembly GCA_003249225.1). Classification (GTDB taxonomy): domain Bacteria; phylum Bacillota; class Clostridia; order Lachnospirales; family Lachnospiraceae; genus SZUA-448. The sequence continues at coordinate 5,133 of QKJQ01000014.1, read as the reverse complement.
GATATTTCGTGTCGTTCACCTTCATCCAGGTATCGTTGTACTGTGATTTCCCGGCCATCCCTGCTGCCTGCAGGAACTCATCACTGCTTTTTATATTGTCCGTCCATGAAAACAGACTTTCTCCCTCTTCGTTAAAGAGATATAAGTTCTCGTAATCAGAAGGGAAAATGCCCTTTAGCGTCTCCTGATAATTCTTCACATTAATATTAACTACAATCACGCCTTCCTGTAACATCAGCCGTTTATAAAAAGATATGACCTTATAGGAATCATCACTGCTGCCCTTTTTTATCTCCCGCGCGCTTACCTGATTATCAAGAGCAGCGTTCATGGCTGCATAATCATCCTTCCACGTAGTATCATAATAGTCTTCAATGTTCACGACTCCTTCATCCGAAGTAAACACCTTTTTATAATCATCAAGGTAAATGTAAATGGAATCTACATAAGAATAAGACTGCGTAACACTCTGCAGCAAGGTCTGTATATTTCTAAGATAAATGGCATAAGAATAATTGATTTCCGAGCCGGAAAGCAGCTTTTTCAGCGCAATATTCATCCCTGAATTGTTCGTGATGATGCTGTTTTGATAGATAACATTGCTTACGACATAATCAAGATTCGTATTGACATTTGCCAGTGTGTTCTCTGCCTGGGACTTTAACTCCTTCTGAATCTGCCGGTCCATTGCAGCAACAGCAATCAGAAGAACAATCAGAGAAGGTATCAGCATAAATAGAAAATAAGTCCGAAATCTGCGTATAAAAAACTTCTTCATCATAAAAAAACTCCTCCAAGTTATAAAATGCCTATTCATAACGTACTATTTTTTTAGCTTCATTCCTCTGTATTCGGACGGACTGATGCCAAAGTAAGCTTTGAACGCACGGGAGAAGTTCTTTGGATTATCGTAGCCGACATAGTAAGCTATGTCATAGCTTTTATACTGAATATCTTCCAGCATAGCACAGGCTTTTTCCATGCGTACTTTTAGAAGATAATCCGTGAACAGGGTTCCTGACTTTTCTTTGAATATTTTCGACAGATAGCTGGAACTTAAATTCACGCGTTCCGCAGCTACCTCAAGAGAAGCATCTTTATAATGCTCTTCGAGATAATTTTTTACTTCTTCTATGATCTTCTCATAATATGACTTGGCTTCCGTCTCTTTTGTCAGACAGTCATCGTTCTTACGTTCTTCCTGTAATATTTCTTTTACCTTTTCAAAGCAGGCAAGCAATTCATCGTATTTGATCGGTTTGAGCAGATAGTCCAGTGCCTTCTGTCGAATTGCCGACCGAAAGTACTCGTAATTTTGATGACTGCTGAAGAACACGAACTTAACATCACCGTTCTCATGAAATCTCCTGCATAGTTCAATGCCATTCATATCCGGCATCTCCACATCGCTCATGACCACATCGACTTTTTCTTTTCCGGCAAATTCAAGAGCATCCTTTGCTCTTTGAAATTTACCTACAACTTCAAAACCAATCTGCTCCCACGGGAACAGATTGGCGATTCCTTCTACTATTTTTTCTTCATCATCAACAATAATCAATCGATACATTATAAACCCCCATTTACCATGCACAAAAAGCTTCATGATTTATAATGCACTAAAATTAATCATTTTACAATCTTTCTTTGTTATTGCTCAGATATTTGTGCAGCTCCATTGCTTTCTGACTTGTTTTATCCGCTTTATCAGGACTTTCAACACTTGTCGCATATAAATTAATGTATTCTAAAATTTCATCCATTTTCTCTTTGTCGAACAGATTGTGGATATCGTTCTGCGCTTTCTTATCCTTGATCTTTCTTATAATTTCCTGATATATATGGTATCTGTCGAGTTGGAAGATCGTCTCAGGGTCATAAGGTTCCTTGATCCAGCTTCCTCCGTCTCCATTCAGAATTCTCTGTCCTATTACATCTGCATCATACTTTTTTCTAATACAGGCTTCTCGTTTTTCATGGAACTTTGTACTGTCTTCCATCCCTGCTAGCATTGTCTTTTCGACCAGAGTACTTCGTTTCTGCTTCTCTTTTTCTGCATCCCATCCTTCGTACATCGTAAAGACTTTCATTTCCTGCTTTTTCATCTTTTTATGTTTCTGATCCTGCATATGAAGCCATACACCATCCATCTCCTCAAAGAGGACCGGTACTACTTTTTCTCCTTCTGTCTGGTCTGCTTCCATCTGTTTTACTGCATGCTTTTCTTCTTCATCTATCCTGTCACCAAGACGCTGTATCATTTTCCAGACGCCTCCTGCACTAATGTCCTGTCCACAGGTACTGCTTATGATGTCTGCTGTTACACGATATGGTGATTCTGTTACTGTAAGCGCGATCTTTTCTGCAAGATTCATTGAAATCAGTCCTATCTTGTCCATATGCATTGCTTCATCAAGTAAGAATATATGAGCTGTCTGTCCATCCTCATTTACTGTACGATAGACTTTTCTTTCATACTCTACTGGTCCGTAGACCGTTTTTATGGATGTCTTCCGTGTCCCTTTGTCTCTGTATATTTCTTTATCTCTGGACTCCGCCAGCTCTTTATCATAGGTCTCCAGTACAGTTTTGGTCATCTCTCTTCCTCATTCACATACATAGGAAAATATTTTTTTCTCCAACTCCTTGAAAGATATAAGATTCTCGTTTACAATAATGTTCATCATACAGTCTCCTTTACGTATTTTTCTCGACAATTAATATCATAAAGAAAAACTGTATGATTGGGAAGTAGGGATTTATTCTCTACTTCCTTTTTACTTATTTTGGATGAAGCCACTATTGCTTTTGCCAACTATAATTTTTACACTAACGCAAAAAGTAGAACATTTGAAAAAGATATTAAAAGACCGCTTGGTCAACCCATAAAGTGAGAGATTACTGTTATTCGCATTATTCTACAACAATCTTATCTAGTCCAGGTAACAAATTGCATAGCTCTTCAAATTGATACATATCTTTGTAAACAATTATAGAGAAAGAATTATTTATGTCAATATTAGTAGTCCCTTCGATATATCCATAACAGGCTATACCCCTTGTTGTATCATTCTCTTGAGCGGTGGCTTTTGTTGGGTGTAAAAACATATCAATTTGAGCGATTTTTATTATTGAGTTTATAGTTTCACCATCGGTTGTTCGAAGAATAAATGTTTTATCTCCTGTACTTGGGTCACTTACTCTCATTTCTTTTATATTATCAGCAGAGATTAAAAAGAGGTCTCTAGTCTGCCAAATAACTTCTGCTGTCCTTAGGAGTGGATTTAATGAAAATTCACCTTTTTCATAATATAATACTTCATTTTTTTCACTCCCATCATTTAAGTTATATGTTACTGTATATTCATATATTGGCATATCATAAATTCCTTCTATTTTAACCTTTTTCCATTCTTTTATTGCATTGAGTGCTATTAATATATTAGTTTCATCTTGTACAGTAAAACTTTGATTCCGACCCAGATTCCGACCATTTGTTTCAATTTTTATGGATTCAACTTCTTCAGGTATGATTTCCATATCCTCGACAAAATATTTACTAGATTTAGCCGTGTTCTGCCAACAAAAATAGAATAATAAGAACACGGAAATTAGTAATAACGATAAAATGAGAACGAGCGTTTTTTTCATCTATTCAATTCTCCTTTCTGAGAAGGTACCGAGGGTTTTAAGATACTCCTAAAAATTTCAAAGTACGTCCGTGATTTCCATATAATATTCCGCTTGTAGATAGCCTGCACAACAGAATCCGAAAAATGAGGGGGAAAGATGCGTAGAGGCATCCCGTGCTTATATGTGTTTTCGGTTATCTAATATGGTATTATTAAATGATTGAAAACCTCAGCACATAAAACTTACACCTTCCGAAGATGACTAGAATTAACAGGAATGGACAGCCCTAGCTATCAATACAATTTATTTTATACGAGGTTATCTATATGTAAAACATTTTTATGCAAACATCTTTGTAACTGATGTTCACAATACATAGTTCTATGTCTGCATTAGGATTATCAAAACAAACGGTTTTACTGAGTAAAAACAATCTATCTTCGCATCCTTCTCTATAGTACATAGAGTATGTCTGTTCGTCATGTCAAATACACCAATACTAATATTTCACTGAGCCATGAAAAGCTTTAATACAGGGGTAAGTTTAAAGAAGCAAGAACAGCTCTTCAACGGTCTCGAGTAACAGCATTGCTCGCGAAACCAAGTGCTGTATAAACGGAATTCAGGTTACAAGTTAGCTGATAGGTGAAATAATCGTACCCAAAACCCCTAACATCTCATGACCAAAGCTTGATGATTTTTCGAAAAACTACCGGAGCTATTATCGAATACCAATATGGCCATCCCGGTGGAATCTTTGATATTGTTCTTTATTGATGGATTCTGTTAATATTGAAAAAAACACAAGCCGTCGTTGATGACTCTATTTCCCATGAGCAGGCGGTCAAGCTTCGTCAATGCCCTTTCGCACATCAATGAGCTTGAAGCCCGCTAAAGAGAAATTTAGCAGAAAATGCTTTTACGAATAGAATCTTTTTCTGCTGTATTGGATTTTCATTAGGCATATCTCAGTCAGTATTTCAATCTGATGGCCGTAATCGTCAATCTCTCTGAGATTGCCTCCGACATGCTATTGTTACCATTTTTGTAAAATTTATTTCCTAAGTTCATTGCTGCACATGTTATGACTAGTATTTAAAAAGTAAAAATCACACAGATCTTCCACATTGGGAGTTACCTGAATACTCTTCTTGTCCTTTTTGCAAATCCTCTTCTTAAGTCTCAAAAAATATCCCGAACTCAAAGAGATGTAATAATGTAATCAAGATCAGTTATGATCACAAGAAGGCTATTGTTTCAATAAGCAATATGCACTTGACCGCCATCTGGAATGTTTATGTTTAAGTTATTCACAAACCAGTAATGCAGATATCTACTATATTGTTATACATTTTTTTGGAGTGGTAACGTTAAAGTAGATTCGTAAAACTCACCAAATATATGTTAAAATAAACATAGGAAGGTGAGAAAAATGCAATACGATAAAAATTTTAAAGAAGAGGCTGTAAAGCTTTCCGATGAAATTGGAATTAAAGCTGC
>QKJQ01000017.1 GCA_003249225.1 Clostridia bacterium | reverse complement strand
ACATTCAGACAGTACCTTGCTCCATGGACACCGGCAGAAGACATTCTGAACATTATTGAATTTGATCCAAGCATGCTTGAATCAGCAATGGGAGGTGAATAAGTATGATTCCTGAAATTATTCATAGTTTTAATGCATATAAAAACGGCAAAAAACTGATCGGTATTACCGGAGATGTTACACTGCCAAACTTTGACGCGATGACCGCAACGATCAGCGGGGCTGGCATACTTGGAGAATATAACTCAGCAGTTATTGGACAGTTTTCGAGCATGTCAATGGATATACCATTCAGAGTAGTCAACGAAGATGCAGTTTCAGCGCTTAATGTTTCGGAAGCCCTTGACATTACGCTTCGTGGATCTGAGCAGGTATTAAACGAGGGAACAGGAAAGCTAAGCTACAGCGGTATCAGAGTGGTGACAAGAGGAAGATCGACAGCATTCAAGCCGGGTAAAATGAAGAATGGTGAAATGATGGATGCTGCTGTTACATGCGAAGTGACATACATCATGATTGAGATTGATAAGAAGCAGGTAATCGAACTTGATAAGCTCAATTATGTATATAAGGTCAATGGAGTTGACCTTCTGGAGAAAGTGAGGAGCCAGTGCTAATGGAAAAAACACAGAATGCGATCGTTGAAACGGATGAGGAAAATGTTAATGACGAAATAAGCAAGCTTGTGAAGTTCAACAAACCATACAAGTTTGAAGACGAAACGTATAATTCAATTGATTTATCCGGGCTTGACGACCTAACGACCACAGATCTTATTGCAGCAGAAAGAAAGTATGACAAATCAGGTACATATGATATTCTGCCAGAGATGACGCTTTCGTATGCAATGTGTATTGCTTCAAGAGCTACAAATCTGCCGATTGAATTCTTTTACGGTCTGCCGCCAAAAGAGGGTCTTAAGATCAAAGCTAGAATAAGACATTTTTTCTTCGTTCAGGACTAAGTCCTGGTGATAGTAAGGCTTTTAAAAAACTGACTATAAGATTATCCATGATCACAAAGACAGGTCTCGATTATTTTCAGGACCTGTCTGTTTTTGAATTGATGGAAATGGCAAAGGAGGTAACCGAAGTTGGCAAAGAGCGGCAAAGAATACGCGCTGGCAATAAGAATAGCAGGTGAGATTGATAAGTCGTTACTGAGTAGTACCGGTCTGACAAAAAAAGAGTTATCAGCTATCGCTCGACAGGCAGCTTATTCCGCAAACAGTATGGGAGCTTCCTTTGATGCAGGTTTTGCACTTACTGAAAAAGGTTTTTCAAATATCGAAAAAGCAGCTAAAGAATCATTTAAAATCGTTGAAAAAACAGCCGGTGCGGCAGTGGTTGCAATTGCAGCTACTGCGACCGCTGCAACGAAAGCTGGAATATCGTATGAATCGGCATTTGCAGGTGTAAAAAAGACAACAGAGGCAACGGCAGGAGAGTATGCATCATTAAGTAATGAAATTCTTGGCATGACCAGAGATATACCTGCGACAGCGAATGAAATAGCAGAAGTTGCTGAGGCAGCTGGACAGCTCGGTATACAAAAAGAAAATTTACTGGATTTTACCGATGTAATGATAGATCTTGGTGAATCAACGAATCTTACGGCAACAGAAGGCGCAAGTGACCTTGCAAAATTTGCAAATATTACGCAAATGGCAGCAGACAAATACAGTAATCTTGGTTCGGTAATAGTTGAGCTTGGAAATAATTTTGCAACAACAGAATCGGACATAGTAAGTATGGCAATGAATATTGCATCCACCGGAGAGTTAACTGATTTAACCGAAGCACAGATCATGGGTATATCTGCTGCTTTGTCAAGTGTTGGTCTCGAAGCAGATGCAGGCGGTACGGCTATGAGCAAGCTCCTAAAAAAGATTCAGGTAGCAGTTGAGACCGGAAGCTCAGATCTAAATGATTATGCAAAGGTTGCAGGCATGACTACGGATCAATTCAAAAAGTCATTTCAGGATGACGCAGTAGTGGCATTATCGTCTTTTATTGATGGATTAAAAGATACTGAGAAAAACGGGAAATCAGCAACAGTTATTCTCGAAGACATGGGGCTTACAGAGGTTAGGCTTTCAAATACAATTCTGAGCCTTGCTAACTCAAGCGGGTTAATGTCGAAAGCAGTTGATATGGCAAACGATGCATGGGAAGATAATACAGCATTGTCAGAAGAAGCCGCTAAAAGATATGAGACCATGGAGAGCAAAATACAAATATTCAAGAATGGACTGACATCAACAGGAATCAAACTATATGAAGAATATAGTGAACCACTTGGAGATGCTATTGATGCAGGGTCAGAGTTTGTAAATCAAATGCAGGATGAATTATTACCAACCCTAATTGAAGATTTTAAAAACGAACTTCCTACAATAATTCGCGAGGTCAAAAGCTTTGGAAAAGGGTTTATGGAGTTTGCGGATCCTGTTATAGATGTTGGCGAATGGATGGTCGCCCATCCGGATGTAATAAAATCTTTTCTCGTTGGTATTGGATCAGCTCTGGCGGCATATAAAGTGGAGCAAGGAATTGCTACATTAACGAAATCATTTATCGGACTTGGAGCTGTATTGACAAACCCATACGCATTAGCGATTACCGGTGTAGCGCTGGCCATTGGTGGTACAGCTGGTATTGCATCTTATGTGGCAAAAGCTGAAAAGGAATTAAAAGATAAAAACCTTGCAGAGCATTTTGGAGATATTGCGCTATCCCTGGATGACATTCAAACTGTAGTATCAAGAATGCTAAGAACGGATGACCTGGGTAAGTTGTCAGAAGCCATGTCAGCTATAGATGATCTTGACGGTTTTTCTGAATCAATTGATTCATCGCTAAAAGAACTCAATAAATACAACTGGAAAGTTGGAATAGGACTTGAACTTGATGAAGACGAGCAATCTGCATATAAGTCGTACATTGAAGACTTTATAAGTAATTCGGAGGATCTGATTTTACAAAACCAGTATGCTGTTAGCCTGGCACTTGAATTATATACTGGTGATGGTAGTACCTCGGATAAAATAAAGGAACAAGTCAACCAGTTTTATCAGGACACATATAATGAGGTTTCTGATCTTGGAACAAAGCTGCAGGAAGCTACGAATGCAGCGTTTGAAGACGGACTACTTGATGTGGATGAAGCAAAAATCATTTCGGATTATACGAGTCAAATTTCTTCTATCACTGAAAAAATAGCGAACGCGGAATTTCAGGCAGGCCTTGATGCTATACAGGCTCGTTACTCAGGTTCTGAACTTACTCCAGATGCTTATAAAAACATGATGGCGGAGTTTGATGAGCAGATAGAAGCAAGTAAAGCAGATTACCTGGAAAGCTATAAGTACACAATGTCAAATTACAGGATGATGCTTAACGATGGAAGTATAACTCAGGCTGAATTTGATAGTTACAAGGATATGGCTGATAACAATTTTAATAGCCAGATTGCAGGACTCGAAAATACAGCGAATGAATTTGCATACAATACGATTATTGACACATATGGCGATGTAATTGATGGTTTTTCTTCTTTCATAGAACATAGCGCAGGTGATTCTATAGCTGAACAAATATCAAAGATTTCAAAACTGGAAAACGATGGAGATGCAGCAGTTATTGAGCAAGTAGTTAACCTGCTTAATGGCAGCGGAGTCGTAACAGATATCGCTGCACCGCTTCAATGGGATGCAATCAGAGGAATATTTGAAACATATTCCGGAGCAGATCAAGCCACAAAGGATGCATTAGGAGATCTGTTTAGCACTATGCAACCATATATTGAAAGCTTAGTAGAACAGCAAAACGCTTATGTCTCAGAAGGTGAAGAAATACCGGATTGGCTTTCAGAAAAGTTAGAATATGCCTATCTAATTGGTTCGCTTGCAGGAGATGATAATTCGATATGGCACCTTCTTGGCAGCTATATTTCAGAAGATAATGAACTTTCTGATCTTTACGATAAAATAATAAGCCAAGGCATTGCCGCACCACCAGAATTAACAAAAGCATTCGATCAAAGCCAAGCGACTGATAATGAAGAAAGTATTTATAAGCTTAGTGGATTGTTTGGGCTATCAAGCAGTGATTTTACTACTTCCGGGTTTCTTAGCAGTATGACACCGGAAATAATCATGGGAAATGTTGCGAATTCAACCGATAATGTAAACACTGTTCTTGACGACTTGTCTAACAGCCAAACAGGAGGCAGCACTATCACATATAGTCCGAGTTACACTTTTAACGGGGATGCTCCAACAAAAGATGATCTTGTAAATGCATCTCGGATATCTCAGGAAGAATTTAACGATATGATGGAGCAATACGAACATGATAATTTTAGATTTTTACTAAGAAAATAGGAGAAGAGCATGGCAGGAACATATCAGACAAAACAGGGTGACACTTGGGATAAAATAGCGTATGCAGTCTATGGAAAAGAAATTCATGCTGATTATCTTATGAAAAATAACTTTGAAAATCTTGACACCTTCGTTTTCTCGGCAGGTGTAACACTGCAGACACCGGATCTTCCGGAAGAAAACGACGATGAACTTCCTGCATGGAGGACGTGATATGGCAGAACCAAGAAAATCAAGTGTAGATGTTTCTTATAATGGCTTAAATATTTCTACGACATTAGAAAGCTATTTAAAGAGTTTTAGCTATACGGATCCAGCATCAGGTGAGAGCGATTCGATTTCGATCAAGGTACATGATAAAGAAAAGAAATGGATCAATAACTGGTTGCCGTCAAAAGGTGACCAGTTATCAGCATCCATCATCACAGAGAACTGGAACAAGGATGGAGAAATCAGAAAGTTTGATTGTGGATCATTTACCATTGATGAACTTGGAGCTGCAGGAAGACCGATGGAAGCAACAATCGGAGCGGTGTCGGTTCCGGTTAGTGAAGGATTTTCTGTTACCGAGAAAACAACAACATGGGAAGAGGTAACCATTGAAACAATAGCCAGCGATATAGCAGTACGAGCCGGAATTTCATTGTACTATGAAGCTTCAACAATAAAAATAAGTTCGATTGAGCAGTCAAATGAAAATGACTGTTCTTTTTTATATAAACTCTGCTCAAAATATGGTCTGGCCATGAAGGTATATAAGTCAAGGATTATTATCTTTGAGGAATCTGTGTATGAAAAGAAATCAGCCGTTGTAACTATTGATGAAGCAGACATGAAATCGTGGAACTATTCCGATTCAATGGTTGGAACATACACTGGTGTAAATATCACATATACGGATCCATATTCAGGTGACGATATCAGCGTTGTGCTTGGAAGCGGAAATCGGATATATAACAGTAATACAATGGTTGATAATTATGAGGAAGCGGAGCTGATCGGGACGGCTGCAGTCAACAATGCTAATAAGTCAGCGGTATCTATGAAAATTGTAATTGCGGCCAACAAGGCGATTTCATCAAGTACTAATGTGAATATTACCGGACTGGGTAAATTGAATGGTAAATATGCAGTCGATAAGGTAACCCATAATTTAAGTAATGGCTATACAATGACGCTGCAGATCAGAAAGATTCAAAGCAGATTATCAGCAAATGCAATGACTCAGTCAAGTGTTCAGAAATA
>QKJQ01000012.1 GCA_003249225.1 Clostridia bacterium | reverse complement strand
CCTCAGAACTTACATTGAAAAAGTGTTGATTTTCCCTGACCGTATAGAAGTCTACACGGACAGGGGTTTGAGCTATGGAGCTGAGGGGAATCGAACCCCTGTCCGAAAACCCATCCATTGCAGCATCTCCCATCACAGCTTAGTTTTTGACATTCCCTCCATCTCCCGTTAGTAAGCAAACTGAAGATATTAGTAGCTTCATATTTTCTTTTACTGCCTCAAAGCTTTGGCGGCAAAGTGCCTCACCTAGTCGATGCCGGGATCTGAAGCGGTAAGCGACTTCAGGCCGACAGCAGCCATTAGGCTGCGAACGCTAAATTATCGTCTGCGTTTAAATTTAATTCCGAGTTTTAACGTGGTCCCGGACCACGGATGGCTTCCGCAATTTCAAAATCCCCGTCGAAACCAGTACAACCCCTGGTTTTTACGATAATGTACGAATCATTATACTATTCAAAGCTCTGGCTGTCAAGGATAACAGATGACACCGGAATCATTTGTTGCACTTTAATAATTTTAACTCTGAGCAACTGGTTTGTCGGCCAATGCTTCTTAACTTATCAATAAATCGGAGCAACCTTCTTCTATTGTCTTCATTTCTATTGTCTTGACTTCAACTGCCTATACTTCTATTGTCTTTACATCTATTATTTTCCTCAACAATAAAATCAGAACAACTTCCCGCTTTTAACAGCCTGAACCAAAAGAGATACCACCGTAGAATCAATTTTACCTTCTTCATCCATTTTAACCAGCACTTCCAATGCTTCTTCGATTGACATCGGATCCTTATATGGCCGGTCTATGGATATCAGGGAATCAAAAATATCCATGACAACAAGGATTCTTGCATCCAACGGTATTGCCTCCCCATGTAAATGGTTCGGGTAACCGGAACCGTCCAAAAATTCATGATGAGCACCGGCAAGCCTGGGCACATTCTTATAGGAATTACCGAAGTGAATCTGATCCAGCATTTTTGATGACATAACAACATGGTTCTGCATGATACTTCGTTCGAATGCAGATAACGTTCCTTTGCGTATCGAAAGATTCTGCCGCTCATTTGCGGTCAGATATTCTATTTTACTGCCATTGCTCTCAATATAGCAGCACTTTCCGATTGCTTCGATTCTGTTTAAATCTTCTTCGTCAAGACAGGACGCTTTGTTGGCATATCGAATCACTCGTTCGCCTTTTTCAATCTCATCAATCCTGTCCAGGTATTCCTGTTTTTCGATTCTGCCTTCCAGCCAGTCGACTTTCAGCTTTGTCTGAATCAGTTCAAAACGTCTGAGAATCGGTTCCAGTCCATGATGTCCAAGCCTTGTTGATTTATTCATTACTCCGGTAGGCGTCGTTAGTTTTCCGATATCATGAACCAGTGCAGCCATAATGATTTCTTCTTTTCGTCCCTCACTGAACCATTCGGTATCCTGACCCTGTTCATGCAGCTCATTGCTAAAATCCATCCATTGCTCTGCATAATTGGCGACCTTCATTGTATGATTCGTATTATAAGGAGATCGCTCATCGATTGCTGTTGTAAATACTCTTACCAGCGAGTGAAGCATAAGCTTCATCTCTTCCAGATGCTTCATGTTAGCAAGGGTTGCCGCCGCCTGCGTTGCAAGAGAACTAAGAATCATTTCATACTTTGCCTCAAATGGAATCACCTCACCGTTTGCTGCTTTTGCATTCGAAAGCTTTAAAACTCCAAGTGATTCATTCTCATGACTTACCAAAGGAACCGTCAGAACAGACTGCGTATGATATCCTGTAATGGAATCCTCTGTCAGCTCCTGATGGTAGGTATACTGGGTGCACTGAGAAATATCAGAAATATTGCAGACTACCTTATCAACCGCAGAATGAACACAGGCTGTATTCTTGTCGTAGGGCAGATGAAGAAGAGGGATTCGTTCTCCCTCTGCACCTTTGTAGAATCCTGTCGTATTATTTTTCAGAACAACGGCAAGGAGACCTTCTGCTGTTGCTGCATAGATACACCCGGCATCGCAGTTGGTTATGTCCATGGATGCCAATAACAGCTGGTTCATCAGCTTGTGGTAGTCTGTCTCCTCCATTAGTGTGATACCAATGTTAAGAATCCTGCTCAAATCATTTGTTAATTCCATGTCTGTATCCTTTAGTTTATGATAAGTTCCTTATTTTGAAGTCGCGCTCTGCTTCTCTTTTCTGATCATTCTTTGCAATAACCTCTCGTTTGTCATACAATTTCTTACCACGTGCCAGTCCTACTTCCACTTTTACCAGACTTCCTTTCAGATAGACCTGAAGAGGAACTATGGTGTATCCTTTTTGCGTTACTTTTCCAAGCATCTTGTTAATCTCATATTTATGCATTAAAAGTTTTCTCGGCCGTAACGGATCTCTGTTAAATATATTCCCTTTTTCATAAGGACTCACATGCATATTGGTAATGATTAGTTCTCGATTCTGAACGGTTATGAACGATTCCTTGATGCTGCATTTTCCCATTCGCATTGATTTAACTTCTGTACCTACCAGGGAAATGCCTGCTTCAAATTTTTCTTCTATAAAATAATCATGGTATGCCTTTTTATTGTTTGCAATCAGTTTTACTGAATTTTTGTCTGGTTTTGCCATGCAAATCACCTCAATGTTTTTTACGTGACCACAAAGTTCATGACTATATCTTCAAAAATGGAATTCATGAACGTTGGACCCTTATAATATCATATCATTCTTCCGGCATAAAGTCGATAGTATGAAGGACGGAGTCAACCGCAGAAACGCGAATTTTTATTGGCTGACCAAGTTTATAGCTCATTTTCAGATGTTCTCCGACCATCATATAGTGAGCTTCGTCAAATATATAATAATCATCCGTCAGATCACTGACGCGGATCATACCCTCAATTGTATTTGGGAGCTCCACATACATGCCCCAGCCAGTAACACCGGAAATAACACCATCAAAGACCTCTCCAATGAATTGCTTCATATACTCCGCTTTTTTCAGCTTCTCCACCTGTCGTTCTGCTTCGTCTGCACGGCGTTCTGTTCTGCTGGCCTGTGAAGCGACTGTTGGCAGTATGGATTCGTAGTGGCTGATTCGTTTTTCAGAGAGCTTTCCGTGAATATTCTCTTTGATGATCCTGTGTATCTGAAGATCCGGATACCTTCGTATTGGTGAGGTAAAATGACAGTAATATTTTGCTGCCAGACCAAAATGTCCATCACAGGTCGTTGTATACTTTGCCTGTTTCATGGAACGAAGGGTCAGACGGCTGATCAGTGCTTCTTCCTGCGTATTTTCAATCTTCGACAATAACTTCTGCAGTTCCTTAGGATGTACATCATCGCTGCTTAAATGAATGGAATAGCCGAAATTGTTAATGAATGTATTGAGTTTTAACATACGTTCCGAATCCGGCACATCGTGAGAACGATACACAAAGGGAAGTTCCTGCCAGAAATATTCTTCGGCAATTGTTTCATTTGCGACCAGCATAAAATCTTCGATCAGCTTTGTTGCTGCATTTCTGTCATATGGCTGGATCTTGATTGGTTTTCCGTTCTCATCCAGTATGATCTTACTTTCCGGAAGATCAAAGTCAAGAGAGCCTCGTTTTTTGCGCTTTTCGCGAAGCAGATTTGCCAGTTCTTCCATAAGTATGAATTGCTTTTGGTAGATGTCACCATAGGTGTCAAGTTCTTCCGGGTCATTTTCTCCTGCCTTTGATTTCTCCAGCAGCTCATTTACTTTGGTGTAAGACATACGTCTGTCGACCATTAATACCGATTCAACAATGCGATGCCCTGTGACATCGCCATGACTGTTAAAATTCATAATGCAGCTAAGTGCAAGGCGCTTCACCCCTGCATTCAAAGAGCAGATTCCATTCGATAGCTGATGTGGCAGCATCGGTATGACACGGTCAACCAGATAGACACTGGTGCCACGGTTCAAGGCTTCTTTATCAAGCGCAGAACCTTCCGTCACATAATGAGATACATCCGCAATGTGAACTCCAAGTTCATAATTACCTTCTGCATCTTTCGTCAGCGTTACAGCATCATCAAGGTCCTTGGCATCTTCACCGTCAATGGTCACCGTCAGCCATTCTGTAAGATCGGTACGGTTCAGACAATCCGAATCTTTTACATCCGCCTGTTCCAGTATAATGGAATTCATGACCTCCGGTGGAAATGCCTCCGGCAGTCCATTTGCCTTAACGATGGATAAGATATCGACCCCTGGGTCATTTCTGTGTCCAAGGATCTCAACAATACGTCCTTCCGGATTCTTTTTCCCATTCCCAAAGTCGGTAATTTTTGCAATGACCTTATGCCCTGACACGGCGCCTTTGGTATGTTCTCTTGCAATGTATACGTCGGTACCGTATTTCTGATTATCCGGAATAACAAAACCATATTCTTTGGCTTTATTGAATGTACCGACCACTTCAGTAAGTCCACGCTGTAAAATCGCTGTAATCGTACCTTCTCTTCGCTTCCCACCGGATACTCTTTGACCTTCTTTAATACTCACACGCACAGTATCCTGATCTCTTGCACCATTTACTTCACTTTCCGGGATGAAGATATCTCCCGCTTCTTCCTCTGTCACAACAAAGCCAAAACCTTTGCCTGTCCCGGAAAAAACGCCCGTTCTTGTATTGGCATTCGCTCTGCGATATCTGCTTTTATCATCCAGTTCGATCTTTCCCTCATGCAATAACTCTTCCAACAAAAGACGAAGTTCTTCTCGTTCTTCTTTTGGAACCTGAAAAAGTCCTGCAATCTCTTTGAACTTTAACGGCCGGTAATCACTGCCAAGAATAAACTCCAGAATCGTATCCTTTTTATTATTTTCGTTTTTCTCCATACTATCACCCTTCATATTCCATAAAAATGTACCTGTTTCTGCACAAAACCCATCCCTTTTTCCTGTATCTCCCTGTCACAGACAGGCTAAAAAAACTATCTATAATTTGAAAAAACACCCTGGTTCACAGAGTGTTTTTCATGTATCTCATTTACGCTAAGTTCAGTCCTAAGCTTAATACCGCTGAAAGTATAATAAATAACGCTGCACAAACGATCGTTAACTTCGTGAGTGTTCCTTCCATCGAACGTCCTTTATTCTTTCCCCAATAGGTATCAGCAACACCATTGATTGCTCCTGAAAGACCAGCTGATTTGCCTTCCTGCATAAGTACAAGAACAACGAGAGCTATACAAACAATGATATAAACTATCTTGACGATTACCGCTAACATACTGCACCTCCTAAAAATCACTTCTCCTATTGTAACACAGTGATTTAAAATTTACAACAGAAAATTTCTAATAGTTAACGATTTTTCCAAAGTCAGGTTTCAGGCTTGCTCCACCAACAAGACCACCATCAATATCCGGCATTCCGAATAATTCTGCTGCACTTGCTGCTGTTACGCTGCCGCCGTACTGAATGCGGATTGCTTCTGCGGTTGCTTCATCAAAGATTTCTCGAACGCATGCACGAATTGCTGCACAAACTTCCTGTGCCTGTTCTGAGGTAGCTACCTTACCGGTTCCAATTGCCCAGATTGGTTCATAAGCAATGACCATGGATTTAGCCTGGTCTGCAGTAACATTCAAAAGACCGATCTTGATCTGCTGACGGATCCAGTCAATGGTGATTCCCTGTTCTCTCTGGGTAAGGGATTCTCCACAGCACATGATCGGTGTGATGCCGTGTTCAAATGCTTTCAGAACTTTTTTATTTACTGTTTCATCTGACTCTGCAAAGTATTCTCTTCTTTCAGAATGTCCGATGATTACGTATTTAACACCAACGTCGGTTAACATGTTTGGCGCGATTTCTCCTGTATAAGCACCGCTTTCTTCGTAGTACATATTCTCAGCACCAATGGCAATGTTCGTTCCCTTGGTTGCTTCAATTGCCGGAATCAGACTGATGGCCGGTACACAGAATACGACATCAACGGTTTCACTTTTTACGAGTGGTTTTAACTCTTCAATTAACTTGAGAGCTTCACTCGGGGTCTTATTCATTTTCCAGTTTCCTGCTACAATAATCTTTCTCATGATTTTCCTCCATCGCTGTACTCTATTTTATGTAAGACAGGTCTATGGTACAGACATAGACCTGTTTGCTGCTGTATATCTGTAATGGTCGACTTATTGTCTCTTTTGATGGCAGCTCTATACAGACAGCAATATTCTTTCAATACTTATTTATCATTAGCTGCTGCAACGCCCGGAAGTTCTTTTCCTTCAAGGAATTCAAGGGAAGCACCGCCACCTGTTGAGATGTGTGTCATCTTGTCGCCGAATCCTAACTGGTTAACAGCTGCTGCGGAGTCACCACCACCAATTATGGTAGTTCCTGTGATTTCAGCCATAGCTTTTGCTACTGCGATGGTACCTGTCGCAAAGTTTGACATCTCAAATACACCCATCGGTCCATTCCAGACAACTGTCTTTGCACTCTTAATAGCACCTGCATATAATTTGCATGTCTTTTCACCAATATCAAGACCCTGCTCATCTGCTGCGATCTCTCCTCTTCCAACTGTATGGAATGGAACATCATTTGAGAATTCTTTTGCAACAACTGTGTCGATCGGAATCAATAATTTAACTCCTTTTGCTTCTGCCTTGTCCATCATCTCTTTTGCGTAGTCAAGGTAATCTGCTTCAAGAAGAGAACTTCCAACTTCTTCTCCCATAGCTTTCATGAAAGTATAAGCCATACCACCACCGATGATCAGTGTATCAACTTTATCAAGAAGGTTATTAATAACAGAAATCTTAGAGGATACTTTTGATCCGCCAAGGATTGCAACGAAAGGACGCTCCGGATTGTTAACCGCATTGCCAAGGAAGTCGATTTCTTTCTGCATTAAGTAACCAACCACCGCTGTATCAACGAACTGTGTTACACCAACATTGGAGCAGTGTGCTCTGTGTGCGGTACCAAATGCATCGTTTACATATACATCACAGATGGAGGCAAGATCTTTGCTGAACGCTTCGCCGTTCTTGCTTTCTTCCAGACGGAATCTTGTATTCTCAAGTAATACAACATCTCCTTCGTTCATCTTAGCAATTGCTGCTTTCGCGTTACTTCCAACTACTTCATCATCTGCTGCGAAAACTACTTCTTTTTCTAATAATTTTGCTAATTCAACAGCAACCGGTGCAAGAGATGCCTTTGGGTCCGGACCCTTTGGTTTCCCAAGGTGAGAGCAAAGGATAACTTTACCGCCATCGCTGATCAGTTTATTAATGGTAGGAAGTGCTGCAACAAGTCTTGTTTCATCAGTAATTTTACCTTCCTGAAGCGGAACATTGAAATCACATCTAACCAATACACGCTTTCCTTTTACATCGATGTCATCAATTGATTTTTTATTTAACATAAAAATCCTCCTTAATATAGTGTCTTAAAAATAATAGAATACCAGTAGATGATTTTCATCCCTGCGTATGCTCAATTTTTCGCATATCGTTTGCCGAAACCATTAATATCTAACCTATAAAGTAAAAACGGGTCCGGTCCATAACGACCGGACCCATTCAGGATCAACCTTTACAAGAAAATATTATGCTAATTCAGCAAAATATTTGATGGTACGAACCATCTGGCTTGTGTAAGAGTTCTCATTGTCATACCATGCAACAACCTGTACAAGAGAGTTTCCATCAGGAAGCTTTGTAACCATTGTCTGTGTTGCATCGAACAGAGAACCATAAGTAATACCGATAACGTCAGAAGAAACAAGCTCTTCTTCTGTGTATCCGAAAGATGCGGAAGAAGCTGCTTTCATTGCTGCATTGATGCTGTCTTTTGTAACTGCACCTTTAACAACTGCAACAAGAATTGTTGTAGAACCTGTCGGTACCGGAACACGCTGAGCAGATCCGATCAGTTTGCCATTCAGTTCAGGAATAACAAGACCGATAGCTTTTGCAGCACCTGTGCTGTTAGGAACGATGTTCTGTGCAGCTGCACGTGCTCTTCTTAAGTCACCCTTTGGATGAGGGCCGTCAAGTGTCATCTGATCTCCTGTGTAAGCATGAACGGTTGTCATGATACCACTGAGGATTTCAGCTGTTTTGTTAAGTGTATCTGCCATAGGTGCAAGACAGTTTGTTGTACAGGAAGCAGCTGAAATGATTGTATCAGATGCTTTCAATGTATCGTGGTTTACACTGTAAACGATAGTAGGAAGGTCATTTCCAGCCGGAGCAGAGATAACTACTTTCTTAGCGCCTGCTGTGATATGTGCCTGAGATTTTTCTTTTGAAACATAGAAACCTGTACATTCAAGTACAACATCTACGTCAAGAGCACCCCAAGGAAGGTCTGCTGCATTTTTCTCTGCATAGATCTTGATGGTCTTTCCATCAACTGTAATGGAATCATCTCCTGCAGATACTGTATCACCGAGTGCATATCTACCCTGTGCTGTATCATACTTTAAAAGATGTGCAAGCATTTTCGGATTTGTTAAATCGTTGATTGCAACTACTTCGTATCCTTCTGCACCAAACATCTGTCTGAATGCAAGACGACCGATACGTCCAAAACCATTAATCGCTACTTTAACTGCCATGTTATAATCCTCCTAAATAATTTAATTCAATTGTTAAGATTTTGTCAAAACATTGTTTTCATAATCCTTTACCATTTTACCCAATCATTCAAGCAATTTCAAGTGTTAAATTATTATTTCATAAGAATTAACAAATATAACATACTTTCTGACATTTAATTCACGGTTCCCAAGCTGTCAAGAGGCCAGATTCTGAATAAAATCCTGCCTTCAATGTAACTTAATTTAACATTGCCAACACTTTCATACCGACTGTCATAGCTTATGGATCGGTTATCACCAAGAACAAAATATTCATCATAACCCAGGACAACGGGCTCCTCGGCCACTCCGCCATCAATCATCGGTGTCGAACCATAGTTTTCACTGATTGGTTCTCCGTTGATATAGATGGTCTGATCTATGATTTGAACTGTTTCTCCGGGCAATCCTATGATTCTTTTAATAAAATAGTCGTCGGTACTGTCACCATTTGGGTAAAACACAATAATATCAAACCGTTGCAGCTTATCAAATCTTGTAGAGAGTTTTTCCAGAATAAGCTGATCTTTATCTTCCAGTGAAGTCAGCATGGATGTGCCGTCGACTTTAACCCGCTCAACTATATAGTGCGGAATAAAGATAACGAATACATAGATTACCAAAGCATATACGAGCAGTTCAAGAATCAGCCTCTTATTTTTCTTTTGAACAGCTTCTTTCTCCTGTTCATGATTATCGGTTTGATTATATGCTGTCATCTGCATCATCTCCGTAAGTTCCTATTAATCATTTCCTGTCACCTGACAGCTCCAAAACTATCAAGCGGCCAGATTCGTATCAGTACTTTTCCGCCGATATAACTTCTTTTTACTACCCCGACACTTGAATACCTGCTATCAAGGCTAATTGAACGATTGTCCCCAAGAACAAAATATTCATCTTCGCCCAGCAAAATCGGTTCAGATGCAAGTCCTGCATCCAGGAAAGGTGAGGATGCATAATTTTCACTAATAGGCTCTCCGTCGATAAAGATGGTCTGATCAACGATCTGGACTGTTTCACCGGGTAATCCGATGATTCTCTTGACATAATACTCATGTAAGCTTTCATCACCCTGCGGATAAAAAACAATGACATCATACCGTTTTAATCTGTCGAATAATGTCGATAACTTCTCGACCATCAGCTGGTCTCCATCCTCCAGTGCATGCTGCATGGATGGGCCTTCCACAATGGTTCTTTGGAGTACATAATTAGGAACAATATAAACAAAAGTGAAGATGAGCGCAGCATAAATAAGAAGCTCAAGGATAAATCGTAATTTCTTATTTATCCTGCGAGCTTCTCCTTCCTGTCCTTTTCTTATTTCACTTTCATTATTGTTCATCTGATTTTTCACTATCATCACTGATAATGTTAATTTTAGATCGATATAATTCTTCCACTGCTACAGATAAAGGTTTTTCTCCAGGTACTGAAACATATGGTTCAGCTCCGTCAATCAGCTGTCTTGCTCTTTTTGCTGTGGCAAGTACAATTGAATATCTGCTGTTAACAACTGGGTCTTCGCCTTTTTCTACGTCACGGTTAACTATATCCATCAGATCCGTATAAGATGGATGTAACATAACTGTCACTCCTTTCATTATTCAATATTCTGTATCTGTTCCCGAATTTTTTCTATTTCGGTCTTCAAATCAATAGCAAGGTTCGATACCGCAAGATCATTGGCTTTTGATAGAATAGTGTTCGCTTCGCGGTTCATCTCCTGGGCTATGAAATCAAGCTTTCTGCCAATACTTTCACCTTTTTCAAGCGTATCTTTCATGTTATGAATGTGTGCCCTAAGTCGGACAGTCTCTTCATCAACACAGATGCGGTCTGCCATAATAGCAACCTCTGTAGCAACAAGACTTGCTTCCAGTTTGGTATCTCCAAGCAATTCACTTATCTTGTCTGTCAGTTTCTTCCTGTATTCAGAAACAATCTCCGGCATACGCTTTTCGACCTGATCGACCAATTCGAGCATTGTGCTCAGTTTACTTTCGAGGTCGGATGCCAGATGTGCTCCCTCTGCAATTCTTGAATCAACAAATTGCTGAGCCGCTGTATCAATGGCCTGCTCCAAAAGTGCATACAGCTCGTCTTCATCAACCGTTTGTTCATCAAGCGTCAAAACATCCGGCATGCGGGCAATTGTAGATACCCTGATATCGTTGTCCAGTTCGAATTCATCGCGTATCTTCATAAGATTATTAAAATAATCCCTGGCCAGCTCTTCATTGTATGTAACACAGATCTTTCCTTCCGTCAGGTCCGTGTAAGTAATGAATACATCAACTTTTCCTCTGCTGATATACTTTTTGAGACGGCTTCGTATGGTCGCATCAAAAAATCCAAGTTTCTTCGGTGCTTTCAGTGAAATCTCACAATACCTGTGGTTTACGGACTTTAGCTCAACGGTTATCTTACGTATCTCAGTACCGACTTCGCTCCGTCCAAATCCCGTCATACTTTTTATCATGCTATAATCCTTCTCCTTTATAGTATTTATAGTATGCGTTATATCCAATCAATTATAGTATCAAATACACGTGAAGTCAAGTAGGGAATAACTTTGAAAGCTTATTGATGCGCCTTATAATATCATCACCATTTTTTGGAATTATGCTACATTTTGCACCCCTGTTGCAAGAAGACGCTATGTATTTTAAATACTCCTTGTCTTTGGTTCCAAAACGTAAAGCCTTTTCTAGAAATTCCATTCCATAGGCATGGCCGGCATCTATCATTTTCCGACTGGATTTTTTATCCAGTGCAAAAGAATTCTTCATGAAGTGCTCATCCTGGAATACAACTTCTATGATTTGCGTATCCTTGCTTATCATGCTGTAATCTTCTACCGAATGATCGAAGCGCAGAACAAAAATGACATCAAGTTCTTTATCTTTCAATGCCCTGACTGGTGTATTGTCAAGAATGGCACCGTCTACAAACTTTTTCCCTCCGACCTCAATTGGAGTCATCATTGAAGGAATCGAAATGGCAGCTTTCAGCATTTTAATCCGGTCACAGTCATTAAGCGGTGTTATATCAATGTATTTTACATGAATCATCGGAACCTGAATACAGGTAATAATCAATGGCAGCCCAGCACCTATAGGAATCTTGGCAAACGCATCAATTGCATCAAAAATAACAGGTCTCTTAACAAGACACTGATAAAACTCATGCATGCTTTTATAATCGGTCGTTTTCCATACTTCCGATAATTTCTCGATCTGGTGTGTAGCATATGCATACGCATTAATTGATCCGATGGAAGATGCCGCGATTGCTGAGACCTGATCAAAGGTAACGATTTCATTCATTGCCCTGCAGAATCCCAGTTCATAAGCACCTTTCGCAATACCACCGGAAAAAACCAAGCCGATTCCTCCCAATTTTTCACCACCTATACTCGTTATGAAATTCTAGTTGAAATATACGATTTCTTCGTTTGCTGCTTTTGCTTCCTCCATTTTCTGTGCGTACAGCACCGGTCCTTCTCCCTTGTATTCCGGACGGTATTCATAGCGGACAATCGCTGTGACCGTGACCCATTTCTTCTGTTTTGGATCAAATTCGATCAACGGCTCCATCTTTTTATCAACATGACAAACGAATCCAACATAAGCGATGTCATCTGCACAACACGTCATGGCAAATCTGCCCGGTATAAAACTTCCCTGTTTCGTGCTTTTATCACGATATACAAGTGCATGAATCTTAACTCGTTTGTTACGATATCGCTCCGGAAAATCCATTGCATCGATATACCAAAGACCAAAGTCTTCATCTTCAATTACAATCGGGTCCTGGGATACATCAAACAAGGGTTCATTGCTCTCATCGCCAAGTTCGACTCCGTCTGCGGCTTCATATATGATCTGGGCCTTCCCGTTCAAAGGTTTTATGCTTCGTCGTATTGCACCTTTGTCTGTATTGGCAGGACAACGGTTCAATATAATGGTATCGGAATACCGCAACTGGTCAGCCATCATCGAACGCATATTATTCCAGTAGTTTGTAAAGGTGGATCCATCCGCAAGTGTCAGTACCTGAACGATGATCCACGATTTCGGGAATTCAAGTTCAAAAAAATCATCCATCTTCCAGGTCCCGTTGTATTCAATCAGAACACGTGCCGGTTTATATTTCTTATTCAATTCCTTAAGTGCTTCCTCATTCAGGTCTTCTGCTTCTTCAAGATAAACTGCTTCTGCATTCCATCCTGCAAGATCTGCTGTGTCATACTCTTCCACGCCTTCCTCACAGACAAGCAACAGTGTCTTTTTACCATCTGAAAACTCTCTGTCATGTATTGTTTCTCTGATGAATTTCGTCTTCCCGCTCTCAAGAAAACCATTGATCAGGTAAACAGGAATTTCTGCCATACTTCATTCCTCATTTCTGTATTTTATAACGTTTCGTCCTCATCTGCTTAAGAAAACAGTTCTTCTAATTTTTCTTTTTTCAGTTCACTTCCAATAACGCAAAGTCTTCCTGTATAATCTGCTGCTCCGGTTCTGATATCACTTTCTCCCGGAACATAATCAAAATGGATCCAGCCTTCTTTGTCACTCTGTACAATCCCCTTTGCACGCAGGACCATCCCATATGTGTCTGTATCGTCAAGTTTTGTCAGTCTGCTTTTCAAATCTTCCACAGAATAGCGCTGTGGAGTTTCTTTGCCCCAGCTGGCAAAAACTTCATCAGCATGATGATGTCCATGATGATCGTGGTCGTGGTGATCGTGGTCGTGGTGATCGTGGTCGTGGTGATCGTGGTCGTGGTCGTGGTGGTCATGGTCATGATCGTGGTCATGGTCGTGGTGGTCATGGTCGTGGTCATGATGGTCATGATCATGGCAATTACATGTCTCGTCTTCATGACAGCCGCAATCTTCATCATCATGGCAGTCACAGTCACAGTTCTCGCCGCAGTCACAATCACAGTTCTCACCGCAATCACAGCCACAATTCTCATCGTGGTCATGATCATGGTGATCGTGGTCATGGTCGTGATAGTCATGATCATGGTGATCGTGGTCATGATGCCCGCCGCATACAGGGCAGGTCTCCAGCTCAATCATCTCTTCCAAAAGTGTATTTTCATGTTCCATTGCTTCTAATATGGAATTACCACTGATTTCTTCCCATGGTGTTGTTATGATCACCGCTTTATCATTATGTTGACGGATCAATTCAATACTATTCTGTAGTTTCTCTTCTGATAAGTTCTGAGAACGGCTCAGGATTATAGTTTCGGCATACTCGATCTGGTTAATAAAGAATTCGCCGAAATTTTTAAGGTACATTTTACATTTTACAGCATCAACGACTGCAACGCAGCTATTGATAACAATATCCGTATTCTCTTCGCTGACCTTTTGTACGGCTTTTATTACATCTGATAATTTTCCGACACCGGATGGTTCAATAATAATCCGGTCAGGTGCATATTCGTTGAGAACGTTTTTAAGTGCCTGCCCGAAATCTCCGACCAGCGTGCAGCAGATACATCCGGAATTCATTTCTGTGATCTGAACACCTGCTTCTTTTAAAAATCCACCATCAATGCCTATTTCACCGAACTCATTCTCAATCAGGACAAGCTTCATACCCTGGAGTGATTCCGAAATCAGTTTTTTTATAAGAGTTGTCTTTCCGGCACCTAAAAAGCCGGAAAAAATATCAATTTTGGTCATTTTACTTCCTTCTTTCCTTGCATAATAACCCTTATTATACTTCTATTCGCCCATTTGTTCAAGTTACTTTCAGTCATCGTTGTCAAAGTTCTCAAGCATGCTCTTTTTCTTTGGCGGTTTTGAATCACCATGCTGTACAAAGATCATGGTCATGAACGAGGCAAATGAAAATACCACGGCATACGGGAATAAAGTACGGTACGATATATGCTCAAGAAAGAATCCCGACAGAATCGGCGTCATAATCTGTGCCGCCATTGAAAAAGAATAATACATTCCGGTATATTTTCCAATGTTGCTTCCTTTGCTCATCTCAACGACCATTGGATACGAATTTACATTAATAGCAGCCCAGGCGAAACCTGTCAATGCGAACATAACGTTGATCCAGCCGCCGTATGAAGAGAAAAAGGCTCCTGCCGTATAACAAAGAGTTATCAGTATTATGCCGCCTAGAATGGTCTTTTTTCTGCCGATTGCACTGGATATTATTCCGATCGGTATGTAACTGATGACTGCTGCAACCATCGCTACAAGCAGAGCATTCGCAAATCCACCGCCGGTAAGTCCCCAGACCTCTTCTGCATACCTTGAAAATGCCGTTGTAACTGCATTATATGCGGCAAACCACAAAAAGATAGAAGCAAGTAGAAAGAAAAGACTTTTCCGAACGACTTTTGGCATTTTTTCCTGCGTCGAAACAGCTTCCACTTCTTCTGCTTTACGAAGATCTTCCTCTGACAATGAATGTTTTATAACTTTTTCAATGGCTTCGCTCTGTACTTCGCACTCTTTTCTGAATTTATTCTCACGAATGACCAGCAGGAATATGGCAACAGCAATCACCATGAATAAGGCTACTGCTAAAAACAGTGTTGTATAATCAGGCTGCTCATCCCCAGTCATTTCAGGAACCAGAAGCTTTATCATGATCAGTGTATAAACCCCTCCGACTGCACCCAAAAGGTTAATCACTGCATTCGCTTTGCTTCGCAATGGTTTCGGTGTCAGATCCGGCATCGCAGCAACGGCCGGAGAACGATATGTACCCATGGAAATTAAAAGCAGACCAAGGACAATCATAAACAGTAAAAAATTCTTTTGCTGATCGGAATACGGAAGAAGCATCATAAGAATAACAGATAACGCTGTTCCTCCAAGAATAAAAGGTGTTCTCTTTCCGATTTTCGTGGATGTCTTATCGGAAAGCATCCCAAAGAAAGGAAGCAGGAAAAGTGCAAGAACATTATCAAGAGCCATAATTACTCCTGTAAATGTCTCACCGTATCCAAAGGAATATTTTAAGATCTTTGGAATAATGCTGTCGTACAATTGCCAGAAAGCACATATAGACATAAAGACAAAACCTGTGAAAATAGTTCTTGGATAATTTAACTTACGCTGATCCTCTTTTCCCATAAAAAATGTCCTCCGATGTATTATAGTAATACAGTTTTTGCCTATTCAGTATAGCATAACAGGACATATGTTTGTACTATTATTTTCCCAAAACACTGTAAATTTCATCGTAAGACATTCTTAAACTTTTTATTTCAAAAGCTTAAAAATTCAACTATTGCGTTATCCTGACCGACCGTGTATTATTATATTATGATGCATACAACAGCTTCCTGGACTGCTTGCATCCCCGGTTTTTCTAACAAAAATGCGTAATTGAGCGCAGGAACAGAGGATAACATGTACGAAATCTGGACAGAGATACTAGCAAACCGAATCTTAGTTGTAGCCTTCCTTGGATGGTTCATAGCACAGTTCATCAAGATGGTATTATATCTCATTATCAACAAAGAATTCCGTCTGGAGAGAATGGTCGGTGCCGGTGGTATGCCAAGTTCCCATGCAGCTACGGTATGTGCATTGACGACAGGCAGCTATCTGCAGTATGGCATTAATTCTTTTCAGTTTGCCATTTCCCTTGTCCTGACTGCCATAGTAATCCATGATGCCAGAGGTGTTCGTCTCGAGACCGGTAAGCAGGCGACTATATTGAATATACTGACCGAACATTTTCCACATGATGCGAATGTCTCTATGCCAAAATTAAAAGAACTGGTCGGACATACCCCATTGCAGGTTGTTATCGGATCAGTTCTTGGAATTCTTATAGCAATTGTATTTTTCTGATTAAAGAATGCGGGATACTTTGCCATCTTACTGCCTTCACTCTATCAATAAAGCTTTACTTCAGGAAATGAAGTAAAGCTCTTTTATCTATAATATGCAACACTTTTTTACTTTCTGATTATATCATCGACAGCAAGCGGTTCACCAAAATCCACATATAGGATCTGTCTTGCATGTGGGCAACTGTCGACTGGTTCCATTTCTTCGTTATACATGGCTTTGACCGTAACAGATCGAATCGGTGCAAACGGATGCATGATTTCTACTGTATCACCTACAAAAAATTTATTTTTCTGCTCCATCTGACAAAGTCCATTTTCAGTAATATCCTGTACTCTTCCAAGATATACGGCTTCTTTTTCATATACATTATCCTCGTACAGCTGTCCCTCTTCGGTCGGTTTTCCAAAATAAAATCCGGTAGAGAACTGTCTGTGCGTACAAGTCGATATTTCCTTTTGATAATATTCTTTTTTGCTTTCATAAAGTTTTGGTGACGTATAGTAATCATCAATTGCTTCCCGGTACACTCTGGTCACAACAGCCACATAAAGTGCAGTCTTCATACGTCCTTCCACTTTAAAACTGTCTATTCCGGCATTCACCATTTCCGGCAGGAATGTGATCATACACAGATCTTTGGAATTAAAGATATACGTACCGTTCTCATTCTCTTCTACCGGCATATATTCACCGGGACGTTTTTCTTCTACTACATAGTATTTCCAGCGGCATGGGTGTGTGCAGGCACCAAGATTGGCATCCCGCCCTGTCATATAATTGCTGAGCAGGCAACGTCCGGAATGTGAAATGCACATTGCTCCATGAACAAAGCTTTCAATCTCAAGATCTTCCGGAATATTGTCCCTCAATTCTCTAATCTCTTCCAATGACAGTTCTCTTGCCGATACTACACGTTTTGCTCCCAAATTCCCCCAGAAGCGATAAGTCAGATAGTTTACATTATTGGCCTGTGTACTAATATGGATTTCCATATCCGGCAGCACTTCTCTTGCTATGGTAAATACACCCGGATCTGATATGATCAAGGCATCCGGTCTTATGGTCCCAAGTTCAGAAAAATACTTACGTACACCTGCAAGATCACGGTTATGTGCTGTTATATTGGCTGTCACATATACTTTTTTGCCATGAAGATGGGCATATTCAATTCCCTCTTTCATTTCCTCCATGGAAAAATTCTTGGCTTTTGCACGAAGTCCATACATTTCACCGCCAATGTAGACGGCATCTGCACCAAAAGAAACTGCTGTCTTCAGCACTTCCAAACTACTTGCTGGAATCAACAGTTCCGGTTTCTTACTAATATCTCTGCTCATTTATCTCCATTCCCGCGCATAAACTGCGCCTTGCAGGCTTGATCGAATGTTTCAACCTTTTTACAGCTTTACCGAAAGAGCCATCCCGTCACCTACCGGCAAGATTACAGTATCCAGACTTGATTCATGTGTCAGTGTATAAAGATATTCTCTCATTCGCATATGAATGGTCCGGTCTCTTCGCTCGATGCTGAATTTTGATTTTGCAATGCTGCCTTCCTGCAGTACATTATCCGTAATCAGCATGCCGCCCTTTTGTAACAGTCTGAGTAGCTCCGGTAAAAAATTCATATACTGTGCCTTCGCTGCATCAAGAAATATAAAATCATATTCTCCCTGCAGATTTTCCAGTACATCCTGTGCTTCTCCCTTTAAAAAAGTTATAGCGTCAGCTCTTTTTGCTTTGCTAAGATTTATGCTTGCCTGTTCGATCCGCATAGGAACTTTTTCTATTGTTGTTATCGTACACTCCAACGGCATGTATTCACTCATGAATACACAGGAAAATCCTTCTGCCGTTCCAATTTCCAGAATACGCTTTGGTCGTTGGACCTGAAGCATGAACCGTAAAAGCGCCTGAGCTTCCTTGCGAATAATCGGCACTTTTCGTACCAGCAAGCGTCTTTCCAAAGAATCGAGTTCTTCCGGAAGATCGTGTTCCATTGAATTTATATAATCCCTGACATGTTCATTGATAATCATTTTATTCCGCCTTACCTAATATTATGGACTTACATCCTCGACTGACTTCACCTCTTCAATAGAGTTTTCAACGTTTGTTATCATATTCAGAATAGCGTCATAATCCATTGATGTGTTCAGCTCGTAGGTTCCAGGCATTATTTCGGACCCAGTCAGTTTTGTTTTTATGAAAAAGGAATATTTGCTTGGTATCATTTTACTTACATACAATTTACTTGCAATGTTATAATCGGACTCTCCATCCAGAATTTCCAGATTTACCGTATGTCCGGGTTCTGTCTCCATGGGAGCTGAGCCAAAAATCTGATAGGAGACAGTATAAGCTTCCTGTCCGCCTTTAACAACCAGTAACACAATTGCTGTATATAGAATAATATTCAGGAACAGCTGCAGTAAAGTACCTGTAAACTTTAATACTATTCTTGTTGCACTACTCTTTTTTGCCATAAATACTCCGTTCTGCTTTTCCTTACTCCTCAACTTCCATGATTACGGGGAGAATAATTGGTTTGCGTTTCATTTTCTTCCAGAAGAATTCACTCAAAGAATCCCTGATCTCATTCTTCATTTTCATCCAGTCCGTCATATTCTTTTTATTGCATCGTTCAATGGCTGCCCGTACAACATCCGAAGCCTCTGTCAGTAAACCATCTGATTCTCTTACATACACAAAGCCTCTTGTCACAATACTTGGTCCGGATATGATTTCATTGGTTTCCCGTATCATGGCAAGCGTTACGACCAATAGTCCATTTTCCGAAAGCAGCTGTCGGTCTCTTAGGACAACATTTCCAATATCGCCGACACCTAATCCGTCAACAAGGACTTCCTGCAGCTGTATCGTATCTGTAACACCGGCATCCTGTTGTGTTAATTCAAGAACATCTCCGGCGGTCAGGATAAATATATTTTCTTTTGCTACTCCCATCTTACATGCAAGCTCTGCATGTGCGATCAGATGTCTGAATTCGCCGTGGACCGGAATTGCGTACTTTGGTTTTATAAGTGAATAGATCAGCTTGATCTCTTCCTGGCAGGCATGACCGGATACATGGGTATCCTGATAAATGACCTTTGCACCCTTTACAGAAAGCTCATTGATGACTTTTGAAACATTCTTTTCGTTTCCCGGTATCGGGGTAGCACTGATTATTACTGTATCCCCCTGAGAGATTGTTACCTTTTTATGTATGGAAGCTGCCATACGGGACAGTGCTGCCATCTCTTCTCCCTGGCTTCCTGTTGTAATCAACACGACCTGTTCCGGTGGGTAATTCTTCATGTTTTCCATATCGATCAAAAGATCTTCCGGATACGTTATATATCCCAGCGTTGAAGCTGTTGCCATGATGTTCAGCATACTTCTTCCTTCAATCACTACTTTTCTGCCATATTTAACAGCTGAATTTATGACCTGCTGTACACGGTCAACATTCGAAGCAAAAGTCGCTACAATGATACGATGGCTTGTATTCTCTGCAAACAATGCATCAAAGGTCTTGCCTACCGTACTTTCTGACATTGTAAATCCGGGTCTCATAACATTTGTACTGTCACATAGAAGCGCCAGCACACCTTTTTTCCCAAGCTCTCCAAAGCGCTGAAGATCGATAGTTTCTCCATAAACAGGCGTATAATCCACTTTAAAATCGCCGGTATGAACAATCAATCCCTTTGGGGTAAAGATAGCCAGAGCTGCTGCATCTGCTATGCTATGATTGATACGAAGGAATTCTACACGAAAACAGCCAAGATTAATCGACTGACCATACTTCACAACCTTACGTTTGGTTGTTTTAAGCATATTATGCTCTTTTAGCTTATTCTCAATGATACCTATGGTCAGCTTTGTAGCATAGACCGGTACATTGATCTCTTTTAAGATGTAAGGAAGGGCTCCGATGTGGTCATCATGTCCATGGGTTATGACAAAACCTTTTACCTTCTCGATGTTGTCACGTAAATAAGTAACATCCGGTATTACAAGGTCAATTCCTAGCATTTCATCCGCCGGAAACGCAAGACCGCAGTCAACGACCAGAATGCTGTCCTGGTACTCGATGACCGTTATATTCAGTCCGATCTGTTCCAGTCCGCCAAGCGGTATGATTTTTACACCGTCTTCTGCCGGTGTTTTCTTTTTGTTCCCTGTTCTGCCTTTTGCTTTGTAAAAATTATTCTTTTTGTTCTTTTCGAACAGCACGTTAGAAGCAACTGTTTCTTCTGTTGCTTCGTTATTGCTTATATTCTTATTTCTCTTTCTCAATCCGCACCTCCGGTTTTCGAAGAAGTGCAACAAGCATCAAATGATGTCGGAATGTTCCAGTAACAATCAATAATTCTCATCTTTACAGCGTTTCTCTCTGCATTCCTTACAGATCCCGTAAAGTTTAACTTCATGATCCTCAACCAAAAAACCAATAGACTCTAAAATCCGCTGTTCAAGTGTCTCTAAAAGATCGCCTTGAAAAGCAGCAACCTGTCCGCATTCCGAACAAATCAGATGATGATGGTGATGTTGGTCTGACAGCGTATTCATGGATTGCCCGATCTCATACCGGGTATATCCGTCATCCAGATTCAGGCGGTCTACCAGTCCAAGCTCAGCATAAAGCTGGATTGTACGATAAACCGTTGCCAATCCGATCTCTTTATATCTTGGTTTCACATAATCGAAGATTTCTTCCGCCGTAAGATGTTCTCCCGGCTTACTCTCCATTGCCTCAAGAATCGCTATTCGCTGTTTTGTCACTTTCAACCCGTTATTTCGCAATAACTCTGTGAAATCATCCTGCATACCAGTCACATTATCACCTACTTGTTAACTTCTTAGCTTTATTGTGTCATATTATTAACTTTTAATCTCTTTATGTTAATTAAAAATTATTCAAAGGAAAATATAAAACAGATGCTGACATAACAGCCAGCACGTTTTGCAATACTTTATCGTAACTCTCTATATTATCTCCGTATCTTCCAGCAGCTCTGCAAATACATCTGCCAGTGCCTGCAGTTCTGTTTCATCTTCTACGATTTCGTAAACAGCCTCTTTTGCATTTGGTTCCGAAGTTTCTTTCAAAATCAGTGCATCTGCCTCTTCGTCATTACCATCTTCTGTTTCTTCTGTAACCAATAGATAATTACATCCATTGAGCATAGTTTGTTCAACAACACTGAACAAAACTTCTTCATTATCCTCTGTCAGAAATGTTATCTGATTTCCTGCTTTCTCCATTCCTTATTACCTCAATTCTAACTATATGCTTTACCCTTCTGTATCCTTACTATTCAGCTTTACCTGATTATTCCGAAAATCAAGATAGCTCTCCAGGATAAAGACTGCTGCGAGTTTATCAACAACCTCTGCTTTCTTTTTATATCCAAGATTTGCTGCATCCAGCACACGGTGGGCTGCAACGGTTGTTAAACGCTCATCCCATAGTATGACTTCAAGTCCTGTTCTCCGTCTGATTGCTGCAGCAAATTCTTCAGATTTTTCCGCACGTGAACCAATTGTATTGTCCATATTCTTCGGATATCCCAATACAATCAGCTCCACCTTATATTCAACAATCAATTCTTCAATTCTGGCATACGTCTGCCTCAGCTTAGTTTCCTGCTTTCTGCGGATAACCTCTATCCCTTGTGCAGTCAACAAAAGTTCATCGCTGACAGCAACCCCTACTGTCATTGATCCGTAATCGAGTCCCATTATTCTCATTTCTTAACCATCCACTCATAATAAATTCTTTAACTAACCGATCAATTGTACCGTGTCATCCTTATACTTTTATATCTTTATAAGGAGCCATCATTTCAAATGATCTTCGATATAAGCTTTGAGAAGTTCCTCGATTATCTCATCGCGCTCGACTTTCATGATCAGGCTTCTTGCACCCATATGATTCGTTATATAAGTCGGATCTCCTGACATTACATAACCTACCATTTGATTAACCGGATTGTAGCCCTTTTCTGTCAGCGCCAGATAAACAGTATCAATGATCTCTTTTACATCGGGTTCGTTGTCTTTCTGAACTTTAAAATACTGTGTATGCGTCAACTCATGCATAACATCACGCCCCTCTTTTTGTTCGTATAGCTCATTTTAAACTATATGCCTAAAAATAGCAATCGAATATTTTGTATTATTTCTGTATATTAAGCGACAATATCCCTATTTCTGTACGACTAATCCAATTTTCAAAAAAATTTCACACAATCTCAGACTCACAAAACATTGCATTTTAGTTCTGTGGCATGGACCAGTCCACAAGGCGCAGATGTTCTCCCTGATAAAGTTCTGCTGTACCTGTAATCAGTGTGTTGGATAAATCTCTTTCTGATTCAACCAAAAAGCGTACATATCGTTCATTATAACCGGAAGCAAACTCTTTTCCATCGACAATGCTCGTATCCTCTGCAAGAATGGTTGTTTTCTTTCCGGCGAAGCTTATCTGGTAATCCAGACGAAGCTCTTTTTCAATCGCCAGCAACGTTTCGCTTCGCTGCTGCTTCACCTGATCCGGAACCTGATCCGGCATACTTTCCGCTTTTGTTCCTTTCCGTTTTGAGTACTTAAATACATGCATTTGTGCAAACCCGATCTTTTTAACAAAATCACAGGTCTTTTCAAATTCTTCGTTAGTCTCCCCCGGGAAACCTACGATAACATCCGTTGTCAGTGCAGGGGCTTCAAAGTACGTTCGAAGCAACGTGCAGGCATCTTCATACTGTTTTGAAGTATATTTGCGGTTCATGCGCAGAAGGGTTTCATCGCAACCGCTTTGCATGGAGAGATGAAAATGCGGACAAAGCTTATGGCTCGCTGCTATCAGACTTACAAATTCTTCTTTTATTATTCTTGGTTCCAACGATCCGAGACGAATACGTTCCAGCCCATGTATTCTGTCAAGCTCCAAGATCAATTCTGCCAATGGGCCACCATCAAGATCATCACCTGGCTTTTTTAATCCATAAGAAGATAGATGAATGCCTGTCAGAACAATCTCTTTATATCCAAGTGAGACCAGCTTTTTCACTTCTTGTGTAACTTCCGCTGCTTCCCTGCTTCGAATCCTGCCTCTTGTATAAGGAATGATACAATAACTGCAGAACTGACTACAGCCATCCTGTATTTTTATATAGGCTCTGGTCTTTTCACTGACAGCACCGACATGGAGGTCCTCATAATCAGTCTGCATGGAAATGCTTTCTACAATCGTAGACTCTTCTCCTTCATAAAACAGCCGTAACCTGTTAATTAAGTCATTTTTATGATTGTTGCCAATGATAATATCTACGGTATCATCATTTTCCAGAACCTCTTTTGATTCCTGTGCATAGCAGCCTACCGCTACAACGCAGGCATTTGGATTGCGGTGCTTCGCCTTATGAAGCATTTGTCTTGATTTCCGGTCAGCAATATTAGTTACTGTGCAGGTATTTATGACATAGATATCTGCGATTTCATGAAATTCAACAATTGTGAAGCCGGCATTTCGGCATAATTCGACCATGGCTTCGGTTTCATAAGCGTTCACTTTACAGCCTAGGTTTAAAAAAGCAACGGACATTTTATCCGGTATAAATGTATTTTTAGACAACATATCTTACCTTTCTTTCATTTTTCTTGTTCTCATCTTCTTTTTATGCATACCATGTAGCAAATACTATAGAATCTCAAGAGATATTTTGTAAACTTTTTATATTGACTTTTTTTGCTTGAAACGGTAGTATGTAGCTAGATGCAATACAGAAAACATCTGGTTTCACAATACATAAAATGTATGTCAGTTTTATGTTCAGTCGCAAGATAAACTGTAGAAGCAATCTGACAGGATGAGAAGGAGGAATTTTATATGAAGACAATTAAAATCTCACTTAATTCAATTGATAAGGTGAAAGCCTTTGTGAATGATATCACAAAATTTGATGCTGATTTCGATTTAGTTTCCGGCAGATATGTAATTGACGCAAAGTCAATCATGGGGATATTCAGCCTTGATTTATCAAAACCAATCGATTTGAACATTCATGGTGACGAAGAAATGGATACTGTTTTAGCAGTATTAAGTAAGTACACTGTAGCATAATGCTTACTTGTCAAACAAATTCTTAAGGAGGTGAAATTCACCTCCTTTTTTTGTTTTATAGAAAGTATTTCTTATCTTACCTATAAACAAAACACTCGAATTCATTGTTTTATCGAAATCTCAATCATTTTTCTGCTTTACAGGTTATCACTTCAACGGTATCAAGTGCAGTCTGTACAAGTTCATCGATACGCTCCGCAAGTAATGTCTCAGATTTTTCAATAATCTCAATCTCTGGTTTTGTCACCGGATGCTTTGCCACAAAAATGGTACAGCAGTCTTCGTACGGCAGGATCGATGTCTCATACGTATTGATTTTTTCTGCAATTGTTACAATATCCTGTTTATCAAAAGCAATTAATGGGCGGAACACTGGCATATCACACACCGCATCCGTTGCCGCCAGAGACTGCATTGTCTGACTTGCCACCTGACCGATGCTCTCACCGGTCGCAAGTGCCATACATCCGGACTCTTTTGCAAAATGCTGTGCTATGCGCATCATATACCGGCGCATGATGATCGTTAATTCATTATGAGGACAGGTCTCATAGATGTACATCTGTATATCGGTAAAATTCACGACATTCAGCTTTATAGTACCTGTATATTCTGCCATTATCTTAGCCAGATCTATGACTTTCTGTTTTGCTCTTTCACTTGTATAAGGAGGTGCATGAAAGTACGTTGCTTCCATAACAACACCTCTCTTTGCGATCATCCAGCCTGCTACGGGACTATCAATACCGCCGGATAA
The DNA here is from genome assembly GCA_003249225.1 of Clostridia bacterium. Classification (GTDB taxonomy): domain Bacteria; phylum Bacillota; class Clostridia; order Lachnospirales; family Lachnospiraceae; genus SZUA-448. Next base: position 166,056 of record QKJQ01000012.1, on the reverse strand, counting down.
TAAAAGCATTGCTTTTCCGCTGGTACCGACCGGCATACCGCCTGGTCCTGGTATCGTGATGGAGGAAACATAGCCCTGATTTCGGATTTCAACTGTTATATATACTTTCGGTTTATGAACATCTACTTTCATCTCAGGAAAACGCTTTAACAGATATGCGCCTAGTCGGCTGCACATCTCGGGTGATTTGACCGGGTAGGATTTATCTGCTCGTTTCGCCTCAACTTTAAAGGTAAATGCTTTGTCTGCATAAGCGGCTTCTACATAATCTCCAACTTTTTCTTCAATATTCTCCCAAGTGATGTCTTCTATTGCTACAACCGGGCTGATACCGGAAACACCGAATACCTTCTGTAAAGTCTCTACCGCTTCATCATAATCATATTCCTCAGGACACTCTACAAAGATCCGTCCCTGTTCTTTGCTTACGGCAAAGCCACTCTGAAGACGTGTCAGACGGCGTCTGATGTTATCCCGCAGCGCATTCTCAAAGATAAACCGATTCTTTCCTTTCAAACCGATTTCTGCGTATTTTACTAAAAATGCCTTATACATAGTCAGGCTCCCTTCAAAATATATCATCTTACGTTCTATTTTCTTGTGAATTTACGAAGCATGGGCAGAAGCTCCTTCAATGCCTGCAGCGTTTTATCGATTTCCTCTATGGTCGTCTCAGGAATAAAGCTGAAACGCAGTGTTGATTCCAGGAGTGCCTCATCCACACCAATGGCCTTTAACGTTCCGCTGATAGCCGGATGATTGGAGGAACAGGCAGAACCTGCTGACACATAGATTTCTTTGCCTTCAAGAGCATGCAGCAGAACCTCGCTCCTGACATCTGCAAAGCTGGCGCTGACAACATGCGGCGCGGTAGCTTCTATAGCTTCCCTGGTAACTATCTTACGCTCTTTATCGTAATTCACAGCATTGATCGTTACGTCTTCTATCTTTAAAAGCTCTGTAATAAAATACATCTTAATTTCATACATGTGCTTTCTGTTTTCATCAAGGTTCCTGTACATTTTCGATGCTGCTGCACCAATTCCTGCAATTCCCGGCACATTTAAGGTTCCGGAACGCATATTGTTCTGGTGACCGCCGCCGTGAATGATCGGCCTTACTTTGCATTTATCCCTGATATACAAAAATCCGACACCTTTTGGTCCATGAATTTTATGTCCGCTGACCGATAACAAGTCAATACCTTCTTTTTTCGGGTGAATACGGTATTTTCCAAATCCTTGTATTGCGTCAACATGAAACAAAATGTTCGGATTTATACCATGAATTGTCTTTGCAATTTCGGTTACATCCGCCGTCGCACCAAGTTCATTGTTCACATACATGACTGAGACCAGTATGGTATCCTCGCAGATTGTATTTTTAAGTTGTTCTAGGGATATATGCCCCTGTTCATCGACCTCGAGAAAACTGATCCGAAATCCGAACTCCTCCAAAAAAAGCAGTGGATTGTATACAGACGGGTGCTCAAAATTTGTTGTTATAATATGTTTTCCCGCTCTTGTGTTCGCCAGTGCTGCTCCGATTAAGGCCATATTGTTGGATTCGGTGCCGCCTGATGTAAATATGATTTCTTTTGCAGATACCTTTAAAATATCAGCAATTGTCTTTGTGGCTTCCTTTACATACTGCTCGGCAACGACACCCATATGATGCATGGAGGATGGATTTCCATAGTCAAGTAGTGCTGCCTTTGCCATTTTTTCCTCTGCTTCCGGGTAAAGACAAGTCGATGCAGCATTATCAAGATATATACCCATTATTCTTCCTCCAACTCAAACATAATTACCGATAATATCGTAAGTCCTGCCGTTTCAGTACGCAGGATCCTTTTTCCAAGTGTAATTGGCTCAACGCCATATTTTTTTGCGAGCTCTATCTCTTTATCATCAAAGCCGCCTTCCGGACCTATGAATATTCCGGCGGATTTTTTTCCATGCAGGGATTTTATGGTCTGTCTTGCATGCTCCATACCGGCTGCATGTTCGTAAGGAATCAAAGCCCGTTCCATTTCTTTTGCCATCTGCAGGGCTTCTTTATACTCTACAAGATTTCCTACCTTTGGTATGATACCTCTGCCTGACTGTTTGGCGGCAGCTTCTGCAATTGCCTGCCAGCGTTCGATACGCTTCTTTTCTTTTTTTTCATCGTCTATTTTAACAATCGTTCTGGCGGTCACGACCGGAATAATCTCCTGTACACCAAGCTCAACTGCCTTTTGTATGATGAATTCCATTTTGTCTTTTTTCGGAAGTCCCTGAAACAGGCATAGACGGATGCCTAGTTCTGCCTCCGTCTGCTTCATAGAATCAATATGTACGAGTATTTCATTTCCTGTCATATCTGTAATGGTACAGATGTATTCTCTTCCTTGTCCGTCACCAAGAACAATCTTTTCTCCCTGCTTCATCCGCAGGACATTCTTTACGTGATTTACATCATCTCCGGTTATACGAATCGTTGTATCCTGTACATTCTCCGGCTCAATATAAAAATGGTACATACCGCTCCTTTATTTTTCTGATGTCTTTGCCACAAAAGATACCCAGTCGCCCATAACCGTCTTTTCAAGAATTGTAAATCCATTCTGAAGCAGTGCTTTTTCTACAGCATCCTGTTTCATGTTAATAATTCCTGAACTGATAAAGATTCCGCCTGGTTTAATAAAATCACTGACGACATTACTGAGTGGAATAATAATATCAGCCAGTATGTTGGCAACGACAACGTCGTACAGGTGAAGTCCAATCTGCTCCCTTAAATCAGCAGAATCAATAACATTACCAGTCAGAAATTCCATACACTCAGTTGCATGCTGTAAGGATCTTGTGTCTTCGACCATGACTGCCTTCATCTGATTGACTTCTGTATTCTCAATGGTTGTTCTGACTGCATTCTCATCAACATCCGTTCCTGCAATGTATTCCGCGCCAAGTAATTTACCGGCAATGGATAAGATACCGCTGCCGCATCCGACATCGAGCAGCCAATCATCTTGTTTTAGATATTTTTTTAGATTCAGGATGCAGAGTTTTGTTGTCTCATGAGAACCTGTTCCAAAAGCAGTTCCGGGATCGATCTCAATGATGTGCTTTCCCTCCATATCAGGGGTAAGAGCTTCCCATGTCGGCTTGATCCATAGGGTGTCATCAATGGCAAATGGTTTAAAAAAAGCTTTCCAGTTGTTGATCCAGTCTTTGTCCTCTGTATCAGACTGTTTGATCGAGCCTTCTCCAATATCAACAAAATCAGATAGTTCGGCCAGCTGTTCTTTTATGGAAATAAGTATGCTTTCCGTATCTTCCGCTTCATCCAGATAGAAACTTACCTTTGCAACACCATCATCTTCTCCCAGTTCCGGTAGAATATCGATGAACATTCTTTCCTTGTCAGCCGCAGATAACGGCACTTTATCTTCAATCTCGACCCCTGCGATTCCCAGTTCACCAAGCATTGCACTGATCAGATCTTCCGCTTTTGTTGTTGTCGTTATTGTCAGCTTTGTCCACTTCATTTTCACTCCGCCTTTGTGTATTTATTTACACACGCACAAAATATATGTCAGTTTTCACAGACATATATTTACATGCAGTCCATATTTATATTGTTTTCTTTAAACTCTTAACAGAGATTCCTGTTAACTATTTCCAGAATTTCTTTTTGCTTTTGTCAGAACTGGTTTTTTCCTTCTCACCGGTCGTTTCTTCAAATTGGCGAAGAAGGTCTTTCTGCTCATTTGTCAGCTTTGTCGGTACTTGTACCACAAGTGTAACATAATGATCGCCTCTTGTCTGCTTATTTCCACGAATCGGTACACCTTTTCCCCGAAGACGTATTCTTGTATCTGTCTGTGTTCCCGGTTTTACTTCGTATAAAACATCGCCGTCTACCGTTGTTATTTTTACATCACCGCCGAGTGCAGCTCTTGCAAAGGAGATCGGAGCGCTGGAATAGATATCAAAGTCCTGACGTTGGAAGATTGGGTGACTCGATACTGCCACTTCTACGAGTAAGTCACCGCGTTCCCCGCCATTGCTTCCGGGTTCACCTTTTCCACGGATTCGAATCGCCTGACCATTGTCAATACCGGCTGGTACTGTAATCTGCAATTTTTTCTTTCTTGTAATGAAACCGCTGCCATAACAGTCCGGACATTTTTCCTTAATGATCTTTCCTGTACCACGGCAATCCGGACAGGTCTGAACATTACGTACGGTACCAAACAGGGACTGGGAGGTAAAAGTCACCTGACCTCTTCCGCCACACTTACTGCAGGTCTCGGCTGTTGTACCAGCTTTTGCACCTGTCCCGTGACAGGTCTCACATTCGTCCTTTAGATTCAGTTCAATTTCTTTTTCTGTACCGAATACAGCTTCCTCAAACGTTATCCTGATACCTGTCCTGAGGTTGTTGCCTCTGGACGGTCCGTTATAATTCGCACGACGGCTTCTTCCGCCACCAAATAAATCACCGAAAATATCGCCAAAGATATCTCCGACGTCCATTCCGCTGAAGTCAAATCCACCGGCACCCGGTCCGCCCTGCTCAAAAGCAGCATGGCCGAACTGATCATACTGTTTACGCTTTTCAGCATCGCTGAGTACACCATAAGCTTCCGAAGCTTCTTTGAACTTCATTTCTGCATCTTTATCGCCCGGATTCATATCAGGATGGTACTGTTTTGCGACTTTACGGTATGCTTTTTTAATTTCATCATCAGAGGCTCCTTTTGATATACCAAGCACCTCATAATAATCTCTTTTATCAGCCATAAAATTCCTCCGCCATTCCTGCTTTAAAAGTCATTCCGAAGGGGAATCCTTCGGAATGACCAAAGTTTATCTGCTATTACGATTAGATTTCTCTGTAGTCTCCATCAACCACGTCATCATCCTTAGATCCGCCAGAGTTTCCTTGGTTTCCGCCGCCGGCATTGAAGTTATTGAAATCCATTCCCGGTTCCGGACCGCCGGCACCAGCACCCTGTGTCTGCTCATACAACTTAGCAAATAAGGACTGAGCTGTTGTCATAAGTTTTTCTTTTGCTGCTTTGATATCAGCAACTTCACCTTCTGACATAACCTCTGGGTTGGAACGTTCAATCAAACCTTTTAAGTGAGTAAGATCTGCTTCTACCGCTGCCTTATCATCCGGACTGATCTTGTCTCCAGCTTCTGTTAATGCTTTTTCTGTCTGGAATACCATAGAATCTGCATCATTTCTGGTCTCAACAGCTTCTTTTCTCTGACGATCCTGTGCTTCGAATTCTGCTGCTTCTTTCACTGCTTTATCGATATCACTATCGGAAAGATTGGAGCCTGCTGTGATGGTAATGTGCTGTTCTCTTCCTGTTCCAAGATCTTTTGCAGATACATTTACGATACCGTTGGCATCAATATCAAACGTAACTTCGATCTGTGGAACACCTCTTCTTGCTGGTGGGATACCATCCAGACGGAATTGTCCAAGACTCTTGTTGTCTTTCGCAAATTGTCTCTCACCTTGTACTACATTGATATCAACGGCACTCTGATTGTCAGCTGCTGTTGAGAAGATCTGGCTCTTCTTAGTAGGAATGGTCGTATTTCTCTCAATCAGTCGTGTTGCAACACCACCCATTGTTTCAATGGAAAGTGACAACGGTGTAACATCAAGGAGAAGGATATCGCCTGCACCGGAATCTCCGGCAAGCTTACCACCCTGAATGGAAGCACCAATGGCAACACATTCATCCGGGTTAAGTGTCTTTGACGGTTCGTGTCCGGTTAACTGTTTTACTTTATCCTGAACGGCAGGAATACGTGTTGATCCACCAACCAGAAGCACTTTACCGAGTTCAGAAGCAGAGATTCCTGCATCACGAAGTGCATTCTGTACCGGTACGGTCGTACGTTCTACCAGGTCGTGTGTCAATTCATCGAACTTAGCTCTTGTAAGGTTCATATCAAGATGCTTTGGTCCTTCTGCTGTTGCAGTAATGAATGGAAGGTTGATGTTTGTTGTTGTAGAAGAAGACAACTCTTTCTTTGCTTTTTCTGCTGCTTCTTTTAAACGCTGAAGTGCCATCTTATCGAGAGAAAGATCAACGCCTTCTGCTTTTTTGAATTCATCGATCATGTAACGTGTCAGTCTGTCATCAAAGTCATCACCACCAAGACGATTGTCACCGGAGGTTGCAAGAACTTCGATTACACCATCACCGATTTCAATGATCGATACATCGAATGTACCACCACCAAGGTCGTATACCATGATCTTCTGTTCATGTTCATTATCAAGACCATAAGCAAGTGCTGCTGCTGTCGGCTCATTGATGATACGTTTTACATCAAGGCCTGCGATCTTACCTGCATCCTTAGTAGCCTGTCTCTGTGCATCGTTGAAGTATGCAGGAACTGTAATAACAGCTTCTGCTACCTTCTCTCCCAAATAGCTTTCTGCATCTGCCTTTAATTTCTGAAGGATCATTGCAGAGATTTCCTGTGGGGAGTAACGCTTGTCATCAATGTTCACACGGAAATCTGTTCCCATATGACGTTTGATTGATGAGATTGTTTTGTCTGAGTTCGTAACGGCCTGACGCTTTGCAGGTTCACCTACAAGACGCTCTCCTGTCTTTGTAAATGCCACAACGGAAGGTGTCGTTCTTGCTCCTTCTGTATTTGCGATTACAACTGGCTTTCCGCCTTCCATAACGGCTACACATGAATTTGTTGTTCCTAAGTCAATACCAATGATTTTACCCATTTCGATTCCTCCTATATGATTTCATTCTTCATCCAAAATTAGTTTGCTACTTTTACCATACTGTGTCTGATAACAGAATCTCTGTATTTGTAACCTTTTTGAAATTCTTCAGCGACTATATTTTCACCAAGATTTTCATCTTCTATATGCATTACTGCATTATGAAAATTCGGATCAAATTCTTTTCCAACACTTTCGATCGGTATAACTCCCATCGAGTCAAAAACAGATACCATCTGCTTATACACTTTATCCATTCCCTGAACAAAAGGTGTTTCTTTGTCTTCATCCAAAAGTGTCGTAAATCCTCTTTCAAAGTTATCAAGGACCGGCAGGATCTTTTCTACAACATCCTTCGCACCGATTTCAAACATCTGCGCTTTTTCACGTTCACTTCTTTTGCGGAAATTCTCGAATTCTGCCATCTGACGCATGAGTTTATCCGTCAGTTCTGCGATCTTTTCGTCTTTTTTGTCTTTCTTTTCTTTCTTTTCCTTCTTCCCGAATACGGACTTGAACGGACCTTCCGATGCAACTTCCTTTTCATCCTCGGTATCTTCTGCGATTTCTTCGTCTGTAATGTCTTCCACTATTTCGATTTCGTCACATTCTGCTTTTTCAATGTCTTCATCCTGAAGCCTCTTCTCTGCTTCTGATACATCTATCGTTTTTTCTGATAAATCTATCTTTTCCTCCACTATGTTCACCTGTCTTTCTTCATCATCTTTGCAGGAACAATGCGTTCCCTACGTTTTCTTTTTAAATATATCATCCAGCTGTGTAATCAGCGTTTGAAGCGTTCCTACAACTTTTTCATAATCCATACGCTTTGGTCCGATGATTCCTACTTTGCCGAACACACCTTCTTCAATCTGATAGGTCGCTGTAACAACGGAACAATCCCGCATTGCTTCCATTGGTGTCTCCGTTCCAATGTAGACCTGAATTCCTGCTTCATCAGCCACACCGGTTGTACCGGCTATAAATTCGCTCAGTTCTTTCTTATCTTCCAAGGCATACAGAAGTTCGCTTGCCTTTTGCATATCCCCAAGTTCCGGGTACTTAAATATGTTCGATGTACCGCTCATATACGTCTGGATATCTTCTTCTTCATTGATTGCCTGTGTTATCTCATCCAGAATATCACTGATCAGATCAAAATATCCACCGACTTGATCTCTAATCTTTTTGATGATCTGAAGATTGATTTCAGAAGGATCAAGTCCCTGCAGGAAGGTATTTAAGATCAGGTTCATCTTCAGTATGATCTCAGCACTTACCGGATCACGCAGGTCTATCATCTTGTTCTTTACGATATTGCCTTCGATAACAATAATGGCAAGCAGTTGTTCTTCATCTACTCCGGTGAGCTGAATGAATTTTACTTTTCTGCTGCGATACTGGGGGGAAGTTACCATTGTTGCATAATTCGTATTAACAGCAAGAAGCTTAGCTACCTGTTTCAGCAAAGTCTCCATCTTGTCTGCTTTTTCAAGAAGTACTTCTTTCATATCTTCAACTTCCTGAATCTTGTCTGACATCATGGTATCCACATAAAGTCGGTATCCTTTATCGGATGGAATTCGTCCGGCTGATGTGTGAGGCTGAACAATGTATCCCAGTTCTTCCAGGTCTGACATTTCATTCCGTATGGTTGCTGAACTCAAATTCAGATCCGTATACTTGGAAATCGTTCGTGAGCCTACCGGTTCACCCGTTTCCAGGTAATTGCGAATAATTGCCTGCAAGATCTTAAGTTTTCTTTCATCCAGCTTATCCATGTCTACCTCTGACTTCATCGGTTTGGGTTTTGTTAGCACTCGATGATGTGGAGTGCTAACATCTTCATAACCTAAAATACCACCGCTTATTTCTTTTGTCAACACTTATTTTCATCTTAATCTGATTTTAATATACAAATCAAAAGAATTTGGCAAAACATATAAATCTTACAATGCAAAAATCATATGCTATCATAATCATGCCTTTCGCGGAATACAGAGTATCAGAATAGGAATTCCGCAAGAACCTGATTACTGATATCTCTGCCGTAGGAAGAAAGGTAGATTCTTTCCTTCTCTCTTATGAGAAGTTTCTTAGCAAGAAGCTGTTCAACAATCTTTCCGTACACAGAATCAAAGCTCTTATGAAATATCACTTCAAATTCTGCAATCTGTATTCCTTTGGTAAGCCGCAATCCTAAGAACATGAATTCTTCCATTTGTTCTTTCTCTGAAAGTACATCTACTTCCTTCTGCAACAGTGCGCCGTATACACTCCATTGTTTCATATAGACAGTAAGGTCTGACTCATTTTGAAAGCGTACATTCGATAAAAGAGAGGATGCGCCAAGGCCTAGTCCAAGATAATCGATACGCTTCCAGTACCCTATGTTATGTCTGCACTCATATCCTTGCTTCGCATAATTTGATATTTCATACCGCTCATAACCAGCTTTTTGCAGCTTCCTGCCGGTCTCATCATACATGGCCCGTTCCTCTTCTTCCGATGGAAGCTTCCAGCCCGCCAGGTCACCCTGTTTATACTGTTCGTACAGGCAGGTACCCTCCTCAAGGATCAGACTGTAAGCTGATATATGCTCAGGTTCCAAGGCGATTACTTTCTCCAGGGTATCACTGTAGCTTTCCATGGTCTGTTCCGGAATAGCCGACATCAGGTCAATGTTTATATTGCTAAATCCCATCTTTCGCGCCAGTTGATAGCTTTCCAAAAACTCTTCATAGGTATGTATTCTGCCTAATATCACTAATTCTTTAGCATTGGTTGTCTGCAGACCTATGCTCAGACGGTTGATTCCGCATTTTTTATAGGTTGCAAGCTTTTCCATAGTCAGTGTTCCGGGATTGCACTCCATAGTCACTTCTACATGAGAAAAGGCTCCTGACAAAGCAAAAGCCTTTTTTATCTCATTCATTATTTTTTCTATATCCTGCCCGGTCAAAATGGAGGGTGTCCCACCTCCAAAAAAAACAGTACAAACCTCATAGGTGTCCTGTAAACACTCATAGCTTTTGATTTCCTCGCAAAGTGAAAGGACATAAGCCGCCATGGTTTCTTCCTTTGCCGGTGCCGACAGAAAATCGCAGTAATTGCATTTCCTTATACAAAAAGGAACATGAATGTACAGCTCAAGCGGTTTTTTTATCATAGGCTGCCCCATTTCTTTCCTGCTATTTATCATCCAGCTTCAGTACGCTCATAAATGCCTTCTGAGGTATTTCCACATTGCCGACCTGTCTCATACGTTTCTTTCCTTCTTTTTGTTTTTCAAGAAGCTTTTTCTTACGTGTGATATCACCGCCGTAACATTTTGCAAGAACGTCTTTTCGAAGAGCCCGAACCGTCTCTCTTGAAATTACTTTGCTGCCGATGGCTGCCTGAATCGGTATCTCGAACTGCTGTCTTGGAATCTCATCTTTCAGCTTTTCGCACATCTTTCTGCCGCGTTCATAAGCAGTCTCTCCATGCACGATGAACGACAAAGCATCGACTTCTTCTTTATTAATAAGAATATCAAGTTTTACAAGCTCGGACTGTACGTATCCTTTCATATCATAATCGAAGGATGCATAACCTCTTGAGTGGGATTTCAAAGCATCAAAGAAATCATAAATGATCTCATTGAGCGGCAGTTCATACTTAAGCAACGCTCTTGTTGCTTCCATATATTCTATACCAAGATAGATTCCTCTTCGCTCCTGGCAAAGCTTCATGATTGCACCAACGAATTCTGTGGTCACCATAATCTCAGCGGTTACCATAGGTTCTTCCATATACAGTACTTCCGAAGGATCCGGAAGATTGGACGGATTCGTAATCTCGATCATCTCACCATTTGTCTTATGGACACGGTAGATTACACTTGGTGCTGTTGTTACAAGGTCAAGGTTATATTCTCTCTCCAGTCTTTCCTGAATAATTTCAAGATGCAGGAGTCCTAAAAATCCACAGCGAAAGCCAAATCCAAGTGCTATGGATGTCTCTGGTTCGAATTGCATTGCTGCATCATTTAACTGTAATTTTTCAAGTGCATCGCGAAGATCCGGATACTTTGCTCCATCGGCAGGATACAGTCCGCAGTAAACCATCGGAAGAACTTTTTTGTAACCAGGAAGTGCCGTATCACACGGACGTTCTGCATCTGTTACAGTATCACCTACCTGGGTTTCTTTTACATTCTTAAGACTTGCTGTTATATACCCTACCATGCCGGCGCTTAATTCATCGCAGGGAATGAACTGGCCAGGTCCAAAGATTCCGATCTCCACGACCTGAGCTTTTGCTTTCGTTGCCATCATTTTAATAACTGTGTCCTTTGTCAGGGTTCCCTCCATAACACGGCAGAAAATGATTACACCTTTATAAGAATCGTATACAGAATCAAAGATCAGGGCTTTTAAGGGTGCTTTTGGATCACCCTTTGGTGCTGGAATCCTCTGAACGATCTTTTCCAGTACATCTTCTATATTCAACCCTGTCTTGGCAGAAACAAGCGGAGCATCCTGTGCTTCCAGACCGATAACATCCTCAATCTCAGCAATAACACGCTCTGGTTCTGCACTTGGCAGATCTATCTTATTAATAACCGGTACGATCTCAAGATCATGATCAAGTGCCAGATATACATTAGCCAAGGTCTGCGCTTCAATCCCCTGTGCAGCATCTACGACCAGCACAGCACCTTCGCAGGCAGCAAGGCTTCTGGAAACCTCATAATTGAAGTCAACATGACCGGGTGTATCGATCAGGTTAAAGATATACTCATTCCCGTCATTCGCTTTGTAGACGGTACGTACTGTCTGTGCCTTGATCGTGATTCCCCTTTCGCGTTCCAGCTCCATATTATCAAGCACCTGTGCCTGCATCTCCCTGCTTGTCAGAAGTCCCGTTTTTTCTATGATACGGTCTGCCAGCGTGGATTTGCCATGGTCAATGTGTGCAATAATACAAAAGTTCCTGATTTTACTCTGATCTATGATCATATAATCCTCCGTTTTACTCTGCTTATTCTATCTATTAATAACATACATTAATATTCTGTTTGTATTTCCAGTATACGGTTTCTTCAAAATGAATATTTCTTCCTTACCCCTTTACATCTCAAGGTTTCTTATTGTATAATTCCAATATCCGCAAACTCACGATGAATTATATCATAAGGGAAATCATCTGACAAGCACTGTCTTTACTGCTTTTCTTATACTGCATTATGTTCGTATGGCTTTTGTCAAAATATAATACTTTATAAGTCTTCTCTCTCACTCAAAGTTACCGGATAATTTTTTCCTTTAATTTTAAAATAAATGATTGACATTATGAATTGATTATACTAATATATAGTCGTATGTTCTGACAGAACGTCCGTGTCCGGATCTCCAGAACAATCATGCGAAAACTGCAGCCGCCTAGGCTTGGTAAGAAATAGATAGGGGTTCTGCAGAAACCATAATATCGGAGGTGTATGAATTGGCAAATATTAAATCTGCTAAGAAACGTATTCTCGTTATCGAGACAAAGACAATGCAAAACAAGATGATCAAGTCTAAACTTAAGACTTTAATAAAGAAGGTTGACGCTGCCGTGGCTGCCGGTGACAAAACCCTCGCTGCAGAATGTCTGAAAGATACTGTTACTGCACTTGATAAAGCTGCAGGAAAAGGTATTTTCCACAAGAATACTGTTGCAAGAAAAGTATCCCAGTTAACAAAAGCTGTGAATGCACTCGCTTAATCAGTAAAACAATCTGTACCTGACTCCATCGTTCAACGATGGAGTTTTTTATTTTAATTCTTACCCTTCTGACCAGACCTTTATTAATCCTGTCTTTTCATTTTTGTATTTTTGATATATGATGGTAACAGGGTCAAAAATCATAGGTCTGCATTATTAAACACAGTCTTGGCTCCAACGTCTAAAAATGATACAATGAGAAGTGCTTTGCGTTATGATGTATGATTAAAAGTGATCCATAACCTTACGGCAGAACGCCTGTTTTCACATCACATCATTCTTCTTATTATTCAAAAACAAATAGGTATTCCAGATACGAAAGGAGCTTTCTATGCAATATAAAACCAGAAAAGGTACCATAATGATTAAGAAAGATACCATGGATAAGCTGATTCCTTTGCTATATCAGACATCCTGTGGACAAAAACTGGTAAAACTCCTTACTCTTCCTGCTGTCAGCAAAGCAGGCGGATTTTTTTTAAGCACATCCGCATCTACGCTTTTCATCGATCCATTCGTTCGCAGGAATCATATTAAAATGAGTGATTACCAGTATTGCTTCTATAAATCGTACAATGATTTTTTCACCCGTAAAATAAAACCGGCAAAACGTCCGGTCAACCAGAATCCTGATGTACTGATCAGTCCCTGCGACGGACTGGTTTCGGTCTTCGAAATTAAAGACGATACCACCTTTACCATAAAACATTCTGAATATTCTCTGACCAGTCTGCTGCAGTCTGAGGCTCTGGCAAAAGAATACACAGGCGGAACCTGTTATCTTCTTCGTCTTTGCGTTGATAATTATCACAGGTACTGTTATGTTGATGAAGGACTCAAAGGAATCAATCATACTATTGAAGGTTTTTTCCATACGGTACATCCGACAGCTGTTGATTCGGTCCCTGTCTATCATGAAAACAGCAGATCCTATTCTTTGCTCATGAGTGAACATTTTGGTAAAATCATTCAGATGGAGGTCGGAGCCATGCTTGTTGGTAAGATCTGCAATCATCATGAAAAAGCCCGTGTTTTTCGAGGACAGGAAAAAGGATACTTTGAATTCGGTGGTTCTACCATCCTCCTGTTCTTTAAAAAGGATGCTGTTACCCCGGATATTGATCTTACAGGTAATACAAACTCAGGTTATGAAACAAAGATCCAAATGGGAGAATCCATCGGGAGGCGTACATATTGAAGACCATACGTGAACATATAAAAGCCGGTACATACAAACCTTTCTACCTGCTCTATGGAACAGAAGCCTACCTTCGTAAACTATACCTTAGCAAGCTAAAAGAAGGAATTCTAAAAGGCAGTGATGATATGAATTATTCTTATTTTGAAGGGAAAGGAATTGACCTGCTTGAAGTCAGACAAATTGCAGATACCATGCCGTTCTTCAACGACAGACGACTGATCGTCATCGAGAACAGCGGACTTTTTAAGTCGGCCAACGAACTTGCGGACGCACTTTCCGAGCTTCCGGAATCGACACACATTGTGTTTTGCGAAGCAGAGATCGATAAACGAAACCGACTGTATAAAATAGTTCAAGATCTTGGTGTTGTCAGTGAGATGAACGAGCTTGACGAAGCAAGCCTTCGGACATTTATTGGCTCTCAACTTAAAAAAGATGAGAAAAAGATAACAACACAGGATGCAGCTTATCTTCTCGAACTTGTCGGTACTGATATGAACAATCTGCAGAATGAAATCGAAAAACTTGTCTGCTTTGCCTATGACCGCGACATCATAACCCGTAAGGATATTGACACGGTCTGTATCGAACACATTATGGGCAAGATCTTCCAACTGACCGAAGCAATCGGCCGAAAAAATCAAGTGGAAGCCTTTACTCATTATAAAACAATGCTTGCGATGAAAGAACGCCCACTTGGTATCCTGTATCATATTGTGCGGCATTTTAATATCATGCTGCAGGTCAAAGAGTTGCAGGAAAATGGAGCCGGTCCTCAGTCCATCGCTGATAAAATGAAGCAAAAATCCTTTGTAATCAATAAATATGTTGCACAAGCCAGAAACTTTTCCTTAGCGACCATACACGAAGCCATTGATTATGGTACCGAAGTGGAAGCACAGGTCAAAAGCGGTCTTCTTCAGGAAAAAATCGCTGTTGAATTTCTTATTGTCAAATTAACTGCCATGTAGTATAATTGTTTTCGCACGGTTTTTCTGCATAGTAAGGAGATGTATCGAAGTGGTCATAACGGCCCTGACTCGAAATCAGGTAGCCCGCAAGGGCTCGTGGGTTCGAATCCCACCGTCTCCGCTAAAACAGGTCATACAATTCAATGTATGACCTGTTTTTTATATCAATATTTAATTCAAAGGACATCCTTATGCTTTATCAGATCACCTGAACTTTGATCATGTTCGTTGTTCCGGATACACCGATTGGTACACCGGAAGTAATAACGGTTATGTCCCCGCGTTTAACGAATCCCTTCATCTCGGCAACGCCAAGTGCATGCTCAAATAGTCCGAATGTCTCCTGCTTCTGATTGATCAGTACCGGTCTTACACCCCAGGAAAGATTAATCTGGCGGCTGACACGCTCATCCGTTGTACAACCAATGATATCACATGCCGGACGGTATCTGGAAAGCATTCTTGCTGTATTACCGGACATTGTTACTGCTATAATAGCAGCTGCATTCAGATCCAGTGCTGTAGTACAGGTTGCATGACAGATTGCATCGGTAATATTCGGATTTGCTTCACGTGGATGACTGAAAAAGCGTTTTTCGTAATCAATGTCTTTTTCTGTCTTTGTTGCGATCTTCACCATCATTCGCAGTGCTTCTACTGGATAAAGACCGGCAGCGGTCTCTCCGGAAAGCATGATACAGCTTGTACCATCATAGATTGCATTGGCAACATCCGTTGTCTCTGCTCTTGTTGGTCTTGGGTTCTTGATCATGGAATCAAGCATCTGCGTTGCGGTAATAACCTGTTTGCCTGCTTCATAAGATTTTTTAATGATCTTTTTCTGAATAGCCGGAACATCTTCACAGTCAATTTCTACACCCATGTCACCACGAGCGATCATAATACTGTCCGCAACTTCAATGATAGAATTAATATTATCAACGCCATGCTGGTTCTCGATCTTAGCAATAATATTAATACCTTTTCCACCATTCTTTTCAAGCAGTTGTCTGATTTCTATAATTTCATCTGCGGTGCTTACAAAGGAAGCAGCAATAAAATCAACTTCCTGTTCAATGCCAAAAAGAATGTCTGCTTTATCTCTTTCACTGATGTATGGCATGGAAAGCGGTACGCCGGGTACATTAATTCCTTTGTTATTTGAAACTGCACCATCATTCTTTACTTCACAGACAATCACTGTTTTTTCAATTGCGGTAACAATCATTTCGATCAGACCGTCATCAATGAGGATTCTGTCCCCTTTTTTGACATCTTTATATAAATCCTTGTAAGTAATCGGTACACTTTTTTCATCACCGGGTGCATCATCAATTCGCAGGCGGAACTCCTGACCTGTTACCAGTTGGACTTTGCCTTCTTTAAAGGAAGTGACTCTTATTTCAGGGCCTTTTGTGTCAAGAAGAATCGCGACTGGTTTTCCTTGTGCCGCCCGGATTTCTTTTACTTTATCCATCCTTACCTTATGTTCTTCATGTGACCCATGTGAAAAGTTCAATCTGGCAACATCCATTCCTTCTTTGATCAGTTGCTCCAGAACACCTTCCCTATCCGTTGCTGGTCCTACTGTACAGATAATTTTTGTTTTTCTCATTTGTGCTCCTCCTGTTTAATTGTTGGAATTGCTTCTTCGATTTATAAAATATATCAAATCATCCCTATGCATATCCTTACGGATATCTTATTTATATCCCTTATTTTTCATTCTATATTATACATAGATTTTGTGTAATTTGCCATATGATTTTATAAAAATGGACCAATTAACCAGTGGTTTTCACTTTCCGTCACTTTCCGTGTACAAATTCCAGTTTCTATTACCATTTTCAACTATGAGATAGTATTTTAATTAACAATCACTATCCATTTTCCCCTGTTTAGTATATAAATTTGTATAATTTTCAAACACTTTGTAATATGACCATTATTTTATCTTGTCAATGTAGTCCCTTGCACATTCCTCCTGTCGGAACCTCTCAACAACAGATGCATCATCGCCATAATGCATTGGATATACTTCTTTAACCTTTGCGGTTCGCATAAAAGAATCAAAGCCCTTTGTATAATAACCTTCCTGTCTTGGATCAAGCACAAGAAACGCAAGATCGATCTCTCTGTTTTTTAAGGGAGCTATCGCATCAAAATACTGTTTTGTCATTTTGTCATTTGCTTCTTTTGATTCACCTTCCCAAATCCACCAATGCAGATCTCCGGCATGATAAATACTGCCAGCGTCGCATGAAATCAAAAAAGCAACCCCGGCATCTGTCGACGGAAAAGTTTCAATGGAAAGATCATCGATTGAATAAGACTGTCCCGCATTGACATATTGAATCTTGTTCCAAGTCTGTTTAGGAATATTCATTTTCTCCATATAATTATCATTCATCTTTGCATCTTTCGATAAAATATAGGTAACATTATCACGTGTAACTGCTATCTGGAAAATCTCCTTATTAAAATGATCCATGTGTTTGTGACTTACAAACACATAAAGATGTTTTTGACGATCAAATTCTGGAAACCCTCCTTTGTAATAATCAAAAAGAAATGTTTCTTTTTCCGTTTCAACATAAAATCCGCTATGATAAATTGGTGTAACATTAAATCCTCTTTTAAAAATTTCCTTCATTTCTCCCCCAATTCTGCTCAGACTTCAAGCTAAAAATCCATTGCAAAATACCCGGTAAAAAATTTACCGGGTATTCTTTAAACTCTAACATCAATTGAACTTCCCAAATGAGGCGTTACAGAGTGTTCCATTGTCGGTGCCTCATTTATCATTTTAATAACTCCCTGTCCGGCCGTTTCAAACGAGTCCAGAACTTTTCCCATTACAGCTGATGATACTTTGTTCATCAGATCTGCCTGGGCTAATGTCATGGAAATCTGTTGTACATCCATGATATCACCTCCCTGGCTATTTGTTATAACATGGAAAGATATCTCTCATATCCTTCCGCCTCCATTTGGTCTTTTGGAATAAAACGGATCGATGCACTGTTAATACAATACCGCAGACCTCCTGTTTCGTCTGGTCCATCTTCAAATACATGTCCTAAATGCGCATCTGCTCTCGTACTTCTTACCTCAGTCCGAATCATTCCATGCCTGTAGTCAACTACTTCTGTAATCTCATTGACGTCAATTGGTCTTGTAAAGCTTGGCCATCCACATCCTGCATCAAATTTGTCCTTTGATAGAAACAATGGTTGTCCAGAAATAATATCGACATATATGCCTGTTTCAAACAGGTCAAAATACTCATTTTTAAAAGGCGGCTCCGTTGCATTATTCTGTGTGACTTCATACTGCATCGGAGATAATCTTGCTTTTTCAGCTTCCGTTACGCTCATTATTCTCACCTCCGATATAACACCTCATCTATTGAGGCTTATTTTATCATAGCACAATGTATTGAATATTTCAATACACAATTTGATAATTAACAACTTATTATCACACAATTCATACAACTCATACAAATTTAAAGTAATATTAATATTGTAAATTTTTTTCGCTCGCGAATTTCGATAAATAATTCCCAATATTTAGTACAAATCAAAACTTTTTGTGATTTTTTTTAAAAAATAATTGCTTCTCAGTCTCATGTAGTGTAGAATCATTCTCATATAGGAAAAATTTATGGTTAATACAAGCGAAAGGTAACAATACAAATGCGTAAAAAATCTCATCTTTCTTTGTCACACTATTTATTACATACAATGAATTCAAAATCCATATTCTCACAAAAGAACAGAAAATCATTTTATCTTGGAAGTATTCTTCCGGATATCCAGCCATCCTTTCTATACAGAAGACACAATCTGGAAAGTTCATATACCCTCTTAAAATCAGAAATTCTAAAACTGACCGATACCTATGAAAAAAGCCATAAGACAGATGCACAATTCTGGCGTCGTCTTGGTATAATAACACATTATCTGGCCGACTTTTTCACCTTTCCTCATACCTGTGCTTTTCATGGAAGCTTCCGTGAGCACTGTACTTATGAGAATGAGTTGAAATTTGCCCTGCGCAGTTATCTGAAAGATAACTATACAAAGCATCCGGCGATTGTAGCCATAGCAGTGAATTCAGTTAATGATATCTTTCAGATGATTGAGAATTTTCACAGAGAATACTTATCCATGATTTCAAAAATCGAGGCAGACTGTGAGTATATAGCAGCCATGTGCCGCCGTGTTATCGGAGCGATCCTATACTTACTTCATAAAAAAGAAACAGAACCGGTCTTTAGTTCCTGAAAGACCGGTTCTTTCTTTTCACTTAATGCCTATCCTGTGCCTTTTGGGGGCTATTCTTTCACTCTACCCTTTACTCACCAGTCGTAATTACCGATACCAGATAAAAGTCATTGGTACCACCTTCTGTAATTCTGATCTCAATGGTATGTGCGCCTGATTCCAACACAGTTCCCCCAAGGTCATCCAGATACAGCCAGTTTCCCCAGCCATTTGGATAATTGCCGTCAAGTTCGATTGGATTTTCTTCATTTCCATCTATTATTGCCACAGCTTTTGGTGCGTTCATCTGATTTGTCTTTCTGTATTGAAGATATAGTCTGCTTCCTTCCACCTCAAAGGTTATACTGTCTCCTGCATTTTTCGCATAATACCCATTCTTGAAGATATCTGTGATGCCATTCTGTTTGGCAGTGTCCTGTAAAAAGCCCTGAAGTGTCGGTGAACTGTTGCTGCTGTTGTGGCGTAACGCGGTCAGAAAGGTAAGATTACTGCCTGCAGCCGGTACCTCATATTCACTGGTATCACCAATCTCACCAGCCATTGCTTTTTCGATAAATGTTGTGATCAGGCTGGCTGCTATGGAATGTCCAAAATCATTTGGGTGAAGTGTATCTCCTGATAACTCTTCTGCCGTTCTGGTCCCGGCCAGAATATCTGCATAGATACTGTCCTTCATACTTACGATTGGCAGATCATATGCTGTCCCGATTGCATTGTGCAGCGACTGTACATTCCATCCATTGCTATATTGAACCATATTCAGTATCATAACAGCAGGTTCCTGCTCCGCTGTCAATATCATTTGAAGAAGACTCTCGTAACTGTCTTTATAAGAGGCCTCCACACCATCATTGACACTGAATTCAACAACTACAAAATCCGGTTCATAGGACATCAGATCATCCATGACTCTGGCACAGGCAAATTGTGAGGTAGTAGCTCCGATTCCCGCATTTATGTAAGTGAATTCCGTATCTGGAAATGTCTCTTCCCACCAGTCGAAGACTTTTTTCGCATAACAATTATTACTGCTTGTTGCTCCGCTTCCCATTGTTATGGAGCCTCCGATAAAGCCAATTGTTAACGGTTCGCCTGCGGCTGCTTTTTCTATCACGTGTTGCAGTCTGCTTGTATTTCCTTCATTGACTATCGCACGATCTGTATAGGGTAAGCTTTCCTGCTGAGCCTTTTCAACACTGTTTATCGTTCCTGTCGTACCAATTCCAAGGATATGGAAGATCTTCTCCTCTGATCCTTCTGCCATGCGAAATTCAACTTCATGTTCGCCTTCCGATATATCATTCATCAAAGTCACCACTTCGGGATTATCCCAGCCATCCGGACTGTTCGCGTAAACCGTCTTTTCCAGCTTACCATCAATATAGACTTCCATCGTCCCCATATTGGAACCGTTGTTTTCTTTATACAGAAGGAACAAGTTCCTTCCTGTCATCGTAAATTTCATGGATCCGCTTGTCTTGTTCCAGATCCATCCGTTCGGAAAATGAGATATGTTCGAATTGCCTTCGATAAATCCACCAAGAGCTTTTGGTGTCAGATTAGAAGCATTATAAAAGGTCAGTCCCATATAAGCTGCTCCATAGGACTTTGCGTCGGTATAGTCAATTTCTTCGTCTGTGGCTTCTGCTGACAGAACGGTTTCTATGTAATAAGAAAAATAATCCGCTATCATAGTATGCCCGTCCCCGGAGGGATGTGCCGCATCCAGTGCGTAATCTGCATAAGTAAGTGTACCCGCCTCGATCTGCGGGAACAATGCTGATTTTACATTAATGACAGGCAGATCATAGTCTGTTGCTATCTTTGTCATCTGTTCTTCACAGCTGTAGCCTTCCTCTGTAACCGTAAGCAAGATCACGACAGCAGGATGAGATTCTAACATCAGACACTCTTTGACAAGACTCTCGTACATCATTTTATCAATGGAATCCTGTGCATCATTGACTGCAAATTCAATTACGACCATATCCGGTTCATAGACAGCAACATCTTGATTGAACCGAAGAAGCCCAATGGTCGATGATGTTCCGCTAAGACCGGAGTTCTCTAAAGCAATGGCATCATTCTGAAACAGATTCCTTACATATTCTGTTACCTTTACCGGGTAGTTCTGCTTTGAATTTACAAGATAACCTTCTGTAATCGATCCGCCGAGATAAACGATGGTTGTATCTTCTTTGTTAGCCATCTTGGCAAGGCAGTCGCGCATTCTCTGGTTATTACCTACATTGGTAAGAGACAAAGAGATATCTTCACCGGTATCCGAAACTGCTTCAAGTGATGATGCCTGATATTCTTTTAATAACTGGTCAATCCTTTCGTTCTCCGCATTTTCAGTTACAGCATCATCAGAAGTCACTCCTGCTGTTATCTGATCTGTCTGCGGTTCGTTTGTCTGCTGCGTACTGCTGTTACTTTCAGTTCCACCGTTGCCTGTATTTTCCTTGCTTCCACACCCGCAGAATCCTGTTATCATACAGATGCATATAACAAGACTAAGTAATTTTTTTGCTTTCCCCATTGCAACCTCCGCTATTATTCTTATATTTCCCCGGCATATTGATTTCATGCAGTCTCAATCCTGACTGTCATGCCCCCTGCCGTTAACCCCATTTCTCAATTCTACCTACCAGTACATTTCCCATTCTGTCGTCAGTCTTGTTAACGCTTCGACGTAAAAATAATCTCCCCAAAGATTACATTCATCGACACCATAATGATTGCACGTATTGAATGGTGACTTATTGGAATAAGTGCTGTGCAGTACAAGACCATTTGATTTTTCTTTTTCTTTCACAGCATAGGAATCAGTCAACGACTTCATGATTCGTTTTGCAATGGATCTGTACTCTTCAGCTTTTTCTTGATCTACATACATTGCCATCTCAAGTAAACCGCAGGCAGCAATGGATGCACTGGAAGAATCTCTGGGTTCCGCAGAACCATCTGAAAACTCCAGATCCCAGTAAGGAACAAGGTCCTCCGGCAAATGTTCCAGAAAGTATCCGGTTACACGTTCAAATAAAGTTATATAGTCTTCTTCTTTTGTATAACGGTAAGCAAGAGCCATCCCGTAGATTCCCCATGCCTGTCCTCTTGCCCAGGCGGAACCATCACGGTATCCCTGACAGGTAGCACCATGACTTGGTTCTCCGGTCTCCGCATCAAAATAAAAGGTATGCCAGGTCGAGTTATCATCACGAATTACATTCTTTACTGCCGTCTCAATATGCATCTGCGCAATGTCACTGTATTTTTGCTCTCCTGTAACGTCGTAAGCCCAATAAAGCAATGGCAGGTTTAAAAGACAGTCTATAATCAGCCGATAATTTGCAGGGTCGTTCATAGAACCCCATGCTTGCAGGAATTTTCCCTTTGGCTGAAATCTTGCAAGAAGATTATCCGCTGCCAGGAGGGCTGCTTCTTTTGCCTGGATATTTCCGGTAAGCTTGTATCCAGCCACACAGGACAGTGAATATAAAAAGCCCATGTCATGATGGTCTACATCTATTTTTTTAACGATACGTTCGTAAAAGCTTTCAATCTGCAAATTACCTGCAGCAAGCAGCTGTTCACTCCTATTTCTGATGCTCGAATCTGCATCAGATCCTTGAATTGTTCGAAGATAAAATTCATAAGCGAGCCAGATTTCTCCCGTCCAAAATCCGGTTGTCCATCCGGTGTTTTCTGTAGCCGGATACCAAAGATCAATACTGTAAGCATTCTGGAATTTTTCCGTAAAGTTTTTCAGGTTCTCAAAAATCTGTTCTGCAGCAAACGTTAACGCCGTTTCGGCTTCCAACACAGATATCGCATCTTTCTTAAAAATATCATCAAGTTTCATCGTTACCCCCTGTTTTTTTACAAGACGAATGTACTTCATCCTGATCTTTTTCTATACGTGGTACTCGGTCAAAATGTCTATAACCAATCGTTATGGTGTTAATTGCCTTTGTATATATAAGTATATGGTTGTTTTTAAACAATTAACCACACATCAATTATACAAATAGCTGACTTTATCTATTATTATATCGAATCCATCCTGGTAAGGCAAGATAAACGAAAGACCATACACTTATAGATTGCAAGTGCATGGCCTTTTATTTACTCTGCTAAAAATTCAAACGTTGGGAAATCATTTTCGTCCCATTTTACTTCAATACGCTTTGCATGACGATTTGGATCAAATAAAGAATCACCGATTATTTCAGAGTATTGTCTGTAATGAACGATCATAATATCTTTTGTATCATCTTCTGATTTCGTAAAGGAATTATGTCCCGGTCCGAAAATTCCTTTCTCTTCATCGGTCTGCAGAACCGGATACCGAAGCTTCTCCCAAGACCGTGGATCCAAAAGGTCTGTACCTTCTTTGGCACGCATCATTCCAACACAATAACAAGCTCCTGTTCCGCTGGATGAAAAGGTCAGATAAATATTCCCGTTCCTCTTTAGAACCGCCGGTCCTTCATCGACCCAATACATAACTCTTTCCCAGTCATAATCCGGTGTCGTAAGTAGTACCTGCACCGTTTTCAACTTATAGGGAGACTCCATCTCAGCAATATATAGATTGGAAATCATCTTCCCTACGCCAACCTTTTCAGCCCAGACATAATACCTTTTTCCATCACTTTCAAATATCGTTGCATCCAATGAAAATGCCCGAAAGGAAAATTCATCCGCATCTGCTGCTTTCATCGGACCTCTTTCAATCCAGGTATCCCTCAATGGATCCTGACCAGCACACTCCAGTACGTATGGTCTGATCTTCCATTGTTCTTCTGCTTCTCCTGCCGCAAAGTATAAAAACCATCTTCCATCCAGATAATGCAGTTCCGGCGCCCAGACATTCTTACTCATCATGCCCGTCTCATGTTTATGCCATACTTCCACTTCCTCTGCACCTGCTAGTGCATCAAGGGTTTGTGCACTCCGTAAAAGAATCCTGTCATAGGCAGGATAGGATGCAGTAAAATAGTATTGTCCATCTTTTTTTATCACATAAGGATCCGCTCTTTGTTCGATCCACGGACGATTGTATTCTGTTTCTTTTAACATGGTTAGTCCACCTTTTTATATAAATTTTAATTATTTTACTATTTTCTAAATTATATCCGAACTAAAAAGAAAAAGCAAGCAGATTTTTGTCTGCAAGCTTTTTCAATCATTCCATACTATTTTTCTTAGAAGCCATTTTCGTTGCTATGTATATACTTACTTATTCAAACTGTGATACATACAGACGGTGATAATACCCTTGCTTTTCCATCAACTCTTCATGACTTCCCTGTTCAATAACATTTCCTTTGTCAACGACCATAATAACATCAGCGTGTCGGATTGTTGAAAGTCGATGTGCAATAACAAAACATGTCTTGTCCTTCATTAGTTTTCGCATTGCTTTTTGGATCTGTATCTCCGTTCTGGTGTCTACATTTGACGTTGCTTCATCAAGAATCAGCATTCTTACATCAAGAAGCATGGCTCTTGCGATTGTAAGCAATTGCTTTTGTCCTTTTGATATATTCATACCGTCTTCGTTGAGAACAGTCTGATAACCTTCCGGCAAACGCATTATGTAGGAATGGATTTTTGCGGCTTTGGCTGCCTCCACCACTTCTTCCATTGTAGCTTCCGGCCGGCCATAGGCGATATTATCATAAATCGTGCCCCCAAAGACCCAGGTGTCCTGTAATACCATGGCAAAAGCTTTTCGCAGGCTGTTTCTTGTCAATTCCCTGCTCTCATTCTGGTCAATGTATATATAACCTTCCTGCGGGTCATAGAAACGCATAAGAAGATTGATAATCGTTGTTTTACCAGCTCCGGTCTCACCAACAATCGCGACCAGATTGCCCGGCCTGGCAATAAGATTCATATCCTTAAGAACAATTTTCCCGGGAACATAACCAAAAGAAATATCCTGCATCTGAACTTCACCAACAACATCCGTCAGAACTCTTGCCCCTTCAATGTCAGCGACTTCTTCCTCTTCGTTCAAAACTTTAAAAACTCGTTCTGCGGCAGCCAGTGCAGACTGAAGCTCACTGATGATATTCGCTGTTTCATTGATTGGGCCGGAAAACTTTCTGGAGTATTGAATAAATGCCGCAATATTACCGATCGACATGCCCATCTTCAGACGAAGTACTGCGCCAAATACGGTAACAAGGGCAAGCGAAAGATTGTTAATAAAATTGACACTGGGGCCGACTATACTACCGTAGTAGTCTGCATTAAAATAGGCAGTCATGGCATCTGAATTCACCTGGTCGAACCGATTGACCATGAACTCTTCTCTTGCATATGCCTTAATTGTTTTTTGTCCTCCGACCATTTCTTCCACGAAGCCATTTAATTCTCCCAGTTTTGCCGAACGTTTACGAAACAATGGTCTTGTCTTTTTTGCCATATATCTGGTATACAAAACCGACATCGGTATGGTGACCAGCATAACAAGCAATAGAATTGGGGATATGGTAAACATCATAACAAGAGAACCTATGACCGTTACAATACTTGCAAATATCTGAACGAGATCTGTTGATAAAGAGGTATTAATAACGTCGATGTCATAAGAAATTCGACTGATTATATCTCCGGTCTGGTTCCTGTCAAAGTATCCGACCTGCATGACCATCAATTTGTCAAATACATCATTTCGCATCTTTTTTACGATCTTCTGTGTAATCCGCTGCATAAGCAATGCCAGAAAGTAAGATAAGATCGATGATACCGCATAAAAGAATAGCATCCAGCCGGCATAATAAAATACCGTTTCAAAGTCTACGTTACCTTTACCAAATTCAATGGCATCCACAGCTTTTCCTGACAATTTTGGTCCGACAAGCCCAAGCAGGTTTGCTCCAATGGTAAGCAATATGGCAAGTGCAAAAAACCACTTATAATTACCCAGATAACGCAAGAGGTTACGCAGAACATATTTAGTATTTTGTGGTTTGTAACTGACATTTGTTCCTTTGCTGTCTACAGCAAACTGTCTTGGTTGTTTTGCCATTTTCAGTCCTTTCTCAGCATACGGATTTGCTATGACTGGCTCTGTTGTATTACTTCACTTCTTTGTACTGACAGTTTTGATATACCTGTTTATTAACTGCCCATTTGTGAGTGATGAATATCTTTGTATACTTCACAGGTTTCCATAAGTTCCTTATGTGAACCGTATCCGAGAATTCTTCCTTCTTCCATGACCATGATATGATCCATGGACATAACAGAACTTATACGCTGTGCAATGGTTATTATGGTCGAATTTGTATGATTGGTACGAATTGCCTGACGTAGCTTTGCATCTGTCCTGTAATCAAGCGCCGAGGATGCATCATCCAGTATCAGTATGTCTGATTTATTTGCCAGAGCTCTGGCAATAACAAGCCGTTGTTTCTGCCCGCCGCTAAGGTTAGCTCCTTTGATGGCAACCGGAAATTCATATCCCGTTCCCTGCTCAATCACCCCAAGTTCCTGGATGAAATTATCTGCACAGGCATCATATGCCGCTTTTTTCACCTTATCAAGCGGTATATCACGTCCAAAATTAATATTCTCATAAACCGTATCCTCGAACAGAATATCATTTTGAAATACGACGCCGAACCTTTTTCGAAACTCTTCTGGCCGATAAGTGCGAATGTCTTTACCATTCACATAAATAGCCCCGTCATCCACATCGTAAAAGCGCATCAGCAAATTGATCATTGTTGTCTTTCCACAACCGGTAGGCCCAATGATTCCAAGTGTCTCCCCGTGTTTCAGGGAAAAATTGATATTTTCAAGACACCCTTCACTGTTTTTGTTATAACGAAAGGATACATTTTTAAATTCAATATGGAACGATGGATCACTGTCTTCTTTTTCCAGAACGTGAAGATCATTCTCTGTGCTGACGATCTTCTCAAGGCGATTGGCGGAAGCCGATGCTTTCGACAGGTTGATGAATATTCTGTTAACCGCAAGCACGGAATTCGAGATCATGGTAAAATAGGATAAAAAGGCAATGATACTTCCCGGAAGAGATGCTCCGGCATTGACTCTGTAAGCTCCCACAATAATGACCAGGGTAAGTCCTGCATTTAAAATAAAATTCATCAGTGGACTGGAGGCAGCCATAGTTCCTGCCGCTTTTAGTTCCCGACGTACCATCTCCTCATTGACATCACGGAAACGTTTTTTCTCATATTCGGTTTTGGATAATGCTTTAATAATTCGGATGCCGGTAATGTTCTCCCGCAGAACTCTGGTGATATGATCCATTTTTTCCTGAACCTTCACATAAAGCGGTATTCCCTTTTTCGAAATCAGTGTAACTATAATGGCCAGGAATGGCATAACAGCAATCAGAACAAGTGTCAGTGCCGGTTCCATTGTTGATGTGATTATAATTCCGCCCACTAAAATAAATGGTGCACGTACACCCATACGTTGCATCATTCCAATGAACTGATGAATATTATAAGTATCTGAAGTCATTCTGGATATCAGAGAAGGAATACCAAAGGAGTCGATCTGTGCACCTGAGAGCTGATTGATCTTCCAGAACAGGTCATGTCTGACCTGTTCTGTTGTATCACGGGCAACTTTCGATGCCATTCGATTTGCTTTTACATTGAACATTCGGGACAGAAACGCCATGAGAATCATAACGCCGCCCCATAGATAGATTTTATTGATATCACCGGTGGGTATAACAACATCAAGTATATGTGCCAACACCCAAGGCAGACCAAGATCAGCAAATGTACCGGCTATTTTAATCAGCAATCCAATCATCATCAGTGGTATA
Source organism: Clostridia bacterium (assembly GCA_003249225.1). GTDB lineage: Bacteria > Bacillota > Clostridia > Lachnospirales > Lachnospiraceae > SZUA-448. The sequence goes on along the minus strand of QKJQ01000012.1, from coordinate 138,249 downwards.
TGCGGTTTTAAATAGCGAAAGATAAATTTCATGAGTTTTGTGTCCTGCCTTATTTTGCGGCAAGAATATGTTCAACACTGACTAATTTAACACAAAGTACGAACAATTCCATTGCCTTTTTAAGTTCCTCTACGGTCGGGTAAGATGGAGCAATACGAATGTTACTGTCTTTTGGATCTTTTCCATACGGATACGTAGCACCTGCCGGTGTTAAAACAACACCTGCTTCTTTTGCACGCTGTACGATTTCTTTCGCACACCCGTCAAGTGATTCGAACGATATAAAATAACCGCCCTTCGGACTGGTCCAGGATGCTATATCAAGTCCTTCAAACTCCTGATTCATTGTGTTGATGACCATTTCAAATTTCGGACGCATACTGTCTGCATGCTTCATCATGTGATCATGAACACCCTGCAGGTCTTTGAAGTATCTGACATGACGCAACTGATTTACTTTATCGTGACCGATGGTCTGAAGTGTAAGCTGTTTTAAGATATCCTTCACATTCTTTTCAGAGGTAGCAATCGCAGCCACTCCGGAACCCGGAAAACTGATTTTTGATGTGGAGGTGAATTTATATACCATATCAGGATTGCCTGCTTTTTTACACTCGTCAAGAATTTCAAGACAGAAATCCTGATCCTCTTTGTATAAATGATGTACACTGTAAGCATTGTCCCAATAGATTCTGAAATCCTCAGCAGCTGGCTTTAATGCAGCAAAACGTTTCACGGTTTCTTCAGAATACGTGTATCCCTGTGGATTGGAGTATTTCGGTACACACCAGATTCCTTTGATGGAAGAATCTTCACTGACAAGCTTTTCAACAATATCCATATCTGGACCTTCCGGTGTCATCGGTACATTTACCATCTCGATACCAAAGTATTCTGTGATTGCAAAATGTCTGTCGTAGCCTGGTACCGGACAGAGGAATTTTATCTTATCCTGTTTGCACCATGGAGTACTTCCAAGAACACCGTGTGTCATAGATCTTGCGATTGTATCATACATAATATTCAAGCTTGAATTACCGTAGATGATTATATTATCGGGAGAAACTTCACTGATTGCACCAAGTAATTCACGTGCTTCCTTGATCCCATTCAGATTACCATAGTTACGGCAGTCAATGCCCTCTTCACAGATCAGTGATGTACTGCTGTTAAGAACATCCATCATACCCATGGAGATATCAAGCTGTTCAGCGGATGGCTTTCCTCTTGACATGTCAAGCTTCAGCCCCATTGCTTTAAAATCCTGATATTTCGTTTGTAACTCATCTTTTACGAAAAGTAATTCTTCTTTGCTCATAGTTTGATATGCTTTCATTTACATTCCTCTCCCAATATCGGGATCCTTTCTATAATAATGCTACCTTTTCATTGCTTTCTTACTATGCAACCAAAATTATTATCTACAATACCACAGGTCATTCAAGAAGTCCATAGACTTTCTTAGAAAATTAATGGTTTATTACCGCAGCGGATCTTGTACATAGTTCTCCAGACTCATGCACTCGCCATCTGTCTTTATCGTGACTGCACCGGACTGGTTAAGAATCAGAATGGAAGAACCGATTTCTTTTAATCTCTGTAATGTTTCTTCATGTGGGTGTCCATAAGAATTGTTCTCACCACAGGATATTATGGAGAACATGGGATGAAAAAAAGAAAGGAAGGCCTGCGTTGAAGAAGTTTTGGATCCATGGTGGCTCACCTTGATCACTTCAATTACATTTTCGTTATAGGAACTGTCATATTCAGCAAGATCCTGATAAAAAGTTACTGACGATTTCTCTCCATCTGCTTGCACATCGCCAGTAAACAGAACATCAAAGTTCTTATAGGTCATCAGCAGTACTTCCGAATAAGCATTGGCCGAAGCTGCCTGGTACGTTTTTTCCGGGTGCAGACAGGTAAATGTTATTGCTCCGTCGTCGATTTTATCTCCCTGCTCAACATACCGTACCAGGATGCCCTTTTGTTCCGCCAGCTCGACAAGCATTCTATAATTCTCATCAATAAAATCTGTTACCGATAACACCAGGGTCTTAATTTGGATGATTCCCTGATCCGATGTTATTCTATTTGTATCAGCCAATGTTCCTGCTGCTGTATCCGGCATTTTCTCTATTAATTCAACAATGCCATTGAAATGATCCGAATCAGCATGAGAGATAAAAACAGCCTCAACTTTATTAATTCCCTTCGATTTTAAGAAGGGTTCCAAACGGTAGGACCCAACGTCCTTGCTATCAGAACTTCCCCCGTCAATCAGATAAACATATCCTGCCGGACTCTGAATGCAGGCGGCATCTCCCTGACCAACCGACAAAAAGGTAACAAGCAACGAATCGGTGCTTCCCTTGTGCAGACTTAGCAAAAGTAAGAATAAAGTCACTCCTGCCACCATCTTTCTTGACAGCATTCTCTTGCCTTCTGTCCCTTTGCCTGCCGGCCCGCGCCTTCCTGCAAAGAAAACGAAGCATATCAAAATACCGTAGTAAAGAACGATCTGATGCATGGCGGGCCGTCCGATCAGAATGGTTGACAATGGCAATTTACGAGCGATACTGCAGATACCTTCATAGAATTTTAAAATGTAATATGCTCCTCCGATTGCAAAAGATGCTGCTGAGAGTGAAACCATCCCAAGAACTCCGGCGGCCAGCCCGAGCAACACAATCAACGAAAGAAGAGGAATAACGAACAGATTTAAAACAGTTGCATAGAGTGGAGTTTCAAAATAAAAATAAAGAATCACCGGTAAAGTCATTAACTGAATACTAAGGCTGCCAAGTAAACCATCCACCACCTTACTTCGAAGCGTTGCTTTATCATAAGGATTGAACAATCGTATTGCCTTCATTAGAATGCCAACGCCTGCGACTGCTGAAAATGAAAGCAGAAAGCCTGCCTGATACAATTGCAACGGTGACCCTGCCAGCAGAATAATTGCTGTAAATGCAGCAGCTGAAAGCATATCATACGTTCGACCTGTAAGCTTAGCCAGAACAGAAAGAATCAGCATGATCACCGCCCGCTTTGTTGATACCCCCATTTCTGTCAGCAAACCATACGATATAACAAGGAGGATCGTCAAAAGGCATGCTGTAATCAAAGGACTTTTTATTTTTCTAAGGAGACGGTAAAGTGACATGCCAAGCAAAGAGATGTGCAATCCTGAGATGGCAAGTATGTGTGCTATTCCACTCTTTTGATACAGGTTTACAATTGACTGATCCAGAAAAGCTTTTTCCCCCAGCAGTATGGCTTCCATAATTCCAGCCTCTTTCTCCGGCAGAATGCTGGTATAAATATCACATAGGCGTTCTCTTATAGGAAGGAGCACAGACTGAACAGCATTTACCTTCGAATCTGTAATAATCAGTGTTTCTGCTTTCATGATACAAGTAATGTTTTTGGCTCTGTAATATCCTGCTTTGTCAAACTGCCCTGGATTTTTTTCCTGCTCTGGCAGTTCAACATTTCCTACTGCATAAATACTATTTCCGGGGAGAACCGGCGTATCTGTGTATACAATGACTTTTCGAATCTCACCAACATCGTACCGATATGTTTTTTCAATTAATGTCTCTGTTCTTTCTGAAGTAGTATCTTCTCCTTTTTCTTTTGTTCCTGCATCTTCTGTTCCTGTTTCTTTTGTTCCTGTTTCTTTTGTTCCTGTTTCTTTTGTTCCTGTTTCTTTTGCTTCTGTTTCTTCTGCTCCACTGTCTTCTGACATAGATTCATCGGTTGCAGAAGCTTCTGCTGATGTTATTCCGTCTACTGTAATGATTGCTTTCACCACCACTGCCTGATATCCGTACTCTGTTTTACTAACCGATTCTACCTTAGCCATAAGGCTGGCCAAACTCTCGCCCTGAAGTTCTCGTTCAATGGCCGTCGATGAGTCCTGATGGATTGTCACCAGGAAGCCCGCCATAAAAAGAAAGGGCAAAAGTACAAAGGTCAGTTTGTTGTCCGTTATGCTTTTTCTATATTTTGGAAATGCAATCATAAAAGTTAAGACAGCTGCAAAAAGAAGTAACACCATTCCTACAACTGTCTTATTCGTGTAAAAATAAATTCCCAGAATAAATGCTGCCGCAAAAAGCAGCATAGGCCTTTTCAAGAATTCTTTCACTCTGTTCTCCTGTAACAATGACTTTATCAGTTACTGCTCTCGATGATCTCAAGATTTCTCTCAAGCATTCCAGATATATCAATACTGGTATAAACTTTTTTAGTTTCACCATTGACCGTAATCTGAACTTTATTAACATTAGATAATTCGACCAAGGAATTAACAATCGAATAAATGGTTGCTTCTTCCGTCACATCTGACCTTTTGTTCAGAAATTTATCATTAAAATCAACATAACAGACACCATCTTTTGTTGACACCTTATTTACGACGGTACCTTCCGGTAACGTATCCATCATACCGGTAAGTCCTTCTACCGCATAAGGTCCTTCAATTAACCGCTCGAGTACCAGCTGCTCTTTTGTCCGGCTTCCTTCGTAAACAACCTTCAGATCTGCTTCAATTAACTGATCTCCGGTCTCATTTGCAAAATAAACTGAAAAATAAACGGTTTGGCTGTAGTTGGCTACACCGCCTGTATTATCAATAAAGTCAGATGACTGCATCAGTCCGACTGGTGTATCACCTGAAAGCATAAGGGATTGTCCATCTACATAGAACTCAACATAGTCAATGCCTTCGATCTGGCAGAATGTTTTAACAATAGCCGCTCTGCAAAGCACCTCCATAATCTGCGACATCTCATTGTAGGCAGCATCAAAATATATGACTAACTGCCCATCTGCTCCAATCTCATAATTCAAGATAGAAACACTGTCTGGTTTTGCCTTTTTATATGCAGGATTCTGTGGCGTTATATTGAGTGCCTGCATATATTCTTCGATAAGTCCTTCGGTTGTTGTCGCTGCCGGTTCATAAAGTTCACTGACTACCTGTGTTTCGTTCGTATCAACAAAATACAGTCGTGAACTTGCAATCGTTGCTGTTTCCTGATCACTTGCAGTGCACCCGGACAGACCAGACAGTAAAAGAACAAAAAATAATAGTAGACATTTTCTCATACAGTCTCCCTCGTGGTAAAGCTGAAACTTAACGGAATTCGCAGGGTAAAGGTAGTACCTTCATTTTCCTTGCTGTTCACTTTTATGGACCCTTTGTGCATCAGAACAACATTCTTAGTTATGGCTAACCCAAGTCCTGTTCCTCCGGTAGCTCTTGCTCTTGTTTTATCGACACGGTAAAATCGTTCGAATATCATTTCCTGTTCTTCTTCCGGTATTCCAATACCAGAATCCGATACCCGGATAAATACATATTTATGATTAGAGTTCAAAGAGACCTTGACCCAGCCGCCTTCTACATTATACTTTATTGCATTCTCAATAAGGTTGGATAATGCCAGTGACATTTTAACCTCATCGACTTCTGCGACCACATTTCGAAAGCTTTCAAAGATCATTTCAATATTGTGTTTCTGCGCAATCGGTTTTAACCGGTGTAGCGTAATCTCCAGTAACTCATTTATGCTGACCTGTGCTATATGCATCTCCCCTGATTTTTTATCCAGTTTGACGAGTGCAAGCAGGTCTGTAATGATTTTATTTTCCCTTTCAATTTCATCATTGATATCCGTCAGGAATTCACGATACAATTCTTCCGGCAGATTTTCCTGCTGTAATAGGGAATCAGCCAGCACTTTCATGGATGTCATTGGCGTCTTTAACTCATGCGAGACATTCGAAACAAATTCCTGTCTGGATTCTTCCAGTTTGTTGATCTTATCCAGCATGACATTAAAAGAATCGGATATCTTAACTATCTCATAATATCCTTTCATTGATACTTTATCTTCAAGATACCCTTCTGATACATGATCGATGGTTTCGATGACTCTTTTTAATGGTCTGGTCAGCCGGTAAGAATAAATAAGGGCTAAGGCAAATAATATCAGGAACATAAAGGATAGAATAATTCCCGATATCTGAATCAAGGATGCTTTTGTTTCAAAAACATCCGCTAACGAAGCACGAATGATAAACACACCGATGACTTCCTTTGTGGTACTGTCTGCTATTGGCAGGGTAAGCTCTGTAAATATATCCACTCCGGATGTACTTGTATAAGTATTTGCTGAACCCTTAAGACATCGTATTGCTTCTTCTGATATCAGGGTCTTTCCTACTTCGGAATCATAGGTGTCAGCTACAATCACTAACTTGCTGTTAACAAGTATAATTCTGCCGTCGTAAAATAATGCAGCATCTTCCAGCTCCTGCAATATCTCGTTCGTACTGCTGGTCGTAATAGCTCCTGCTTCTGCAATTTTATTAATGATTTTCGAAGAATATGACCGTACATTTGCAATTGCTCCCTCTGTAGCGTGACTTTCATACGCCTGGACCAGAACAATGTCTGTAACGGTCATTGATATAACACCAAAAAGTAAAAGTGTTACTAATATATGAAGATGCATGCTCGTCAGAGGACGCAGTTTTTCTTTAATCCTGGAAATAATAACCTACCCCCCATTTTGTATGGACAAATTTTGGTTCACTTGGATTATCTTCTATCTTTTCACGAAGGCGGCGAATGTGAACATCAACCGTTCTTACATCACCTGGATAATCATATCCCCATACAATGTTCAATAAATTTTCCCTGCTGTACACTTTATTCGGATTAAAGATCAACAGTTCCAGTACATCAAACTCTTTTGCTGTAAGATTAACTTCACAGTCTCTGACGTAGACCCTTCTGCTTTCTGTATTTATCTTCAAATCTCCTATTGTGACGGTTTTGCTTTCAGACTGTGTTGTATCGATCCGGTTGTTACGCCGCATGATTGCTTTGATTCTTGCTTTTAATTCAAGGATGTTAAATGGTTTTGTGATGTAGTCATCGGCTCCATATTCCAGACCAAGAATCTTATCCATATCATCACCTTTTGCGGTTAACATAATGATCGGAACATCTGAATATTCTCTTATCTGCTGACATACTTCAAACCCCGTCAGCTTAGGCAGCATTACATCCAGAATGATCAAGTCATATTCTTTTTGTCTTGTTGCAGTTATTGCCTCTTCTCCGTCGTATGCCGTATCTACTTCTATGTCATCCTGTTCCAAACTAAATCGAATTCCTTTAACAATCAGCTTCTCATCATCCACTACAAGAACTTTTTTCGCCACAGCCGCTACCTCGTTTCTTCCTGTGCTAAACAGGATCCATCTTCACACTCTGCATGCTTCTACTAATAGGTACATATGTCATCTTTTATCTTATCATATGCAGCTTCTTTGATTCCCGGTACATTCATAATATCCTCCGGTTCCTCAAAAAATCCATTCTCTTCCCTGTAAGCTATAATACTCTGCGCCCTGGAAGGTCCGATTCCGGTCAAGGTTATCAGCTCCTCTTCCTTTGCTGTATTGATATTGACTTTTTTATTGTTATCAACGGTTTCAGTCTTCTGGGATACTGCCGACTGTCCCGCCGCAATCTCTGCTTCACTTAGTGCAGTCAGGTCCTCTGCATAAGGGATGTAAATTCTTTGACCATCCGTAATCTTTTCAGCCTGATTGATCAGTTCTGCTGCATTTTGTACTGCAAGTCCGCCTGCGGCATAAATAGCATCAACCACACGCGATTCTTCCTTTAATTCGTAAACACCCGGAGTCATAACAGCACCGCAGACATAAACAATAATGGATGTAAGTTCGGTCTGATCTGTCATTTTCTCTGAAACAGATGTCTTGGAATCTGCTCCTTCCATTAGTGAAACGGTTTCTTCTGCTCCCGTTCGCTCTTCATCAAAGGTCACTGCATCACCTGTTGTATCGCTGTTCGTTATAACGCTTCCAGTCACCTGACTTCCACCTGTATTTCCTGTCTGAAGCTGATACGTGATCATATCCGCATTATTCTTTGTACCAAGATGAATAAAACAATACACAAATCCCGAGATAATCAAAGCAACTGCTACTATACCTATTTTAAGCCATTTTTTCTTTTTGTTCATCGCAAGCACCTCCTAACAGAATGATCCTGTTATCCGTGCTCCCAATCTGCCCTCAACACATTGATATTATTATTGTAGCGAATTAATTCTATATATACAAGAGGGAATTTTAACCGAATATCAATTGTAATTTTCTACATATATGTCATATATATCCATTGTTATGGTCAGACCATTACCCTGTAAACTTACATTACCCTGATAAAAGCAGTGCCACACAATAGTGAGACACTGCTTTTCTTATTGTTTGATTTACATTCGATTGAGCAATTTTACATAACCGCATCAATACTTGCTGTCAGTTTACGTATCATTTCATCTACATGTTCTTTCTCGATGACAAGCGGGGGAACAAAACGGATTACATCAGCTCCGGCGTTAATCAGAATTAATCCGCCTTCGATTGCCTTTTTAATGATATCTCCGACCGGAACACAAAACTCCAATCCCTGAATCAGACCAACCCCACGATGACCGATGATGCAGTCATACTTTTCTTTTACCAATTCAAGCTGCTCAAAAAGATACGCTCCAACCATTTTCACATGCTCCAGTATCTGAAGTTCTTCAAATTGGTCAAATACTGCATTCACCGCTGCCATAGCAAGCGGATTTCCTCCGTACGTCGTTCCATGGTCACCTGCAACCAACGCAGCTGCTTTTTCCGTTGTAGCAAATGCACCTACCGGGATACCACAGCCCAGTGCTTTTGCAATTGTTACCACGTCCGGTTTCACGCCATAATTTTCATAGGCGAACATCGTACCCGTTCTGCCCATGCCACATTGAATTTCATCAAGTATCATGAGAATATCATGCTCGTCGCAAAGCTTACGAATTCCTGTGATAAATTCTTTTGTGGCCGGATATACGCCTCCTTCTCCCTGAATGGTCTCAAGAAGTATCGCCGCTGTCTTATCTGTGATCTTTGATCTCACATCTTCCAGATCATTATAGGTCGCGAACACAGCTCCGCCAATCAGTGGTTCGAAAGCCTCTCTGTACTTTTTGGTTCCGGTAACAGAAAGCGAGCCAAGACTTCTTCCGTGAAAGGAATGATCCATGGCAATAATCTCGCTGTCAGCTTTGCCTTTTTTATTGTAATAATATTTTCTTGCTGTCTTGATTGCACCTTCCACGGCTTCGGTCCCGCTGTTTGTAAAAAACACACGGTCCATGCCGGAGGCTTTCGTTACATTCTCAGCCGCCTGCATCATAGGCACAGAATAATAATAGTTTGATATATGGGTCAGTTTATCAAGCTGATCTTTAATGGCTGTCTTCCACTTTTCATTTTCATATCCCAGCGCATGCACCGCAATTCCAGAAACAAAATCAAGGTATTTTTTTCCTTCGATGTCATAAAGATCGACACCACTTCCCTTGTCCCAGACAATTGGATAACGGTTATATGTGTGCATTATGACTTCTTCTGTTCTCTGCATGCATTCTTTGGCAGTAAGGCTTTTGTCTTCTGATTTACTCATAGTTTACGCCTCCTTATCTTTTGTCTCATGCTCGAACAATACAGATTCATCGTTAATAATCGCCGTCCCGATCCCTTCATTGGTAAAGAATTCAAGCAGCAGGCAGTGTTCCATCCTACCGTCCAGTATATGAACTCTGGAAACTCCGTTCTTAACTGCATCTACGCAGTTTTTTAGTTTTGGAAGCATACCTCCGCCGATAAACCCTTGTGCCATCAGTTCGTCTGCTTTTTGCAGAGTCAGAACGGAAAGCAATGTGCTTTTATCGTTGTAATCGGTATACACTCCTTCAATATCTGTCAGGAAAGCCAGTTTTTCTGCACCGATCGCCGTCGCTACAGCACAGGCAGCATCATCCGCATTAATATTGTAGGATTGGAATTCATCATCCAGACCAATGGGAGATATGATTGGAATAAAATCATTTTTGATCAGTGTATCAATCAACTCAGTGTTCACGGTCTTAATATTTCCGACAAACCCGATGTCCTGTCCGTTCACATACTTTTTATCGACCATCAGTGTCGATCCATCTTTTCCGCTGATCCCGGCTGCACGAACGCCAAGCTTTTCAACCATCTGTACAAGATTTTTATTCACCTTGCTTAAAACCATTTCTGCCACTTCCATTGTCTCTTTATCGGTAACACGGAAACCTTCCACAAACTGTGATTCATGGCCTAAGAGTCCAACCCATTTCGATATCTCTTTACCACCGCCATGAACAACGATTGGCTGCATCCCAACAAGTTTCAAAAGAACGATATCCATGATGACATTCATCTGAAGATGCGGATCGATCATGGCACTGCCGCCATATTTAACAACTACTTTTTTATTATTGAATTTCTGAATATAAGGCAACGCCTCAATCAGTGTCTGCGCTTTTAACATATCGTTTTTCATTTTCCTTTTCAGCTCCTTTTTTATGAACGGTAGTCTGCATTAATCTTAACATAATCATAGGTAAGATCACATCCCCATGCAGTGGCTGATGCGGTTCCCATCTTCAAATCTGCAATTGCTGTTACCTTCTTTAAGGATAATATTTTTGTTGCCTCTTCTTCTGAGTAATCGGTCGCCATACCATCTTCGACCAGCTTCAGACAATCCTTCAGAATAACTTCACTATCTGTTTCGTAAAATGAAAACTCCTCTTTCCCGGTAATATAAAGATCGACCTGTTCCGGATCAAATACCTCGCCAGCATATCCCATAGCGCAAAGAATTCTTCCCCAGTTCGCATCATTACCAAAAACAGCTGTCTTTACCAGACTTGACGTAATTACGGACTTTGCGAGAACTTCAGCCTGTGCTTTGTCATTTGCTCCGACGATCGTACATTCAAACAGTTTCGTAGCACCTTCTCCGTCCGCCGCCATCATCTTCGATAAGGTACGTAGTACCATCAGCAATGCATCATAAAACACTGTATACGCAGTACTATCTTCCAAAATTTCTGTATTCTCTGCCAGACCATTTGCCATAGCAATCAGGGAATCATTCGTAGAAGTATCCCTGTCGACAGAAATCATGTTAAATGTCACTTTTACGGCATCACTTACCGCTTTCTGTAATGCTTTCTTTGCAATCTTAGCATCCGTTGTGACAACACCGAGCATTGTCGCCATATTCGGATGGATCATCCCGGAACCTTTGCACATTCCACCAATGGTCACATTCACGCCATCAATATCAACTTCAACTGCACATTCTTTATCAAAGGTATCCGTTGTCATGATTGCCTTAGCAGCCATTGTTCCTGCTTCCAGTGATTCTGACAGGTTCTTAGCCAGCTGCACCGCTCCTCTTGCAACTGCATCCATAACAAGCTGCTTTCCGATTACACCGGTGGATGCGGTAAGAATACTTGACTTAGAAAGTTTTGTTGCATCAGCGATTAATTCCGCCATTTTTTCATTGTTTTCATCTCCGAGTTTGCCGGTGCATGCATTGGCAATTCCACTATTGAGCACAATGGCCTGTACCGTTTCATTCTCTTTGATCAGCTTCATATCCCAGCGCACCGGAGCCGCTTTCACAACATTTGTTGTAAACGTCCCTGCGGATACTGCAGGAACATCGCTCACAACAAGTGCCATATCACTTCTGTTCTTATATTTTATTCCAGCCTGTGCTGATGCTGCTTTGAAACCCTTTGCGGCGGTAACGCCACCTTTTATTTTTTTCATAGAATCTTACCAGCCTTTCTTACTCTTTATACATTAATAAATGTCGTTACATTTGCCTCGTTAAGAACCAGATCATAATAGTTCACGTCTTCTCGCATCTCCCAGCCAAGGCCGGTCCAGAAATTGTTCCCTAATCGATTCTTCTTAAAAGCAATAATGGACACTTTGTTAATATGCTCTTCTTTTAATGCCTGCAATGCAAACTTCACCATATTACTGGCGATTCCTCGATTTCTGTACTCTGCATGCACACAGACGTGATATAGACAGCCTCTTCGTCCGTCATGTCCGGAGAGAATGCAGCCAACAATTTTTTCATCTTCAACGGCAACAACACTCAGCCCTTCATTTCTCTTTAGAAAGCGTTCAATTCCTTCTTTGGAATCATCCATACTTCGCAGACCCATGCCGGTTATTGTTTCCCATAATTTATAAACACTTTCGTAGTCTTCGATCGTCATTGATCTTATCATAAGTCTTCCCTCGTTCTCATAGCTAAAATTGGATTTCATAATTATACATCCATTATGCATATTATGCAAGTTTTTTTAATCTTTTTTTAAAAGGTCGATTCCAAGCTCCATTGCTTCCTTTACAATAGCGGCAATCGGAAAGCCGACAATGTTGTAATAATCACCTTCAATACCGGATATGAACGGTGCAAAAAGTCCTTGAATAGCATAAGCACCAGCCTTGTCCATCGGTTCACCGGTTTCAATATAATCAAGTATCTGCTGTTCTGCCATCGGCCTTACAAAGACTTTAGTTTCGACCGAAAAGTTTCTCATTGTCTGAGAACCATCATTCGACTTGCATAAAACGGTAACTCCGGTAAAGACTTGATGTACACCGTTTTGCAGCATTGAAAGCATCTCAAAGGCATGTTCTTTACTCTTTGGTTTCCCGAGTATCTTACCATTTACTGCAACGACCGTATCAGCTCCCAGAACGATAAAATCTCCTTGCAACTGTTCTGACACATCGGAAGCTTTCATGAGAGAAAGTTCCCGTACCAGTTCATCCGGCGAACAGTCACGCATAATCTCTTCTTTTGTACTAGGTATGCAGGTAAAGGGAATCCCGACCTGTTCCATAATTTCCTTCCGCCGCGGTGACCCTGATGCCAATATAATATTCTGCATAATTTCTCCAATCTAATGAATAAACCATCTGTTTTTATGTCTGCTGTTTTTATGTCTGCTGTTCTTATATCTGCTGTTCGTTCGCTCAATAGCTATTCTGTTAAATAGCTTATTCTGTCTGCTTACCATCTTATTCTTTCACTCTTTACTGCTCAGAGCCTGTTCCTTTATAAATATGAAATACAATCACTTCTGAACATTCTTCTGTTACATAATTGGTCTGTCAAACCCAAGCTCACGTAAGAACGTACGTGCAATGATAAAACCTCCGACTGCTCCCGGGTGCACTCTGTCCCACATGACATAGGCCGGATAGCGGTAATTCAGATAATCATCGAACTCCTTCTGAAGGTCAACACATGCAAGTCCGTATTCCTTCGCCAGTTCCTTCACGGCACCACCGTATTCGTCCATGCTTCTGCGCATGGCATCCTCCGGATTCTTCTCAAGATAATAAGGTGTCATTAAGATCAGTTCTTTTACCCTGTCTTTTGTACTTTCAATCATTGTTTTAAGATTACTGCGGTATTCATCCAAAAGCACATGTGCAGAAGGACGAGCCGGGCTGTCGTACTGGCGCCATACATCATTAAACCCAATGCATAGCACCACTCTGTCTGGTTTCAGGTCAAATACATCTGTCTCCCAGCGCGCAAGAAGATCTCTTGTTGTATGGCCGCTGCACCCCATATTAATGATCTGAAAGAATTGTTCCGGATAATAAACATTCAATAATGTATCAACGACTCTTACATAGCCGGTTCCGAGACCGTCGCCTGCTGCAACACCAATCGGTCTTTGTCTTCCTGCATCCGTAACGGAATCTCCAATAAATAATAACGTCTCTCTGTCCTGTAGTCTCATGATGTCTCCTTCTTTTTTATACATATCCCGACCCATATTCTTCTGTCGGTCTAAAATTTCTTTTATTCAATACATATCGCGCTTTTCCTTTTTCCAGTATAATAGAAGCCTTGCCGTTTGTAAATCTGCTTTGGAAATTAAACGTATTTCTAAGCCTCTTACTTGCTTTTTTCGCATTTTTGATATATATTCTTACTGACAAGTCTGCTTTTGTAAAAACACAAGGTTGAACCTTTCAGAATGTCAAACCTATGCATTCAGCACGGAATGCATGATTATTTTACATGAGAGTTTTGTAAACTCTCCAATAAAATAATAAAATTTGGTTGCATATTGCACTTGCATTATAAAATCAAATGGTGTATATTTATAAAATGATTTTGCATATTATGCATATTATCGCAAAAATGCTTATAGGAGGTTACTTTACTATGAAAGAAAAAGTTATATTAGCTTATTCGGGTGGACTGGACACAACCGCTATCATCCCGTGGCTGAAAGAAAACTATGATTATGATGTTGTCTGCTGCTGTATCGATGTTGGACAGGGCAATGAACTGGATGGTCTTGAAGAAAGAGCAAAGCTTTCCGGTGCTACAAAACTCTACATTGAGCACATGACAGATGAATTCGTTGATGATTTCGTCATTCCATGTGTACAGGCAAATGCAGTTTATGAGAATAAATACCTGCTGGGAACTTCCATGGCACGTCCATGCATAGCAAAACGTCTTGTTGAAGTTGCAAGACTCGAAAATGCGACTGCAATCTGCCATGGTGCAACTGGAAAAGGTAATGATCAGGTTCGTTTTGAGCTTGGCATCAAAGCGCTTGCTCCTGACTTAAAGATCATTGCTCCATGGAGATGCAACGATACCTGGAAGATGCAGTCACGTGAAGATGAGATCGAATACTGCAAAGCACATGGTATTGACCTTCCGTTCGACGCAAGTCACAGTTACAGCCGTGACAGGAATCTCTGGCACATCAGCCATGAAGGTCTCGAACTTGAGAGCCCTGCTACAGCACCAAATTATGATCATCTTCTGACCCTTTCCGTATCACCGGAAAAAGCTCCTGACGATTCTGAGACACTGACACTTACCTTTGAAAAAGGTATTCCTGTCGCTTTGAATGGTAAAACCATGAAAGCATCTCAGATCATTGAGGAATTGAATGTTCTTGGCGGCAAACACGGCATTGGCATTATTGATATCGTTGAGAACCGCGTTGTTGGCATGAAATCCCGTGGTGTATATGAGACTCCGGGCGGAACGATTCTTATGGAAGCTCATCAGCAGCTCGAAGAATTGATTCTTGACCGCGATACCATGACATTCAAAAAAGGTATCGGTAATAGATTTGCTGACATCGTATATGAAGGAAAATGGTTCACCCCGCTTCGTGAAGCTCTTCAGGCTTTCATCGAATCCACACAGCAGTATGTAACCGGTGAAGTAAGAATGAAACTCTACAAAGGAAATATCATCCGTCAGGGTTCAACATCACCTTATTCTCTTTATAGTGAAAGTCTTGCTTCCTTTACAACGGGTGCACTTTATGATCATCACGACGCAGAAGGTTTCATCAACTTGTTTGGACTTTCCTTAAAAGTACGTGCCATGCTTCTTGCAGAACGCGAAAAATAGAACGAACTCTTTAATAAAAAAGCCATAAAGGAACCATACAGCGAAAAATAAGGCTGTGAAAAATGTAAATCATTTTTCACAGCCTTTCCTTTTATTTTGGCGAATAAACCCTTCTATGATATGAAATTTATAGCATGTGCATCATAGATCATACAGATAAACCGGCAGAAACAAACTCATTGCCATACAATACTGTCCTGCCCAGTAAAACCCAAGAAGTACTACTTCTCTGAATTCTGATTTTTTAACGATGATCTGGTAAGCAAGCATATAATCACTGATAACAAGCAGTACCGCAGCCATCGCAGGCAAAACTCCCATTTCACCTGCAGTGAAAGGAAGAAAAATACCAAAGGAAAATGTAACCAGAATCAAGCTTCCATACAGCATATAGGCAATCGTCGATTTTCCAAGTTTCTTGTGATACTGCCAGAAGTAAAGAACCATCACCGTCTCAAGTATCAGAAATACTGGAATTGCAGCCATTGATACTTTTCCGATCTGTATAAAAAACAGGATATAACAGACATGCCCCAGAAAAAAAAGTCCCATACCTGCAAAGAAAACAATTTCCAGTAAGACATCTGCGGCCAAGCATAGCAACAGACCAGCGACCGGCCAGAAACTATTCATGAACCATGGTAAGGTGCTGCCATCTGTTTCTGCTCCTGCTCTTTGCCAGCCGGCCACGCAATAAAGTAAAGCAATTAGTGTAATGCTCCCTTTCAAAATGACAGCAATTTTAGCAGAGCCTTCTTTTTTACTTCGTTTAAAGAAGATATAAAGCGGAAGTACTATAAAAATCATTAGAATTATACCCAGTAACGAAGCTGCAATCGTATACATAGTGTTATCCTTCTTTTATCAGATCGTTGATAACCTCCCCTGCAAGCATCAGACCGGCGATTGCCGGTGCAAACACAATGCTGCCCGGTATATGCTTTGCCTTTCGGATCGGTAAAGTTTCAGGTTCATTTTCCTGCTTGTGCTTTGTCTCGAACTGCGTACTATTCATTGTCTGGCTTTGAGCTGAAACGTCCTCTGAGGTTATGTGGTCTGCAGCGCTGACTTTGACCTGCTCATGCTTTGTTTGTACCGTCTCTTTATTCTCAGTTGAATAAACGACTTTTATATGCTCTATTCCACGTTTTTTAAGCTCTCTTCTCATAACTTTTGCTAATGGACAAACACTTGTTTTTGAGAGATCTGCTATCTGGAACTTTTGGGAATCCAGCTTATTACCGGCACCCATACTGCTGACAATCGGAATCTTTTCGTTAACAGCTCTGCTAATAATATCAATCTTTGCCGTTACCGTATCCACGGCATCAACTATATAGTCGAACTCAGTAAAATCGATTTCTCCGGCATTCTCCGGCAGATAGAACATCTTTCTGCAGATGACCTGCGCCATAGGATTTATATCAAGGATTCTCTCTTTCATGACTTCAACTTTTTCTTTTCCGATGGTACTGTGCAGTGCAATGATCTGACGGTTCAGATTTGATTCCGACACTGTATCATTATCAATCAAGGTCAGCTTGCCAATTCCCGCTCTGGCCAGTGCTTCTGCTGCATACCCGCCAACACCGCCGACACCAAAGACAGCAACATGTTTATGAAATAAACTTTCCTGTCCATTTTCGCCAATCAGCATGGCAGTTCTTATAAACTGTTCTATCAAGTTAACACCTTTCCCTTCATACCTTACTCGAGGATCTTTGCCCGGACGATCAAGCGCTGTGTTCCACTGTTCTCGCAGGTTATCAATGTAAGTGTTCTTGATACGTCATCCACCGGATCAATGACCCACATTTCTTCCGGCTCAACAATGAACATATCATATACAGTATAACTGTATTCATTTCCTGCAATATCAGTTAACAGGATTTCATCTCCTAAAGATAATTCATCGATGTGTCTGAAATACTTACCATATGTTCCGCCACGATGTCCGGCCAGTGCGCAGTTACCAACTTCGCCGATTGCTGCTGTCCCGGTCATATGCCCGATTCCCGCTGATAAATTATCTTTTTCCGTACCTTCTATTACGGCATAAAATAAATTCATGGAATCAATTTCGATAAGTCCAAGCAACTCCTGACCCAAAAGACGATCGCTAAGATTTGCCGAATCTTCTGTGTCCGATGAAGTATCATCCTCCACAATCTGAATCTCATCAAGCGCCTGCGGTGTCGGTGATGGTGTTGCTGTATCTGCCGTACTATCCTGATTTTCTGCAGCTTGTGTAAGTTCAGCTTCCTGTTGCTCCGCATCTTTTTCTGCCTGCTGCTGCATATTCTCAAGAATGACTGCTTTTATTTCTTCCTGCATTTTATCCTGCTTATAATTGCTGATGGTCTTCATAACGATCGGATATGAGAAAATGCATACACCGGCTATTATTAATAATATAGCAATAACAGCAATCAGCTTGTTTCTTTTACGGGATGTTTTCGCTTTTGTCAGCCCTTCCTCCACCTTTGACTTCTCATCATTCTCTTGTTGCTTCTTTTCTTCTGTATTTTCCGTTATGTTACCCATAATCTGCATTCCTCATTTCTTTGTTGTTGGTTATTCACCAAGTGAGATCTGAAGCTCAACCGGACAATGATCCGAACCAAGAACTTCCGTATGAATCACTGCATCTGTTATCTTGCTCTCAAGATCTTTTGATGTCAGAAAATAATCAATACGCCAGCCGATTCCCTTATCTCTTGCCTGAAACCGGTAAGACCACCAGGAAAATGTCTGTGTATCCGGGTACATATAACGGAACGTATCGATAAACCCGGCATTCAGCAATTTTGTGAATTTTTCACGTTCTTCATCGGTGAAGCCAGGATTCATATGATTTGTTTTTGGATTTTTCAGATCGATCTCTTCGTGGGCGACATTCATATCACCACATACCATGACCGGTTTTACCTTTGCAAGTTTTGTCAGATGATCCCGAAAAGCTTCTTCCCATTCCATACGATAAGAAAGGCGTTTCAAACCATCCTGCGAATTTGGTGTGTATACTGTTATGACATAATATTCAGGGTATTCCAGCGTGATCAGTCTTCCTTCCTGGTCATGCTCTTCTATTGCAAGCCCAAGCTGTACCGATACCGGCTTACGCTTTGTAAAAATAGCGGTACCTGAATAACCTTTTTTCACGGCATAGTTCCAATACTGAAAATATCCTGGAAGCTCAAGATCGATCTGTCCTTCCTGAAGCTTTGTTTCCTGTAAACAAAATACATCCGCATCCATCGCGTTGAAGTACTCGCTGAAACCTTTTCCAACGCAGGCACGCAGTCCGTTAACATTCCATGATATTAATTTCATTCATCTCTCCATTTCTGTACACTCTGGCACATCGTTGTCTGCAGCTATATTCTTATATGCTTCTTTCTAC
This sequence comes from Clostridia bacterium, assembly GCA_003249225.1. Taxonomy (GTDB): domain Bacteria; phylum Bacillota; class Clostridia; order Lachnospirales; family Lachnospiraceae; genus SZUA-448. The sequence continues at coordinate 119,440 of QKJQ01000012.1, read as the reverse complement.
CTGTACGTTTCTATATTTCTATACGTTTCTTACTGTACACTTCCCATTTCTATAGCTTCATAATTCTGCATGCTTCTTATTTTATGCTTTTGGGGTATGCTTCTTACTTCATGTCTGTTTTTATGTCTATATATCATTGTTAATATCATTTTTTATCATTGTTTTTATCATTGTTTTTATCATTGTTTTTATCATTGTTTTTATCATTGTTTCTATCATTATTGTTTCTATCAGTTTCAGGCAGCATTGCAGAATCGTATGACAAATACATAACTCTTTTCTTTCATCGAAATCTCAAAATCTCCGACGATACAAAATGGTTTACAGTTCCCAAGTTTCTGTATCATTTTTCTGTTATGGGAATAAAGTATGATTATCCCCTCTTCTGCAAGCAATTCTTTCGCTCTTTTAAAAAACAACTGATATAAGTCCCATATCTCATCTTCCGTCTTTTTACCACGCGCAGACGGCATGTTCGTGATAATCTCATCAAACAGATAATCATGCTGGAAACTGGCAAAATCACGTTGTATAAGATTAACCTTCAGATCAGCTGCCTGAAAGTTAACTTCTGCTTTTGTTATAGAATCCGGATATACATCCAGTGCATATAAAGTTCCGACCGGCCCCATCTTACTTCTTTCGATCAGCATGGTTCCGGCATTGCAGAACGGATCAAGAATCTGTGAATCTTCTCTCAGGAACTTTTTCGTCAGTTCCATAGTAAGCGCAGCATTTACCGGCCTTATATCAAAAGGAGTAGACTCCAGACGGTATGCAAAACGCTCGTCCTTAAAGGTAAACAACTTGACAAGGACATTATACTGACCGCTTCTGCTTTCGATCAGCCGTACTTCAAGTTCATAACGGCTGGTTGAATTAATCATTTTTCTTTTTGTTTCTTCTTCTATAATTGCAGCAAGCTGTTTTGTAAATACAGCACGTTTTTCAAGGTCCGACTGCCCTTTGATCTCAAGTCTGAAAAAGAACGGCCCGTCGCCACTGTGACGTTCCGAAAGGAAAGCCAGCAATCGGCTCGATGCAATTGCATGTGCCGCAGCTTTTAATTCGTTAGGGCAATTCTGCAAGCCCGGAATAATAAACAATAGTTCTTCATAGGTGCGAACGGACAGAACTTCTTCAAGAGCATTCGTCTGAACGATGACCCCGGCGTTGAACTCTTTGTATTTTATTCCATGAAGCTTTTCTGTAGTACAATGAATATGATTCCGATTGGTCAAAAGTACGACTTCTGCCGGAAGATGAAATCCGGTAAACACGTGTTGACCCTCATTTTCATTACGAAGCAGATCATGCAGACGTCTGATTTCTTCACTCCGGTGCTTCTTGGTATCCTCTGTGATTGCCTCCGATTCAAGGACGGTAAGAATTTTTTTCATATCTTTAATGTAACATCGATAATCATAGCCTGCAAGTGCCTCCAGATAAGCCGGACGGACGAACAAAGTCTCTTCTTCACAATAAGCATTCCAAAGAGATTCAAGGAAGTTTTCAACAACAAGAATTCCTAGAATCAGTGCTATGTTCTTCCTTATCTTTGCATCCTCATGATGAAGCAGGGCAGCGATGTCTTCCTCCCTGCCGTCCTGAACAAGTTGGCGAAGCTGCTTTTCTGCAGCAAAGCCTTCCTCTGTATCCATTTTAATTAATTCTTTCAATTGGATAAGATTCTTCCGTATCTCATCTCCTGAGAGCACTGCATCCCATAATTCCTGTATCATATACAATCCCGCCTGTCTGTTCCTCATTCTTTATTGCTCTGTATCTTATTTTTCCACTTGATTCACTTACAAAAGTGAAATTCTATTTTACCGCGCAGTCAAGCGCAACTTCCATCATATCAGTGAAGGAGGTCTGTCTTTCCTCTGCCGATAAAACTTCATGCGTGTAGATATGATCGGAGATCGTAAAGATTCCGAGTGCCTTTTTTCCTGCTCTGGCCGCATTCAGATATAATGCCGCAGATTCCATCTCAATGGCAAGAACACCCATGCGTTTCCACAGATCATTTGCTTCTTTGTTATCATCGTAAAATGTATCGCTGGACAGAATGTTTCCGACAACAACGGAGAGATTCTTTGCTTCTGCCGCTTCCACTGCTTTGCGAAGCAACGAAAAATCTGCAACAGGTGCTAAGGTTCCCGGTGTTTTGAACTGATCCGCATAGTTGGAATTTGTTGAAGCTCCCATGGCAATTACTATGTCACGTACTTTCACGTTATCTGCAAGCGCACCGGCAGAACCGATACGAATAATGTTCTGTACATCATAAAAGTTAAACAATTCGTAGGAATAAATCCCAATGGATGGAATTCCCATTCCACTTCCCATAACGGAAACTTTTTTCCCTTTGTATACTCCTGTAAATCCAAGCATGTTACGGATCTGGTTAAAACAAATGACATTCTCAAGATAGGTTTCTGCGATAAACTTTGCACGGAGCGGATCTCCCGGCATCAGAACGGTCTCTGCGATATCCCCCATAGCTGCATTAATGTGCGGTGTTGGTATATTTGCCATCTTATTTATCCTCCTGAAATTTTATTTTACACAATGAAAAGCGGTTTGTTCTCCGCAAGATATGTACCAAAACAACTAAATCACATTAATAGTACCACAATTCCCCTTTTGCTTCAACTTAAAATACATCCTGAGGGATATCCTCTATTGTCATTTTAAGAATGGTCTGCTATGATGAGTTCATTAAGGCTTTATTCTAGGAGGATCATCATGGAAACATTATTTACGGTATCAAAAAATGCTGCACCCGGTGAGTATTTGACCATAACAGAAGCATTAGTAAACCTTCCTTCCGGCAGCGAACCTGTTACCATACATGTCTGCCCCGGAGTTTATAACGAAAAATTCACAATAAACAGAGACTTCGTAACACTAGAGGGAGCAGATGCTTCAACAACAATTATTACCTATGGTGATTATGCCCTGATGCTCATGCCGGACGAATCAAAACGCGGAACCTTTCGCACCCCAACAGTTATGATTGACGCCGATGATTTCATGGCAAAGAATCTGACTTTCGAGAATTCCGCAGGATCCGGACGAATTTACGGACAGGCACTGGCCTTATATATTGACGGAGACCGTATATGTTTTGATAATTGTCGTCTGTTGGGATGTCAGGATACTTTATTTACAGCTCCGCTTCCGCCTACAGCGTATCAGATCGGTGGTTTTACCGGTCCAAAAGAATTTTGCGAGAGACGACCCGGGAGACACTACTATCATCAATGTTATATTGAAGGTGATGTTGATTTTATCTTCGGCGGTGCTGTTGCCTATTTTGAAGACTGTGAGATATTCTCCGTAAAATACGAAGGAAAACTGCAGGCGAAAGAAATGGAATCTGCGAGCATTCATGGTTACATTACAGCCGCTTCCACTCCACAGGATCAGACGTATGGATATGTATTTGAGAACTGCAGACTGACAAGTGATTGTCCAAAAGGAAGTGTGTATCTTGGAAGACCATGGCGAAGCTTTGCCAAGACTGTTTTCCTGCACTGCCATCTGGGTGATCATATTCATCCTGCCGGCTGGCATGACTGGGATAAAAAAGATGCCTATGAAACCATCTTTTATGCCGAATATAAGAACGTAGGACCAGGCGCCGACATAGAAAAAAGAGCCTCCTTTTCGCAGCAGTTATGCGATCAGGAAGCTGCTCTCTATACAGTGGAAAAAGTTTTATGCTGCTTTGGTCACTGGGATTTCCCACGATTTTTATAATAGAACACAGCCAGCTGTGTACGGTCACGCAGCTGCAGCTTATCAAGAATCGTACTCAGATAGTTGCGTACGGTCCCTTCTCCAAGATACAAGGCTTCCGCAATTTCTTTGTTGCTGAGGCCTTCTGCTATTAATTGAATCAATTCTGTTTCTTTCTCTGTCAGTCCGAACTCCGACCCGGAAAACACATCGCTTTTCTGATAGAATACCTTGGGTATGCGACTGACAATATCATCTCCAAAGACACTCTGTCCGGAGGCAACCGCCAACACAGCCGGCAGGATACTGTTATAGTCCTGTTTCAGAAGATATCCCTTTGCTCCTATTCTGAGCGCTTTAATAATATACTCATCATCTGAAAAAGTCGTCAGAAATATTATCTTTGCATCCGGATCGCATTTTAAGATTCGCTCTCCTGCATCAAGCCCTGTCTCACCCTGCATTCTAATATCCATAAGCATGATATCCGGGTGTTTCTCAACATACAGATCATAAGCTTCCTTCGCGTTGTGTCCGATACCTATCACTTCCATACCATTTTCTGCTTCCAGTATAATCTTCAATGAACTACTGACAAGCCTGTCATCATCAACCAATACGATCTTCATAAGACCCCCTGTTTATTTTCTCTATTTCACCTTTTCTCACGGATACGAATATCTGGAAACCCTCCTGAAAAGAGAAATTAATGGTGCCATTGACAGCACCGACACGTTCCTTCATATTCAGCAGTCCAATTCCCTTGTCCGAATCCAGATCTGCCGCTTTGGTTCCATTGTCCTTGATGACGAGCTGGTACAACCCCGGATGCTCCCAAAGATGAATGATGACCTTCGTAGCATTACTATGCTTCATAACATTCGATAATGCTTCTTTTACAATGGCAATAAAGCAGTATTTAATTTTTCTTTCGACATGCTCTCCCATATCGTAATCCATTGATATATTGCAAAAGACAAAATCATGTACTATCTTATTTAATGCCTCATGTAAATCAATGGAATCATCATGCAGATCATGAACACTGCTTCTGACATTATCCATAGCACCCGATAAAGTATCCTGCAGATCCTTTAACTGCGAATTCATCTTTTCTTCTTTGTTTACAGCAAGAAGTGCTCCTACCATAAGAATGGATCTTGATAACAAATGTCCCACATTATCATGAATTTCTCTGGCAATTCGGTTCCGCTCTTTCAGTGTTGCCACATGAACTTCATAATCCTGCTTCTGCATAAACTCTTTCTGCCTCTCCTCCATTATATAATTGAGTTCTCTGGCAGCATCCTTCTGCATCAAAAGCTCTTTTGTCATCTGCAGCCGGTTCTTGTTTCTCCAGGTTATAATTACAGACAGAATAATAAAAAGAATAAGTAAAAGCAGGAAAATCGGATCAATTTCCTGAAAATGAAGAATCAAAACAAGTCCTGTAATCGCAGGCGTCACCCATTGTCTGTACCTGCAGGCATCGTAACAGATGAGCGGAAGAAAAAAAATCAGCGGAGAGTAGATACAGGCTGCAATCAGGTAAATGATACAAAGGACCATTGATACCATGAATCTGTCAAAGTACAGGCAAAATGTGCTGACTATGATTGAAACTAAAACCCCGACAACGATCTCATTAATCTTCTGACCTAAAACACCGGTCTTTGCAGAGTACGCAAGAACAGCAAGCAGAAAACTCAGACAAAACAGTAAAATACGGTCAATTATGCTTTCCACAGCGTCTTCCTTCCTTTCTCTGCTTAATGGCTTCATTATACCCGATGCTGCTTTCTTTGTCGAGATATGACATTTGTCATATGAAATACTGACAATCTTCACTGTTTCCTGATCCTTATCTTTGCTATGATGTAAAAAAAAGAAAAGGAGCTTCGTTATGGTAGTAAAAGTAAACAATCTTGTGAAACGTTATAAAGAGCTGGTAGCGCTTGATCATATGAATCTTGAAGTAGAAGAAGGGGAAATCTTTGGACTTCTGGGGCCAAACGGATCCGGAAAAACAACAGCAATCAATTGTATTCTTGCTCTTTTGGAGTATGATAAGGGATCAATCGAAGTCTTTGGGAAAGAAATGAATCCGAATACCTACGAAAGCAAAAAACAAATCGGTGTAGTCATGCAGAACGTTGCCGTATTTGAGGAACTTACAGTTTATGAGAACATTGATTATTTCTGCGGTCTTTATATTTATGATAAAGAAGAACGCAGACAATGTGTAAAAGATGCCATTGCTTTTGTCGGCTTGGAGGACTATGTGAAATTCCTTCCCAAAAAATTATCCGGCGGTCTCCTGCGACGACTGAACATCGCCTGCGGAATTGCACACAAACCAAAACTCATCATTCTGGATGAACCGACGGTCGCAGTTGATCCACAGAGCAGAAACAGCATTCTCGAAGGAATTCAAAAACTTAATAAAAATGGGGCAACGATAATTTACACCTCTCACTACATGGAAGAGGTTGAACAGATCTGTACAAGGATCGCGATTATTGACAAAGGAAAAAATCTGGCACTTGGAACAAAAGAAGAGTTGAAATCCATGATCAAGACTGCGGAGACCATTCAGCTCGAAATCCTGGATTTTCCGGAAGCACTGCTCCCCGGTGTTCGTGAACTTCCGCATGTGTTCAAGGCTTCCTATGATGGCAAGAAACTTACGCTGCACTGCAGCAAGGGAAAGCATAATCTGATCCGTGTTCTGGATTATATGAAAGCGAATGAGGTATCTGTTGGCAGAGTCTATACCGAACTGCCCACATTAAATGATGTTTTCCTTGAAATAACAGGAAAAGAATTACGCGATTAGGAGGGATAATTCCATGTTTGGACATTTATACAAATACCGGCTGCTTGGACTGGTCCGTCGAAAAGAACTTATTTTCTGGGCACTTATTTTTCCAGTAATACTGGGAACGCTTTTCAAAGCAGGCTTTGGAAGCAGTTCTTCTATCGCTGAAGAGTTCTCGACCATTCCGGTCGCGCTTACTATCGAGCAGGAAGATACGTTATCCACAACTTTCATCGATACACTTGAAGCAGCGAGCTTCAATGAAGATACTCCCATGTTTTCCATCACCACCGTATCAAATGCGGAAGGCAGTGATCTGGTAAAAGCTGGTACCGTTGATGGACAGATCATTTATGGGGATACCATTTCGCTGGTTTTCTCTTCCTCCGGCCTGAATCAGAGTATTATTAAAATATTTACTGACACTTTCCAGCAGAATTCATCTGTTTATATGGAGGTAATGACAACAGATCCTTCAAAGCTTTCTGAGGTCATGTCTGTCATGAGTTCGGATATCAGTTATCTGCAGGAAGTCAGCCTTGGTGGTGAAAAAGTGGATTCCATGCTTCAGTATTTTTATGCCCTGATTGCCATGGCTTGCCTTTATGGAAGCTTTCTTGGGCTTCAGAATGCAGAAGATATTCAGGCAAACATTACTGCACTGGGTGCCAGAAGACACATTACGCCAACACATCACATGAAACTGATCGTCGCAGATCTTCTTGCTGCCTTTACCGTACATTTTACGAATGTACTCCTCGTTTGTGCTTATCTGCGTTTTATCCTTAAAATCCAGATTGGCAGTCAGCCTGTCTACTTCTTACTCGTATGCCTTCTCGGAAGTATAATAGGTGTGACCCTCGGATTGTTCATCGGATCCGTATCCAGACGCAGTCCCGGTCTGAAAGTTGCACTTTCACTTGGTATTTCCATGGTATTCAGTATGCTTGGTGGTCTGATGTTCTCACAGCTTAAATACATTATCGAGCAAAAGGCACCTATTGTGAACAGGATCAATCCGGTTGCTTTAGTATCTGATGCATTTTTCAGTCTTACCGTTTATGATGATTATCAGCGTTATGCATCCAATCTGATCATACTCGGAAGTATGGCACTGCTGCTTACCGTAGGAAGCTTTTTCGCTATTAGGAGGGGACGATATGCCAGTTTATAAGACATTTTTAAAAATTATAAACCACAACAAAATGACAATTATAATGTATCTTGGTATTTTCCTTGGTATAAATATGATTATATCATCTCTGACTGGCGGAACCAGAGCAGAAGTCTTTTCAACGGCAAAGATATCCGTTGCTGTTATTGACCGGGATCAGAGTGATATCAGTCAGACAATTAAAAAATATATGGGTCAGACACAATACCTGAAAGATATCCCGGACGACAAAGATGCGCTGCAGGATGCTTTGTTCTTCCGTGATGTGGAATATGTACTGATCATACCGGAAGGATTTGGCGAAAGCCTGATGAAAGAAGGTACGATTCAGCTTGATAATATCAATGTACCAAATTCATACAGCGGTATCTATGTCAATATGCAGCTGGAACAATTCCTCACGACCCTGAAAGCTTACATGGTGAGCGGGCAGGATGCGGAAACCGCATTACAATCCTCACTTGAAACAACAGCATTAGAAAGCAAAGTTACTCTTTTGACGGAAGATGGCAGCTTGTCGAACATGCAAAAATACACCTATTATTTTCAGTTCATCCCTTATATTATGACTTCCGTAATGATTCAGATCATCGGTACGATCATGCTCGCCTTTAACAAGGAAGATGTGCGAAGACGTATGCTTTGTTCTTCTACCTCATTAAAAAGCAGAAATCTGCAGCTTGCTCTTGGCTGTATCACCTTATCAATTTTAGTCTGGAGCCTGACCATGCTTATCTCCGTGGTTATGTATGGCAGCACTCTTTTGAACAGTGGAGTCTTTCCTTACCTGCTCCTTAACAGTTTTGTCTTTACCGTCGTCGGCGTCAGTCTTGGTTTCTGTATTTCTTCTCTTGCTAAAAATCAGATCCAGCTTTCCGGACTAGCTACCACAGTTTCCCTCACATTTTGTTTCCTTGGCGGCGTGTTTGTGTCTATGACCTATATGGCAAAAAGCATGCTTTCCATTGCAAAATTCACTCCTGCCTACTGGTATGTACTGTCAAACGATATGCTTGGTCATCTGACAAAGCTAAGTGGCGATAATGCTGTAAAATTCTTTCAGAATATTGGTATGCAATTCGCTTTCGCAATTGCTTTCTTTGGACTTGCTTTAGCTATCACTAAGAAAAAAAGCAATCGTATCGCATAGGAAAAGCCCTCATAAATCAGACATTCGTTGTCTGGGTTATGAGGGCTTTTTCTGCTTATATTGTAAATATCACTATTTATTCACAACACATTTCTTCGCTTTTTTCTTCCGCTTTTTCTTCAAAAGACATTGTATCCTCTGCAGCTTGTGCTTCGGCTGTATCTTCTGTAACATCTTCTTCATAGAAATCTGTTGCTTCGTCAGCAATCTGGATATTCACACCGCCTGCAGTTACCTTGCCACACAGGAATATGGTAAATGCACCTTCATGATGTTTCACAAGATTGTTGGTTCCTGACATTTTTGCTTCGTATTTTACTTCAACATTGACATTCTCAGGAACAACGAGATTAACGCCTCCGACAACATTCTGTAATTCAATGGTAATATCCTTTGTGAATATAGCTTTACTTAAATCGATGTTTACACCGCCAACATAGTTGCGGATCTTCATGTCCGTTGCTGCATTTTCAACAACCTGAATGTCCTCGCCGCCTACTACATTAAAGTACTCCTTCACATCACTTGTTTCGTTCTTTTCTTTCAGTTCTTTTTTCTTTTTTGCGACAGCATCCATTCCCACTTTCGCTGCAGCACCTACGGCTGCGACTCCGATAACAAATTTCAGAAAACCTTTTCCCATGGTATATATCTCCTTTCAAGCCAATAGTTTATCATGTATCTTGAAATTTATAGTACCACAATTTCCCTTTCTTCGCAAATTAGAAGTGTATTAAATTTTATGAAGAAAAAGTCCACTTCGCAGCTTTGGTTCAAACCAAGTCGATTTGGGCGGCATTAATTTTCCTGCATCTGATACAGCAAAAAGTTCTGCAATAGAAGTTGGATACATTGAAAATGCTACTTTCATATCGGTATGTACTCTTTTTTCTAATTCCTCGACTCCCCGGATACCCCCAATAAAATCAATTCTTTTATCTGTTCGCGGATCATCGATTCCAAGAATAGGTTTTAACAAATGATTCTGAAGAATCGAAACATCCAGTGACTCCACCGGATCTTTTATTTTAGAAAATTCTCTGTCTGCTTTTAATTCATACCACTTATTGTCAAGATACATGCCATAAGAGTATTTTGACTTTGGTGCAAAAGGTGTCTCACCTTTTTCAATTACACGGAATGATTTTTTAACTGCATCAAGGAACGACTCTTTATTCATTCCATTGAGATCCTTAACTACGCGGTTATACGGCATGATCATCAGCTGATCTTCAGGGAAAAGAACCGACAAAAAGAAATTAAAAGCTTCGTCTCCGGTATAATCAGGCTTTTGTGTTCTGCGCTTCATTCCAACTTTTACGGCGGAAGCTGCCCTATGATGTCCATCTGCTATATAAATATTCTGTATCTTCGAAAATGCATCCAGAATGGCATGCACATGAAGTGTATCAGATATTCTCCAGACATTATGTGTGACTCCATCCTCCGCTGTAAAAGAATAAAGTTTTTCTTCTTTTTTTGTCTTTGTTATGATCAGGTTTAATACGGTATCAGAACGATAGGCAAGAAAAATCGGACCTGTCTGAGCACTGCATGTATCAACATGGTTAATTCTGTCCTGCTCCTTGTCCGCTCTGGTATTTTCATGCTTTTTTATTATATTGTTCTGATAATCATCAATAGAAGCACACGCTACGATTCCAGTCTGTGACCTTCCATTCATTATCAGTTCATAAATATAGTAGCATTCTTCATCATCCGAAATAAACGTTCCATCTTCAATTCTGGCTTCTAACAGCTCTTTTGCTTTCTGGTAGACCCTAATGTCGTCAATCTCAACATCATCTGAAAACTGTGTTTCTGCTCTGTCAATATTCAAAAAACTTAGATTATCTTTTCCAGCTGCAATCTTTGCTTCCTCACGGTTATAAACATCATAAGGAAGTGCAGCAACACGTTCGGCAAGTTCCTGTACAGGCCTGATGCACGGAAAGGGATTTATTGTTGCCATATTTTGCCCTCCATTGTTTTGTTATACTAGACAAAATACTACAAAATGACCCTTTCCGTCAAGGATAACTTGCTTTTGTTATATAGAAACTCATATAAATCCATGTTCTATGATACATTGTAACTTAAATATGGTTGATAATGAAATTCTGTCCGTTACTTTATATCGACAGATTTACCCATACATCAGATTTCCAATTTTTATGATTTATTACAGTTTACAGGTTATCCTATTACTCTTGCAATCTTACTTTTTCAACTTTAGACTGATTTCTTCTTTTTACAGGCTGACTTTCTTTTCAAGCATCCATGATGTTCCAATCGACGCCAGTGCTATAAACACAGCAGAAATTCCAGCCGATACAAGTGAGGAAATATAAAAGCCGGCGGTTACCTGATCTCCGACCAGACTCATCGTTTTATAAACAACCACATTGATCAAAATAAAAGACAGAAAGCTAATGATCCACTTTGATTTTCTGTTTTCCAGAACAGTTGTACTTAATGTAATCGACAGCATTGCAAAAATAATGGTGCTGATCCAGCAGATAAAGATCAGGAACAGTGTCATAAGTATCATAGGCAATGTTATATCCAGTCCGGAAAGCCCAGATAGTATCTCTTTGGCCGCATCGATGATCTCACTGACTTTGCTGTACCTTGCCGCCAGAAAGAAAACATCTGCAAATCCCAAAGCCAGGAACAATGCCGCGGTAAGAAACACCTGAATTATGGCACCAAGAACTTTGGCCCCCATGATCTGATAAGCAGACTTTGGTGTAAGAAAAAGCATATAACTTTGCTTTGTCTTGAGATCATTTGAGAAGGTTATTATTGCCTCAATTGATACATAAAAAGCCGCCATACAGGCCAGAACATACAGGCCCAAAACACTTATCGCCATCACTTCTTCTTTTTTTAGAAGTACTGCACCAAGGAATACAACTTCCATCAAGCCTAAAATCGCCAGAATAATTATTTTTGAAAACATTTGCTTTCGAAATTCATATTTCATTAATTGTAACATGTCACCCTCCCCATTCTAGGCATAAATTCTTTTATACAGTTCAACAATTGACATACCACGCTCTGCCCGCATCTCTTCTGCGTCACCTTGCATTACAAGGTTGCCTTCCTTCATGAACACTGCATAGTCAATTATCTTCTCAAGTTCATCAACTAAATGGCTGGACACAACAAGCGCATTCTCATCATTTGCCGATTCTACAATTGTTGTAATAATCTGTTCTCTTGCAATAATGTCAATTCCATTCAGCGGTTCATCAAGCAGAATCAACTCGGCTTTTCGTGATAACGTAGCCGCTATTTTAAGTTTCGCTGCCATACCGGAGGACAGGGATTTCACTTTATCCTGTGTACGAAGATTCATTCTCTCAATAAGCTGCGCATACTTTTCAGTACTGAAATCCTCAAAGAAGTCAGCATAATATTTTCCCACATCTGCAATGTTCATGTAGTTGTAATAAAAAGGTTCTGTTGACATGTATGCGACTTTTCTTTTGGATTCAATACCAATAGGAATCTTGTTGTATGTAACTACACCTTCCGTTGGTTTTACCAGTCCGGCAACCATCTTCATAAGCGTTGTTTTCCCGCTTCCATTCGGTCCCAGCAGGGCATAAATCCTTCCTTTTTCCACGGTAAGGTTCATTCGGTCAACTGCCACTTTTCCCATATACTTTTTGGTGGCGTCTTTACATTCGAGCATAAGCTTTCTCCCTTATAATTTTTTTTCAAGATCTTTCATAATTTCCTCTCTCGATAAACCAAGCAGTCGCATACCCTGTACAAAATCATCCATTAGTTTATCGGCTAATTCAACACGAATCTGCTTCAGCATGGTCTCATCCTCTGTTATATAAGTTCCCAGTCCTCGTTTTGTAAAACAAAGTCCGGATAGCTCCATCTCCCTGTAAATGCGATTTGCGGTATTTGGATTGATTTTATACAACACTGCAAGCTCTCTTGAGGATGGCAATTTATCACCAAGTTTTCTGCTTCCATTGATGATTTCTTTCTTTATTTCCTGTATTACTTGAAAATAAATCGGAACATTTGTATCAAACTCCATCTGCGTCTCCTTTCCTGCGTTCTAGTGCACTATCTGTATAGTACACTAGTGTTTTATGTGTGTCAAGTGTTTTTTATCATAAAATACCTTTTTCTGAATAAAATAAAGAATGTATCTGGACATATTCTTCACGTCGTACGCGCTCATACCATAAAAATTTACCTTTCATGTACGTACGTATCCTGCACGGAATGCTTTTTACTTTATTGGAAAGTTAACGAACTCTACTATAATATAAAAAGGAACCGGTACAATTTATGTACACAGTTCCTTCGCTTTTGTATTACTTTATTTGTTAAACAGTAAATAACAGAGCTATTGATCTTTGCAAAGACTATACAGATTGTTCTTCCTCTGCAAGTTCTCTTAACGTAAGCATGCAGTTATTATCTCCTGACAGGTTTTCTGTCATCATCAAATACCAACAGCCGTTTCGATACCAGAGAATCTTTATTCAGGAACCGTACATCGGAAGCAAATCGTACTTCCAACAACTTTACATCTGAATTATCATAGACTTCGCCTTTTCCGAAATACTTATGAACAACAATATCATGCTGTTTCAGGCCGTCAATTCTTGCACGCAATGCCTTCTTTTCTTCAGATTCCCTTGATGCTGTTGCTTTTATTCCTTCCGCAGTCGGAACTCCGTCTGTAAATACATCATCAAATGCATTCTGTTCAAAAGAGTCATCATTTGCGTCCTCTTCCTCTTCATTCAGTACCCTGACTTCCGGTCGTTTTCTGACAATGGCTTGATCTTTTGAATCAGAACCATCTTTTCCTTCTTTCAGTCTTATATTTTTAAGATTCTTGACTTTTTGCAGCATCTCACTGTTCCTGCTGTTACCAAAAGCCACTTTATTCTTCACATAAATTACAACAATAGCAATTACACAGATAATTACAATCGCAATGATTATTCCCCATACACTTTGAAAATCTCCGCTTTCCTGTCCGATCGGCGGCATCGGAGTACTGGATACTGCAATAACCGTCGGTGTCGGTGTTGTCGTCGGAGTAGGTTCCGGTGACGGTGTTACCGTTGGAGATGGTGTCGGTGTAGGTGTCAGTGTTACCGTAACATCTGATTTAAGTATGTAGGAACTGGTTGCATAACCAGTCAGCTCAGCGCCTTCCCATACAAAGTTGATTTCATACCATGCTTTTGATCCGACCAATGTTTCTGAAAGAATAATTACATCGACCCCAACACCAAGCTTTACAGGGATCCCGTTATATTCGACCTGTGGGTTATCGGTACCTGCACCTTCACGTACATTTACTGTATTGGTCGTAACACCTTCATAATAGATATCGCTGGTTTCTGTCGCGAATACCGTTATCGTAGAGTATAGAGCAATCAATAATGCTGTCAGACATAAATATATCGTGATTTTATATGCTCTCGTATGCTTTGCTTCCATATTCACCCTTCCTCACAATCTTGTTCACTAGTAATCTGAATCCCCCAAAAATATACTAGTACTATTGTACCAACACATTTTCAAAAAGTCAAAACGTTTTCCATGAATTCTATGTTACAAATCTTTTAAATCGACTAATTTGACATTCTTTTTTTCTTCACATATACTTATTACCTCATCAGAAAATCCGTTTTTTGCAAAGAAATAGAGTTCTTCTGCTTTAAATCTAGTCATTTCAGCCAAAGCAAAATAATGGTCGATCAGCGCACGGTCGACTTTTTCGTCCTGCCAGATGCACGCTCCGATCAGATACTTTCCATCGGTTGAGCGAGCCATCATATCAAGCCTGCCTTCTTTTCCGTTCCAGCTTCCAAAGGAAGAATAATCCGCTTTCGTTCTTTTATAACGTACCAAAAGCTTCAGGTATTCTGTACAGAACTGGGTGAAAGATTCGCTTAAATAATCAAGTAACATCGGCTCAATGCATTCATCATAGACCCAGTCTCCCCGTCCGATTGAAATCATGGACTGCTGCGGGAATATAAAACGGTACCAAAAGTTTAGGAAATTGTCTTTTATCCTGTATAATCCTTTTTGTACACTGGCATGACTTTTTGTATCCATGGAGAATACTTTTTCAACAAGATCCATCTGTATCAGGTTCTTTAGATAAACACTGATTTTTGCTCTGCTGAATCCGGTTCTTTCATAAATTTCGTTTAATTTATATTTTCCCTGAGCCAGCGTATTTAGGATTGCATTATAGGCAGATAATTCACGAAGTTCGTATTTTAACAAAAGTTCCGATTCATGAAAAAACGGGGCGGTCGGCGATAAGAACAGCCGTTTAATGTTTTCTTTAACCGACTGTTTCTGATTCCACTGAACAAGGTATTTCGGAACACCGCCAACGATTGCATTGATACTGATGCATTCCTGCGCGGTAAGATTCGGGAACCATTCACCAATCTCCATAAAGGTGAGTTCTTTCAGCTTAATAAATCCAGAAATCAGCCGTGCTGTAATTCCAAGATGTCTGACCATATCATTCTCGACCCACTCGACCGACGAAGTACTAAGCAGGAACATAACATTTCCAAATTGCTCCACATCACCAAGAATACGTGCAATGGCTTCCGCGAAGCTGCTTCCGCCTTTTGCTGCATAGTGAAATTCATCAATTACGAAAACCTGTTTTCCTTCCTGTTTATCATGAGAGGATAAAAGACTTCTGAAAAATTCATAATAATCGACTTCTTCTTTAGTATCCGTATGTGATATTCCTGGATAAATTACGCGTAACTCTTCCTTCATATCGAGCAGCTGCTCTTTTTCTGTAGCTTCCCTGGCAAGATAATAATAGGCTCTAACTTCACGGATGAATTCTGCTAGTAAAGCGGATTTTCCGATTCCGTCTCTCCCATATAGAATGACCAGATTACTTTTTGTTCCTGCATAGATCTCTTCCAGCTGCTTTTGTTCTGTTGTCCGCCCAACAAACATGAACATTCCCCTCCATAATTCCTACATCTTCTCAGGTGCTTCAATTGCCAGTATCTCAATGCAGAGTTCAAAGATTCTAAGGACAAGCTGAATCATTGAAATCCATTCTTTCTGTTTTTCCTTGTTCTCTTCTGCAATAATTTTATTCTCATGATAGAACGTATTCAGTGCATTTGCCAGATCAAAGATATATTGACATATTTTGTGCGGTGCCATCTCATCAGCAGCATGTTCCATCATATCGTTAAAACGAACCGCAGAAAGCATAAGTTCGATTTCACTCTTACCATACTCGCCGGTTCCGTCCAGAAAAGCGTTCAGGACCGGTTCCTGGTTTGCTTCTTTATACTTTGCAAGAATCGATTTGATACGGACCATAGTATAAAGAA
Organism: Clostridia bacterium; assembly: GCA_003249225.1. Taxonomy (GTDB): domain Bacteria; phylum Bacillota; class Clostridia; order Lachnospirales; family Lachnospiraceae; genus SZUA-448. The sequence goes on along the minus strand of QKJQ01000012.1, from coordinate 103,169 downwards.
TGTAGGGACCTGTATTTCCTTCAAAGGAAGTAAATCGATCAACATCAAATACATAGTCTTTCGTTGCCTGGTTGGAGAGGTCGCCATATTTCAAAGCGGCAAGTCCCACTTTTTTTGCGATGTCTCTGGCTTCTTCTTCTCCCATCTCACGGTTCGACATGATTTTCTTATAGACTTCTTCATTTACATTACCAATCAGATCATCAAGGCGCATAATGCCGCCGTCTCTTGTCTTAAATGGCTTCCCATCCTTGCCGTTCATTGTACCAAACCCAAGAAAATCAAGCTCAACATGAGAATCTACAAGCTTTGTTTTTCTTGAACAGCGAAAGATTCTTTCAAAATATAGTTCCTGACGTTTGTCTACCACATAGATAATCTGATCCGGATTAAAAAGCTTAACGCGTTCCACGATCGTAGCAAGGTCCGTCGTATCATAAAGAGTAGCCCCATTGGATTTCAGAATCATACACGGAGGCATTTCCTTTGTATCGGTATCCTCCTTAACATCCACAACAAGAGCACCTTCACTGATGTGAGCATATCCTTCATCCTTCATATACTGGACCATGTCCGGAATATAAGGTCTTGCATCGCTCTCTTTCTTCCATAATTCAAAATACACATTCAAATCATCATAAAGGCGTTTAATATCTGCTACTGAAACATTAATAATATGCTGCCACAAAGCATAATATCCTCTGTGTCCGTTCTGCAGCTTGAATACAGCATCCTGAGCTTCCTGTAAAAATGCTTCATCTGATTTGGACCGTTTGCTTGCTTCCGGATAGATCATCTCCAGTTCAGATATTGTAAATGGTGCTTCTGCTGGATACTCACCCTGAAATCCTTCATCAAAGTAAGGAAGTGCAGGCTCCTTTTCCTTCAAATATACAATAATCAGACCCATGGGAAGACCCCAGTCACCCAAATGTGCATCTCCGATCACTTCATGTCCCATGAATTTATATATTCTCTTTATACTTTCACCGATAACAGCCGGTCTCATATGACCAACATGAAGAGGCTTTGCAACATTCGCACCGCCGTAATCAACTACAATTGTCTTTTTTTCTGTTGTAAGATCACAGCCAAGTCTTGCGTCGTCAGCCATTTCTTTCATATAGGCTGTTAACACGGAACAGCTTACATTAATATTGATAAAACCCGGTGCAACTGCTTCGATTTTATCAAAGAGCGGATTATTCTTTATGCTGTCAACTACTTCATTTGCAATGGCAATCGGTGCTTTTTTGTATTGTTTTGCTGCACTCATACTTCCATTGCACTGGTACTGACACAAATCCGGCCGGTTGGATACGGTAACAGTCCCATAGGTTTCTTCATAACCACAGGCTGTAAATCCTTTCGCCACTTCTTTTGTAATTATATGAATGAGTTTCTCCATGTCTTCCTCCAAATCATCCTATCAAAATGTCTTCTGTCCTTGTTTATTAATAAAGTATATCAGGATTTAACAAAATAACTTTACCATAGGTGTTAGTTTTTGTAAACCTGTTTTGCCGTATCGACTGCTTCTTTTGCATCTTTGCAGTAATAATCTGCGCCGATTTTCATTGCATATTCTTTTGTGAGCACCGCACCGCCAACCATGACTTTGCATTCTGCATTCTTTTCACGTAAAAGTGCAATGGTCGCTTCCATGGACGGCAATGTCGTTGTCATCAGGGCCGAAAGACCAACTAACGATGCTTTATGCTGTATTGCTGCGTTTACGACCTCCTCTTTCGGTACATTCTTACCAAGATCGATCACGGTATATCCATAATTTTCAAGCAGAACTTTGACAATATTCTTTCCGATATCATGCACATCCCCATGAACTGTGGCGATAACAATAATCCCCTTGTTCACAGCGTCCGTCCCGCTTGCAGCAATGTCTGCTTTGATAACATCAAAGGCTGACTGGGCTGCCGCTGCCGACAGGATAAGCTGTGGCAGAAATACTTTACCCTGTTCAAATCTTGCCCCAACCGAGTCTAATGCCGGTATCAGATACTGATCTACAATCTGCATGCTTGGCATCTGTTCCAGAAGTTCTGAAGTATAAACAGCTGCTTCTTTTTTTAGCCCCTGCTCAATTGCAGAAGAAAGGTCTGTCTTTTTCTTCATGTCCTTTTCGCTGATAACCGGCTTCGAGCTTTCTTTTTTTGTCTCTTTTGAGCCCGTTGCCTCGGATGTTCCAATGGAAGCAGTTGTCTGAATCGTAACATCCTGGTATCTGGCAATATAATCAACGGCATTCTTATCAAGATTGGTAAGCAGACGATAAGCCCTGAGTGCTCCCATCATCCCTTCACTGTTCGGGTTCATAATGGGAAGTGTCAGTCCCTGCATAAGTGCCATCATAAGAAAATTCTGGTTTACAAGTTCACGGCTTGGCAAGCCAAACGAAATGTTTGATACGCCAAGAACGGTCTGCAGCCCCAGCTCTTCTCTGACCTGATGCAACGCCTTAAGCGTTTCTTTCACACCTTCTGGTTCTGCAGATGCTGTCAGCGTAAGACAGTCAATAAACACATCTTCCTTCGCAATTCCCAGTCTTTCTGCTTCCTGAAGAATTTCTTCTGCAATCCGGAAACGTTCTTCTGCCGTTTTGGGAATTCCAGCTTTGTTCAAGGTAAGTCCTACAACGGCTGCACCATACTTTTTGACAATTGGCAGCACGGAAGAAAGTGACTCCGGCTCCCCATTGACAGAATTTACAATTGCTTTGCCGTTGTATACACGTAGTGCAGCTTCAATAACTTCCGGTGACGTTGAATCGATCTGCAGCGGAACATCAACAACACCCTGCAGCTCTTTTACCACAGTGACCATCATGGCCTTTTCATCAATTCCCGGAAGTCCGACATTGACATCCAGAATATCAGCACCGGCTTCCACCTGTTCAATTGCCTGATGGAGAATATAATCAATGTCATTATTCAGCAAAGCTTCTTTGAACTTTTTCTTACCGGTCGGGTTAATGCGCTCACCAATAACTCTTGGTTCATCAATTGTTACCGTCTTTGTTGCAGAACAGATCGCAGAACGCTTAACGCAGGATATTTTTTTTGTTTCATCCAGCTCTGATTTATTGAAAGTGCGTACCATGCTTTTTATAAACTCTGGGGTCGTCCCGCAGCATCCGCCAAAAATACGCACTCCCATCTGACGATAGGGAAGCATGGCTTCTGCAAAAGCTTCTGCTGTTATTGTAAATTTGTTCGTCTCAGGATCCGGTAGACCGGCGTTTGGTTTTACTATGACGGGAAGACTTGTCCAGCGCAGTAATTCCTCAACAACCGGATACAATTCCAGCGGGCCTAAGGAACAGTTCACACCAACTGCATCCACGCCGAGACCTTCCGCTGTCAGTGCCAGTGCTGAAATCTGGCATCCTGTAAATGTTCTCTGATTTTCTTCAAAAGACATAGTGCAGATGACCGGCAGCGTACTGTTCTCTTTTGCCGCAAGAATAGCCGCTTTTAATTCGCAAAGATCTGTCATTGTCTCGATAACGATACAATCTGCGTGTTTTCCTGCGATTACCTGCTCTTTAAAAATTGAGTAGGCATCATCAAATGCCAGACTTCCGGCCGGTTCTAGTAACTGGCCGATCGGCCCGATGTCAAGTGCGACCAGTGTGTCTGTACCTTCCGTAGCTTTCCTTGCATTTGCAAGCGCTGCATGTATAACATCATCCACACTAAATTCCGTTCTTGACAGCTTATATGAATTTGCTCCGAATGTGTTCATATAAATCATGTCGGCACCGGCATTCACATATCTTCTATGTATATCGATGATCCAGTCTGCTTTTTTAATTCCTAGCAGTTCAGGAATTTCGTCAAGTTCCATACCTTTTGCCTGAAGCATGGTACCCATTCCCCCATCCAGTATCATCGTTCCTTTTTTTAATCGTTCTCTGAATTTCAATAGTATCTCCTTCCGATCATCAAAACCTACAGGTTTTGATATTCTGCTGATTGAAAATTAGTATGCCTTACATCCCGTAAAAATTCAACCTATCCTCGCTATATTATTATATAACAGCAGTCAACCAAAGGTAAATAGCCATTATGGCCATACCTTTGGTTGACTGTTTGATTTATGTTTGTATTTATTTCGTTTTTTGCACAGTCAGAAGACTTCCGACTGCTTCTGTTATTTTTCTTGCAATATATGGTTGGTTCATTGTATACAAATGTATACCATCAACACCGTTCGATATCAGATCGACGATTTGATCGATTGCATAAGCTATTCCTGCGTCACGCAGTGCTTCCGGATGATTTTCATACCGCTGCATCATCTTAACGAATTTCGGCGGAAGGCTTGCTCCGCACATGGATACCATTCGCTCAATCTGTTGTTTTTTTATGACAGGCATAATTCCAGCTTCGATTGGAACGTGGATACCTGCTAATTTCGTACGTTCTATAAAATTGTAAAATACCTGGTTATCGAAAAACAGCTGCGTTATCAAATGCTCTGCTCCTGCATCTACCTTCTTTCGCAGATTTAATATATCTTCCACAAGATCCGATGCTTCAATATGCCCCTCTGGGTAGCAGGCACCTGCAACATCAAATTCACCCTGTGTCTTAATAAAGGATACCAGGTCACTGGCGTAGGTAAAATCATATTTCCTGGGAATATCCGGGTTGATATCTCCACGAAGAGCGAGTATATTCTCTATTCCACAATCTGACAACTCTTTTAAAAGCTGTGATACTTCATTTCTGTCATAATTAATGCATGGAAGGTGCGCCACTGCCTCAATGTGATAGTCATTTTTTATCCTTGAAGCAATGTCACAGGTCAGTGAATGATTGCCACTGCCACCGGCACCAAAAGTCACGCTGATAAAATCAGGGGACAATTCTTTTAGTTCTTCAAGTGTATCATAGATTGTCTCGATCGAGCTGGTCTTTTTCGGTGGAAACACCTCAAAGGAATATACTGTTTTCTCTTTAAAAAGTGGGGCTATCTTCATCTTATCCTCCCATGATCAATCAGGAATCACGATTGCCGCTATTATGTAGGCAAATATACCCGCTGACCCACATAAAGCAAATAGAATCCATAACAATCTCACTATGGACGGATCCATATTCAGATACTCTGCAATACCTCCACAGACACCACAAAGTTTCCGATCCGTTCTTGATTTATATAGTTTCTTTTCCATTTCAACATACCACCCTTTCCCAACCAGCAGAACATTCTGCTGATAAATTAATATTGAATCTACTCACATTCTAGGATAAAGGGACTGGAAGTCAATACGCTTAATTCAATTCTAATAAAGCATTAATCACGGAATCAGAAACTCCTGAAGAATCTGTCATTTTATTTACTTTTCTCATTTGTTAACGCTCAAATTTTATTTACTTTCTCATTTTATCAGTTTTTATAAATTATTCAACTTCTTTTTCCTTTCAAGAGAAACTACTTCCGTAGACAACCCCAATTTTTTATGATACTATAAGTTATAAAACAAAAGTATTGTTGAAGAAAGAAAGGAAACGATTATGGCTGAAAAAAACCCTATTGTAACAATTGAAATGGAAAATGGCGATACTATGAAAGCAGAGCTTTATCCAGAGATCGCACCGAATACGGTAAACAATTTTATTTCCTTAATAAATCATGGATTCTATGACAACCTTATTTTTCATCGAGTAATCAATGGTTTTATGATTCAGGGCGGATGTCCGGATGGTACTGGTATGGGAGGCCCTGGCTATTCAATCCCCGGGGAATTCTCACAGAATGGTTTTAAAAACGAACTTAAACATTCAGAAGGAGTACTTTCCATGGCACGCTCCCAGATGCCTGATTCCGCTGGTTCACAATTTTTCATCATGCACAAGAACTCACCGCATCTTGACGGCTCTTATGCCGCTTTTGGTAAGATAACCGAGGGTATGGATATTGTAAATAAAATTGCCGATGTTGATACTGATTGGTCTGATCACCCGACACAGACACAGCGAATCAAAAAGGTTACTGTCGATACAAACGGTGTTGATTATCCGGAACCAAAGACCTTAAAACGTTAATTTGTGCTAAGCAGGATGAATAATGTAACACATCATGCTGCAGCACTGGTATAGGAGATGATATTATGGGTAATGCGGATTCTCAAAAATTTACCCCTCTTCTGCCCTATGATATAACACAGGGAGAGCATTTTTATATTTATGATCATGAAACTTATACTGTGGATCCATCTTTATGTAACAAAGAAACGGTAATGATGGAAAGCGGTAATGTCTATAAGTACTATCGCTGCGCCACGGTGGAACCCTACCTGATTGGTGATAAAAAATAAAACCTTACAGAAGTTCATTACTTTGATTAGAAGTTGATTAGATTCGTTGACATTGTATCCCACTTCGCTATAATACAAACATGATAATACATTGATCATAAGCCTGGACACATTGAAAAGCAAAGGCTGGAAAGATGCAGGGATTACTATGGAAAATGAAAAAGTACTTGAAACAAATCTTTATAATCTAATTGACGAAAAATCAAACTCCAATGTTGTAATACAGGGATTAACAGGAATCCTGGGATTTCCTTACACACTGATTGCCGATGGAGCCGTTCTGTTTACTCACTACAGTCCAATGCTGAATCAGATCCGTATGCTATACAACAGAACTCCTGTTAATGAGTCTGTGCTTGCTCCGATTCTGCGGGGAAGCAGTGAAGATCTGCTTTTTGATCTTCTGGCCGATAAACTGTTAGGACAAATACCGATCGTCGGGGTATACTTCAACATAATCTGTGCCAAAACACTTACCTGGCGATTAGGGCTTTTATTCGCTGTTCTGGCAAAACAAGGCGAAGAAATAAACGATATTAATGTAAAGGATACCGTACAGATGATACGAAAGATCTTCCCACAGGAAGATTCCTTCCGTTTCCATCAGCCATCCTTTTCTTCCGTTGAAAGATTATTACGTGAGACACCTTACGGAGAATATGATTCAAACACTGCTTACTCCTATACCTACGAGTAAAAAAGATGCTTTGCATTCTTAGTACAAACATAATTTCACTAAAAAAAGAACCAGTGTAATTTACACCGGTTCTTTTCTAATTCATCTTACCATTTTCTCGAATAAAAACAGTGACCGTTGAGAACATAATACTTTGAGTAATCATCAAAATTTGCTTTTCCAATGGATATGAAAAACAGATAATCTCCTATGTTATTATATCCAGCCAGAGCTTCTACTGCTGCATCCATGCAATCCTTGGATACCTTGTTCCAGTAAAGTTCTACACGTCCTGAATTTGCTCCGGTAAACTGACCCGGTGCATATACTACATCACTGATCGTATCACCCCAGTATCCATTGAGCATACGGTTAATAATAACATTTGCTACGGCAACTTTACCCTCATGGCTTTCATTCAAGGCTTCCATCGCTATTACGACCGACATAAGATAAATGTCTTCATCGGATAATTCTATCGGATCACGGTTGATGACGGATGGTTTTGTCTTTTTAGATTCTTCCAGCGCTTTTGACAAGGCCGCTGCTTTTAATGCTGCATTGTATTCATCAATCGTCATCGCTGTATCAAGAGTTATCTCAACATCGCAATACTCAGCCGAAACATATGCAATCGTCTCATCATCGTATTGAATAGCATTCCAGTCTTCTACCGAGCTTTCTTCAAGATAAGTAAACTCATCTCCTGTTGTTGCTTTTCCGAGCACTTCGCAGTCTGTGTTCGGTTCGGTTCTGATGTTTAATACATTAACATTCACTTCAACTTTATAGGCATCCAGTTCTTTAAATCTCTCAAGGGCTGCTTCATCCATATAAAGGTATGTGTTATAAACATATCCCGTAACATTTCCGGATTCAATCTTAGTCCATTCCTCACCGCGCTCCAGAATTTTCGCATAGCTGTCTTTTGCCAGTTTTCCGACCAGCTCGGAGTTCTTATCCGGTTCGGCTCTCACATTAAGCATCTCATTTACATTCGCTATGACATAATCACAGGTCGGTGCAACATCAATTGCCTCATACCATTCAGGTGTTGAAAGTATTCCGATCAATCCTTCGGTATCAGTATCCGATGTAGTATAGGAGTCTTCCGTTGTTTCAATGAGATCACTATCATTATCATCGGTAATTGTGTTCTGAGCTGCTTCAAGCGCTGCTTCTGTTTTTGTTGTATCGGTGCTGCTCTGGTCAATTGAAATTGTTGTTTCTGTACCTGCTCCGGCTTTTGTATTCTGTACTTCTGTTACATCCTTTGTTCCTGTAATATCCTGCGATGCTGTTTCATTTGCTGCCACATCGGTATTGACAGCACTCTCTTTCGAAACCGAATCCGTATCTTCTGCTGCTGCGTCATCTGTCATCGATGATGCATCGGGTGCCTGTGCTGCAATCTCTTCACTGTTACCCATCTGAATCGTATCTTCTGTCTGATTATCGCTGATGACCTCTGTCCCTGCCAGATCAGCTTTTGATTCTGAATTTTTAATGATATCAGACACAAAAAATGAAATCACAAAACACACTAGAAAAATACCAGTAATAACAAATGTGATTTTCAATTTACGTTTCCCCATAGGACCTCTTTTCCGCTCTTGTATCTTATTAAGTCATAAGGTACGTCTTGCGTATTCATTACAATTTCATTGAAATTGTTACAAAAATATTAACACTTGAATTTTATCAGAATTAACCGCTTCTGTCAAGTATAACAAAACCGCTCTCTGTTTCTTCACATTTCTTGTTATTTTCAACATATGTTTGTTTTTAATGTCTTTTAACTTATTATAAACTTGCATCTTATCAGAAAAACAGGTATCATTTATGTAAATAACAAGTATTAAATCTTTCAGAAAAGAGGAATGAATTTATGAAGCTTTGGGGAGGACGTTTTACAAAAGAAACCGACCAGCTGGTACATAATTTTAACGCATCCATATCATTTGATCAGAAATTTTATAAGCAGGACATCACAGGCAGTATAGCCCATGTTTTCATGCTTGAAAAACAAGAGATCATAACAACAAAAGATAGAGAACTGATCGTAGCAGGTCTCGAGGGGATCAGTCAGGATATAGAAAGCGGAAAACTGATTATAGACAGCAGTCAGGAAGATATCCATAGTTTTGTGGAAGCTCATCTGATCGATCGAATAGGAGATACAGGAAAAAAACTCCATACCGGAAGAAGCCGTAACGATCAGGTCGCTCTCGATATGAAATTATTCATTCGTGATGAGATCAATGAATTGAGTGATTTGATCAAAGCCCTTCTAACCACTCTGCATATACAGATGAAAGAACACACCGCTACCTATATGCCGGGATTTACACATCTGCAAAAAGCCCAGCCAACCACACTGTCTCATCATCTGGGCGCTTATTTTGAGATGTTCAGACGAGACTACTCAAGACTTTTGGATGTTAAGTCCCGAATGAATTTGTGCCCTCTTGGCTCTGGTGCGCTGGCCGGAACCACCTATCCTCTGGATCGTGATTACACCGCCGTATTGCTTGATTTTGACGGTCCTACGCTAAACAGTATGGATTCCGTATCCGACCGTGACTATCTGATTGAGCTGTTAAGTGCTTTATCAACTGTTATGATGCACCTAAGCAGATTTTGTGAAGAAATCATTATATGGAACACCAACGAGTACCGTTTCATTGAGATCGATGATACATATTCAACCGGGAGCAGTATAATGCCACAGAAAAAGAATCCCGATATAGCAGAGCTGATCCGCGGAAAGACTGGCCGCGTATATGGAGCACTTATCTCCATTCTGACGGTCATGAAAGGGCTTCCGCTCGCCTACAACAAAGACATTCAGGAAGACAAGGAACTTACCTTTGATGCCATCGATACTGTAAAGGGCTGTTTAAGCTTATTCAACGGCATGTTACAGTCAATTCAATATCGTAAAGATGTCATGGCCAAAAGTGCGACAGGTGGATTCACCAATGCAACCGATGCCGCTGACTATCTGGTAAACCATAACATTCCTTTCCGTGATGCACATGAAATTATCGGTCGGCTGGTCTTGTACTGTATCGAACAAAACACTTCCATCGAAGCTCTGTCAATCGATGAGTTCAAAGCGATTTCGCCGGTATTCGAAGAGGATATCTATGATGCGGTCTCATTAAAGAACTGTGTTGAAAAAAGAAATACAATCGGTGCTCCGGGAACAGAATCCATGTCTAAGATACTAAAGACAAATGAGGCATTTCTTGCATCACTGTAGAAACATTTTTTTTGAAACCAAACCATTCAAAAAAATGAATTAATTTAAAGAAAACCGGCTCCAATCTTCAGATGATCGATCTGATAATTGGAAGGCCGGTTTTTTATGAGTAAACAGTTATAAACGAGTCTCCTTACCTTTGACGATATTCTTCTGTTTACATATAGTCCACTTTAATTCGACTCTGTTCTTGCAACATAACGAACCATTTTTTCTTTTGTCTTGTCTTCTGTGACTTCTATATCAGGTATACCCTGAATGAATTTTGAAAAGGAAGAATAGCCATAATCTCTGACATTAAACTCTTTGTATTGAATATGAAGCTTATTGCTCAGGTCTCCCAGAAGCATGCCTGTCTCACCTTTGTTCTTAACAATAGAAACGGCAGTCTCCTCAACTTTTTTACGGCTGTGCACATTCTCTCTCAGCTCTACGGTGACAGTACTTCCAGTCTTCTTGGTGCGAAGGGACGGAAATTCTTCCAGTAGTTTTGACAGCAGACTGTACCCATAATTACGGACATCAAATTCAGGATACATCTTGACCAGTGTGCTGCCAATCTCTCCAAGCCCTGTTGTCCTGCCATCGTTCACGTTCTCCGTTATTATACCGACAATAACTGTTTCAATGTTACGTCGGTCAATAATAGATTCTGATGACTCCTGACTTTCGGTATGTCCGTTCCCGGATGGTTCACTTTGTTCTGCCGTCTTTTCGTTTTTCGTTCCTTTTGTACTTCGTATCTTGGTGTTGCTTCTTCCTGTGTTCTCCATCTTATCGGTCAGGTCCGGGTCAAGAAGAATCTCAAGGCAAGTAAACCTGTCACAGGCTACGCGGAATGCTCTTGGCGTCTTATCTTCACCCATGCCGATGACAGTCATGCCGGATTCACGCAGACGGCTGGCAAGTTTTGTAAAATCGCTGTCGCTTGAAGCCAGACAAAAGCCATTTACCTGTTCGGTATATAATATATCCATGGCATCAATGATCATGGCAGAGTCTGTTGCGTTTTTTCCTGTTGTATAACTGTATTGCTGTATCGGTGTTATGGAATTTTCCAGCAGGAGCGGTTTCCAACTGCTGTTATCGTTTCTGGTCCAGTCACCATAAATTCTTTTATAGGTCACAACACCATACTTTGACATCTCATTTAAAATGTATTTTAAATACTTCTGTGAAATATTATCTGCATCAATGAGTAATGCAAACCGTTTCTCGTCCATATAATGTCCTTTCTATGTCAGAAGAGACATAAAAAATGTCAATATCCTCTTCTGATCCTTTATTTTTTAGGTAATTCTCTAGAGCATATAATACACGCCATACCTTCTTCAACCAGAATCTTTGCCTGTTCCTCACAAAACTCATTACTTACACCAAGCGGGAATTGGTTTGTCAGAACCTTCTTGTACAAAGGATACTTTAATCCTTCATAGGTCACCATAACGCTTTCCGAGTACGCAAAAACAGAAAGATATGCTTTATCTTCCCGTGGTATGATCACTTCTCTGTCAAATACCAGGTAAACAGAGTCTGACTTACCATGCATTGTACAAAGCTTTCGCTGTTGCGCAATACTCGCAGCTACAGCAAAATTTGCTATTGTGTGATCAAGACGCCCACCAAGTGCACCAAGCATTACAATATTCTGATATCCTTTTTCCAATGCCAGCTTTGCAGCAAGCATCGTATCCGTATCATCCTTTTCTGCCTTAAAACGTATCTGCTCTATATCCTCCGGGATCACCCCTTTAAAACTATCAAAGTCTCCAACGACAAGATCAGGTTTCAAATTCCATTCAAGGCAATGCCGGAACCCATCGTCGCATGCAATCAGATAATCTGAAGGATCAATTGCCATTTCTTGAAATTCCGGTGAACCAGAGATTATGACACATCTTTTTTTACTTTTCATCTGCATTGATCCAACCTTCCAGGGTACCAAAGTACCTATCTGTCAAAAAATAATAATCAAATTAGTAAAACAATTGGGTAAATGATGCTATTCATTAACATCTCCGATGCCATATCACATGACACTGACACCTCTTGTTTTAACTGCGGATGAAAATACAATCTGAGTATTGGTACGACCGAATTTCTGAAGCTGTCCTATAAACACCTCAAGTTCGGCGGTACTTGGAAATGCAACCTTAATCAGCATGGAATAATCTCCGGTTACATAATTGCATTCCAACACCTGTGGTACCTTCTGAATAAACTGATAAAACTCATTCTTTTGTGTTGGTCCGATTTCAAGATTCACAAAAGCCATAATGTGATATCCCAGCTTGACCGGATCGACTGTCGCATGATAGCCAAGAATAATCTTATCATTCTCGAGTTTCTCAATTCTGGCAGAAACTGCAGGTGATGACAAGAATACTTTTTCTGCCAATAATTTCACAGGTATTCTTGCGTCTTTTTGTAATTCCGTAATAATCTTACGGTCAATATCGTCCATATCCAGTCCCCTTTATTTTTCTCATGGTGTAATAATTACTTAATATAATACAACTATAAACGGAAATAATCAATATTTTTTCTGACCGGAAGTTAATTAATTTAAGTTTTTCAACGTATAACTTTAAAATTTTACCATACTGTGTTTCGCACTTATTCGAGTTATTCTTTGTCCTGATCCGTTCTGTTTGTCAGCGCAAGAAGTTTAAGTGCTTCTTTGGGCATTAGTGGTACACTGAAAAGATATCCCTGCATAATATCGCAATTATGCTCGATCAGGTATTTTTTCTGATATTCTTGTTCGATGCCTTCAGCAATTACAGTGCGTCCAAGTTTATGTGCCATTGATATAATGTCACCGGTAATCGATTTTTCTGGCTCAGCTTCCACTAACTTATCTGCAAAAAACTTATCTATCTTCAGATAATCGACATGAAGTTCCCGCTCTCTGGCAAGTGAAGAATACCCTGTTCCAAAATCATCAATGGCTACACGGATTCCCATTTCTTTTATCTTATCAATCTTTTTATTGATCTGCTCATAATCGTCAGTGAAAATCGTCTCTGTAATCTCAAGGCACAGGCAGGATGTATCAATGTTCAATTCTTTAATCGCCTCCTCCAGATCTTCCAAAAACTCATTTCGAAGAAATTGAATTGGTGATACATGGATTATGTGTGAAAATGCAGATTATTTGCAGATTTATTCATTTTCAAATTTAAAACTCCACAAGATAATTAACGCCGGGATGAAGCACCAGGGACAAACTTGTTTCCTTTTCCGGTCTGTTGTTCGTAGCTTCAATTTGTTTATTATTTACAAGAATACTGACTGGTCCGTCTGGAAACAAAAGCCTGCAAGCTACAGAATAGGGCAGGAACGAACGAAGTATCAGCGTTCTGTTATCATAAAGGAACATCGCAACTTTTGATGGTCCTTCCAGAATGACTGACAGCTTTGAAGTAAAGACGCGACGAAGAACATTCAGTAAGGGCGCCGGAAGCTGGTAAAGCTGTCCCTGATCGTCTGGTATACTAACGATAAAGAGTCTGCCTTTTGCGTATTTTGTTTTCATAAGAATGGGCGAATTATTATCTATGCCATAACCACCTGCAATCTGCCATACATCGTTCGTAAACATCTGGGGAACCGGAAACAGAATTTTCTCCGCTGCTTCCACACTTCCTTCCATGGAGACACCACCGTTTTCAGAGACCATAAAGGTATTAACATACATCTTCTGTCCCTGATAGGTTACATGCGCAAGCTCATGAAACGCGCTGCCTAACTGACATACAAGCCCTGAGGTTACAATCACGTCCGCCCCGTTACAAAGACTTTTCTTTATCTTACCCACAAGATCCGTATCCTTTGCCGCGTTCTGTGTCAGAAAAACAGTGGAAGCCATTTTAGGATAATCAGGATATGGGTCAAGCGGAATCCCGCACATACCTATATAATTATGAAGATAATCTTCTCCATGTCCGTGATAAGGCAGATAGCACGGAACACCGATCGGCTCTCCCAACTTTTTCATCATGCCGTCCATATCCTCAAACATCTGTCCAACCGCAGCCGGAAATACAGAAAAAGCAGCATCATTTAACAGAGAGCCAAGACTGAACAACATGGCTTCTTTTGCTTTTGCGAACAACGTCAGATATCCCTGTTCAAGATAAGAGGTCAGATTATAGGTACACTCATATGGATCGAACCATCCGCCAAGATTTCTGCCCGGTGCAATATGTTCAAAATAACGCATTATAAAATAACTTAAGTACTTGGGAAGATGCTGCTGGGTATACGTTGGATTCCTCGTCTCTGTTCCTGTATAAATACTGTCAAATATCTTAGGTTCCTCTTCCAGATTATAGCCTGCTTCCTGAAAATGTTCATACCAGTTCGGGAATTTAATGATTGGTCTGCAGTCAGGATTTGCTCTTTTGGCAGGTTTTACAATAACTTCTTCTGATATTTCTTTCATCAGGTCAAGACGAAAATCCTGCCAGGAACGATTTCCCTTTGCTTCAATGCATTGTTCACAGCGACAGTTCGTAAAAAAGAAATCATCAAGAATAAATTCATCGAACAATTCACTGGTCATGATTACAATGTTCTCTAACTTCCTTCTTACTGCTTCAGAGGTATAGCAGAACGGGCTGAATCCGCCTTCTGACGGGTCATATACATCATCTGTTGTAATGCCTCCGGCTACCTTAATTTCTTTTGACAGGAAATACTCTTTGATGCGAAGCATTTGTGCCTTTTCAATTGTTACGCCGCTACGATATGTCTCAAGGTATACCTTCTCAATGTTTACCTTTTCTAACATCCTGCTGAATTTCAGATCAAATTCCTCAATTGAAGCAATTGCAGTCAGATTACCGACTGGACAGTAAATACTCACAGTAAACTCCTTATAGTTCATGGTCCCCTCCATTATCACTATTTTTGTTTTTTCTTATTACCTAACAACATACCAGATATCTGCCGCAAATAACATCTTCAATGGCAAGCCCAAGAGCGTCAAAAACTGTAATCTCCTGATCATCTCTTCTTCCCTGAATTTTTCCGTTCAACACTCCTCCTATGGAGCCAACAATATGATCCCTGGTTATGAGTCCTTCCTGTAACGGAATCAGATATTCTCCGGCTTCTTTTTCCATCGCCTCCACCTGATCCGCAAAGAGCCTGGAGGCTGCTATAAGTTCGGATGTCAGCTCCCTGGTTGTTGGTGAAAATGTTCCTACCGCATTAATATGTGCACCTTTTGCAATCCATTCAGCTTTCAGATAGGGCTCCTTGCTTGGCGTAAGTGTACAAATGATATCTGCACCCCTCACTGCTTCTTCGACAGAAGCTGCCGTCTGTACGTTCAGATTGTATTTTTCACCCTGTTCTTTCGCAAAAAGTTCTGCCGCTTCCGGTCTTATGTCGAAACACCGGACTTCCCGGATCGGACGTACACAGCGTATGGCTTCAAGATGCGATCTCCCCTGTGCTCCACAGCCAATAATTGCTGCAATGCCGGCGTCTTTCTTTGCCAGCACACTGGTTGCTGCAGCAGATACAGCACCTGTCCGGATCTCTGTTATCGTACTGCAATCAGCCATTCCGACCGGAACACCATGGACCGAATCAAACATCATGACATATCCCATATGACTGGGATACTTTGTTCCCTGATTTTTGTGAAAGGCTGTTATTACTTTTGCGCCAAAGTAATCTTCAAGCCATGCCGGCATAAAGCCGAAAAGATTCCCGCCGGGAATTGGATTAATGCTTCGCAGCGGCTGTTTTGCTTCTCCTGCTTCCAGTTTGCTAAGTGCTTCCTTCATCAGTTCTATGCAGACCGGCATGGTCAATCTCTCCCTGACTTCTGCTGCTTCGATAATTCTCATAGTGAACTCCATTCCTGCACGTTTTGTACATTTCATTTTTTTTACTATATCGTGTATCTGACCGGTATTCTCCAATACGGTAATTTTTTTGAATTCTAAAAAGCCATCTGCTTTCTGCACTAATTCGATTCTGACCGTACCCACTTTGCTATGGTATAGAACATATAGAATGGATCAATAGGTTTTGCAATATGATCGTTCATCCCTGCCAAATAACATTTCTCTTTTTCATCCTCCATGGTACGGGCTGTCATCGCTATGACCGGCAGATTTTCATCCAGTTCATGAATTTTTTCTGTTGCAGTAAAGCCATCCATAACGGGCATCTGTATATCCATAAGCACCAGCTGAAAGGGGCGTTTGTTCATCGCCTGGCTAACCGCTTCAAGAGCTTCCAGACCATTCTGTGCAAGCTCGACATCAATTCCATGCTGTGTTAAAAGCTCATAAGCGATCTGCCGGTTTATCTCATTATCTTCAACCAGAAGAATGTGCTTACCTGACAGATCATACACATCGTTGTCTGCCGATTTTACGGATGATGAAGCTGCCTCATAGGTTTTGTATACCTTCAGCAACATATCTTTTAATGTCTGTTGATTGATAGGTTTCGATAGATACCCATCCACATAGGATGCCTGAGGCTGGGAAGATAATTCCCCGATGTTATTCCCTGCTACAATGAACAAAAGCGGATCTCCTAGTATAACTGAGGAAGTCTTAATCTTTTCGGCTGTCTCCATTCCGCTCAGTCCCGGCATCTGCCAGTCGAGAAATACCATTGTATACTGCTGTGATTTTGCTGTGTTGAGCATTCTGGCAATTGCTTCTTCACCGGATTCGGTAACTTCGACCGCCATCCCCAGAACTTCCAGATATTCTTTTAATATCTTTCCCGCCGCACGGTTGTCATCAACAACCAATGCTCTTTTTCCCTCTAACTGAACCGGTATATTCGCAGATTGTATACGATCATCTTTATAATCGAACCAGGCAGTAAAGGTAAAGGTACTGCCTTTCCCGTATTCGCTTTCCACCCATAACGTACCGTCCATCATTTCAACAAGCCTCTGACAAATCGTCAGTCCAAGTCCGGTTCCGCCATACTTTCTTGTGGTAGAACTATCCATTTGTGTAAAAGCTTCAAATATTTTCTCTTTACTGCTCTGAACAATGCCGATTCCTGTATCTCTTACGGATATGCGCAGCTTAATACGCCCGGCATATTGCTGTTCACAGGATACATCGATTTCGATTTCTCCTCTTTCTGTAAATTTGACAGCATTGCTGACAAGATTCGTAATAATCTGACCCAGGCGCAGCGGATCCCCTATCAGTGTTTTGGGCAGGTCATTTGAAATATGATAAAGAAACTCAAGTTGTTTTTCGAATGCCTTCGGCACGAATAGATCTATGGCATTGGAAAGAACTGTTTCCATGTAGAATTCAGTCTGCTCCATTTCCAGTTTCCCCGATTCAAACTTTGAAAAGTCAAGAATCTCGTTAATAATTCCAAGAAGTGAGGAAGCTGCATTCTGAATCTTGATGATATAATCCATCTGTTTCTGGTTCAAATCTGTCTTCATGGTCAGATAGGTCATTCCAAGAATAGCATTCATCGGTGTACGAATCTCATGGCTCATGTTTGCAAGGAATGTCGTTTTGGCAGTGGCTGCTTCCTTTGCTTTCTTAAGGGCTTCTTCAAGGTCTGCTTCATTCTGTTTCAGGTCCGTAATGTCTGTCATGATTCCAAGAAAACCGCCAATGCTGTTATCCGACAGATAGAACGGACAAAGGCTGAACAATGCGGTACGTTCTGTACAGTCCTCTGCTAATACACTGATCTGTCGTATGCTGATAGATTTACTCTTCACAGATTCCTCTTTCATACGCAGATACTTCTGATACCTTTCACCCAACATAAAGAATGTCTTTGATAATTTAACACCTCTTAATTCCTCTGTGTTTATTCCAAAGATCCTTCTGCATTCCTTGTTCCCACCAAGAAAATAATCATCCAGCGAGGTATAAAAAATCGCACCCGGGATTACATCCAGCAGCTGTGACGTAAAGTAAGATTGATTGCTGAGCTGATTCTTAATTCTTTTTTCTTCCGAAATGTTCTGTTTTATAGAAACAAAATGAGTGATTTTTTCATCTTTATCTTTGATGGGAAGTATGATCGCCCGTTCTTCGTAATCTTCACCTTCTTTATTTTTGCTTATCAGATCGCCGCTCCATTCTTTTCCTTGCGAAATAGATTTCCATACCTCCTGATATTGCTGATTCATTTCCGCGTTTTCAAGTACATAATACGGTTGTTCTCCGATAATATCTTCCGCTAAAAATCCTGTTGTTCGCTGGAAGTACGGATTGACATACTGCACTTTTCCATCGACATCGGCTATAACGACCGACATAGGTGCCTGTTCCAGAACATTTGAATATAACTGCAGTTTTTCACTGTAATTACGTTCTCTCTCAAGCAGGTAATCAACTTTTCGAATCTGTTTTGTATATAAAATGGAATAGCAATAGAATATGATAAGTAAAATATACAGCAGCACGGCAGAATGAAACCCAACTGTTAAAATGATCAGAGCCGGATAGATCAGCAAATACAACGCATTCAGCCAGGATGTCGGAATATGATCCAGCTTTCGGTCAAAAAACTTTTCATTTACCGATGAATTTTCATAAATAAGACTGCCTACGATAATCAAAAAAAACGCAATATCGTAAAGCATAGCTATCTGCCTCTTGTCCAGACTGTTCATTGAAACAAAAGAAAGAAAAAGATCGGCACTTGATATAATCGTAACGCTGACCAGCAATAACTGATACCCCATAGTAATCTTCCGACCGGTATAGTAAAAACTTGAAACCATCAGAATACCCAGCGTCAGTAAGGACATGATCATATAAAAAACTGAGGTGAGTTCAGCAATATCTCCCTGAAGGAGACGACCGAACCGTTCATCTTTCAAAGGGTACGTCTCGCCTCTGAAAAAAATCATCCAGACAGCAGTCGAAACACAGGCTAACGTAATAAATATATCAGAAATCATTAGAAAGGGGTGCAGCTGCCTAGTCAGATAATGATAAACAAGAAGAACTGAAATGTATAGAAGGATCCTGACCATAACACCAAGGATAATCTCAATGCCATCAAAGACCCAGTAATTTTCCGACCACGAAAAAGGCATAAAAAAACGGAACAGAGCAAGAACGTCCATAAACAGCCAGATCGATAGAGCTGTCAGGACCAGTCGCCTGCCGTTCCAATATTCTTTCATTGGCTTAACATAAAAATAGAAGGAAAAAAAAGCCAGTAATACAATGCAAGGGCGCAATGCTGCATTCATATATTCGTTTTGAGTCATATAAGAAATCACTGCTGCAAGTCCAAATGATCCAAGCAAAACTATAAAAGCTGTTTTCCTGTGCTTTTTCACCTTGTTTCCCCCTATGTTTCACTTCCGCACTTTATACAGTTCTTACGAAATTAATTCCTCTCAGATAAAATAATTATACCATACTATACTATCATAAATCCACACGAATTCCACTTTGTTTTTTTTCAAGAATCTCAAGAATCAGATCAACAATGTGTGCCGCAGCTTCCACCGGTGGGATTCCATACCGGCTGATGTTCGATACGACTGTATACTCTGATTCCTGCATCTTGGGATGTGGTCTGTACGCAATGTACGCTGACATACTTTCTGCTGTTGACAGTCCAGGACGTTCACCGATCAGAACACAGGTAACTTTTGCTCCCAGCAGTGGCCCAATGGTTCTGGCCGTATTCACACGGCAGTATCGAACAAAAAATGGTGTACCTACTACTTTTCCTTCAAAGGCCAGCCCTTTGCTGATGACCTGAAACAAATCCGGAATGTTCGCGCCAATGGCCGGAGAACAAAGTCCGTCACCAAAATAGATCTGAACATCCGGATTTATCTTACAATTATCCAAAAGCAGCTTCTGCTGATCTTCTTCCACAATACGTCCCCAGTCGGGCCGTACGATCATATCTTCTTTGTTTCTGCACTTTGTATGAATTTCAAGAATATTCATTTTCTTTATGACCGCGTCCTCAACCTCTGTGAACACAGAATCTGAAGCCTGTGCCTGATCTGCTAAAAACCGCAACATACTGTTCGTCTTATAGCGTGCTCCGGTATGTCCGATTCCAATTCTGGCGGTCGTTGACTGTTTTGCCTTCCACATAAGCCCCGGTTCCAGGATTCCTTCCTCACAACCAGTCTTTTGTATACTGCTTTCGGTTATATCTTTCATAATATCTCCAATCATTCACCCATTATTGTAATAGTACTGTAAAGTCTCCGGCATTTCTGCCCAGCTTTCCATTCTCCCAAAACCCCCATTTGCTCAGCCACTGTTCAAATTCCTTAATCGGATGTTTTTTTGAAATCTCCCTGAGTGCTGCCAGATCATGAAAACCGGTCGACTGATACATCAGCATAATGTCATCTCCCTGCGGAACCCCCATCATAAAATGACAGCCGGCATTTACAAGCAGCATAGCCAGTGCCTCATTATCATTCTGATCCATAGGCATGTGATTGGTATAACATACATCGCAGCCCATCGGCAGCCCGTGCAGATGTCCGTTGAATACATCCTCCAGTGCCGCTCTGGTCAATTGTTTTGAATCATAGATATATTCCGGACCCATAAATCCCACTACGGTATTTACAAGAAAAGGCCGAAAATGTCTTGCCAGACCATAGCACCGGCATTCCATGGTCACCTGATCCGTATTAAAATGCGCCGATGAGGAAAGCTCGGATGCCTGTCCGGTTTCAAAGTACATTACATTGGGGCCTTTTGCACTGCCCTGTTCATGGAACAGAGCATTCGCTTCCGACAGCATCGGCAGAGTCACACCAAACGCTGCCAGTGCTTTTTCCGAGCCTGCAATCGACTGGAAGCAAAGGTCTGCTCTTCCACCTCTTTTAAGTGCTTCCATCTGCGTCGTTACATGAGAAAGTACGCAGGTCTGCGTTGGAATCTGATACTTATTCTTTAAATTCTCCAGTACTTCCCACACAGAAAGTGTGCTATCAATCGTATCAATGGCCGGATTTACTCCCAGCACAGCATCACCGGCTCCATAACTTAGTCCTTCAAGGGCAGATGCAATAATTCCGTCTTTATCATCGATCGGATGGTTGGGCTGCAGACGGCAGGCCAGGACTCCGTCTTCTCCGATTGTTGTATTGCAGGTCGCTGTAATCTTCATTTTACTGCCTGCATAGATCAGATCAAGGTTGCCCATTAATTTTGAAACACCTGAAATCGCCTCACTCGTCAGCCCCTTTCCTGCGGCAAGCATCATTTCTCCTGTAGTCTGTCCAGACAGCAGCCACTCTCTTAGTTCTCCGAGACTGGTTCCTTTAAGTTTTTCATAGGCCGCTGCGTCGATATCATCCTGAATTAATCTGGTCACCGCATCCTTTTCATAGGGAACTGACGGGTTTTCATAAAGGTCTTTTACGGTAAGTTCGCTCAAAACCACTTTTGCTGCAACTCTCTCAAGTTTTGACTCTGCTGCCACTCCAGCCAGAATATCTCCTGACTTTTGTTCCGATGCTTTGGCAAGTACATCTTTCACAGAGGAAAATTCATATGTTTTATTGTATAATTTTGTTTTAAGTATCATCCCTATCTCTCCTAATCAGCTAATTCTGAAACAAAAGTGTTTTGACCACAACAGGAACCACTTTTCCTGAGACTGCAGGTACACCGATATCAATATAATCTCCCGGTTCACAGGTTATGTGATCAATGCAAAGAATGGCATAGTCTCTTGGCATTTGCCTTCGAATTGCCTGTCCAAGAGATTTTGCAATGTCACTTTCAATCACTAAAATCAGGGCTTCGTCGTTCCGAAATTCCTGTCTGGCAGCATTTGCAATGCTTTGTGCCATTCTCTCCAACTCTACATACGAAGGACAGGCAATCCCTTTGAAGGCAAATGCAATCTGACTGTCCCCGCCTGTATCTGAATTATAAAAAGCAAGCTGCTTTTTGATCTGTTCTTCAAGCCCGTTAAGATTCTCTCTTTCTGCTTCCAGAAAAAGCACAGGTATATTCTTATAAGGAAATGTACAGTTATGATATTCAATGGTACTGCCCGACACCTCAAAACTATAATTTCCAGCTCCGATAACGGTTGCATTCATCGTCTCACCAGCTGATTCTGAATGTTTACTTATTAATGCTTCCGATTTGGCAAGCTCTCTGCCAAGCAGGCATCCAATATCGCCAAAAGCAAACCAGTCTTCCTGCCGTACGTTCATGCAGTCAGCCACCCCACCGGAAAATGTAATGATATCCGGTTCAATCCCGCAGGTGATTTGCTGATTCGTAATCATGGCATGGAACCTGTCATTTTTAGGACCCAGGGTAACGGATTGTTCCAATATGCTGACCAGTTCCTTTGTTATACTGTCAAGCTGGATTCTTACCTCTCCCTCTGCGACAGCTCCGGTCTTAATTAAATTCCCTTCCTTTTTCAGCAACGGTCTTACCTTTTCTGACACATAACAAATCCGGCTCTCCTCTATTCTGATCAGTCTGCCGCCAATATTGAAACAGGCCGTGTCAAGGACCCTGCCATTTTCAAAATAGCAGATATTCGTTGTTCCACCGCCTATGTCAAGATTAGCCACCACACAATTCTTTTCTTTGGACAGTTGCTGCGCCCCGGAACCTTTTCCTGCAAGGACCGATTCCATATTCGGTCCTGCTGCCGCTACGACAAAATCCCCCGCAAAATCAGACAAAGCATGAACCACCGCTTTTGCATTTCTTTTTCTTGATGTCTCTCCGGTTATAATAACAGCACCCATGGACACATCAGACGGTTTGATTCCCGCCGTTTTGTATTCTTCCTCAACGATTTGTTTTACTTTTTTTTCGTCGATCTCATCTTCCCGAATTAAAGGTGTAAAATGTATTCTACTGCGATAGAATATTGTTTTATCGATAATTTCAATCTTTGGTATACATCCAAATCCGCCTGTGTTTTTCAGGCGGATCTGACTGAAGATGACCTGAGTCGTTGATGTTCCGACATCAATACCGGCACTGATTACTGTTTCTTCTATTCCGGTCATACTGCCCTGCTCCGTTCCTTTGCATAAAACCATACCCCTGATTTTATTGCATATGATTCGCTTTCTATCCTGTATCCTGTTTCTGACATATTGCTCGCTTTTGCATATAGCTTGTTTTTGTTGTTCAGCCTTTTTTGATATATAGTATACTGCTATGATATAAACACTAGCATTTTTTCTTACTGAAGAACCCACGAAGCATCAGACTTATAAAGTTCTGCTTTTGTTTACGGTACGGTGTTCCTGCCAGGTATAATTCTACGACTCTGATCTCTTTGAGTAAACGTTTTTCTGCTGTCAATGGATTTTTATCCAGAAGTACCATGTCTGCTATCTTCCCTGCTTCCAGTGTTCCTCTCGCTGTTTCATCAAAAGTCGTCCAGTATCCGTTATAAGTAACCATGCGCAATGCTTCCTTTACGGTGAGTGCCTGCTCTTTGACTGGATTGTTGCAGGCATTGTGAATCCACAGCATCGGATCCGGATCTGTACAGGGAGCATCGGACCCTGCAGATATCATAATTCCCTTGTTCATAAAGTCCCTCAGCGGATTTAAACGTGCTTCTCTTTCCCCAAGGATCTCCTGCAGATATTCTGCCGGTTCCTGCGGCCAGTTGATAAAGGAAGTCTGAAGCGGTATATGGATTTTATACTTTTCACATATCTCCAGTCCTTCTTTGGTAGGCAGACAGGCATGAATGATTCCATGTCTGGCATCCTCTCTGGGCATATCATCCATAGCTGCTTTCAATGCCCGGGTCGCCTGATCAAATGCAGCATCACCGATTGCATGCATCTCGATCTGCAATCCAAGCCGGTTGGCATTTATACAAAAATCTGTCACTTCTTTGTCGGTATAATAAAGAATCCCTTTTTGGTCGGTTCCTTCATAAGGTTCCAGCATTGCGGCATCCATGGAGCCGTAACATCCGTCCAGTGCGGTGGCAAAACAGCCGCCGATCCGAGGCAGCTTGCGCTTTTGAACCTTCTTCGTATCCATAGTCTGAAAGAAAACTCGCATCTGCATACCGCTCTCCACCCCGCGTGCTACATAGCATTCCATATCAACGTCAAGGTCTTTTGGGAAGCCAACACCGCTTACCGTATGAAAAAGACCAATTCCTCTCTCCGCCATATAATCTACAGATGACTGCATCGCTTTTACCAGTTCTTTCACAGATATTGTACTTGTTACATAATCTGAAGTCGCAAAAAAAGCCTCCTGGTTCATCTCTCCGGAATCCGGGTTATACCCTCGTACCGTTTTTACCTTTTCAGGCAGCTGATTTAATAATGCCGTATTGATAATGCAGGCATGTCCGTCATATTTGACCACCATAATAGGTCTGGTATCTGATACTCGATCCAGTTCTTCACGAGAAAGCAGCTTTTTTTCTTCTACTGAGTGCGCCGACGCACCAAACGCTATAATTACTTTCCTCTTCGTTTTTTTTATAAAGTCGGAAAGTTCTCTGGTTATCTCTTGATTGCTCTTCATATTCATGGCATTGATACCCGTCTGAAACAAGGCCATACTGGCAAAATGAAGATGTGTGTCAGCGAAAGATGGTAAAAGCGCACCATTTCTTAACTCTGTCACTTTTATTTCTTTATACTCTGCGGGCACTTCATTCCCAACGTATAAAATACGCCCGGCATCCTCAACAAGGTACTGATAAACATTCCCCTCACTGTCACATGTAACAATATCACCGTGATAAACTTTCATGCTTTCCTCCTGCTTATAAAAAGTCAAAGGTATTGCGTTTTCAGCAACACCTTTGTTTGATTCTATAGTATCTTATTTTTTCACGAAACGCAATTCCAATTTCCTATTTTTCCAGCATAAATGAACTGATCTGAGCAGCCGTCTGCTCCTGCTGGTCTTCCTGTGTTATCTCTGCTTCCTTATCACCCTTTTGTTCGCCGTAACAGCCAAACCCGGCATGATTTCCGCCTGAAAGAACAATTTCTTTATAACCAGCCGGAAGATTTCCTGTATTCTCTGCATAACTTTCCCTGTTCAAGACACCATCGTTACTGCCATAGATACTGATTACTTTAAGTCCGCTTAATGACAGATCCGATGTTGAATAAGAAGCCAGAAGGACCAGCCCATCAAGTGCCTCCCTATGGCTGTCTGCATAAACAGCCGCCATACTTCCGCCTAACGAATGACCACCAATGTAAACGTTCCGAAACCGGTCGATAACATCCTGGTAATTATCCGCAGCGTTGATATCAAACACCGCAAGGTTGAATGGCATTTTCAAAAGCAGGCATGCAATTCCCTGTTCGGAAAGCTTTATCATAAGTGGTTCGTAGGCTGTATATTCCACCTTTCCGCCAGGGTAAAAGATCAGCAGTGTTTCTGTGTTCCCTGGATCAAAAAGTAAAGCATCGTCGTATGCTGTTATCACGGTTGCTGTACTGCCAACCGCTTCCTCCACGGCTGCTTCATCGGCACGCGAATAGTCAGATACATAAATACCCGCTATCACGAAAAGAACGACCACAAAGGCTGCAAAAACCAGCAACATTCCTTTCATTATTCTCTTCTTGGAATGTTTTTTCCCATTCGTCTTATCATATATATCAGCATTTACATTCATCATATAACTTCACTCCTGCTTCTATCAATGAAATAATCATAAAATAGTCATTGAATTAATATATTCTCTCACAAAATAAATAGCAATACAATCTATTTTTACAGGATGCATTTGATTTTTATGAATCCGCGTGGTAATATGAGTACGCATTTACTACATTTTAGTACATACCTCTGACTTGAAGTTCTATTGGTCTGCATGGATGTCAGCTAGTTTTCATGCAGTTGAAAGAAAGGCGATAACAGCGTGGCACAGTTTACACAAAAAGCAATCATAGAGACCTTCATGCGGCTGCTTGAGCAAAAGCCGCTTGATAAGATAACCGTAAAAGACATTATAGAAGAATGTGAGATCAGCCGCGGAACCTTTTACTATTATTATCAGGATATCCCCGCTCTCGTCGATGAAATCTTTAAAATTGAAGCACAGAAAGTCATCGATGACGATATCCGTTTCGAATCCTGGCAGGATGGCTTCCTGCGTTCGACACAATTTGCACTTACAAACAGAAAGATCATCTATCATATATATAACTCAGTGAATCGTGAGGATCTGGAACGTTACCTGTACCGGGTCACTGAAAAATTCATGCTGGATTTCATCAACATCCGCTCTGAAGGTTTGCAGGTACCAGAAGAACACAAGAAATTCGTTGCTACCTTTTATAAATGCGCTCTGGTCGGTCTTGTTCTTGAATGGATCGGAAATGGCATGAAAGAAGATCCTGAACCCTATATTGCAAAATTGCAGCAACTCTTCGAAGACAGTATTAAAAATACATTGCTTCACAATTCCAGTTCAAATCCTGACAGGCTTTGAACACTTTACCCTGATTGTTCAAATTTTATATAATTTCTTCCCGGTGTCTAAAGTTTAGACACCGGGTTTTTTTTGTATATTTATAAACATCCATCTCATGTGATAAAGTTTGAAAACAAAAAGAAAGGAAAGGAGAACAAATCATTATGAAGTTTATCAAAAGGGCAAAGAGAGGAGCTATTATTCTATCCGCAGTGTACTTTCTGACTGGTGCAGCCCTGTTTTGCGGTCTTACCATCTCGCCTGCCAGCCTCTGCCTGCTATCCGGCATCTTTTTAATTCTATACGGTGCTGTCAGACTGCTAGGTTTTTTTTCAAGAGATCCTTACCGGCTTGCTTTTCAGTTCGATTATGCCTATGGTCTTCTCTCGCTGACAGCCGGCTGCCTTCTGATGCTCTTTTCAGAAGCTATCGTGACCTTCCTGTTCCCGTTCTGGGGATTGTATACCTTGTTCGACGGTGTATTAAAACTACAGACTTCACGAGATGCAAGACTCTTTGGCTTGGAACACTGGTGGATGATTTTGCTGCTGGCTACTGTAACCTGCATAGCCGGAATCATGGTTTTACTGATGCCGGAAGCCTCTGTAAATTCTGAGCGGATCCTTGGGCTGTCCTGTGGTATGTCCGGTGCTTCCAATACCTGTATCGTAGCCTATACCGTCCGGACCCCGAAAAGAAAAGGTCCGATAATTCCGCTTCATAATGAAAGCAAAACTCCTAAGGGTATTTATGAAAAAATTTAGTAAATTCATAGTGAATGCACGGATTCCGATCCTTGTCATAGCCATACTTTTACTGATTCCATCATTTTTTGGTATTCTTCATACAAGAATCAACTATGATATGCTCGACTATCTGCCGGATGACATGGAAACAGTAATCGGACAGGACATCATGCTGGAAGACTTCGGAAAAGGCGCATTTTCCTTCATTATTATCGAAGGAATGTCTGAAAAGGATGTTGCTTCACTAAAAACCAAAATTGAGGCAGTTAATCATGTCGATACCGTCCTCTGGTACGATAGTTTGTTTGACCTGACGGTTCCTATGGAACTTCTGCCGGAAGATTACTATGACATATTCAACTCCGGTGACGCTACTTTAATGGCCGTCTTCTTCGATACTTCCAGTTCTGCAGATGAGACAATTGACGCCATTGATGAAATTCGATCGGCAGCCGGTGAACAATGTTATGTATCCGGAATTTCAGCACTCGTCGCAGACTTAAAGAGCCTGTGTGAACAGGAAGAGCCCATTTACGTCGGGATAGCTGTACTTCTCTCCTGTGTTGCCATGATGCTTTTACTCGACTCCTGGATTGTCCCGTTCATTTTCCTTGCAAGCATCGGACTGTCCATAGCCTTTAACCTGGGATCAAATTATTTTCTTGGGGAGACTTCCTATATAACAAAGGCTTTGGCCGCCGTACTTCAGCTGGGTGTTACCATGGACTATTCTATCTTTCTGTGGCACAGCTATACCGAACACAAAGAGACCGAATCCGATAACAGGAAAGCTATGTCAGACGCTATCTGTGCGACTATTACATCGGTAGCCGGCAGTTCTTTAACAACGATCGCAGGCTTTATTGCTCTCTGCTTTATGAGTTATACCATGGGACTCGACCTTGGAATCGTTATGGCGAAAGGTGTTCTCCTTGGTGTAATCGGCAGTATAACCACCCTTCCGGCATTGATCCTGATTTTTGATCCGCTGCTTGAAAAGACACGGCACAGACCACTGCTGCCCAATATGAAAAAAGCCGCCATGTTCATAACGAAGCACTATGTCATCTTCCTGGTGATTTTTGTCCTTCTGATCGTCCCGGCGTTTTACGGATATCGTAACACCTCGCTATTCTATGATTTTGATAACCTGCTCTCCAGCAGCAACAGTTCGTCCTCAACGGAGGATGCACTGGCTTACCAGATTGCCAATGACAAACTGACCAGTGAATTCGGTGTATCCGCTACCCACATTGTTCTTTGCGATTCGTCTCTTTCGGCAAAAGATGCAAAAAATATGCTAAACCAGCTGGAACGTGTCGATGGTGTGAAATATGCACTTGGTTATAACTCTCTGGTCGGAAGTCTTGTTCCGGATGATTTTATTCCGGATTCTGTGAAGAGCGCCTTAAAAAGCGGCGATTACCAGATGATCTTAGTCACTTCCGAATACGATGTATCGACCGATGCCTGCAACAATCAGATTGATGAACTTAACGCTATTGTAAAAAGCTATGATGAAAATGGTATGGTCATCGGCGAAGCTGCCTGCACCAAAGATCTGATTGAAGTTACCGATCACGATTTTACAGTCGTAACCTGGATATCCCTGGCCGCGATCTTCCTGATCATTGCCCTTACATTAAAGAGTGTTACCCTTCCGGTGATTCTTGTAGCTGTTATAGAATTTGCCGTATCCATAAACCTTGGTATTCCGTACTATACAAATCTTTCTCTGGCGTTCATCGCACCAATCAGCATCAGTACCATTCAGCTTGGTGCAACCGTGGATTATGCGATTCTGATGACAACGCGCTATAAAAAAGAACGATACCTTGGCAATGGAAAGCAGGAATCCATATCAACAGCCCTGGCTTCTGCCATACCATCAATTCTGGTCAGCGCCATTGGATTTTTTACGGCGACCTTTGGTGTTGGTCTCTATTCTGACATCAGCCTGATCAGCACGTTATGCGGTCTCATGGCGCGCGGAGCTATTATCAGTATGGTAAGTGTTATCTTCCTGCTGCCTGCCATGTTCATGCTGTTTGACAGAATAATAATAAAAACAAGCCTTGGCTTTCAAAACAAACAAAACATCCTTTCAAAAAAGGATACGGAGGTTACTTTATGAATAAGATTAAAACAAAAACCGCAAAAATAATAGCATTCCTGATGTCAATCGTTCTGATTTGCGGTGGTACCGGAGCCATCGCCTATGCGGCAGGATCCAAAAGTCAGAATACGAGCAACTCTGCCGACAGCCTTTCCTCTGGCACAACGACAGCGTCACAGGAAGCATCCACAGCTGCTTTTGATACCTCAGAAACAGCATCAGCTCCGGCAAAAGAAGAAACCGTGTATGTAATCGCAGATGCCGATGGCAACACCCGTGAGATTATTGTCAGTGACTGGCTGCAAAATGCAGCCGCGGCTGATTCGTTATCCGATTTATCCACTCTGACCGATATTGAAAATGTAAAAGGCAATGAAACCTTTGATCTTTTGGAGGATGGCTCCACACTCTGGGCGGCAGCCGGTAATGACATCTACTATCAGGGCACTTCCGATAAAGATCTGCCGGTAACCGTATCCATTCGTTATGAACTTGACGGGGTTCCGATTCAGGCGGCCGATCTTGCCGGCAAAAGCGGTCATGTGACGATTCACTTTGACTATACGAACAACCAGACCGAAACCGTTTCCATTGATGGTGAGGATGCAAAACTATATGTGCCCTTTGTTATGGTTACCGGTATGATCCTTGATAACGATGTATTCAGTAATGTTACCTTGTCGGACGGCAAAATGATCAATGACGGGGACAGAACGATCGTACTTGGCCTTGCTTTCCCTGGTCTGTCAGATGATCTTCAGCTTGACACCGATACAATTGACCTCCCTGATTCCTTCGAGATTAATGCAGATGTTACTGACTTTACACTAGCCACTACCATGACACTTGCATTAAATGATGTCTTTTCTGCCCTTGACCTTTCAGAGGCAGACAGTCTGACCGATTTAAGTGATTCCATGAATCAGATCACCGATGCAATGAACAGTTTGCTAACGGGATCTTCCGATCTGTACGAAGGACTGGTTACCGCACTTTCTGGATCCTCAAAGCTGAGTGAAAGCCTTGCTTTGGCCAATGACGGAGCTAATACTCTGAAAAACGGATCTGAAAGCGCTGTAGCCGGTGCTGGTACACTTGTCAGTGGATTACACGATTTAACTTCCGGACTTTCCTCCTTATCCGCGAACAACTCAGCACTGGTGGAAGGTGCCAAATCGACCTTTCTGGCACTTTTATCCTCTGCAAATGACAGCCTTGCCTCAAGTGGTCTTGACCTGCCTGAACTGACCATTGATTCCTATCCGGTTGTTTTATCTCAGGTCATTGACTCTCTCTCTGAAACATCCGTATATCAGACCGCACTTGATGCAGTGACACAAGCTGTAAATGCAAATTATGATGTTATAAACGAGCAGGTTACCGCTGCGGTTCGCGAACAGGTAAAAGCTATGGTCCTCGCATCACTCGGGTATACATCAGATGATTATGACATGGCAGTTGCTGCCGGATTGATCGATGATACTACACAGGCACAGATTTCAGGTGCCATCGATGCTCAAATGCAGACAGAAAATGCTCAGGCAACCATTCAGGCGACAACGAAGCAGCAGATCTCTTCCCTGATAGATCAGACAATGCAGGGAGAAGAAGTAAAAGCACAACTCGAAGCCGCTGCTGCCGGCAAAGAAAGTCTTGAAGCGCTGCTTTCCCAGCTAAATGATTACAATACCTTCTATCAGGGACTTATAACATATACCTCGGGTGTTGCATCTGCATATGACGGTTCGGTTCTTTTACAGGAAGGATCTGGTCAATTGTCGGAGGGTATCTCACAGTTATCCAATGGTATCACTTCTCTTTCCGAGGGAATCACTGCTATGTCGGAGGGAAGTACGGATCTTACTGATGGGCTTTCACAACTGACGGATGGTTCAAAACAGTTAATGGATGGTCTGACAGCCTTTAATGAGGAAGCGGTCCAAAAGGTAACCGACGCCATCAATGGAACCTCCGGAAATATCATCAGCAGACTGCAGGGTGTCCTGGATGCAGCAGCTCTTTATAACAACTACTCAGGGATTTCTGATGGTATGAATGGATCGGTAAAATTTATCTACAAGACGGACAGCATTCAATAGATATACCTTCCTCATCATACTCCTCACCTATTGAAATGTTCTTATAAAAAACAAAGACCTGCATTGGGATTCCCCTTTACAGGTCTTTGTTTTTCATAATTTTCTCCATTCCTGCGCTAATCTTTGCGCATATCAGGTTTGAACGTGCGGTGACACGCGAGGCACAAACTTGCTTGTGTAAGTATTGTCTGATTCTTTCAATCTTCCAGACATGATACCGCTTTTCGGCTTCACGAACAATTCGTAAAGAACAAGATATTTAAGCCCTCTGCGAGAATATCGAAGTTCTTTCAGGTGTGAAATGTTTTTCTTTCACACATAACTCCCTTCGTTACCAACACGTTTTTTGTTTATAAACATAGTATCGTACACTAAATAAAACCTCGGTTCTCATATTTTATTTCCACTGATCCGCTTTTTCAGCTTACTGCACCCTCTCAATTTTTTGAATGCTCTCCAGTGTGCTCATCTGACTGATTCTTATATGCGTCAGTATAGCATCCACAGTTTTCTTCGTATCATCCATTAAAAGTCCAAGAATAATATCATGATGTTCTGTGCTATAACTGTCCAGCTTATTCGTCTTCATGATCGTATTGTACATTCCCATGCGAAACTGAGCATTCATGACTTCATTGTACATACGTATGATCTTATCATTCCTGCATATATTGATCAGATACTTATGAAAGCTTATGTCCAGTGCGTATACAATCTCGGGCTTTTTAAAATCAAGATACTTGAACTGCTTATCGTATTCCATTAGTTCCAGTTTATTGTACGAATGAATATACTGCGTTATAATTGCAGGTTCAAGAATGGAACGAATCTGATAGTTCTCAAGAACGGCTTCTCTCGTAATCTGACTAACATAAGTACCCTTCCTTGGTCTTATATCTACAAACCCCTCCAGACAAAGTGCCGTAATTGCTTCTCTTACCGGCGTTCTTCCGATCCCTGTCTCTTCCGATATTCGCAGTTCATTGATCAGTTCTCCCGGCATATACTTGCAGGTGCTTATCCTTCTTTTAATAAAATCATAAGCTTCCTGCTTTAATGTCTTTTTTTTATCCATATGTAACACTTCCCATTCTAGTAATCAGAATACAAGATGCCGCCTCATTAACACTGCTGTAAAAGTTTATTAACCATAGAATAACAAACATAACGCATATTGTCAACTCTGATACATCACTATTCCTTATGATTATTGACTTTTCTATACCTCTATGCTATTATCTCACTGTGTGATATATCACACAAAAAAACCATTATTTCTGTCACAATCCATGACAGAACGAGAGGAACTTATGAATAAAAATCAAATACGTGATGTCAGAATTTATTCTGCCACATCAAAAATGAGTCAGCCAATCGCAGACTCCACCCACGAAATAAGTGAGATTGCCTTTTATGTAGTAGAGCTGGAGACGGCAGGCGGAATAACAGGTCAGGGCTATCTGTTAAGCTTTCACTACTCTCCAATGGCAATCAAGGGAGCTTTACAGGATATACAGCATTTTCTGCTGTCTCACCCCTATGAAGTAAATGAAACCATTCGAATGAAGGCAGATTATGAGAAGGAATGTGAATACTTTGGCAACCTAGGTCTTCTTCGATGGGCACAGGCTTCGGCGAACATTGCCATGTGGGATGCTTTTGGAAAATCAGTTGGTCAACCCATATATAAACTTCTTGGAAGCAACGGAAAGAAGATTCCGGTCTATGGAAGCGGCGGTTGGTTAAGTTACAGTGACGATGAGCTTCTCGATGAAGTTCTTACCTATAAAAAACGTGGATTTCAGGCTGTAAAGATCAAGGTGGGAAGTCCTTCTATCGACAGAGACCTTGCCCGCATCGCAAAAGCCAGAGAAGCACTTGGTTCCTCCGTTAACATAATGATCGATGCCAACCAGGGACTTGACGTTCCATCCGCTATAAAGCTTTCTGATGCAGCAAAAAGTCTTGGCATCCACTGGTTTGAAGAACCTGTTAAGAATACCGACTTTGCAGGGTATGAAATCATTCGTCAAAAGACCGGTATCAGTCTTGCCATGGGAGAACGCGAGTATGATGAAAGCGCATTAAAAGAACTGATCCGCAGGAATGCGCTCGATCTGTGGCAACCGGATCTGGTACGTATTGGTGGTGTTGAGAACTGGAGGAATTCAGCAGCACTTGCCAACGCTTATCATATCCCCTGCCTGCCACACTACTATAAGGATTATGATGTACCGCTGCTTTCTACCATAGAAAATCCATACGGTGCAGAATCCTTTGACTGGATCGATGGCATTATCGATAAGCCAATGCTCATTGAGAATGGATACGCTATCCAGCGGGAAGGCGCAGGATGGGGATTTTCTTTCCTTCCTGACGCATTAAAAGAAATAAAATAATTCTTATAAATAAACAGAAATCCAAGCTAGAGACAAAAGGAGGTATTTCATGTTTGATCTTACAGGTAGATACGGTATAGTAACCGGAACCAGCAGCGGTATCGGGCTTGCAATTGCTTCCGTACTTGCAGAAGCCGGCGCTGTAATTTACGGAATCAGCCGCAGCGGTACCGTGAAAGATGCATCAATTTCAACACACCCCAACCTACAACATATCAAAGGAGATGTTTGTGATCTGGTCCAGATGAAAGCACTCATTGATAAAATAGGAAATGACACCGGTATTGATTTTTTAATCAACAATGCCGGCATCACTGTAAAACGACGTGCAGAAGAAATCACAGAAGATGAATTTGACAAGGTCATGGAGGTTAATGTAAAAAGCCTGTTCCATCTTTGCTGTTACTGTTATCCTTACCTTCGCAAATCTTCTTTCACGGGTCGAATTATAAATATATCAAGTATGGCAGCACATCTTGGATTTTCAGAAGTTGTTCCCTACTGTACGAGCAAGGCGGCTGTCCTTGGTCTCACCCGTGGTCTGTCCGTTGAATGGGCCAGCAATAACATCACCGTCAACAGCATCGCTCCCGGCTGGTTTCCCAGTGAAATGAATAAGCAGGTCATGACACCGGAAAGAAAAGATAAAATTCTGGCACGTATGCCTCTGCACAGGTTCGGTGAAACGAAGGATATTGGAGCCCTGGCTCTCTACCTTCTTAGTGATACTGCCATTTATGTGACCGGACAGGACTTTGCCATTGACGGTGGAGCTTTAAGCTTTGGCTTCTAATCCGCGACCGATCAGCTGCTGAACTTAAAATCCCCGCTTCTTTCAGAATGCACTGAACTATACAATCAAGCATTCCTTTTTTCACACAAAAAAAGAGACCATTTCGGTCTCTTTTGCTCTTTGTACTTTTCCGTTGTATCTTGTTTTTTTACTATTACAGAAAGGAAGATTTCATGGTGTTTTGTACTGACGCCAGTGATTGTATCGCATTTACCGATCCATTTCCGACTGCCGTCCAACTGCTTTGTGCTCCTGAATCATTCTGTCGATTTCCCGAAGATTACAGGATGGCAGATCACCGTGAATTGTACTTTTCATGGCACTTGATGCATTGCCATATTCCAGTGCTTTCTGACAATCAAAATCATGAGCTAGAATTCCATAAAGTACTCCGGAGACATAGGCATCACCGCTTCCAATTCGGTCAATGACTTCTATGTTACGGTACGGTTCTTCCTCATAATAACTGTTGTTCATTCTATTGTATATAATAGAACCAAAGGTATGAATCTTAGGACTGTGCACAATTCGCTGAGTTGATGCCACGATAGAAATCGGATAATCTTCTGTAAAACTCTTCATGATTTCTTTTGCAGTACCTTCTTTTTTAAAGGTCAGCCTTGCCGTATCCTCTGAACAGAAGAAAATATCAACATAGGGAAGGATCTTTTCTATGCACTCTCTTGCTTCATCTCCTGTCCACAGATTCCCTCTGAAATTCACATCAAAGGAAATAATCGTGTTATTCTCTTTCATCTTTTTAATCAGCTCCACAGCGGCATCCTGCAGATTATGATTCAATGCCAGTGTAATTCCGCTGGTATGAAAGCACCTGGTCGATGTTAGTACATCCTGTGGGAGTTCTTCGTAGGTCAGAGAACGCATGGAGGTATTCAACCGATCGTAAATAATCGCCGGTTTTCTTGGATGTGCACCATTCTCATAAAAATAAATTCCAAGTCTTGCTTCCTTACTGTCATCATAGATCAGATAATCGTCACTGACACCGCAAAAACGTATGTAGTTCTTTACAAAGTAACCGATGTCATTCGCAGGTATTTTTGATAAGATACCTGTATGCAGACCAAGCATGGAAGCACCGGAAACTACATTAAGTTCCGCTCCACCGGTCTGTTTCTGCAGGAGGTCACCACGCACAAGCCTTTCATCGTTTGGCGGGGATAAACGAAGCAGAATCTCTCCCATAGCCAGCAAATCGTACGTTCTCTCATCCATCGTTTCAATCATAGATTTTTTGTTGTCTTTTCGCATTTTTCCTCCATTCCGAGTAGTCCACTTACTGCAAGTGTATTCTTTTGTATCATCATTATGTGATTACCAGGCAGTCAATTCTCTATATAGACACGTCTTTGTGTAAAATAGCGTTATACCTTTTCGATTCTAGCACAAGATGCCGTAAAAGTCTAACGGTATTAATGGTATTTTCTGCGTATTGAAAGTTCGCAGCAGGGATTTCATCGATAGGAACTTTGAGAGTTGAACGTGATTTTACTTTCAGCATTTACATTTCGTGAATTTATGTCACCATAACTTCATACTTTCTTGACACAAGTCCCTCCCCTTTTATATAATGTCTAGTGTGCCTGTGTACAGTAAAAACAAATTTACTTTTATACATCGACACGGTAAGAGGGGGGTTCGGTGTTTAAAACGCCTGAAA
This sequence comes from Clostridia bacterium, assembly GCA_003249225.1. Lineage (GTDB taxonomy): Bacteria > Bacillota > Clostridia > Lachnospirales > Lachnospiraceae > SZUA-448. The sequence goes on along the minus strand of QKJQ01000012.1, from coordinate 66,626 downwards.
TAAAAACAAGAAAGAGAGGTATGACATCATTGTCCTGACGAGAGGCTTAAGGTTTCATTGAACTTACGTTATGTTTATGCCCGCTCGTTAGAAAAGCAAACTATGTGGAACAACAAAAACAAACAGAACAATACGACGATTCAGGAAGAAGCACAGGTAATTGCGCGCTGCATACATGACATGTCAGAGGGTGTGCTTACTACCACGATTGATAGGACGGATGAAATGAAGTTGGTGGGACTGGCTTCTGATGTTAACAAGATCAGTGAAATGCTGAACAGCTATATTCGTGAGATTTCTCAGGTTCTGGCACATCTTTCTGCCGGTGATCTTATGGTAAAACAAGATTCTTCTCTCTCCTACAAAGGTGATTTTATTCCGATAAAAAATGCATTAGTCAAAATCCGGCATTCGATGGATTCGACCTTTCATAAAATAACAGACCTTACGGTCGATATCGACAGTATGTGTGCCGATATGGAGAAATCCTCGCAGACCGTAGCAAACAATGCGACCAAACAGGCACAGCTCGTGTCCGATCTTTCCGGTAAGATGAACGATCTGACCGCATCGACTTCCGATAACACACAGCATGCAAAACAAGCTGCCCTAGAGGCAAACGCTGCAAAAAAAGAAGCAGACGAAGGACAGACTTCCATGGAACAGATGCTTTCCTCCATTGAGGCTGTGCAAAAATCAACCAACGAAATCGGCAGTGTCATTGAACTGATTAATCAGATCGCTTCACAGACCAAACTCCTTGCGCTCAATGCTTCGATTGAGGCGGCAAGAGCCGGTGAAGCCGGAAAAGGCTTTGTCGTCGTAGCCGAGCAGGTCGGTCAGCTTGCTGCCAAGAGCGCAAGTGCCGTGAGCCAGACTACAGAACTTATCCAGACCAATTATACTAACGTTGCCCAAAGTCTCGAGATAGCTAACGATACCTCAAAAAAATTCACCGCGATTCAGAATATTATCGATACCATATCCGAGCAAAGCAACCAGATCGTTGACTCCTCCATTTTACAAGAAAACAATTTTTCAGAAATCACAGCTATTATTGAGGACATCTCAGCCGCCGTCCAGTCAAATGCTGCTTACGCACAGGAAAGTGCTGCCAATGTCGTTACTTTATACGACAGTGCAAATCAATTAAACGATCTGATCGGTGAGTTTCGGATATCCGGTAGCTCCTCTGCCATACACCGTGACCCTGTGAAAGAGACAACAGAGGACAAAGCACTTCTTGCAAGGGTTACAGATTCCATAAAATCTTATACGGACAGGAACAAAATTGATTCTGCTTTTTCTGATTTACTTAAAAATGATCTGCAGACAGAATGCTTCTATCTTTATGATGCAAATGGTATTCAGATCAGTCACACCATAATGAACTCGAACATGCTTTCCGATGAAAACACTGATTTTAAACCAAGTGAGCCGGGAACGAACAATGCAAGTGCAAAGTATTTCCGTCATGCGCTAAAAATGAACGGCGAAATGTACCGGACACAGGATTACATCTCGGGTGCTACCGGCAAACTCTGCCGCACCATATCCGTATCCTATAAGAACTCAGCACAGGAGACATGCGTACTATGTGCTGATATATTGTGTAAATTTTAAATCAGAACTACTTTTTAAATTAAAATAATAAAAGATACAAAGACCAGCCCATCCTGCAGCCGGAATTTGTATCTTTTCTTTTGTTCTGTTTACTGAAAACTTTATAGCACACTCTTTAGAAAGTTCGCTGCTTTTTCATTCTTGGGATGCTCAAATAATTCTTTTGGCGCACCCTCTTCCAGAATCATACCATCTGCCATAAATACAACGCGGTCAGCAACTTCCTTTGCGAAACCCATCTCATGTGTTACACAAAGCATTGTCATTCCCTGTTTAGCAAGGTCTTTCATAACATTCAGAACTTCTCCGACTAGTTCAGGATCAAGCGCACTGGTCGGTTCATCAAAAAGCATGATCTCCGGTTCCATGGCCAGGGCTCTTGCAATGGCAACACGCTGCTGCTGTCCACCTGACAATTTACTTGGATATTCGTTCAGCTTACTTGACAGTCCAACACGTTCTATCAGCTTTATAGATAAGGCTTTTGCCTCTGCTTTTGTTTTTTTACGTACAAGAGTAGGAGCCAGCATTACATTTTCCAGCACAGTCTTGTGCGGGAAGAGATTGAACCGCTGGAATACCATTCCCATCTCTAACAGCATTGCTTTCTGTTTTTCCGGCGTACTCTTATGAACGGTTCGGTTGTGCTCTCTGTGAAGGAATAATTCATCTTTCAGATAAATCTTGCCGCTTGTTATCTTTTCAAGCTGATTTAAAGATCTGAGATACGTGGATTTTCCCGCTCCGGAGGGACCAATGATACAGATAACTTCACCCTTTTTTACTTCTAAGTTAACATCCTTTAATACTTCCAATGATCCGAAAGATTTACCAAGATGTTCTGTTTTTAATATGTATTGATACTCACTCATAACCGCCCTCCTATTCATAGACCGAGAGGCGAATCTCGATCTTATTAAAGATATATGTGAATATTGCAGTTATGATCAGGTATATGATAAGGGCTGGAATGAATACCAGATAACTTCCTTCACTTGTCATAATATTCTTTGAAATCGTTGTAATATCCATCAGGGATATGGCAAAAACAAGTGATACATCCTTTATCATCATAACGAATTCGTTACAAAGCGGCGGAATCATTCTTCGGATCGACTGAGGAATTACGATCTGGCTCATTGTCTGTGCATAACTCATTCCAAGTGCTTTCGCAGCTTCATGTTGTCCCTTGTCGATTGACTGAATGGCAGCGCGTACGATTTCTGCACAGTATGCTGCTGTGTTCAATGAGAATGCAATCAGGGCTGCAACAAAAGCACCTTTATAAACAGCTTCTGTATCTGCAGTATCAAACAGATCTCTCCATGCAAATCCGAAAATACCTGGAATAGAAAAATAAACAACAAACAACTGGATCAGCAAAGGCGTCCCCCGGAAAAAAAAGATATACGCACTGCAGATCTTACTTATGATCTTATTCTTTGCAATCTTACCAAGTGCCAGAAAAATACTGAATATAAAACCAATCAACACAGAAGCGGTCGTCAGTAAAAGCGTAAGCTTCACCCCATGAAGTACGTTTTCACCTTTCCCGAGCATACGGTACGTATAGTTTACCATCTGTCCGGTCAGTTTGCCTGCACCTTCATCTGCTTTGTACACCTGTCCCAAAAAGCATACGTAGCTTTCTTTGATTGCTGCTGCTCCTGATGTAGTAAAGGAAAGATAGCTGATGACACCAAGATCATTATAGGTAATTGTTAAATGCTTTCTGGTACTGTCTCTCTCTTCTTCAATCATCTGTTTTACATCATCAGAGGCATAATTCATCATCTCTTCTTCCGAAAGCTGAAGTAGTGACAACCCAATGAACACTGCTATGATGACAATGATCACGATAGCAGCAATTTTGGAGGAGCGCTGCCATTCTTTAATTCTAACTGCTTTTTTTATTATATTCATTCCTGCTACCTGCTCTTTGTATTTTGGTTATTATTATAACATACTCCTGCCGTAAAATATAGCGCAGGAGTATGTTTCAGTATAATTATTCTGATGCACCAAACCAGTATGCGATATTATCTGCGAAGAACCCTTCTGCTTTCAGTTCTTCAATTGCACTGTCAATGGCTGCTTTTAATTCTGTATTGTCAAGTGACATAGCCACTCCGAACTGCTCCGGCTCGCTCTGATCTACATAAGCAATCACAAAGGCATCCGGATTGGAAGCTACATAGCCATCTGCAACGGTTGAATCACATACAACCGCATCCACTTCACCATTTTCTAACTGTGTGAAGCAGGAGGTGATTTTTTCATTGGCAGAAATGGTCATATCAACAGAACCGGTAGCTACATAATCAGACATTAATGCGTCGGAAGTTGTCTCCTTCTGTAAGGCAATTGCCTTACCATTCAGGTCATTAAAGGAAGAAACCGTAAGATCAGAACCAGCTTTTACAACAACGGCCTGATAATTATCAATGTAAGGTTCTGAGAATAACATCGTCTGTGATCTTTCATCATTAATCGTAACTGCTGAGATTACACAGTCATAATTCACACCGATACCCTGGAAAATTCCGTCCCAGGCAGTATTGATAAAGTTAACTTCAACACCAAGCTTCTCAGCAAGCGCATAAGCAAAATCAATGTCATAACCGATTTCTGTTGTTCCGTCTTCTGCATAATCCTCGAAAGGTGGGTATCCTACTTCAACACCGATTGTAAGAACACCGTCATTCATAAGCATGGAAGCACCCTCTGTGCCTGCATCCTCGGATGCTCCGAACCAGTAAGCTATGTTGTCTTCAAAAAATCCTTCTGCTTTCAATGCTTCGATTGCACTGTCAATGGCTGCTTTTAATTCTGTATTGTCAAGTGACATTGCCACACCGAACTGCTCCGGCTCACTCTGATCAACATAAGCAATTACAAAAGCATCCGGATTGGAAGCTACATAACCATCTGCAACGGTTGAATCACATACAACAGCATCTACTTCACCATTCTGTAACTGTGTAAAACAGGAGGTGATCTTTTCATTGGCAGAAATCGTAAGATCTATTGAATTTGTAGCAACGTAGTCTGACATCAACGCATCGGAAGTAGTTTCCTTCTGTAAAGCAATTGCTTTTCCGCTTAAGTCATTAAACGATGTTACTGTAAGGTCAGAACCTGCTGTCACAACGACCGCCTGATAGTTGTCGATGTAAGGTTCTGAGAATAACATTGTCTCAGCTCTGTCCGGTTTAATGGTAACTGCTGAAATAACACAGTCATAATTAACGCCGATTCCCTGGAAAATTCCGTCCCAGGCTGTGTTGATAAAGTTCACTTCAACACCAAGCTTCTCAGCCAGTGCATAAGCAAAATCAATATCATATCCTATCGGAGTTGTTCCATCTTCTGCATAATCTTCAAAAGGTGGGTATCCGATCTCTACACCGATTGTAAGTACACCGTCGTTCATCAGCATACCTGCTCCGGATGTATCTGCAGCATTCGAATCCGTTGCTGCCGCTGTTGCTGTTGGGGCTGTAGTAGACTCTGCATTACTGCCTGAATTACTTCCGCAGCCAGTGAATGAGAGTAAAAGCACTATAGCCATTCCTAACGCTAAAATTCTTTTTTTCATAAATTTTCCTCCTAATAACTAAAGGAGCCCAACTTACGTTAGACTCCTTTGTCTTATGAAAAAGTTAGCACAGATTCTTGTCTGTGTCAACAATAAACTATGGTTTTCACTTTGAAAGTGAATCTTTATACATATGCTCATAACCTGGCTTTCCTTCTACGAAAAATCACCTGGTTTATGCAATCATGCGCTTTTTCAATACTATATTTCTGCTCGGCAACATTGTTATTCTATACTCCATCCATCCGGCAGGTACTTTTTTGTATTTTTAATCATATCTTGGACCAATGCTTTGATTTCTTCTGCTTTCGCTCTGCCCTTAACCAGCGGATCTTCTAAAAATGCATCCACAACTAGGCTTTCATCATACGTAAACGCTGCTTTCAATATTCTTTCCTGATTTTTCACGTGTGGCAGGAACAGAGACAGGGCATTTTCCGGAATACTGCCAGCCATGACCGGTTTAATGGAATCTCTGCTGAACACAGCATTTGTCTCAACAATGGCTTCTGCCGGAAGATTTGCAATCTGTCTGCTGATATTGGGAATGTTCACATTACTGATCACCCTGGTCAGTCCGCACAGTGCCTTGATCAAAAGAACGCCTTCCTCTCCGGACTTATCCAGAACAAGCGGGTCGCCTTCCACATATTTTCTGCTTTTTTCCAAGCGTTTTTGCAGATCTTCTTTTCTCCAGTCGACCGATGTCAATCCGAACTTCCAGCTTGTTACTGTCTCCGGATCTTTTAAGTATTCTTCCCCCGGCATGAACTCAGCAAGATGCCGGTCTCCGGCTGCTGCTATCATCCCATAGCGTAAAAATAAATCAAATTTCACACGATGTGCCCCATGAAAAGTATTGTTTGCCCAGTTCATGTCCTTTTCTTCAAAGCCCTCTTCGTAATGCTCTTCACAGTATTTTTTATAAATGGGGAATAAATCTATGCCTTTATAGGAAGCCTGATCGAACCAGGTAAAATGATTGATTCCAAGCACGTTCACGTGAATGTCACGGCGGTCAATGTCTTTTATTTCAAGTACTTCATTGCAGATTCCAGCCAGTACTTTTTGTGTACCAAAGACTTCATGGCAGCAGCCAAATGCTTTGATCTGAGGGAATACCTGATACAATGTTTTTACGCACAGGGACATTGGATTGGTATAGTTGATCACCCAGGCATCCTGTGCATAATTCTTTACTCCTTCTGCGATCTGTGCCAGCATCGGGATCGTACGAAGAGCACGTATCATGCCACCGGGTCCTGCTGTATCGCCAACCGACTGATAGATTCCGAGACGTTCCGGCAGATGAACATCCGATGCCATCTCGTCAAATGTACCAGGAAGAATGGAGAGGACAACAAAATCACAGCCAGTCAGCACTTCCTGTAAACTTTGACAGGTCGTATAATTCCATTGTCCAATAACATCCTCTCTCTTGCTCAGTGCATTTCCAATTACTTCGTTGCTCTTTGCTGCTGCTTCATCAATGTCATACAGCCTCACGGTTCCGCTGATTTCTGCATCAACTGCCAGATCTTTCATCAGTGTCCATGCCCATCCTCTAGAGCCACCGCCAATGTAAGCGATCTGAATATCCGTTACTTTGTTTTCCTTGTACTGCATAGTAGATCTTCCTCCTCATGTTCTGTCCGGTATTCTGTCTTATTTCATGGTTGCATTAACTGGCTTCCCTGAATTCTCCAAAAGACAGCAATGGAGAAACAAATAAGAAAATATATAAATCCAACATTTTAAATTATAATTGATTATAGTATAATATTCTTACAATATAGCATTGTTTTATAGCATTATTCAAACTTTTGGCTACAAACTATCTCAACACAACATTCACAACATTCACAACATTCACCAAAATGAGTTGTAAGGCGAGGACAACATTCACAACATTCAGAAAAGGGAAAATAAAATGAAGGAATCGATCCAGAACATTTCCATGACGGGACTTTCTATAAGTTCAACCAAACGGGATTATCAGTTTTCCATGCTTCATCAGCATTTTCATGATACCTATGAGCTGTATTATATGGAGGAAGGCGATTGTTATTACTTTATTGACAAACATGTCTTTTACGTTCCAGCAGGATCTGTTGTCTTTGTGAACCGCGAGCAGATCCATAAGACCAGTTCTGCAAGCAGCACAGCGATCAGCCGGATCCTTCTTCAGTTGTCCCCGGAAGTCTTTCGTCCTTTTCTGCTGCGACTTGGAATACATAATCCAGACGAGTTGTTCCTTACCTGCTGTGGCGTACATGTCCTGTCTGAGGAAAATAATAAGCTGGTTCTTGTACTTCTTACAACGATCCGGGAAGAACTGCAGAAAAAGCAGGATAAATATGACCTTCTTGTTATGCTGAAAGTTGCAGAGCTGCTGCTTCTGATTTATCGAACCAGCAACGAAACGCTGCCTGAACATAAGGAAACGTTCAGCCTGTCTGAAAAACACAATAAAATACAGGAAATCATTGATTATCTTTCCACACATCTGGAAGAGAACCGATCCTTAGAACAGCTGGCAGCAGACTTTTTTATCAGCAAATCCTATCTGACCAGGATTTTCAAAGAAACGACCGGATTTACCATAACCGAATACCAGAATCTGATGAGGATTCGAAAGGCTAAAAAACTACTGAAAACGAGCAGCTATTCTGTAACAGAAATCGCTGCTCTGGTTGGATTTGACAGTATCACTTATTTTGAACGAATCTTTAAAAAGCTGACGGGTCTCTCCCCGAAAAAGTATCAGAAGCATGACGACCGGATTCCAATGATATAATTGCATTACCGCTTATGAATTTTGAGGATTTTCACTGTGTTTTTCCCACTCCTCTTTCAGAATTCCGTAGACACTGCAGTTGCAAAGTCCCTGATTGTTCCGGTCTGCCTGCCGGTAGGTTCCTTCGTATTGCAGTCCGCATTTTTTCATGACAGCACCGCTGTTGGGATTATTGATATCGTGCTTTGCTTCAACACGGTTAACACCGATTTCTGTGAACAGGAATTCAAGAACCCTTGTAAATGCTTCTGTCATAATTCCTTTATGCCACCATTCTTTTCCGATACAGTAGCCGATTTCAACTTTTTCTATTCCTTCATCAACGCGAACACAGGAAATACCGCCAATTACCTCACCAAGCTCCTTATATTCGATTCCCCACTGATACCAGGATGGTGTCACATAGTTTTCGATCCAGCTTTTTATAATTGATGCTGATACTTCTGCCGAAGCGTGTGCCGGCCAGGTCAAAAATTTACTAACGATTGGATCAGAAGCCCAGTTTCTGAACATAGCATCTGCGTCCTCTTCCTTAAATCTTCGTAAAATCAATCGTTTCGTTTCAAGTGTTACCGTTCCCTTATGATTCATGATATCCCCTCCATTTTTCTGTCGAAAGAAAGTGTATTTTTTTTCACGGAGTTCTTTTATTTCATAGGAAAGTTAAGAACTTTCTTATAGAATAAAAAAGGTGCCTGCCATTCGGCAAACACCTTTTTATCAAAATATTCAGTAATAAGATTATACTGTATTTTGCGGTATTTGCACAATTGACTCGGAAGTTGGTACAGCAAACTGACCGACGCTCATCATGGAGCCCTGGTTCATGGAATACATTGCCTGTTCACATAAAATGTTATGATTCATCTCGTGAAGCTTTCTTCCCTTCATAGTTTTCTCCATTCCTGCGCTTATCTTTGCGCATATCAAGTTTGAACGAGCGGTGACGCGCGAGGTACAAACTTGCTTGTGAAAGAATTATCTAATTCTTTCACTCTTTTCTTCCTTTCTCTGCTTATACTCCTACCACGTTTCATCACTAAAAATCCCTTGATCCGTAACACTGCATTTCTTTCAGACATTTATTTTATGTTATTATACCTGCTTACAAAATAATGTCAAACAATTCCTGTTCCATTGATGAATTTAATAAGAAAAGAAAGAAAATCCATCTTTATCTTTATTTTCCTTTTTTAACATTGCCTTTTGATCTGGCTAACCGCAGGGAGTCAATAGCCCGTTTCTCATCGCTTGGAAAGATTCCTTCTTTGACCGCTCTGACTTCTTCAATGGAGTAAAAAGCTTTAGCATCACAGGCTTCTATGATACCGACTACCTTATCGAGTGCTTTTCTCTTGATAATTGTATAGATGATCTTAACATTTCCATTTGCTCCGTGTGCATCGATACTTGTTACACCAAAACCTGCATTATGAAGCTTTTCTTTCATGTTATTTCCGTCACCCACTAAAAATACCCGAATGATCATTGTTCCCATGGCAAGTTTTTCTTCAATACGCATGCCAATATAGTTTCCCATGGCAAATCCGCCTGCATATGCGATATAACATGCAAAGTTATTCAGGTTCTGCATGATCTGGCTTATGGCAAGAAGCCAGATGAGCACTTCAAAAAATCCAAGAAATGGAGCTATGCTTCTCTTACCTCTGGATACAAATATAATTCGCAATGTTCCAAAAGACACATCAAAAATTCTTGAAACAAAAATCAATGCCGGCAGAATCACCCAGTTAAATACCGGATAGTCCGTAAACTGTTGAATCCATTCCATATTCTTCCTCCTCGTCCTGTTTTCTATCCCTATTATAATATCCTGTACTTTATATTCAAGAATCTTTTGGACAACTTTGCATACCTACTGATAACTATCTCTGTATTCTAAGTGTCTTAATCTCAAATGCTCCAAACTCAATGGAAATCGTCTGCCCGGTCGCAGTCCTTTCAAGCAGTGTATCCTCCTGCGATTCTTTTGTCTCTTCCAAAAGATTGCACAGTGTTATCTTTTTGCAGTCAAATCCGAAATGGATCTTTGTGGTCACGGCCGCTTTCTTTGATTCATAAAAACGCATTATGATATCACCACTGCCATCTTCTGCCGGTTTCATAGTGTCAAGAATAATGTTGTTCTTCTCAATCTGAATCGCAGAGAAATCCGTCTGAACACCCGGCAGAACAACCGGTGAAGTATTGATCTCATATCCCTGCCATACAACATCACAGTCTGTAAAGCTTCCTTCCCATGCCGTAAAGCCGTAAACAAAACGATGCTGCCTGTTGTCAGCTCCCATTTCCGGACAGGTCGATGCACGTAATAGAGTCAGTTCCATTGCATTTTTGTTCATACTGATTCCATACTTTGAATCATTGAGAACCGCTGCACCATGCGCTCCGTCACAAAGTGCACTGTATCTGTGATTGCACACTTCAAACCGGTCTTTATCATAATCTCGGGAGCGGTGTGTCGGTCGTTCCACAAATCCAAACTGCATTTCATTGATTCCATTTTCGGAATATACTTTTACCGGGAAGGCTACCTTTAACAGCCGGTGCATCTCATGCCAGTCGATGGTCGTATCGAACACCAGTCTCTTTTTGGTCGCTTCCAGCCGCACTATCTGATGGAACATGGACGGTTCTTCCATTGATTCTTTTTTCGACAAGAAGTGTCCTGTTATAAGAAGCTCAGCAACCGCACCTTCATGCTGCAGTATCTGTACATTTGCTTCCAGACAGGGAGTCATCTCCTGCTCAAGATAACAGGAATCAATATCCCACGCGTCAAAAAGCCGCGGAACATCTTTATACATTTGAAAACGATTCATCTCTCCATCTGCAAATTCACGTCCGGATTCTTTTACTATAAACGATGTAATATTCCCGCTTTTTGTAAGTTCGGCTTTGATCCATGCATTTTCAAGATAGAACAGACCATCCTTCTCATACGCTTTTGCTTCGATGACATCTGCTTTCTCCATTGTTTTTTCTTCGTTACGGTATAAAGTCACAGACCCACAGGCCGGCAATGTTACCACGGCATACCTCTTATTGTCCTGAAGTATAACTGGAACTTTTGTAAGGTCCGAAAGCACCGCACCATTCTGATAGTCATCCGGCAATTGGATGCATTCTTTTCGCTGAAAGCCAAGCGAATTAAAGACCGTTATTCCTTCTCCTTCGGATAAAAGTGATTCATAAGAATCGTCTGCCAGTTTCTTTGCTTGTGAAATAGCTTTTCCGACCTGAGCTTCTGCTTCTGTATAGACCCTTGCGATGCTGGAACCCGGCAGAATATCATGAAACTGGTTCAATAGCAGTTCCTTCCATAAAAACTCAGCCTTTTCCTGTTCATACGGTATACCGTTCATCTCTGCCACGGCACCGGCAAATTCCATCTCACGAAGCGCCAACTCGCATTTTCTGTTATTCTTTTTGACCATGGCCTGTGATGTATAGGTTCCGCGGTGAGCTGAAAAGTATAGTTCACCAACATAAGTATTCTTTGGCCCACCCTTCTTTTCCATATCTTTAAAGAACTCCATCGGACCGGCCATCTTCATACGAACGCCGCCTTCCAGATTCTCCTGTCGCTTAACACTCTCCACATAGTCTCTTGCAGGACCACCGCCGCCGTCTCCATAACCGTACGGATAAAGAAATGCTTCCAGATCACGTTCCTGCGTCCGGTTCTTCCAGACCTCGTTGACCGCCTCTACATCCGTCCGATAGGTATAGCTGGTCGGCAGGAAGGATACGATCTGACTGCCATCCATTCCCTCCCAGGTGAAATAATGATACGGGAACTTTTCTCCATCATTATAGGACCAGAAAATCTTCTGTGTGACAAGATAATTAACATTACAGCCTTTCAATATCTGCGGAAGTGCTGCTGTATATCCGAAGGTATCCGGGAGCCATAATACTTCACTGTTGATACCAAACATTTCTTTATAATACTTCTTACCATATAAGAGCTGACGTACCAGTGCTTCTCCGCCCGCCATATTCGTATCGGGTTCGACCCACATGGCACCATCTGCGATCCACTGCCCATTCTGTACTGCCTTTTTTATTCGTTCAAACAGCTCTGGGTAATGCTGCCGGCACATTTCATAAGCGGCTGGCTGACTCTGAATAAACTTATAGTCAGGATATTCATCAATCAGTCGAAGCTGTGCAGCAAAGGTTCGGGCTGTTTTTCGATGGGTTTCTGCCATCGGCCACAACCATGCCAGGTCTATATGCGCATTTCCAATGGCATAAAATTCAGGCATGGTAGAGCCGTTTTCTGCCTTCATAACAGGCGCGATAACTTCTCTTGCCTTTTTATAATCCCGGATTCTTTTTCTTCTGTCCTGCTCAAAATCAACATTGAGCGTAAACATCTCCAATGCTTCCTCAACTTTGGCAGCACGGAGGGATTCCTTTGGCAGCACCATAAGAAGCTGCTTCAGTGTAATAACATCCATATAGAGCTGATAAGCGTCCTCATTCCATATACCATAGGTACAGCTTCCAAGTGTCCTGCGTTTTCCCTCTTCCAGCTCATTTTTATAATATCCCGGCAGTATTGGACCAGTCGCACATCCACCGCTCGGACTCTCAGCGTAATAGTGCCCTGCATAGGTTTCCATCAGAATTTCAAAAGAGTCTCCGCTTTTTGCCGACCTCGTAAGAACATTATCTTCATAATAATGGTGCATGTTTTCTTCCTTGATCCAGTCCGCACGGTAAGTACCAAACGCTTTTCCGTTAACAAACAGCGTTGATTCACCGCCCGGGTGCAGATTCAGAACAATACGTTCTCCCTGAACATTCTGTGGAAGCTTAATATTTCCATAGAACCAGCAGTATTCCCAGGTATTCCCCCATGTGTAACCTTTTTTCACCGGAGTCAGTGCTTTTTGCTTTGCTTCTGACGGGAATATGTGATCCATAGTATGGTAATTGCACCATTCAATTTCTCCAATTGGTTCATAAAAATCTGCTTTCAGTGTTCGAATCCAATGTTCTATCCTGTCTTTCCATTCTGATTTCATAAAATCCTCTCTTTCCTTCTCACTGTCTGACACAGAACAGGAGTTATTCCATTTCTATTTTAAATACAATCGGATGGTTCGTTTCAACTGGCGTAAACTTTATGTGCACAGCCTCACCGGTTCTCTCAAAACTTGTCTCTTCTTGTGTCTCAAGCAGGCTGATCCGTCTTATCTTACCGCTGAAATTGGCTTTGTGACTTGCATCTTTTTTTGCAAGCGTTGTTATGGAAAGCATACCGTTCTTTGGAGGAACAAGTGCAAAGGCATACAAACTGCCCCCTTTTCTGGTAAAACGAATGTCCTGCTCTGTATACTTTGTTGCTGTTTTGTCTGTAAACTGCCCCTCCTCGACAACCGTCGGTCCTTCTCCCGACTCGCGATAAGGATACGTTCCATAGATAGCCTCTTCATTCTTTTTCATCCACTCACCAATCTCAAGAAGTATCCTCTCGTCTTCTTTTGGTATGGTACCATCTGCTCTTGGTCCGATATTGAGCAAAAGACATCCGTTTTTACTGATGATATCAACGAACATGCAGATGATTTCTGTGGCGCTCTTATAGGAGTTATTCTCTGTATAACACCATGAATTTCTAGCAACTGCCGTATCGGTCTGCCAGAAAAATGGTTTGATCTCTGCAAATTGTCCACGCTCCACATCAGGGACAGCTGTACCAAACACAAAAGCATCATGCTTGTAATTAATGACAGCATCGCTCTTCCATTCCGCAGCTCGATTATAATAATATGCAGCAAACTTTTTTAGGTATGGCTTCACTGATGAGTGCTGGATCCACCAGTCAAAATATACAAGCTTCGGATGAAAACGATCAACGATCTCACAGGTGCGAAGCAGCCAGTCCTCTAAGAATTCCTCCGTCGGACAAGGTTCTGAATCAAGATCATGATGATCCGCTTCCGGCATGGCCGGCCAGTAAAAATCGCCCAACTGCATCGGTTCCTTGATGTCACTGTCAAATTCTTTTCCATGTCCCATAAAGAACCAGTGTTCAACACGGTGAGAAGATGCTCCTACTTCAATTCCGCGTTCATTGCATGCTTTCTTCAGTTCTCCCACAATGTCACGTTTTGGTCCCATATTGGCTGCGTTGAATTCCGATAATTCACTTGCATACATCTGAAAGCCATCATGATGTTCTGCTACAGGCACAACATATTTTGCACCTGCTTTCTGAAAGAGATCTGCCCAGACACCCGGATCAAAATTCTCTGCCTTGAACATCGGTATGAAATCCTTGTAGCCAAAATCTTTAGGAGCACCATAGGCAGCAAGATGATGTTCATACTCCTGCGACCCTTTTATATACATATTTCTGGAATACCATTCACTGCCAAAAGCCGGAACAGAATAAACACCCCAATGTATAAAAATTCCAAACTTTGCTTTCTGATACCACTCCGGCACTTTTATTTCACCAAGCGAATCCCAGGTGGCCTGGAAAGGTCCCTTCATAATTATACGCTCGATTTCTTCCTTATACGCTTTTCTGTCCATACGAAAAACCCTCCCCACATCTTCCTTCTTCTATTTCTTCCTTCTTCTATTTCTTCCTGCTCTTATTCTTTATTCATGATTCTCTCAGTATCTGCTGTAAGCGCAGCTTACTGCTCTTTGTCCTTAATATTCTGTACCGTCAAAACACCGTTGTTTACATTGAATAAAATCTCAAATTCGCCAAAAAAGAACCCGTACACCCGCATCGGATCGTTTTGATACGATGGTCTTGGGTCTTGTGACAAAATCTGTAATAATGCTGCTTGCATCCGTTCTGGTATCTTATCCATTAATTCCTGGGAACAAAGTACCTTTAGTTCATAATCGGCAGTATCGCCCGCAAACCCATTCTTTGCATCCGGATGAGAGTCCGTATAAGTCAGATAAGGTTTAATATCATAAATTGGAGTCCCATCCATTAAGTCTGCTCCGGCAACGTTTAAAATCCTCCCATATTCAGGATGCTCTTCAACTGAAACCAATCGCACTGAGGAAAGACCGATACGATTCGGACGGTATGGTGATCTTGTGGCGAATACCCCCATTCGCTTATTACCACCAAGCCGTGGCGGACGTACTGTCGGCGTCCAGTCCGTTCTTTTATTCTCAGAAAATCCCCATAACAGCCAAAGATAGGTATAATCTTCGATTCCTCTGAGCGCCTCCGGGTTCCTATATTCCGGCTCAAATACAATCATTGCTTCCAATGCGTCAACAAGATTGCTTTGTCTTGGAATCCCAAATTTCGTCGGAAACACAGTATGTATTCTTGCTACTATTTCCAGTGATTGATTTATCTTATCAAATTTTTCATCATTGCTCATGGAATCGCCTCACAGGAAAGCCTCAAAAAAGCAGAGTCTTTTTCTAAATTGTATCCATTTACGGACCATTTGTAAATACAACAACTTACAAAAAAGAGTGTCTTATCTTCCGACACTCTCTATAGAACGGTCTGCATCTGTGTTTACAGGATTTTTGCGGTAGCATCACGTATTACCTGAATAGAAGCCTGAAAATGTTTCAGTTCTTCCGCTGTCATGTGGATTTCGAGCACATCCGTAGCGCCATGTCGGTTCAAGATTACCGGTACCCCTGCAAACACATCACTTTCACCATACTCACCTTCCAGTAACGTTGATACCGGAATGATCTTATTCTCATCGTAAAGGATTGTCTTGCAGATGCCTGCGCAGGCTGCCGCAATCCCATAATATGTAGTTCCTTTTCGTTGATAGATTTCCCAGCCTTCTCTGGCTGTCTTTTCTACAAGAGCATCCAGATCGACATCACCGACCATTTCTTTGTTGTCCTCGATAACATCGAACAATGATTTGCCTGCTATGGTGACTGTCGACCATGGCACCATCTGAGAATCCCCATGCTCTCCCAGTGAGTACGCATATACACTTCTTGGGTCCACAGAGACCATCTCCGCTATCAGGTTCTGCAGTCTTGCCGTATCGAGTGCAGTGCCAGTCCCAATGACCTGTTGTTTTGGCAGACCTGACTTTTTATATACATAATGTGCGATCATATCCACTGGATTTGATACGACCAGAAATATACCGTCAAAACCGCTTTGCATTACCGGTTCAACTATGCTTCCGGCTATCCTTGCACTGATTTCAAGCGTATCCAGTCTCGTCTGTCCGGGTTTTGGCGGTGCTCCTGCTGTAATGATAATAATATCAACATCACTGCAGTCTTCGTAAGTTCCGGTTCTGACCTTAACATTCCTGTCAAGGTATTTTATCGTATCTCGTAGGTCCAGTACCTCACCCAGTGCTTTTTCCTGATTTATATCAATCATAAGTATCTCATCACAAACACCCTGTGTAACAAGGCAAAATGCAGTGGATGAACCGACCAGGCCGCATCCAACGATTGCTATTTTAGATTTTTTGATTATCATAACCCTATCTCCTTTCGCCGCCTTTTTACTATTCTTACAGATTTTTATAATGCATCCAGTATTTCATCTGCTCCATGTATCTTTTTGAATTTTGTTTCCGTACTAAGTCATGTTCCTTTCATGATCATAACGGGCTGTTCCAATGTTATATATCTTCCAGTGGATTTTTTCTCAGAACTTTACGGTCTGAAGCAGCGTAACAAGAAGTTCCTGCGATTTCCTGCCTCCCAGTGCTTTCATAGGCTTTCGCTTCCAAAAAGATGTGTATGCGTATTGATAAGCCTGAAAGCACATAGCTGTATACTTACATTGTAACGAAGGAACAGATTATATACAAGGAAGAATTCGTATTACTTTTCCGTTAAGTTTTACCATTTATTTATAAATGTTTGACAGTAAATTATATATATACTATCATTTTAATAACAACATTGCTGCGTTTTGAAAGGACTGGTACCTAAATGACAAAAAAAAAGAAATTATTGCTGCTGATCATAGGAATATCCATACTTTTTGGCTGGATCATGTCCTTTCCATATGAAGGTCCTGTGTTTTTTGCTTTAGCCGGAGACTATGGTGTAAATGAGTCACTTCTAAACCTGCTCTCTGTGCTTTTTCATGCTGCCGGTCTTTTCTGTGGAGGTATACTGGCTGGTAAAGTTTCCAATCTAAAAAAAGTTCTTTTGCTTCTTCTAGTATTGTCTTTTTTTCTCAGCATCCTTATTCCGTTTTTGCCTGCTTCTGTTATTGCTGTTGTACTTCCCTTTGTTTCATTTCTTATGGGAATAGAAATATCAGGTCATGCACCATTTCTGCAGGAGGTCATACCCTACAAGAGACGTACACAGGCTGCTGCTTTTATTCTTATCCTCGGCAACCTGATTCTTATCCTTGCCGATATCCTGTCCAGTATTCTTCCGGCTGTTTATGCTTTTATCATAATTGAACTGCTTTTTGCCTTCGGAATCTTTCTTTTACGATTCAGTGTCCCATTTATGGCAGCACCTCGAAAAACACCTATAATAAAAAAGTTATCTTTGAAAAGCTTTTCTATCTTCTATCTTTTTATATTTATTATAACCATTAATTCAGGAATCATGTTCAGTGTCATCTATCCTTATTTCGGTGAGTTTGAGCTCCTCACAAGTATTTACACGAACATTCCCTATATAATCGCCATCTTGATCTTGTCATTCCTCTCCGGTAAAATTAAGTTCCGGTTCTTTCATATTGGTCTTTTGTTATGGGCATTATCTTTTGTTCTATTTGCTTTGCTGCCCTCAACCCCGCTGACTTTCCTTCTTATATGCACGCTCATGCTTTTCGCTTGCGGCATCTATGACATCTTCTGGTGGGGCGTCATGTTCGAAAACTTCGAGCTGGTACGTAATCCGTCCATGTTGCTAGGTCTGGGACTTGCTATAAATGTTTTTGGTGTCTTCATCGGAAGTCTGATCGGTCAGTTTCTTCTGACGATATCCGGCAAACATCTCGTATCGATTTTTGGTCTTTTATTCATTGTTCTTTGTTCCCTGATCGTAATACCTCTGAACATAAAACTTACAAATTTTCTGACAGGCAATGATTTTCTGATGGACTCGTTAATCGTAACACCTTCTGATTCACCCGATACGATTTTATCCGAGATAAAAAAACTAGTAACGAAACGAGAATATGAGGTCTTTCTTTTTCTGATGAGCGGTAAAAGTGACAAAGAAATCTGCGACGTGCTTTTCATTGCGAAAAGCACGCTAAAAACTCACAATCGCAGCATTTACAAAAAGCTTGAAGTAGCTGACCGCCGTGAACTGATTGATAAGTATGAATGTATAAAGAACATTTGCAGCCCCGATTGCGAAGCCATTTAATAAGATCAGCAGATCTGTGTATCACAGGTTCCTTTTTCTGCCATATCAAGAAGACCGTTTATACCACAAGTGACCATACTCTTCACTGCGCTTTCCGTATAAAAAGCCATGTGCTGCGTATGAATAACATTCTTGAACTGTCTCAGGTACGCCATTTCCCTGTTCGAAAAGATCTCTGTTCTTCTGTCTTTATGCACAATATTCTCTTCTGTTTCGATGCAGTCAAGACCAAGGGCTCCGATTTGTTCTGTTTCAATGTTGTTGATCAGGCTCTCAATATCCATCAGGGAACCTCTTGCGCAATTAATAAGAATAACGCCCTTCTTCATCTTCTGTATCGTCTCTTGATTTATGATATGATAGGTTTCTGGCAAAAGCGGCATATGCAATGATATCACATCGCTGCTTTCAAGCAGCTCATCAAAGGACACGTACATCGCAATATCTTTGATGCTTTCATTCTCATATTTATCATAAGCGATAATTTTACACCCAAATCCTGAAAGATTTCTGATTACAGCAGCTCCTATCTTTCCGGTTCCCAGTATTCCAACGGTAAGGTCTTTTACATCCTTTCCGATCAAGCCATTCAGTGAATAGTCATTCACATTTGCTCTCCACAAAGCCTGCTTATAATTTCTAAGACATAATAAGATCATCATGACTGTATAATCCGCAACCCCATTTGGTGCATAATTCGCATTACAGACATGAATTCCAATTTCTTTCGCATAGGCAGTATCGATATGATTATACCCTATCGTTCTCGTTGACATATAGCGAACGTCTCTGCTTTTAAGCAAATCCAATTCTTCTTTTTTATATTCCTTCAGTCCCAGAATACTAACGGCAGAACCGGGTACCAGTGTCTTGATGGTCTCCCTGTCAAGTGCTGTTCCTATTAATTCAAGATCCAGATCATACATCTTTTTTAACTCAGCAAAATATTCTATTTCATCATCTCTAACTTCAAAAGCATAAATCTTCATTTTTTACCGCCCTTCCAAAGCATTACCCTGTTTTTATAGTTGTATCACGAAGTTGCCAATCCGTCAACATATGTTGACGGATTTTTAGTCATACATACGTTGATGAATTTTTAGTCGACATACGTTGGCGGAGTTTTAGTCATACATACGTTGGCGGAGTTAGCTACATGGGAAGTAACAAACGACAGATAAGCTTTATTGCGTTATTTTAGTCAGGTTCACACTCATTTTGGTTTTACAACTTGACAAATAGTCAGTGATGAAGTAATATATGTCCATAAGCATTGTGCGCAATTTAATTAAGCACTATTTGACGAAAGGAAGTATTTATTCATGAGTATTTATGATTTTAAAGTAAGAGACGGACATGGACAGGAAGTTGCACTCGATAAATACAAAGGAAAAGTCCTGCTGGTTGTGAATACAGCAACGGGATGCGGCTTCACTCCACAGTATGACGGGCTTCAGAAACTCTATAAAAAATATAACGAGCAGGGTTTTGAGATTCTTGATTTTCCCTGTAACCAGTTCGCAAATCAAGCACCGGGAAGCAACGAAGAAATTGCAAGTTTTTGCACCGGACGCTTCGGTATTACCTTCGAACAGTTCGCCAAGATCGATGTGAATGGTAAGAATGAAGCTTTGCTGTATACCTATCTGAAAAACCAACAAGGTGGTCTGATGGGAAAGAAAATTAAATGGAACTTTACAAAATTTCTGGTCGACCGTAACGGAAAAGTAGTCCATCGTTTTGCACCAACAAAAACTCCTGAATCAATTGATTCAGCAATTAAACAGATATTGTGATATTATAGATTTGGAACCTTAATCAACTATTAGTAAACAGGCGTAGTACTCTACGCAGAATGGAGACTTTATGAATTTTTATGATTTTACCGTACTGGATGCCAAAGACACTCCCGTTGATTTAAGCGAATATAAAGGAAAGGTCGTTCTTGTTGTCAACACGGCAACCGAATGTGGTTTCACCCCACAATACGACGACTTACAGGACTTATATGAAAAATATGCTTCCAAAGGATTTGAAATTCTTGATTTTCCCTGCAATCAGTTTGGCAACCAGGCACCCGGAAGCATTGATGAGATCGTAAGCTTCTGCGATGCAAAATTCCATATAAAATTCCGTCACTTTGCAAAAATTGATGTGAACGGGTCAGATGAACTTCCTCTTTATAAATACTTAAAAGGAGAAAAAGGATTCCAGGGATTTGCTCCGGAACATACCCTGACTCCAATACTCGAAAGCATGTTAGACAGAGATCATCCTGATTTTCGAACCACCTCAGATATCAAATGGAATTTCACAAAGTTCCTGATTGATCGAAATGGCAATGTGATCAAACGATTTGAACCTACTGAAAACATGAGTAATGTCGAAGAAAATATTACTGCACTTTTGTAAGCAGCCTGATGTTCCGAATTTCATTGTACAGGATGATTGTCGATTAGAACAGGTCATGTCTTCTTCCTACCTATTATGAACATACTAAAGTATGTGTATGAATACATTTTTCGAGCCATACGCGCTCATACAATGAGACTTTACCTTTCGCGTATTTGCCCATCCTGCACGGAGTGCTTTTGATTTTTGGTAAAGTTAACGAACTTTCCGATAAACGAAAAAACAGCCGCCTTGTTACGAACCATGCCGTAATAAGACAGCTGTTTTTATTATTGTGTTTATTTGCTTTTTACAGCAGCTTTCTGTCCGAACAATTTTTTAAGCCCTTCAAATGCAACCGTAACACCAAGAATAAAGAGAAGAACCCCAAAAATGAACTGAAGAACATTTCCACCGGTAACAGCAACTGAGAAGCTTTTGATCAGATCGATCATTTTAAAGACCAGAGCAGTCAGTGTTACACCAAGCATGGTCACCATAGGAAGCCAGAGCATAACCCCCTGACGTTTTGTTGTCTTTAAAAATACTGCACAGGCAATCAGAGCCAAAGCAGACAGCAGCTGATTTGCTGCGCCGAAAAGAGGCCAGATATTTGCATAACCTACTTTCGCAAGTGCGAATGCGAATACCATGGTCATGATTGTAGCAACATACTTGTTCATAAGGAATTTGACGATGGGACCTGCTTCTTTCTCGTCATCCATAAAAAATTCCTGGAAGGCGATCCTTCCCACACGTGCAACTGAATCAAGGCTGGTAAGCGCAAATGCACTGATGGCAAGCGTAATCAGCGTAAAAGAAGCGCTTGTTGGCATATGTAGCTTTTCAAGGAAGGCCGCAATGGCAGAAGCAAAAATCTGAGGAGGTGTTCCTGATGGCAAACCATTTGAGGTGGCAGCATAGCCTGCACATACAAGAGCGATTACCGCAAGGAAGCTTTCCAGAAGCATGGCACCAAAGGATACCGGCAGCATGCTTTTTTCATTCTTGATCTGTTTCGAGGAGGTTCCCGAAGAAACCAGGGAATGAAACCCGGATACTGCACCACAGGCGATCGTTACGAATAATGTCGGGAATAAATACGATGTCACACCTGCACTGCTGGTGATCTTAAAAGAAGTAAAAGCAGGCAGATTCATGGCCGGGTGGTAAACCAGAATTCCAACAAAAGCAAACAGCATCATGGCAATCAGCAAGTAACTGTTCAGGAAATCACGGGGCTGCAATAAAGCCCAGACTGGTGTTACACAGGCAACTATAATATAGGCAAATACAAACAGCAGCCAGAATGTTGTAGAAAAATAAATAGGAAGCTGCAGTCCGATAACAATAGACAGAATAAGGGCACCAATAGCAACCATCGTATTAATGGTCTTGGAGAATTTCGTATATTTCAAAAAGAAACCAAGGGCTACAGCAAAGACAATAAATAAAATGGACGTTGATGCAACGGCGCCATTCGCTTCGACCTGCGCACCTTCTGTTGAAAAACCATTAAAGGTCTTTGCTACAATATCAGCAAAAGCTGCAACTACAAGAATGGAAAACAGCCAGGTAAATAATAAAAAGAGACGTTTTCCAGTCTTTCCGATATACTTTTCAATGATATATCCGATTGACTTTCCTTTGTTCTTAACCGAAGCATACATAGCTGCAAAATCCTGCACTGCTCCGAAAAAAATACCTCCAAGCAAAACCCAGAGTAAAACAGGAACCCATCCAAAAATCGCTGCCTGAATTGGACCATTAATGGGTCCTGCACCAGCTATGGATGCGAACTGATGGCCAAATACAACATTGGTATCCGCCGGTACATAATCAACTCCATCCTGTTCTGTGTAAGCAGGAGTTTTGGCATCCGGGTCAACTCCCCACTTCTTTGCAAGATAACGGCCATAAAATACATATGCCGCAATCAATGCAATCGCTGCAATTACAATAATTACTACTCCGTTCATCGCTCTGCTCCTTTACGCATATAAATCATTCTGAATCATCCAGTTTCTGGACAATACGGTGAAAGGTAAAAAAAAAGTCCCATGAAATACCAATACACTCTGGTACTTCATAGAGACGATCTTATCGCGTTACCACTCTACTTGAAATCTTCATTTCCACTCTGTCCTGCATAGTTCTTACACCATCAGGCACTTCGATAACGGGAAGCTTCCGTTTCTACCTAGAGACATTACATCACGCAACTGCCTTTTCAGCGAACACTCCTGGGTGAGAGTCTATCCATCCTTCTACTGTTTTTCACCACCAACAGCTCTCTGCAAGAATTCCTGATTTCCTATGGCCCAATCAACGTTTTACCTTATCACGAAGATTGATTATAAAACTTGTTTTGCTGCTTGTCAATCCATTATGTTACGTTTCTAACAAAGTTTTTTTATTTTTCCCAACCATCAGACCGACTGCGATCAATACCGGAATCAGACATACCACAACTCCTTTGATGGGAAGCATGCTGCAAGAAAAATAAGAAAGAACGGCACCGCTGTAGAAGAACAATAGGGAAGAGCCAAAAAACTTTCCCTGATCCAGTGCTTTCTCATCTTTTGTCATCCAGTATTCTCCAAATCCAAGTATGGTCTGCTTCAAATTGTTCGTAGAGAATATGGTCGAGCAATTGTATCCCTTCACGCCATGAAATACACTCCACTGTGTAGCCGTCATAAAAAAAGCAGGATAAAGAGCCAGTACCGGATTCACATCCGCCGGTAAAAAGAAAAGAATTCCAATGCATAGAATTTGTACGAACACTACATACCAGGACAAATTTAATCTTATCTTTTTCGTCAGTACCAGCACCAGAATCATTGCTCCGCAGTATAAAAAAAATGCTCCGAGGCGTATCACTACCTCTTTATAATCCCTGCCGAAAATGCCAAATAGTATTTCCATCATATTGGACGTCTGTGCAGACCCCAATATATCCGTTCTTGTCAATACAGAGTATGCACATATAAACCCACCGATCACACACATGACCCTGTGCAGCCAGACTTCTTTTTTTTCTTTTGTCTTCATAACATACCTCGTACTTACCTGCAATGCGTTTGCTTACTATTCTGTTATCCCAACATCAAATACTGTCTGTATTGTCAGGAAATCAGCTCCTCCTGCTTCTTCAAAATGAATGAAGTGATTTCGTGGATCCACTGCCTTCCATCTTTCTATCTCTACAGATTCCGCTGAAATACCTTTAACATTCGTATTCTCACGGTCTCTTGGGGTCTCATAATAAGAAAACAGCAGATTCTCATGAATCGATATGAATTGGAATCTGTCACCAACAAACGTACCTTCTTCCACTATAGCAAGATGGTGTGTGACATAACCCCAAAGTTTATTTGGCTGTAATCGTGCAATGCGGCCGCATCTTGCGTCTGGTTTCATCTTCCTCCGCCAATGATCTACACTCTTTGGTACATCAAACCAGAATACAGGTTCCATATATGTCCAATCCGTGTCTTCATAAAAACCGGGCCAGGGCATCAATACATCATGCATTGGTGCGAATACTTCCCCTTGTGGCTGATAAAATGTCTCATTCCCTATGTATTCTATGTATAAAAATATAAGCTGTTCATGACGAAACATTGCACACGTCATCATCTCTCCACGTCTGACTGCCTCTGCCGCCAGTTCATGAGTCTGTGCTGCTGCCTTTGAAAATGCTTCCTCGGTGCTTCCCACCTTACATTTTCCTCTGTATTCACATCGTATTACATTGTTCATGATTCTTAAGCCTTCCTTTTCCTGATTCCTGTTCGTAACAGGCTTTTTCAGTAACCTACTATATCAAATTATTTTCGAAATGGCAATTCCTTTGTACAGCATCCGGCAAAGCACCTCACAATTTCATGTTCCTTTTCGCAGTACCTTCCATCCAAAACACTACGTTCATAGTTACCCCTGACTGCTTTGAAATGCAGGCAGTTCCTGCCTTATGGCAATACTGTTCTGATTGCTTACAGGCAGCGTGTTACCCCATTGGTCTTCCGCTTTTTAAAGCTCCTCTTATTTCACATTTGATTTCATATTTCCCTCCATTCCTGCGCAAAGAATTATCTAATTCTTTCACTCTTCCCTGACTTTATAAATATATGATAAAAGGAAAAGCTGCCACATCAGTACTGATATGACAGCTTTTCCAATATAATATTCAGTTCGGTATAATCATGGATAATACTCGCATTGAAAATGTTCAAATTCTGCAGTGTTCGACTCTGTTGCCGCTACCGCATACAAGCCGATGATCACTCCGGTAAAACCAGTCGCTACTTCAGAAGACAGATATCTTGAAAGCCCTGTCCCCATAGGGATTTTATTCTCATTCTCCTGTAGGAAGAACCGATACTGCTGACTGTCTGAGTCAACCAGGAAACGAACCTTATTCTCAAGCGAAAGCCGATGCTTTTCCTTTACCATTTTAATGTTGCCAATGCACAGTCTTGTAATCGCATAGTATTCATCTTCTTCCCGAATAATTGCCAGGTCATAATGATGGTTCTCATCCATAAAGAAGGTTATACCGGCTTCTCCACTGTCAAGAGTGACATCACAGGACAGATATACGCTAAAATCTTTCTGCCGAAGACCAAGAAAAGTAGGGGTATCAATATCATTCAGTGTGACCTTCGTTCCGGTCAGCCGTAAACAGTCCTTAGACATATTATAATTCTCGAGCTTTGGATGACGAAGATAGCACCAGTCGAGCGTCTGATCTGTGTTCGCAAAATTTTCAGTTTTTTTTCTGTTCTGTTTTGTTTTAACATGGAGCAGTTCAACGACTTCTGTTGTCGTCCCATGAAATCCTGCCTGAAACCACCCCAAGGAATCGAACTGAACCGGTGTAATAAAGACTTCTCTTCCCAGATGATGAAAGGGTGACCATTTTCCTGTCTGGCGAAAACCCAGATGCAAGAACCAGTATCGTCCATCCGGTGCTTTTACAAGATCCCCATGACCAACTCCCTGTATGATATAACCACCAAGATTGCGGTTTGTCAGAACCGGATTTGCTGGGTAGTCTTCAAAAGGTCCGAACTTTTCCCTGCTTCTGGCATAGGTGACCATATGTCCGAATTCTGTACCGCCTTCTGCCGCCACCAGATAATAATAGTCATCTATTTTATAAAGATGAGGACCTTCCAGATATCTTCCGCCGGATCCCTGCCAGATTGATTTTCCGGGTGACAGCTTTTTCCCGGATTCTATCTCAACTTCACATTGTATGATTCCACTAACTCCTGATGCATCGGTTCCATTGCTCATAAAATAACAATGACCCTCTTCAAAATAAAGTGAGGGATCAATCCCATCCTGATCAACAATGACCGGGTCTGACCATTCACCATAAATATCATCTGTCCAAATATAAAAATTCTGCGCAGTAGAAGTATTCGTCGTCACCATATAGAAACGCCCTTCATAATAGCGGATACAAGGAGCATAAACGCCCGCTGAGCTTCCTGCCTTTTCCAGATTCACTTGACTTTTTCGTGTCAGGCAATGTCCGATCTGTTTCCAGTTTACAAGATCATCGCTTTCAAAAAGCGGAACACCTGGAAAGTAATGAAATGAGCTGCAGACCATATAATATTTCCCTTTGGCTTCGCAAACACTTGGATCCGGATAAAAGCCCCGGACAATCGGATTATTATACTTCATAACTGCCCCCATTCTGCCTGTTCCCCCTTTGACATAGCACAGAAATACATTTATAATATACAGTATAATTCATATATTACGTGTAATCTATGATTTTACTGCCATTTGTTAGCACAAAAAAGACAAGTACCGTTATGTTATGGTGGCTTGATTGCAGCACGAAATTCAATAAAATTCAGAAACTGAGGAAAATGTATGAATGAGATGGAATTGCAATATTTTCATGACGATATGAGCTTCCCTTTTTTTATTCAATATGGGTTCCATGACGGCTGGCTGGAGCCACACATCCACAAAGATTTCACCGAACTGGTTCTCGTTATGGATGGGACGGCCATGCATGGTATCGGACAGGAAACACATCTAATAAAATCAGGTGATGTATTCGTTATAGGAGGAAACACTGCGCATGAATACATAGATGCCAGAAATTTTCGTCTCTGTAATATAATGTTCCGCCCGGATTATTTTTTCAGTGGTACCTTTCATACAAAAGAATCTGCCGGTTTCCATGCGCTCTTTTACCTTGAACCCTATATGACAAGAGAAATGGTCTTTCAAAGCCGTCTTCATGTCAATCACGAAAAGTATATTCAGATTTCTCTGCTGATTGATAAAATGATCCATGAATATCATGCAAGAATGGAGGGCTGGAAGGATATCCTGACTGCTTATTTTACAGAACTTGTTGTACTTTTATCCAGAGAATACAGCCTCCCGCCGCTTGAGAATGAACAAGGGATTCTACAGGTCGCTCATGCCGTTTCCTTTATAGAAAAAAACTATCGGTATGCTATAAATGTTGAAAAAATCGCCGCCTGTGCCGGCCTGTCTGTGCGGCATTTTTCCAGAATATTCAAAAGCACCTACCAGCTGACGCCAATGCAGTATGTGATTCGTCTGCGGCTTCTCTATGCCATCGAACTTTTAAAGAACACAAAGGAACCAATCACTGAGATTGCTTCCCGCTGCGGCTTTCCCGATAACAATTACTTTGCCCGCAAGTTCAGAGAGATGTACCAGGTCACTCCTACCGAATATAGAAATCAGCAGGATTATTCCTCCTGCTGATTATGTTTGTACTCGTTTTTTTTCTGATACATCATTGTGTCTGCATCCCGAAGGATCTCATCCAATGTTTTCTGGTTACCTAAATTCCAGCTGGCATATCCGGCACTCAGGCTTAGCTTGTATGGTTTTCCTCCTGTTTTATTGAACTCTTCAAACTGTTTCTGCAATTCTGTTACCATATCCTGAACCTGTTCGTTAACACTTGTATCAAGCAATAAGGTAAACTCGTCTCCACCATATCGGCAGATCATATCACACTTATGCTGATTCTTCACGAAGAGATCTGCTGTCAACAAAAGTGCCTGATCTCCTTCATGATGTCCAAACCTGTCATTGATTCCTTTAAAATCATTCATATCGATCATAATAATTGAAAAACCAATTCCTCTTGACATCAGATACTGCACCCGTTGTTCAAGCAATTCACGCACTGCAAGACCTGTGAGCGGATCCTTTTGAATGGCTTCCTTCTCTATTTGAAAAAAAGCAATTAATGTAGCCAAGATAAACGCCGGCCAAATCAAAAGAAGGCCATAGGCGAGCATCTGTATAATTCCGGCAGCAACCGGTATAAGCATAAAAATGAAAATAGACTGCATCAGTCTTCCGTTGATTTTTCTTTTAAACCTTCTTGTCATTAGATAAAGACAGGTTACCAGCGCATACGTCATCAATGCGATAACGGTAACTCCAACCCCACGTTCATAGGTGTTATCCTCACGAATTGTAAAAACAAATCCTGTTCTTAGATTCACAAGAAGGAGTCCAATCGTTACATAAAACGGTATAAAATACCATACCATTCTTTTCTTGAGGTTTTCCCAGTCGGCAAAGATCTTATAATCTGCATAGGTGACCCAGAAAACTGCCGGAAATGAATTGAACAACAGGAGGGCAGTATTTGCAAAAACACTTATTTCGTGTCCATATTCTATCGACGTACCATTAAGCGCCCAGGTAACACCTTCCAGAATATTTTCATAGGTCAGCGTATAGATAATACATGAAAATAAGCGCTTAGAGACCAAATCTCTGTTTTTCTTACGAAGATTTCCGATCAAAATATAGATTAGTATCAACTGCGAATAAACCATCAGATCAATTGCCCGTAAAGTCTCCATATTGTCTCCTGCAAATTATTTCATTATTAATGAATCAGTTGATCGTTTCACCCTCACTTATATAGGTACATTGTACTATTCGAAAACAAAATAATCAAGCTGACTCCATGAAATATTACATTATTTCATAAAAAAATTCCAACAAATTTCTGATTACTCAATGGAAAATACTGTGTCATAAATCTTCTCAACATCCACCGCTTTTAACGGACGGCTGAAATAATAGCCTTGTATAGTATTACAGCCGCATTGTTTTAGCTTCAGGAATTTGTCATGATCTTCAATTCCCTCAGCGGTTATACTTAATTTCAAACCGTGTACCAGAGATATTATACTTTCCATTACCTGCAAATTCTCAATATCAAGGAATTTATCATTGATTGATTTATCAAGCTTTATATTGTTGACCGGCAGGAAAGTCAGATAGCTGAGCGAGGAATAACCCGAGCCAAAATCATCAAGTGAAAGCTTTATTCCGGCATTCCGTATGCTCTGAAGAAAACGTATGGTTGCCTCCGTTTTTTCCATCAGAATTCCTTCTGTAATTTCGATTTCTATATTACCAGGCGATATCTTGTACTGCTTGAGCAACGCCAGCAGATAATTTAAAAACCCTTTATCTCTTAGTTGTTTTACCGAATAATTCAACGATATGGTCTTCTCCGGGAGCCCTTTTTCTTTCCATTTTGACATCTGTGAGATGGCTTCTTTTGCGACCCACCTTCCAATCTCGATGATATCTCCCGTTTCTTCTGCGATCGGTATAAAGACAGCAGGACTGACCTGGAATCCAGATAGTCTTACCAGTGCTTCGAAGCCGGTAATCTCTCCCGTGTTGGCATCGATCTGCGGCTGATACATTAATTCAAAATTCTCTTCCTTGGTTGCCTGACGCAGAACATTTTCTATTTCCTTTCTTTCTTTTATTTCTTTTTTCATATCCTCATGGTAGAACACATAATTGTTCTTGCCATTTTTCTTTACTTTATACATTGCAGTATCTGCATTCATCATAAGTTGGTGAATGTTGTTGCTGTCTTCCGGAAAGAAGGTTATACCCATGCTGAAACTTATGAATTCCTCAATGCCATCAAACTGAAATTCACGGCCAATTTCCTTGTTCACCTTGCTAAGGAAGGATTCCAGTTCTTCTTCCTTCGTTGCTCCCCTCACCAGAATGAAGAATTCATCCCCGCCCATTCGTGCTATATAAATCTGCTGATCACAGAGTCTGTTCAAACGTTCTGCGACCTGCTTCAGTATCTCATCACCAAACGCATGGCCCAGCGTATCGTTGATGCTTTTAAAATCATCTATGTCAAAGAGGAGCAACGCTCCCTGATGCTGTTTAATAATCTCCTCCTTTACAACAGATTCGAAATCCATCCGGTTTGGCATACCCGTCAGATAATCATGGCGAGCATAATATTCAATGTACTCTTCTTTTGCTTTTTCATTTGTTATATCAAGAAATATACCTGTCATGGCTGTCAGCTTGCCGTCCAGATCATAAATACCATTCCCTTTTAATAAAATCCAGCGCTTTTCTCCTTTTTCGTTGGTCATCGGAATCCGAATCGTAACATTTTCCACATCCCCACTTATGTACCGTTGTATCATGGCAATAACTTCACGTTGTGTCACCTTGTCGGTCAGTTTGTTCAGAATATTATATACGTTCCCTTTGGTCGGTATACTTTTATCAAATATTTTTTCAAAGTTCTGAGAAACCTCTATAATATTTGTTGTAAGATTATATTCCCAGACGGCACTGTTCGTTCCCGATATTGCGGTTTCGTATTTCTGATAGAGCGAACTCACTTCTCTGGCATGATTTTCAATTGTATCATATTGAGTTTTTAATTCTTCTTCCGAAGCCATCAATTCTTCATAGATCTGCTGCAGTTCCTCATTGCTTTCCTGCAATGCTTTCTGAATCTTTCTCCGCTTCAGATTATCTATGACTACTATAATAGTAAAAAGCGCCAGCACAATTACAGTCAATCCTGTCACTATAATATAATTTTTATACCTGACAAGCGGGTTTATATCCTTGTTAATAATGATTGAGTCCTTCGGCAAAACGGAAGGATCAATCGCAAACTTTTCAAGGATATTATTATCAAAAATATAGTAATAGGGAGTATCTGTATCAAGTGCCATATTATATACCGATTTTCCATGAAAAATATCCAGGATTGTCGTTGCAGCACGAACACCGAATTCTCTGTAGTCAATCATCTTACCGCCGAGCAGTCCTTCCCCGACACCACCGACACTGATTCGAAATACCGGTGCATCCGTATTATCACTGACAAAGTCAAACTGATCATAGAGATCAATGTAATTATCATTTTTGTCTCTGCTTAATGTAAAGAGCATAACAATCGTATTTCTGTCAATTTCATTCAGCTTTGCACCTAATTCATCAAAACTATAGTCTGCCGTCGAAAGTATTGTAAAATCAAGATCGCTGTATTTCTTCTCTGCCTCCAGCAACTGCACTTTGTCTCCGATACCGGTAATGGTGCTGTCAACAATACCGACGAACTTAGTCGCATCGGGAAGCATTTTTCTTGCAAGTTCAATGTTATCGTCAATGGATGCTTTTTCTAATACACCAGTCATATAGTCATTGGCACTTGCTTCTTCTGCTCTTGAATTGTCGTTAATTCCATAGAAATAGACCGGAATCTTATCAAAAAGTTCCTCCTGATAATCAAGTACGAACTGAAGCGCGGCATCATGGGCAACAATAATGGCATCATAAGCTTCTGAATGTGAAAGCTTGAATTTCATTGATGTATAAAAATTTTCAACGTTTTCTTCCTCCGGGAAGTGTTTGGTATCCATAAACTCAACATCAAGGTCAACTCCTGCATCATCAAACACGCTGTGTATTCCTTCCAGTTCATCCGCCACAGAAAGAAATTCTTCATTATAAGATCCTATATATAACACTCGTCTGTCATTTACATAATCATGATAATCTGCATATATCTGCTCATTCATTGTTGAAAGAAATACGAACGTTAAAAAAACAAGTATCATACTTTTGTATATTTTCTTCATAAAGTCTCCTCCCGGCCGGTTCCTGTTGTTATGTCAGAATTCGTTGTTTGTCGCCTGTTTTCCTTTTGTCAGTTTCTTTTGTTCCTTACCTGTTTATTTATCCTTTTATCGTTCGTTTATCCTTTTATTACAGTACGCTTATCTTTTAAAGTTCAACGACCTGATTCCTTCCCTTCTCTTTTGCTTTGTATAACGCTTTATCCGCATGTGCAAAATAAGAATCAAATTGTTTTGCCTGCCATTCTTTTTTTATATAGGAAGTTCCCACACTTACCGTAACAAACTCAGCAATGGATAATGCGCTGCTCCCAATCATTCTGCATAGTTCTTTTGCGATCGTAAAACCATTCTCCTTCGACACATTCTCCAGTATTATACAGAATTCTTCACCGCCGATACGAAACAATTTATCGCTCTGTCTGAGATTGTTTTTCAAAATCTCTGCTATCTGAACCAGTACATTATCCCCGATCATATGTCCATAGGTATCATTGACCAGCTTAAAATGGTCCAGATCCAGAATCATAATATAATAAGATGATTTAGAATCCATAGAACTTACAAATCGGTTAAATGCGAAACGGTTCGGCAGTTGTGTAAGTGCATCTGTATTCATCAGGTTCTTCATCTTTCTGGCTTTTTCAATCTCTCTGTCGACAATACGGTTCAGATAAAGTATTGTTACAAGATACATTAAAAAGGTAACAAAAACAGATAACCGGTAGTTTATAATCAAATCTGGGGACGTATAAACTTCCGAATTCAATTTGTAGAATGCTTTGATTATAAACAATATGTAAGCAGTGAAAGAACCAATATACAGCTGATACTTTTTTACTGCTACAGCAGCCAGCGTCAGAGAGACCAGTGACATCTGTATGAACAACTGGACCCCCATTGGTGAATCAAATAGTGTGATTCCTTTCAAAATTCCGAGTGCCATAAAAATATTTATTGCAGCATTAAGTTTTCCAAAACGGATCAGCATAAGAATCACCGGAACAAGTATAATCCAGACAGAGAATTCAAAGACAGAACGCAGTATATCTTCATTATATGTCAAGGTGATAATAAACGTCAGCATCGAGTAGAAGACAATTAAAAACAAAAAAAGTATCGTATAAGCAGCTTTTTTTTCTTTATACAGATCTTTTTCCTGATAGACTCTTGTAAGTGGAGAAATCAGCTTGTAAAATCGTTCGGTCATTCTTTCACCTCCATTCTGCCATCACTATCGTTCACTTCTTCGATTCTGTCCCTTCCATTACTTTTCGCAAGATAAAGTGCCCTGTCGACATTTGCCAGCATTTGCTCTTTGGTCATAGACAGGTCATTGTATACCCATCCGATACTGACCGTAACTTTTATGTCACTGACCATATTTTTGCTGTGCAGAACTCCCATAAAGCCTTCAAGCTTTTTAATGAAAGCGTCTCTGTCATCACAAACACAGACAAATGCAAATTCTTCGCCACCCCATCGATAACAAACACTCTCTCCAAATTCCTGCTGCATTGTTTTTGAAAATGCCTGAAGTACATGATCTCCTGTCATATGTCCATAGGTGTCATTGATTTTCTTAAAAAAATCAAGATCAAAGAAAGCAAGATAGAATGGTTGTTTGGTTGTAAGCATAGTTTGTATCGTTTCATCAAATTTTTCGCGATTATACATGGCAGTCAGAACATCCGTCTCTGCAAGCTCCTGCAGCCGTTTTCCTGAATCAATCTCTCTCTTTATTATCCTATCAAAAAATAAAGCGATAATTATATAAAAGATCACTGCTATGGTAAGCTGGACAATCTCTCCCTTTATAGAATAGAAGTCCTGAGAAGCTGCCGTTATCTGTTTTGGAAGATAACTAAGTTTTACTAATGTAAATGTTATGGTTGAAATAAGAAGCAGATAAAGCTGATAATTTTTGATGTAGATAGCAACACAAAACGTAATTGCCAACAAACATTGCAAATAGAACTGAAATGTGTACCCAAGCGGAAAGAACAGAATAAGTTCATAGACTGAGCCAAGAATCAGCAGATTTCCCGTTAGAATGATATGTCCGGATTTTAAAACAAGCAGCATAATCACGAACATAAGAAGCGCAACTGCATCCTTTGTAATGATCTCCTGCTTATTTTCTCCGATAAAAAATACAAAAAGCATCTCTAAAAAGACATCAAAACAAATCAGCATAAGAACAATTGCTGTGTGTTTTGCCTTAATCTTCGTATAAATGCTTTTGTCGTCATATTTGTTTGTAAAAAATTGAATTACTTTGCCCATCGTCCCTCCGATTCGCTGATTCAATCTTTTCAACAATTCCTCTGTATAACAATTACATCACAAATTCGATCGTTCCAGTAATACACAGCATTCCGTGTGAAGTGTCCAGGGAAACATATCGACAGGTATCATTTTTTTCACCAGATACCCCTTACTGCTAAAATACAGCAAATCCCTGGCAAGTGTTTCCGGACTGCAAGACACGTATACTACTCGGCTCGGTGCGAGTTTCGTGACAGCATCCATAAAGCTTTCTGTGCTTCCGCTTCTTGGAGGGTCCATAAATACAACATCTGCTTTTTCACCCTTTTCCGCCATCGCAGTCATCATCTCACCTGCATCTGCTGTATAAAAACGAATGTTTTTGCTTTCATTTTTCTTAGCGTTGACCGCTGCGTCACGAATCGCATCCGCATTCAGTTCAACTCCTATGACTTCCTTTGCATGATCTGATGCCAGGATACCTATGGTTCCAATGCCGCAATAAGCATCGATCACACGTTCTTTCCCGGTAAGTCTGGCAAGCTTAATAGCCTCATTATACAGAACTTCTGTCTGTTCCGGATTGACCTGAAAGAAAGAAGAAGGAGAAATCACAAACTTCTTGCCGCAGAGCTGATCTTCGATACTGCCTTTTCCAAAAAGCGTAATGTTGCGTTCTCCGAGTACCATACTGGTTCGCTTCTCATTTACATTCAAAATTACTGTCGATATTTCTGGATGCTTTGAACGAAGAGCTTTTACAAAATTATTTTTTGATGGAAGAATCGGTGAGGCAAGCACAAGTATTACCATCACCTGACCGGTCGTTCTGCCAACTCTAACAAGAACATGTCGCAACAGACCGTACTCTGTATCTTCATCGTATGTCTTTATCTTGAATGATTTTAACATTCCCCGGATCGTTACTATGATATCATCGGCCAGCTCGTTCTCGATCAGACAATGATCCACGGGAACAACTCTGTGTGTTCCTGCCTCATATACACCGGAAATGGGATTCCCTTTTCTGTCACGATCAAATACTGCATGAACTTTATGTCTGTAATGCATAGGATCTTTCATTTTGCGAAGTGCTTCAACTTTTCCAAAGGGTTCGAGGAGTTTATTGACTTCCTCTTGTTTCAGCTTACATTGTTGTTCGTAAGACATATGCAACAGCTGACACCCTCCACATCGTTTTGCTACAGGACATGGTGCTTTTTCTTTCGATGCATTGCCTTTTTGCTCTGTATTACTCCTCCCCTTATCCGTTCGTATAACACCTTTTCTCCCGGATTGGTTCTTCACATCACCTTTTTGTACATACGATTTCCTTGTATCTGTCTTCTTTGCTGCACTTTTTCTTTCGTCCATCTTCTTAACAGCACTTTCCTTTGTATCTGTCTTCTTTGTTCTGCTTGATGGCTCTTCTGTCTTTTTATAGGTTCTCTGCTTATATCCACTGGTCTCTGATCGATTCATCCTATCCTCTATTCCGGCGCTGTTTTCTGCGCAAATTTAACTCGTTACTGTACTTTTTCTATTTTAGGAAATAATTACTTACCTTCCCGAGTTCCGACACTTTTTCCGACTGTTATTACTGCACATTGATCCTATGCGTTGATCCTATGCGTTGTTCCTGTCCATTGTTCCTGTCAGCTTACTAAAACATTCCTGAAAGTCATTCCTGGCAGACTTATATAAAATCATTCCTGAAAGTCATTCCTGTCAGACTTATATAAAATCATTCCTGAAAGTCAATCGGAAAATCAGCCCTGACGGCAAAAATCTAATACCTTTAACGATAATATTATATCATTATATGTTCATTTCGAACAGCAATACTTTATATTAATTGATTAATCTACACATCAAAAGTTTTTTTTGTTCGTACATCCAAAAGATACCAGTGAAGTTTTATGAATTTCTTTTAATGCAATATTGTAATATTTAATTCCTTTATTGACGTATTGATATTGTAATTTCGTAATAATAATTGTATTAAATTGCAAAAACCATTTGAAAAATATGCTAATTGTGTTATAATACATCTTAGTTCATATATTGCATATCGTAAATCCCTTTTAACAAATTCATAGGTGAGGTGGTGATTCGTGTGAAGAATGAAGATGATATGAATCTTGAGGAGCAGGAAGAAGATACGCAGAAGGGGAAGTATCTGACTTTTATTTTAGGAAAAGAACATTATGGCATTGACATTATGTATGTAACTGAGATTGTCGGATTACAGGAGATTTCTGAAGTTCCGGAATTCCCGGAATATATGAAAGGTATTATTAATCTTCGTGGAAAAATTATTCCATTAATGGATATACGTCTCCGTTTTAAAAAACCCGAGAGAGAATATAATGACAGAACCTGCATTATCGTTATCGACGTAAATCAATCCTCCATCGGTATCATTGTTGATCATGTATCTGAAGTTGTAACCGTTCATGATGAAAATATCGTTCCGCCTCCGAACATTAATCAGATCAGCAAAAAGTATATAAAAGGAATCGGAAAAAGTGGCGAATCAATCATTTTACTTTTAAATTGCAACAATCTACTTAGTATGGAAGAAATTGAAACATTGAATATTGAGACGAAGCAGGAGGTAAACGTATGAAATGGTATAAAAACCTGAAAGTAGGCGTGAAACTGATTCTTGGATTTATTGTTGTAGCTGCTATTGCCGGTGCCATAGGAGTTGTTGGAATTATAAACATTGTTGCAATAAGCGATGCTGATACCTATCTTTACGATCGAATAACGGAACCGCTTAGTCAGACGGTTTCTTTTGTTGAAGCATTCCAAAGAATGAGAGGCAATGTAAAAGATATTGTTCTTGCAGAGAATGCAGAAGATATTGCAGATTATGAAGAGCGTATTGCAACAAGAAATGAAGAATTTGATGCCAGTTTCAGTTTATTTACATCTACAATTATTACAGAAGAAGGGCAAGCACTTGTTGATAATATCAAAGCAACAAAAGTAACCTATGACAAAGTAGTTCAGGAGATTATCAGCAACGTAAAAGCTGGTAATAAAGATGCTGCTATAGCATTAATGTATGGAGATGCCGATTCCCTGCGATCAACCATTGAGAGTGATTATCGCACACTTGTCGAAATGAAAATCACATTAGGAGAAACTACTGCAGAAGATAATGTTGCAATAACTAAGTCAGCCTCCATCACAATGCTAGTTCTCATTATAGCCGGCGTTCTGGTCTCTATCTTCCTTGGTGTCATGATCAGCTTTATGATACGCCGACCAATTGAAAAATTAGTCTACGCATCGCAGGAGATTGCGAAAGGAAACCTTGATGTTTCTTTAGATGTTGATACAAAGGATGAACTTGGTGACCTGGCTTCTGCTTTCCGCGATATGTCCTACAATATAAACGAAGTAATGTCCAACATCAATTCAGCTTCCGATCAGGTTGCCGGAGGATCAAAGCAGGTATCCGATTCCAGCATGTCACTTTCACAGGGTGCAACGGAACAGGCAAGTTCTATCGAAGAACTTACAGCATCTATTGAAGAGATTGCCGGTCAGACAAGGAATAATGCTGAAAATGCCAGCACCGCTCAAAACATAGCGGAGACAGCCCAGGCACATGCACGGCGGGGTAATGAGCAGATGGCCGAAATGCTTCGTGCCATGTCAGACATCAATGATTCTTCCAACAGTATTTCAAAAATCATTAAAGTTATTGATGAAATTGCTTTCCAGACAAACATACTCGCTCTGAATGCAGCTGTTGAAGCGGCTCGAGCCGGCCAACACGGAAAAGGATTTGCTGTTGTCGCAGAAGAAGTACGAAATCTGGCTGCAAGATCAGCCAATGCTGCAAAAGAAACTACTTCCATGATAGAAGATTCCATTCGTAAAGTTGAAGATGGAACAAAAATTGCAAACGAAACTGCCGCAGGCCTTAACCAGATTGTTGAGGGTGTAACTAAGGCAGCAGAACTGGTAGGCAGCATAGCCGTAGCCTCCAATGAACAGGCAATTGGTGTCGAACAGATCAATCAGGGTATTATGCAGATTTCTGATGTTGTTCAGACTACCAGCGCAACAGCAGAAGAAACAGCCGCTGCCAGCGAAGAGCTCTCCAGTCAGGCTGAACTACTCAAGACACAAGTTGCTACGTTCAAGCTCAAAACACGCGGTGTTCATAAAGAATACAACAATAACAATCTTTTAAGTCCTGATGTACTAAAGATGCTGGAACATATGCAGTCCACACCAGAACCAGTTCGTGTAGAAAAGAAAAATACGGTTAAGAAAATATCTCTGAGTGATTCAGAATATGGGAAATACTAATTTGCTTATTTCATCATCTTTCATTCATTTACCAAAGAGAAAGCCTGTCAAAAAGAAAGCCCGTCTTTTATGACGGGCTTTCTCTCTTTTTTACATTTTAAATCTGCTGACTGAATTGTGCAGATGCACTGCCAGTGAGGATAAGGATTCACTGGTATTTGCAATTTCTTCGACTGACGATGCCTGCTCTTCTATGGAGGCTGTTACTTCCTCTGTAGACGCTGAATTTTCTTCTGCAATCGCAGACAAACCTTCCATCTCACGAACTATATCTGCTCTCATGAGATTCATCTGCTTTCCTGTTTCATTCAATTTCTGCACGCCCTGTTCCATTTTAACCACAGCATCCCGAATTCCCTCATAATTTTCTCTGTTCTTTCTAACACTGTCGGTTTGTTCCGTAATAATATCTGTCATCTTTGCAATCGAATCCACGGCTTCTTTTGAATTATTCAGCAACTCATGAATTGCTGCATCTATTTCTTTCGTAGATGCCGCCGATTGTTCGGCCAGTTTTCTGATTTCCTCTGCAACAACTGCAAATCCCCGGCCGGCATCTCCTGCTCTAGCTGCTTCAATTGCGGCATTCAAAGCAAGGAGATTGGTCTGATCCGCTATGGATGCTATCATCTGGCTTGCATTTCCGATTAATTTGGCACTCTCATCTGTCTTATTAATAACAGTCTGAACATCTTTTCCGGTTTTGTTGTTCTTATCGGTCTGTACAGAAAGTACCATCATGTCCTGCATCCCGCTATCAATAATTCCGGACACATGTTTTGTCATCTGATTCATATTGTCAAGATGAATCTGGTCTTCCTTTATTCCTTTTCCAAGCTCCTCCACTTTCTGTGCTCCGGCCTGGGTCAATACTGCCTGATCGGTAGCTCCTTTTGCTATTCCGGTAACAGTCTCGGCTATTTCTCCCATCCTTAGTGAAGTAGCTTCCGTGGAAGCCGTCAATTCTTCTGACGATGCCGACATTTGTTCAGCAGAGGAAGCAATCTCTCTTACAATCGAATACAGACTTACCTTTATATTTTGCAGGGACAATGCGAGTTTGCCTATTTCATCTTTTCGTTTCAGGTGCTTTTCCTGTATATCACCCGTTATATCAAGCGCTGCTATTGTCTCTGCATATCGGATCGTAGAAGTTATCGGTGCTGCAATTGCACCGCCAATGATCAGCACAGCCACAACACCAAGGATCAGAATGACCAGTGACAATCCACCCAGTTGATACTTTACAACTGCTATATCCTTTAGCACATCATCTTTGGTTCCAATGATTGCAATACTCCATTTTGTTCCTTCAATTCTGGTGAAAGCAGCAAGCAATGTCTTGCCATTCAGGGTATACTCAGTCACACCCTCATCTTCTGCTATCATTCTTTTTATTGCTTCTGCAGTCGATTCCATGGTTTGGTCGGTCTCCGCTTCTTGAATCGGTGAAAACTGTGACACGACTTTTTCCTTATCGGGATGTGCAATTATAACCCCCTGGCGATTGATCATATAGCAATATCCCTGCTCGCCGTATCCCATATCACTGATCGTTTCACTTAAAAAATTCCCATCATGGCTTCCTACCAGTGCTCCAACGACCGTATCATCCTGATAGATTGGTACCGCTACCATTATTACCGGCTCTCCTGTAACAGAACTTAACAAAACATCAGATACAGCCACTGTTCCAGCCAGTGCTGATTTTACATACTCTCTTTCTGCGAGTTCGGCGACCGCTCCCGATGTATCAACAGCATGCCCAGTCATATCAACAATCAGCAATGTATCATAACCGGAATCTGACAACTGTTCTGTCAGAACAATTCTCTGATCGTCCCAATTCATACTTTTAATCGCACTGTTTGACGCTATTGTTTTCAGTATCGTTGTCTGCGTATCCAATCTGCTTACCAGTATCGTTCCGGCATCCTCTGCCATGGTTTTTAATGTATTATCAGCTTCGCTTCTGACAATCGATTGTGAAGACATGACCGCCAGAACCGTAAGTCCAATAACCGCAGCAAAAATAATACAGGTAAAGTAAATTGCCAATCTCATCTTAATACTTTTCATAATAACCTCCTCAAAATCTTTTGCCCCAACGATCATTTCAACATTGTTAATTCCTTAACTTTTAATCCTCTTCATAATTTGTTAACCTAAATTATTAAATAGCAAAGATTCTTCCCCATTCACAACCCATTTGCGAACATTAATTTTGTTTAAACAATATTTTACTCACAAAGCACATCTTACATCTTTATTTAAAATTAATCAACATGATTTCAAATTAATTTACCCATTTTACCTATTATTAATCACATTTTGTGATTTTTCCAACGTTTTGCGTTACTATATTATCCTTTTTACAAAGCTTTTTTTTATTTTAAAACGCAAAAAAACACCTCGACCCATAAAAACTCTGCAAATAAAGTTTAAATGGTGAGGTGTATTTACTTCCAGCCTATTTCTTACGCTGTTCTAACTAGTATTTTACATAATTTATCGTGAGCTGTATTACAATAGCTCATTGCTATTCTCATTTTTATCCTTTTACAGCACCAGCTACCATACCTTTAATAATATGTTTACTTAAAGTGAAATACAAAATGATAATAGGAGACATTGTCAAAAGCATAGCTGCCATCTGCTTCGGATAATCCGATGCGAATTGTCCTTTGAACTGTGTCATTGCAAGCGGAACCGTCTGCAGACTAACTGACTTAATCAGAACTAAGGCAAAGGAAAACTCATTCCAGCAGGCAAACGATTGTATGATACCAACGGTGACCAGTATCGGCTTTGCAACAGGCAGAATAATACTGAACAACGTCCTTGTAAATGAACTTCCATCAATCGCTGCTGCTTCTTCAAGCTCGACTGGTATGGATTTTACAAATCCTTCTACCAGGAACACTGCGATCGGCAGACCAAATGCCACATACGGAATGATCAGCGTGAACCATTTATCGCTTAGATTTAAATTGCTGAATACAACATAAATCGGAATCAGCAATGAATGAATCGGAATCAGCATTCCCATAAGAAGGACCACATAGATCAGTCTGTTTCCACGAAATTTGATTCTTGCTAAAATATATCCTATGATATATCCAAACAAAACAATCATTAAGATCGAAAGCGCTGTTGTACGCAGACTGTTGAACATAGAACTTCCAAGATGATAATCGGAGTTCGAAAGTATTCTTCTGTAGTTTTCAAGAGTAGGATCCGACGGAAGGGATACAATGTCCGCATTGAAAACTCTTTTTTCTTTTAAGGACGAATAGAACATCCAGACAAGAGGAAATATACAGGATGCTGAAAAAACTATCAGTACAGCATTCATAATTACTCCAAGAATGCCACTTCTTACTCTTTCGCCTTTTGTTTTTCCATATACACGTTTACCCTTGCTGTCAACTACAACATTCCCTTGCGCCATTTATGCCACCCCCTTGTCTCTCGATAACCAGTTTGCTAATACATTGGTCAATCCAATAACGGCAAGACTGGTAACAAAGATACCAATGGAAATTGCACAGCCGTAGCCCATATCACCATTGTCAAAGGATGTACGGTATCCATACAGTGCCATAACGATGGAGTCGTATCCCGGTCCACCATATGTCATCGTAAAGATATGATCAAAAACCTTCATATTACCTGCGATACACAACGTCACACACACAATCAGGGTGTTCTTGATCAAAGGCAGTACAATGTAGATTGCTCTTTGAAAGGCTGAAGCTCCGTCGATTTCAGAAACCTCAAAAATCTCTTTATCAACAGAGGCAATGGCAGACAAAATAATTACCATATAGTAACCGATGAACTGCCATATCAGTGGTATTGCTACGATCGTCATAACAAGTTTACTGTCATTCAGCCATACCGGCAGCTCTCTTGTCGGTATATCCTGAACTTTTGAGATTACCCAGTTAATGATTCCTCGTCTTTGGTCGAATACCATGGTCCAGATCAAACCAATATAAACTGCTGAAATTGTACTTGGAAAGAATCCAAACGTACGGTGAAGCCCTTTTAATTTTGTCAGCTTTGAATTTATCAAGAGAACAATGATAAAGGCAAGACCGATCTGTCCAAAAATACACAGTACGACCAAATAAATATTATGTCTAAACGCAAGCCAGAATACACTATCTTTAATCAGGCTTACATAATTATCAAATCCAATAAAAGTTTTCGCCGGACCGCTCTTCCAATAGAACAGGCTGTAAAAGGCAGCTGTGACAAGCGGAACAAATACGGAGAATAAATATATTCCCAGAGGAATGAACAGATAAGCAAAAACTACTCTCCCCTTTGGCTTGATAGAATTAAGCATTCTCTTTCCTCCTTAAACTCAGATGACTCCACAAATATTTTAAACAATGGGTCCCGTCAGAATCACAGTGACGGGACCCAAACTTAACCTTTAATTATTGAGCTAAATATGCTTCATAGGAATCCTGTGTTGCTTGTGCAACATCTTCCGGTGTCATATCACCATTCATCATTGTCTGAAGGTCAACATTTAATGTTCCCCATACAGAACCATCAACATAAGAATCGTAGATTTCACATGCGGTTGTGTCAACATATGACCAGTTGTAGAAGTCCTGTGTCCACTGATCAAATCCGCTGAGATCAACGTTAGCTACGGTTGTTAAGCCACCAAGAGCATAATTGCTTGCTACATATTCTGCAAAGTCTGTTCCGGTTACTGTGTAAGCTAAATCGATTGCTGCTGCGAGTTTCGCAGGATCATTTGCAACTTCAGCATTGATAGCAACGGCATAACCAAGACCGATGTTCTGAGTGTTGTAACTTGCTGTTGCACCTTCTGGCTGAGGAAGTACTGCAAATTTCGTTGTATTGTAAAGATCTGTTCCTGCAAGGGAAGCCTGTATATAAGAAACATCCCAGTTTCCACCGATGAATGCAGCTGCACTGCCATCGATGTAGTACTCTCTTGCGGTCTCATTGGTTACTGTGTTGTAATCTGC
This sequence comes from Clostridia bacterium, assembly GCA_003249225.1. Lineage (GTDB taxonomy): Bacteria > Bacillota > Clostridia > Lachnospirales > Lachnospiraceae > SZUA-448. Next base: position 23,285 of record QKJQ01000012.1, on the reverse strand, counting down.
ATTAAAGATTCCTGATAAGAAGATATCCTGAGTTGCCTGTAAAGCTGCTACAAATTCTGGATCTGTAAATTTAGCTCCGGTTCCTTCAATGATAGATTTTGTCCAGTCAGCACCGGTGAATCTGTCACCAAGTGTTGAAAGGAAACATGAGTTTGCCTGCCACTGACCACCATTACCAAATGCGATCGTATCCATTCCAAGTCCTGCAAAGTAATCGCTTGCTGCAAATACTTCTTCCCAAGTTTCAGGGAATGTATCATAACCTGCATCAGCCCATGCTGCGGAATCGTAAACTACTGCTGTACATGTACCACCAGTCAATGCTGGAAGTCCATAGATCTTACCATCTGCGGTAAATGGATAGAATAAAGCATCATTGTACAGACTTGCGTAAGGTGAATCTGCAATGATCTGTGTCATATCAAGGATAAGTCCCTGACTTGACCAGGATTTTGTATTCATACCCTGTAATAAGAATACATCCGGAAGCTCATTAGCGCCTGCAAGAGTAGCGATCTGAGTTTTGTATTCGTCATTAGCTAATACGTTCTGATTTAATGTAACATTTGGATTAGCTGCTTGCCATTCAGCAATGACAGTACGGAATCCATCGGAACCACCGTTGCCCTGACTCTCTTCACTTGTTGAGAAATGCATCATATCCAATGTAACTGCTTCAGCTGTATCAGTTGCTGGTGTTGCGGTTGCCTCTGTTGCTGCCGGTGTTGCTGTTGCCTCTGTTGCTGCTGGTGCTGATGTTGCTGTTGCTGCTGTGTCATTTCCTGATGGTGTTGTAGTGTTATTTCCGCAGCCTCCAAAAAGAAGTACGGTCATTGTAACCACCATAAGCAGGCCAACAATCCTTTTTTTCATTTTACTACCTCCTCATAAAATGTTATTAATTTTTGCATTTATATTCGATTACCCTTTCGCCATTGCCTTGTTCCCAAAGAAAGCTTCTAGCAGCGGATAATAGAAATGCCTCATTTAACTTCATAGTCTCCTACTCGTCCTACGGAACCTCCTGTGATAAGCTCACCTTCTACAACGATTCTTTCATTTAATGTTGTCTTTGGCTTTTCTATAAGACGTATCAGCTGTACTGCTGCATCCTTGCCAATCTCATCCGTGTTCTGATGTATCGTTGTGATCTTTGGTGCAAGAAATCTTGACACCCTGAGACCATCGTATCCTGCGATTGATATATCATCCGGAACTTTCAGTCCATGTTCCCGTATTACATTAAGTCCACCGATCAGTGCCGTATCATCCGGATAAATAATGCAGGAAGGTTTGTGCTTTAATTTCAAAAGTTCTTCTGTATGTCTGGCTGCTTCTTTTAATCCCAGATACTTTGCAGGTCTGATAAATTCCGCCGGAGGATTCAGACCATGATTGTCCATTGTTCGGTAAAAGCTGGCAAGTCTGGCTTTTGTAACGGCAGATTCACTTTCACCATGTATATACGCAATCCTTTTATGTCCGTTCTTTATAATATACTCTGTCAGTTCCTGCATTCCATGAACGTTATCTGAAATAACGGAAGTACAGTTATTTGCAATATAGTCGATTGTTACGGTCGGTATCACACTGTTGATCAGCTCAAGAACTTCTGGATTCTCAAAATCAGTACATGCAATTACAACGCCATCCATATTTCTGTAACGGCAGCGTTCTACATAACTCATCGCGCCGTATCCTCGGAATGTATTGATAAATGTAATGTCATACCCCTGCTTCTCCGCTTCCAGCTTAAATCCTTCCAGCACTGCTGCAAAATAATCATGCGTCAGACCACTCTTTGCTGCATCTGCAAACAGAATACCAAGATTATGTGAGCGATTTGTCTTTAAAGTTCTCGCTGCCGCATTCGGAAAGTATCCTGCCTCTGCTGCGATCTGCCTGATCTTTTCTTTTGTTGCCTCACTAATATCACGATGATCATTTAGTGCCTTACTGACTGTTGCGATTGATACTCCGCACATGACAGCGATATCTTTCATTGATGTCATTGCTGTATTTCCTCCCTGACATTAGTACTTAATCGTTTTCTTTAGGTAAATATACCACAGCTATTAATATAATGCAAGCATTTTTGTATAATTTATATAAATCAATACAAGTATATTCGGAGGTATACTGTTATCAACCGTATTTTTAGGCACTTTCTCTTTTGCATTTCTCTTTTTATGTAGTAAACGTTTTAGTTTTTTCATTTTATACATAAACAGAAACTTCACTTTCGTAATGCTTTTTTATATGATTTTTCAGCGTATGTTCGCGTTAAATCGATACATTTATCTTGTTTTATAATCTTTTATGCATATTATTTAATACATTTTGTTTTTCGTGATATCCGACATTCACTCAATCGTATTCAATTTAACATATAATATGCTCGATTTGTTGTATATGTCGCTTTTTTTCTGTTCATTTTCGTAATTGTCAATACATTGATTTAATATTGATTTCTTCTCGTTGCAGACGGGTCAACTTTTTTGTCTACTTTTTATAGTTTAATGTAAACTATTTTATATTTCCGTCCATTATTCCTCGCCCTCTTTGTTGCGGGCATTGTTTTCCTGATGTTTGAGGAGCAAAGTTTCAGTTTCGATATTAACTTCAGCCTCCAGCTGCAACTATTTATTTAGAATATCCCCTGTGCTTACCGGCAAAAAAAATAGACGAACACATCGCAATGGTCCATCTACCTTTTCAGTCATTATTAAGTTACTCGTTACCAATTCTTGTTTTATTCTTTTTGTTCTGATAATACCGGAAAGCGATCGAGAATATAAATACTATACAAAGCTCAATACCTATCAGTTCCCAGCGATTTATCGGTAAATACTCAGCCATTGGTTCCGCGTATGCAATCATTCCGACCGATATGATCTTTGTAAATATTGCCATAGGCAAAAGTATCTTGTACGGTATGCCGCTAAGGGCTGCACCAACAACAATAATTTCATCCGGTAAAGCTGGTATGATGAACAATGCGCCCGTAATTATTATTGCATGTCTCTCAACATAAGTCATGTATCTTTCAATCTGACGGTTCGTCTTTTTCTTTCGCTTGAAACGTTCTCCGATTTTTTTGGTCAGAAAATACATGATCGTTATTCCAATTACCAACCCGGTCACTCCAAGAACCAAGGACCAGAATTCACCTATTGCAAGCGTACCTGCAAGTATGGTGGCTGCTTCCGGAATCGGCAGACAGATCGGCTGAATCAGACAAAGCAGAAAATAAAAAAGTGCTGATATAAATTTCAAAGTTTACTCCTTGTTAAAATCGGCCATTATAAAGAGCGTTCCACATATACTCTGTATACATAATCGCGCTTATCTCACCCGCCAAATGTTCGCTTCATAGGGACGAAGAATATCTTTCAGTTTGGTATAGTTCGTCATACACAGAACATAGCCATTCATCTTCTCTTTTCTCACCTGCTTTTTATTGCTTAGATTGCATTCAACATAGTACATTTCTTTCTGACTGGATCTGTAAAACGCGAATACATCGCTGCGCTTTTCTTCGCAAAAGCAAATATCTCCATAAACAAATACCGAATGATCTTTTCGGAAGGATATCATTTCCTGGTAAAAGCGGTATACCGAATGTCTATCCTTCTTCTCGAGTTTGGCATTGTGCCTTATATAGTCATCTCCGCCCAAAATCCATGGTGTTCCTGTTGTAAAGCCGCCGTTGGCACTATCGTTCCAAGGCATAGGTGTCCTGGCATGGTCTCTGGTACCGGCGAGAATCTTATGCAATGCTTTGTCTTCCTGCATCGTCTTACAGTATTCCTCGTACATACGAATACTCTCAATATCCCGCAGTTCATCAATTGTGCGGAAATCCGCATTTATCATTCCCAGTTCCTGCCCCTGAAATACAAACGGGGTTCCTTTTACCGTAAACTGGATAACGCAAAGAAGCTTAGCCAGCAGATCACGAAACTCTGGCGCCGCATTTATCTTGGATAGCATACGTGGGTTGTCATGATTGTCATAGAACAAAGACATCCAGCAGTGATTCCCATAGTTTCTATTCCAGTCGATCAGATACTGCTTCAAGTAATTCAGATCATAATTGTATTCATCGAATTTGAATTTGCCCGGCATCTCAAGATGATCAAAGGAAAAAATCATATCAAGTTCTCTGCGATACTCTGCCGTCAAAAGCTTGGCCATCTCCATTCCAATCCCCGGTGTCTCACCGACCGTAAAAGCATCATAAGGCAAAAATGCTTCTTTTTTCATCTCCCGAAGATACTTGTGGAGGGAAGGACCATAAAAGTAATGTTCTATGCCATAAAAGCCCAGCAATTTACCAATGGATTCATTTCCTTTCGGCAAGCCTTCTGTTTTCGATATATAATTGATTACATCAAGGCGGAAACCATCGACACCTTTTTCCAGCCACCATCGTATCATTGCATAGATTTCATCCCTGGTGTCTTTGTTCTCCCAGTTCAGATCCATCTGCTTTTTCGAGAACAGATGGAGTGCGGATGTCTTTTCTTCTTCATAGGTATTCCATGCGCTGCCGCCAAAGAAAGAAGTCCAGTTATTCGGTGTTTCGTTCTGCTCCCCGGTGTTCTTATCTTTGTGATCCCTGAAAAAATAATAATCCCTGTACTTTGAATCAGGATCACGCAGTGCTTCTTTGAACCACCTGTGTTCATCCGAAGTATGGTTTACGACCAGATCCATAATCAGACGCATTCCTCTTTCATGAAGTCCTTTTAATAACTGGTCAAAATCCTCCATGGTTCCGAATTCATTCATGATCTTATAGTAATCACGAATGTCGTATCCATTATCATCATTCGGCGAATCATAGATCGGTGATAGCCATACAGCATCAATACCAAGTTCTTGAAGGTAATCAAGCTTTTCTGTGATTCCCCTCAGGTCTCCTATACCATCTCCGTCCGCATCCATAAAGCTTCTTGGATAGATCTGATAAAATACTGCTTCTTTCCACCATGTCCGTGCAATCGGAACAGCATCTTCTCTTGGAACCTCATGTTCTGAATTTATAAGGGTAAGAAATATGTCAAAAAACTCTGCATCCAGACGCTTACCGGCAATACTTTTCAGCATATCAAGTTTCATATTGCGAATTGCAGGGTTTGTAATCCAGCTTTCACTGATATTCAGCTGTAGCAGAAGTTTCTTAAGAATATCATGTCCAACGGGGTTGGCATACACTTCCTTTATTTTGCTTTTTAGTGTTAATTTCTGCATATATACTCCTTGTCATACACTACCTTGACATAAATTTGTGTCATTTGCAAAATAAAATTACATAAAAATAATAATATCAGAATTTGTAAGCAAAAACAAGCATTCAACCCTGTTTTTTGCTTTATTTTCCAAAGAATTTCCGCAAGCAGACAGCCAAATTCATTACAGCCTCTTTATTTCTTTTTCGTTGGATAAAAAGCCGCCGCTTCCTGGAAGCATCGTGTCATCTGCGATTGATTGTTCAGGCCTTTCACACGGTTCGTCATACGAGTTACAAAGTCTTCGAGTTTGCCCATGTACTCCTCATTTGTTACGGTACCTTCCGTTACAAGTGTAAGCCCTTTTTCCCAGCTTGCAGTCAGTTTTGGATCAAGGAGCGCACGTATGGAGGCATCCACAACATCATAAATCATTTCACCAAGAAGCGTAGGTGTAATGATCTGTGTCTTTTTATTCAGATTAAGATAGGCTATCTTCACAAGCTTATTCAGGATCTCAGCTCTTGTTGCACTGGTTCCGATCCCGCTGCCTTTGATCTGTGCACGCAGGTCTTCGTCTTCGATCAGCTGACCTGCATTTTCCATGGCCAGAATGAGAGAGCCCGAATTATATCGTTTCGGTGGTGCCGTCTCACCTTCTTTGATCAGCATATCCCGAACCGGCAGCATACTACCCTTTTTTATCTGTTTTAAGACTTCCATGAATTCAAGTCCAAGGCTTTCTTCTTCCTCTTTCTCCTGCGAATCCTCCTCTTCTTTTGATTCATCGGAAGGAGTTTTCGTTTTATCCTGAATTTCTTGTGTATTCTCCGGACTCTCGTTTTTTCCCTGTGCTACTTTCAGATAGCCTTCTTCCGACAACGCCTTAAAGTTCGCAAAAAAGCTTTCATTCTTTATTTTAACAACGATCGCTGCTTTCAGATATACTGCAGGAGGGTAGAAAATACTCAGAAACCTTCTAACGATCAGATCATACACTCTGGCATGAAGTGTCCCCTGTTGTCTGCCAAATGAACCATTCTGCCCGGTCGGGATGATAGCATAATGGTCTGTAATCAGCTTATCATTAACATACGCTGTCTTTGCTATTGTTTTATAACTTCCAGATTCTTTTATCTCATCGATAAATACTGCATAATCAGGATTCGATGACAGACCTTCTATATTCTTTATTATTTCCTTTGACACTGCAGTAGATAAAACTCTGGCATCTGTTCTCGGATAAGTAACAAGTTTTCTTTCATAAAGCTCCTGTGTTACCTTCAACGTTTCATCCGGACTGATCTTGAAACGCTTCGCACATTCGTTTTGCAGCTCGGCAAGATTAAAAAGAAGGGGAGCCTTCTTGTTCTCCTTCTTTGTTGTTACCGAAAGTACCTCTCCAAACAGAGGTGTTTCACCAGTGAATTCAGCCTGCTCAATGCTTTTTGGTGTTTCCTGCAATACTTTATACTCCGGTTCATAACCGAACATCTGAGCAACCAGTGCCAGTGCATCCTGTTTTTCCCTAAAACCATTTTCTTTATACAGCAGGGGAGACAGATAGTAAGCGGATCCTTCCACTGCTTTAAACTCACCGGTAAAACTTTTCCCTTCCACCGGTGTACCAAAGTCTGCATTTACCCTGTAAAAAGGTGTTTTTACAAAGGCTCTGATTTCACGCTCTCGTCGTACCAGCATACCAAGAACGCAAGTCATGACTCTTCCGACAGAAACCGGTATATTCTTCTCTTTATTAAGATAATTCTTTACACCATATCCATACTTTAACGTTAGAACACGTGAAAAATTTATACCCATCAAGTAATCTTCTTTCGCCCTTAGATAAGCAGCGTCCGACAGATTATCATATGCTGACAAAGGTTTTGCTTCCCGTATTCCCCTAAGAATCTCTTCTTCCGTCTGAGAATCGATCCATACTCTTTTTCTGGTCTTGCCAGCAGGTACTTTAGCTGCCTGATCTACCAGGCGATATATATATTCTCCTTCACGTCCGGAGTCGGTGCAAACATAGATACAGCTTACATCGTTCCGGTTCAGAAGTCCCTTAACTGTAGAAAACTGCTTGCTGACATTACCAATCACTTCGTATTTATATTCTTTCGGTAAAAAAGGAAGAGTGTCATAGGTCCAGCGTTTTAATGCCGCATCGTAACACTCCGGATAACTCATAGTTATCAGATGTCCAACACACCAGGTCACCAGACTTTTCTCCGATTCCATATATCCGTCCCTTTTTCTGAAATCCTCCTGCAGTGCTTTTGCAAATTCCTGTGCTACACTTGGTTTTTCTGAAATATATAAATTCAATTTAATGTCCAACTTTCATGATTTTTCTTTTCCTGCTGCCGTATTTTATGGACAGGCGCATGTTCTGCTCCATTGTTTTCATAAAAATGCCAGAGAATATAGTTTATCACATTTTCGTACTTTTGTCATTGTTTTCATTTATCTGCCGATTGAACAGTTTTTCATATTGCTTGGGTGTCATTCCTTTGTATCGCCGGAATGTCTTGATAAAATAACTCAGGTCATTGAATCCGCATCGAAAAGCTACTTCTGTAATGGTCGCATCCTCCTGCGTCAGTTGATTGCATGCCTGCTCTATCCGGTAATGATTCAGGTATTCCATGGGGCTTTTGTCCGTCAGTTTATGAAAAAAGCTGCAAAAATACTTTGGCGACATCCCAGCTGCCTTTGAAAGCTGCTCCAGTGTTATCAGACCACCATACGATTCTTCCATAATAGCCAGAGCACGTTTGATCTGTACAGCCCATTTCCTGCTGTCTGTCTTTTCATTCTTTGTGTACTTACCCTTATTCAGAATACTTCCGAACAAGCGGAACAGCTCTCCTGTTACAATCAGTTCATAAGCCACTCCTTTTTCTTTTAATGCATCAAACATGGACCATACAATGTTATGAATTTCGTTTTCTTCTTTTTCAAAATAATTTTGTATCTCATAATTATGTGCTGTTATGCGCCGCATATAATTCTTACTTACTTCATCCCCCTGGGTTATGATTCTGCAGTCAAAAACAATGCACTCGTAAACACAGTCATGCGGCGTGCCCGCATGCAGAACACCGTCTGTGATCAATACTATGTCTCCGGCTTTTGCATTGTATCTGCTGTCATCAAGAACAACATCGAATTCTCCTTCTAAAATACGAATTATCTCATACTCCATGTGCCAATGAAACGGCATGACATATTGCGGATGCGAGGAATCCACATGATAGAATTCCAATGGAAATTCAAAGGTTCCCCTTTCTTTGTGCTCTCGATACCCAAGTGCCTGCATAATGTCCTCCACAATCTGAATATTGTTATACTTTTTTGCTATTATAACACAAGCATTCTACCCGGTACAATGATAAAATGAACGCATATTTGTATTATATTGTGCGAATGTGTCAAAAGACGCTTTGTCTTAGACGTCTATGCATCGCTATAATCAAATGCAGCTTTGTTCAAATAGCTAATTGAACCTGCATAAATGCAGGCAATGGAAAGGTATGGTTATTAATATGGCTAAAAGCAGATTAGTAGGTGACTATCCTGTCATCGGCATCCGTCCAACCATCGACGGAAGAAGAGGATATTTAAAAGTTCGTGAATCACTCGAAGACCAGACAATGAATATGGCAAAAGCAGCTGCTAAGCTTTTCACAGAAAATCTTCGTTATTCCAACGGAGAACCGGTTAAAGTCGTAATTGCAGATACCACGATCGGCCGTGTTCCGGAAGCTGCTGCCTGTGCAGATAAATTTAGAAAAGAAGGCGTTGATATAACACTTACCGTCACCCCGTGCTGGTGTTATGGTTCTGAGACTATGGACATGGATCCCATGACGATCAAAGGTGTCTGGGGTTTTAATGGAACGGAACGTCCCGGTGCTGTTTATCTTGCGGCTGTGCTTGCAGCACATGCACAGAAAGGCCTTCCCGCTTTTGGTATTTATGGACACGATGTTCAGGGTGCCGATGACACTTCCATCCCAGAGGATGTAAAAGAAAAGCTGCTGCGTTTCGGACGCGCATCCATTGCTGCAGCTACCATGAAAGGTAAATCCTATCTTCAGATTGGTTCAATCTGCATGGGTATTGCAGGTTCCATCATCAATACAGACTTTTTTGAGGAATATCTCGGTATGCGTGTCGAGTCGGTTGATGAAGTTGAGATCATACGCCGAATGACCGAAGGCATCTACAGCGAAGAAGAATTCAAAAAAGCACTTGCCTGGACCAAAGAGAACTGTCCGGAAGGCTTTGATAAGAATCCGCCGGAAGTACAGCAGAGCGCAGAAGAAAAAGAAAAAGCATGGGAATTTGTTGTTAAGATGATGTGCATTATCAAAGATATGTACAATGGTAACCCGAACCTTCCGGTAGGCTGTGAAGAAGAAATGGTCGGCCACAATGCCATTGCAGGTGGTTTCCAGGGACAGCGCCAGTGGACAGACTTCTATCCGAACTGCGATTTCCCGGAAGCAATGCTCAACTCTTCTTTTGACTGGGAAGGCCCACGCGAAGCATACATTCTGGCAACAGAGAACGACACTTTAAATGCAGTCTGCATGCTCTTTGGTAAATTACTTACCGGCACTCCGCAGATCTTCTCCGATGTTCGTACCTACTGGAGTCCGGAAGCTGTTAAAAAAGCAACTGGTTATGAAATCGAAGGTGTTGCAAAAGAAGCCGGTGGATTTATCCACCTGATTAATTCCGGTGCTTCCTGTATCGATGCCTGCGGTGAGATAAAGGATAAAGATGGCAACGGCATCATCAAACCTTTCTGGGAAGTGACCGAGGCAGATGCCAAAGCTTGTCTTAATGCAACAACCTGGAATGCTGCTGACAATGGTTACTTCCGTGGCGGCGGATATTCCTCCAGATTCCTCACTGTCAGTGAAATGCCTGTTACCATGTGCCGTATCAATTATGTTAAGGGTCTTGGTCCGGTTATGCAGCTGGTAGAAGGCTATACCGTAAATCTTCCGGAAGAAGTAAGTGATGCTTTGTGGAAACGTACCGATTATACCTGGCCATGTACCTGGTTCGCTCCTCGTATTACCGGTAAGGGTGCCTTCACATCTTCGTATGATGTCATGAATAATTGGGGAGCTAATCATGGTGCCATATCGTACGGTCATATCGGCGCCGACCTGATTACACTTTGCTCCATACTACGAATTCCTGTATGCATGCATAATGTACCAGAGGAGAAGATCTTCCGTCCTGCAGCATGGAATGCTTTTGGAATGGATAAAGAAGGGCAGGATTACAGAGCTTGTTCAACCTATGGTCCACTTTATAAATAATATTTAAATCGGTTACGTATTATTTATATTAATTTCTATTGATTCTAACTTTATTACAGGTTAGTCTATACATCAAAAAAGTTCCTTGCATGCAAGGAACTTTTTTGCCGTATACTTAACTTTGCCTTTATATAAATATAATCATCATGCCTGAATAAAATTAATATAGCTCTTTCACTCTGTGAAGTATGCCGATAACGCTCTTTGAACATTCGTCCATCATGGTAAGTGTTCGTTCTGCTTCGTTTAACTGACCGCCTTTGTATTCTCTGATTGCCTTCTTAGCAAGTTCATGAAGTGCTGCATGCGGTTTTTCAAGTTCCTGGAATAAGCTCATGATCTGTCTGTCTTTCGTGTGCTGTGCTTCTATCCATTTTCCAAGCCGACACGTCTTATGCGTGCCAACCGTGGCTTCATCAAGAACAACATTACCAAGAATCATATTATAGACACGCCATCTCCAGATCAGGTGATCACTAACACAAATCTCGATCTGTGATCGGTAAGATAATGTATCTCCATGCTCCAGACCATAGATTCTGATCTTATCAATCATATTAGAAATAGCATAGAATTCTTTTCCGGTCCTGACTACTTCTACCTGAAGTTTATTTGTTTTATCATTGATCACCATAAGACTGCTGGACATCTCTTCTGAGGCTGCCGTCTGCTGTTCCGTATTGCCGGTGATCTCCTGAAAGCAGTTGTTGATATTCTCAAGAGCACTGCTGATTCCTCCAACGGACGAAGCCGCCTTTTCCATTACACCTTTTGATTCTCGAAAGTTGTTCGTTACATCATTTAATACCAGTGTGGCCTGTCCAACCTCTTCGATCAGACTGGATACGGACGACTGTATAAAACTGACCTGACTTTTTGTGTTATCCGCCAGTTTCTTGATCTCGTCGGCAACTACTGCAAATCCACGTCCCTGCTCACCGGCTCTGGCTGCTTCAATGGATGCATTCAGTGCAAGAAGATTCGTCTGGTCAGCAACACTTTTAATAATACCTACCATGCTCTGAATCTTCTTTGTTTCTTCATTCAGGTAGTTCATCGTCTCATTCACCTGATCTGTCTGTGTCTTGATCTTTTCTATCTGTGAAAAAGCATCCTGCATCTGCAGAATTGCAGATTGCGAACTCTTCATACTTTCAATAGCGGTCTTACTGGAGTCCTGTACGAAATTTGATATTTCTTCGGCTGCAGCACTGATTTCCTGACTGCTGGCTGCAACACTGTCAATGAGAGAAGCCTCTTCGTTCATTTCTTTGACCATTTGCTTCACATAATCCATAGCAGTTACATACTGCAGAAGCTCATTCACCTGGTTGATCATTACTTCGTTATCAATACTTTTTTTTGATTCTTTCCTTCGATCCTGAACCGGTTCATTGACTTCATGAGTTATGCTTTGGGTATTTTCTGCCTTCTTCTTTTTGTGAAATAACATCGTATGACCTCCCATTGTTTTTTGCTTCTGCTGATCATCTGTAAGATTTGCGCCACTTATGCATGAAATATCAATATATTTTCATATTTAATCATATATATTTATCATTATATTATATATTTAGCAAATATTCAATATATTTCTGCTTTTTTATATAGTCTTTTTTTGCAAATTAACGATTTGATGTGCTATTATCATTTTTGCCAACATAAATATTATTGAAATAAGCAATCTATACTAAAAAAAGTACAACTGATTTCGTTGTACTTTTCTATTCTCATTATAAACGTTTCATCCATTTCACCGCAAGGTCCAGCCAGCCTGTATTATCTGGTACCAGTTGTTCAGGACCATGAGACGTCAGCTCATCACAAAGAGAAAGCCCGTGTCCGCCTTTTTCGTAGATATGAATTTCAAAGGGTATGGAAAAACTACGCATTGCCATGGCATATTGCAAGGTATTTTCGACCGGAACCGACCCATCTTCCTGTGTATGCCAGAAAAATGCCGGTACGGTATCTTTTGAAACACGCAATTCTAATGATAGGGCATCGTATTCTTCCTGTGTAAGACCCTCTCCAAGAAGATTTTTCTTCGAACCTTCGTGTGTATATTTACCCATGGTAATGACCGGGTAACAAAGTATCATTCCGTCCGGCTTCCATAGTTTTTTCCCATTGACAGTATTGGTACCAAGCGATTCTTCAACAATGCTTTCATTCCATAAGGTCCCAAGTGATGCCGCAAGATGTCCGCCTGCGGAAAATCCTGACACAATAATTTTATTCTCGTCGATGTTCCATTCTTGTGCATGCTCTCTCACTGTCTGTACCGCTTTTGCAAGTTCCAGCATGGCACATGGCCATTTTGCCGGTGCTACACTATATTCCAATATGAATGCATGAAATCCAGCTGCAAGATATTTCAAAGCAACTGGTTCAGCCTCTCTTCTTGACCGAAATGCATATCCGCCTCCCGGACAGATAATTATCGCCGGTCTTTTTTTAATCGTACTGATATCTTCTGTTGTATCGATCAGATAATCAGATAGAATCGTTCTTGATTCCTTCCTCTCTCCCTTATACTGGTATGAAACCGCGATCTCTGTTTCAAAATAACGCATGATCTTCCCTCCTGCTATTATAATCTGTAATTATTAAACCTTAGTAACAAGAGGATGTCAATGGATAATATCAACCCTCTTTACTCTTTCTGTATTTGTAGCTGCAATCTTATCAAACTATACAATTATAATACAGCAATCACTATTCCAGCAACGACAATTGCACCACAGAACATCCGATAAAGTATATCCTTTTCCTTAAAGACGAATTTTCCGGCGAGGATTGTAATAATAACACTGGACTGTTTGATCAGTGTCATGACCGTTATTTTACTGTCAGCTGACTGGTTCGCAATAAAAAGCGCCCTGTCTGCAAGAACGAAAGATACCCCCAGAAACAGAATCCAGTAGTTCTTCAGCAGTTCCTTCCAGTTCACTTTAACTCTTGCTGCAAGTATATAGACAAAATACATAAGAACCATCCAGAACATATACCAATATTGAAGCTGAACACTGCTGATATCCTTTGACATAAGAATTTTGTCCATTAATCCTGAAATCGCATTAAGCAGACAGGATATCAGCATCAATATTACGTAGCTTCGGTCGACCTTCCTGCTCTGCCCTTTCTTTTTTTTATTTACAAGAAGGAGGCCTCCCATGACCAGGATTAATCCAATGATCTGAGCAACCCCCATCGTTTCCTTCAGAACAAGAACCCCAAGCAACATGGAAAAAAGAACTCTTGCAAGATCCATAACACCATACAGACTGATTGGCAGTTTCTTAATTGCTGTAAAACTGCAGAGAAACGCTATAAATATAATAAATGCCTTACCAAAGAACCATCCCATATAATGCATATCTACATTGAACGCCTCTTTCGTTTTTGGTGCTACACATAAAAATCCGATCAGGGTATAGAAAAAAAGCACTTCGATTACTGTACTTTTCATTAATGCTTTCTTTTTCATCACATCTCTGATCCCTTTTAATATACCGTAGATCAGCACCAGAATCACCCATTGTTCCATAAACTGTTATCCCGCGGAATTTTACATATCCGCCTGCCCCGTTCTATCTTAGATTTAACCAAAACTTTAAATATTGTAGCACTGCCGTTCCTACTTTACAATCATTTCTTCGTAAGCTGCTTTTCTGCTTGTCATCTGTTTGTTTTTGTGCTATTGTCTGCATATAGCAGGGATAATACATTTTACAAACTTATGATTGACAACATTTTAATACTGTGATATAGTAAAGCAAACTTAAACAGGAACGGAGTTTATTATGAGCAAATCTTATTTCGCATTCGCATACTTTTACTTTTATTACTTTTTTTCACTAAGCTGAATAAGAGTGAGTTTTGCTGCATGTAAATAAACGCCGAAAGAGATTGGTAAGTTTCGCAGTGATTCACTCGCGAAGCTTATTTTTTTTACTTCATCCGTTGCACGAAAAGAAACGTTTAAGAAATCTGTCTTATCTTTTCTAAGACACCAAGCAGAACCCGGTGTGTGCAGACAGCACATACTACATTACATATGAATTGGAATTCAGGAGGAAATCAGAATGATCGTAGTAATTAAACCAAACAGTTCTAAACAGCAGATTGACAACCTTATTGATTGGATTAAGGCACAGAATTTTGAAGTACATATATCAGAAGGAAAGTACCAGACTATTCTTGGTCTTATCGGTGATACTTCCCGCCTCGACACCGAACTGCTCGAGGAACTTGAAATCGTGGAAACCGTAAAAAGAATTACCGAACCTTTTAAGAATGCGAACCGAAAATTCCACTCCGGTGACAGCATCATTGATGTAAATGGAATTAAGATCGGTGCAGGAAACTTTGCGCTGATTGCCGGTCCTTGCTCCGTAGAATCAAAAGAGCAGATCTGTGAAGTGGCAAGACGGGTGAAAGCTTCTGGTGCAAGCCTTCTTCGTGGCGGTGCGTTCAAACCAAGAACCTCTCCTTATGATTTCCAGGGACTGAAAGCTGAAGGAATCGAACTTTTACTCGAAGCTAAAAAAGAGACCGGTATGCCAATCGTAACAGAAATCATGAATGCAAACCATATTCCTCTCTTTGAAGAAGTAGACGTTATTCAGGTCGGTGCACGCAATATGCAGAATTTTGAACTCTTAAAAGAACTTGGCAAAACAAATAAACCGATTTTGTTAAAGCGCGGTCTTGCCAATACCTTAAAAGAACTTCTCATGAGCGCGGAATATATTATGGCCGGCGGTAACGAACAGGTAATTCTATGTGAACGCGGTATCCGTACCTTCGAAACCTACACCAGAAACACACTGGATCTATCCGCTGTTCCGATGCTGAAGCAGCTTACTCATCTTCCTGTTGTTGTTGATCCAAGCCATGCAAGCGGTATTGCAAGTCTTGTAAAGCCTATGGCCTTCGCTGCTGCTGCATGCGGTGCAGACGGTATCATGATCGAAGTACACAACAACCCTTCCTGCGCACTCTGCGACGGCCCTCAGTCACTTACTCCGGATCTTTTTGAAGAGGTTGCTGCTGGAGTTTTCCGTGTACGTGAGGCGGTAAAAGGACTGTAAAGTTCGACATTATAATCGTATTTACCATAAAGCATTTTGAAACTCATAACAAAGCTTAGAACCAGAATTATGAAAGAACCTATAACACATTTGTTATGCTGTGTTATATAATAAGAAGGGAGAGCACAAATGAAAATAGGAATCGTCGGACTAGGTTTGATCGGAGGGTCACTTACCAAAGCATTTCACACAAATACAGAAAATCAGGTATATGGTTATGACAGTGACCCTCTTGCGATAAAATTAGCGAACCTGACAGAATCCATGGACGGAGAATTGAACGATCAGATCTTATGTGAATGCGATTATGTATTTCTCGCAGTTTATCCTGATGCTGCAATCCGTTATCTGTCAGAACATGCTTCCCAAATCAAAAAAGAAGCCGTTGTAATTGACTGCTGCGGCGTCAAAAGAAGTGTGTGTGACGCATGCTTCCCGCTTGCCAAAGAACATGGGTTCCATTTTCTTGGCGGACATCCAATGGCCGGTACGCAATTCTCAGGTTTTAAGTATTCCAGAGAAGATCTTTTCCAGAACGCCGGAATGATTCTGGTGCCAAAACCGGAGGAAGACATAAGACTTCTGGAAGCTGCTAAAAATCTGCTGAAAAAAGCCGGATTTTCCAGTGTGACCATAACCACAGCAGAAAAACATGATGAAATGATTGCATACACCTCCCAGCTCGCACATATTGTTTCGAATGCCTATGTAAAAAGCCCGAATGCACAGATCCACAAAGGATTCTCAGCCGGAAGTTACAAAGATCTTACACGTGTGGCAAAGCTCAACGAATTTATGTGGGCGGAACTTTTTATGGCAAATAGCGATAACCTGATCAATGAAGTGGATTTCATTATTGAATCCCTGACCAAATACTCGACGGCTTTAAAAAACAAAGATATCGTATCCATGCTGGCTCTCTTACGAGAAGGCAGAGAATGTAAAGAAAGGGAAGAACACAAATGACAACCATAACAATACAGACTTCAAAAGTTTATGATGTTACAATTGGCAGTGATCTGCTTTCATCCTTTTTTGTAACTCCCCCCGCAAAAGACAGTCAGGCCGTCATTGTGACCGATGACATTGTGGCTTCCTATTATGAAGCACCATTAAAGGAACGCCTGCAGTCTCTAGGATTTCTATGCCACACGTTTGTTTTTTCACATGGTGAAGCCCAAAAGAATATGGCGACTGTTACGGAACTTTTACAGTTCATGAGTGAACATCACGTCTGTCGTACAGACCTTATTTTTGCTCTTGGTGGAGGAATCGTCGGTGATCTTGCCGGTTTTGCGGCTTCTATCTACCTTCGCGGTATTCGCTTCATTCAACTTCCAACCACCCTGCTAGCCGCCGTTGATTCATCGGTCGGTGGGAAAACAGCAGTAAATCTTCCAGCCGGAAAGAATCTTGCCGGAACATTTACACAGCCTATGCAGGTATTCTGCGATACAAACACACTTTCTACGTTACCTGAAGAGATTTTCAGTGATGGCTGTGCTGAAGTAATAAAGTATGGTATGATATCAGAGAAAGGAATCTTCCCTTTACTGAAAGAGGGATTGCGAAGCCATCTTGAAGAAATCATCAGTCTCTGCATCTCCATAAAAGGAGAAGTAGTTGCCGAAGATGAATTTGATACCGGACTCAGACAGCTTTTAAATTTCGGGCACACTCTCGGGCATGCCATTGAAAAATGCAGTGATTTCAACATTTCACACGGAAGTGCAGTAGCCATAGGTATGGTCCTTATGACTAAGGCTGCCGTTAAAAAAGGATTTTGTGACTCTGTCTGCCTTGAGGAACTGCTCTCACAGATCAAAGCATACCATCTGCCTGATTCCTGCCCCTATACGGCGCAGCAGCTATACGATGCGGCACTCTCCGACAAAAAACACGCAGCTGGTACGATCACACTGATCGTCCCGGTTTCTGTTGGAAAATGTATTCTATACAAAGCCGACAATCTGGAACTTTATTCTATGATCGAAGCCGCATTATCATAAGCTCTTTCGTAACAACACAGCATAAGCCGAACATGAAAGGAGTTACGTATATGAACGCTACCATTGCACCATCCCAGCTTGGTGGAATAATTCAGGCACCCTCTTCGAAATCTCATGCCCACAGATTGTTCATCGCAGCAGCGTTATCGAACAAAGAAACAATACTTCACTGCAATACTTCTTCTGTTGATATCGAAGTAACCATTCAGTGTCTGCGTGAATTAGGCGCCCAAATATCGGAAGAAACCTCGAATGATTCCTTCCGTCACATATACCATATAAGCCCGATTTCAAGAAAAGACAACCCTCATGCTCCGTTACTTCTCGATTGTAAAGAAAGTGGTTCGACCCTGCGTTTTATGCTTCCTTTATCCGCCGCACTTCAAAAAGAAGTCTCTTTTACCGGTGCTGACAGGCTTGCGCAGCGTCCATTGTCTCCCCTCTATGAAGAAATGCAGGCACACGGTGTTGCATTAAGTCCTATGGGAACATTTCCACTCACTGTTTCCGGTGCTTTAGAGCCTGGAACCTATTCTTTAAGCGGAAAGATAAGTTCTCAGTTCTTTACCGGTCTTCTCTTTTCTCTTCCATTGCTTTCAAAAGACAGCGAAATCATTATAACAGATTCATTGGAATCTGCTTCCTATGTTCAGATGACACTTGATGTTTTAAAGCTTTTTGGTGTTCACGTAGTTATGAAAAACGGAAGGATAAAGATTCCAGGTAAGCAGAAATTCAAAACCCCCGGTGAAGTCATGGTAGAAGGTGACTGGTCCAATGCTGCTTTTTGGCTGTGTGCGGGAGCCATTGGAACAGACCCATTGAGCTGCGGCGGACTTGATCCTCATTCTTCACAAGGTGATCGTGCAATTCTGAAGCTTCTGGAACAATTCGGTGCTTCTGTTACCAAAACAAAGGATTATATTACCGTCCATACAAAGGAACTAAAAGGTATCAGCATTGATGCTTCTGATATTCCAGATCTGGTTCCGGTACTATCCGTAGTTGCCGCCTGTGCAAAGGGCACAACTAAAATCCTGAATGCAGGCCGTCTTCGTATGAAAGAATCCGATCGTCTCGCAACCGTTTCTGACATGCTCTGTACATTGGGTATCGATGTTGTTGAACTTCAGGACAGCCTGATCATAGAAGGCGGGAAACTAATGAAGGGCGGAAAACTCAGTTCTCATAACGATCATCGTATCGCCATGTCTGCTGCAATCGCTTCCTTAGCCTGTACTGCTCCTATCCTTCTGACTGGTGCAGAAGCGGTGAATAAATCCTACCCAACCTTCTTTAAGGATTTCGAATCCCTTGGAGGAAGCTATATAACGGATTAATCTACTGCAGTAAGCAAACGAAGATTGCGATAGCACAAAGCAGTCGTTTCCATCACTTACTGCACAGCATAACACTCTGATATCAACAATCTATAAAAGAAAGGCGGTTCTCATGTCCTCACAATACGGCGATTCGTTAAAAATATCTATCTTTGGACAATCACACTCTGATGCTATCGGCGTTGTCATTGATAATTTTCCTTCCGGTGTTACAATTGACCAATCCGAGCTCGCAGCTTTTATGGCACGACGAGCTCCGGGTAACGCAGCTTATGCAACTATGAGAAAGGAGCCGGATCGTGTCGTATTTTTATCTGGTCTCGTTGATCAGGTTACATGTGGTGCTCCGATCTGTGCTATCATAAAAAATACAAATGTTAGGTCGCAGGATTATTCCAACCTCTTTGATATTCCAAGACCTTCCCACGCGGATTACAGTGCTCAGCAAAAATTCCATGGCTTTCAGGATGTACGCGGCGGGGGGCATTTTTCCGGACGGCTGACAGCACCTTTGTGCATCGCAGGAGCCCTTTGCCTACAACTTTTAAAAGCCAAGGGAATCCATGTTGGTGCACATATTGCATCCATCGGAACACAGAAAGACACAATGTTTGATCCTGTCACCGTATCTGTGGAAGATCTTGACAGAGTTCACATACATAATTTTCCCGTCCTCGATGAAAACACAGGAAAGCAGATGCAGGCTTTGATAGCAGATGCAAAAGCAAACATTGATTCCATCGGTGGAATCATTGAATGTGCGGTTCTCGGTGTACCGGCCGGTATTGGTGCTCCAATGTTCGACGGACTGGAAAATCGCATTGCCAGAATTGTTTTTGGTATTCCTGCGATAAAGGGGCTGGAATTTGGCAATGGATTTGCTTCTTCCATGCTTCATGGTTCAGAAAATAACGATCCTTTCTATATAACAGAAGAAGGCGACATCAGAACAAAAACAAACAATCATGGTGGTATCTTAGGCGGGATTTCTTCCGGTATGCCGATTCTGTTTCGTGCAGCAGTAAAACCTACCGCTTCCATTGGAAAAGAACAGGACAGTATAAGTCTTTCCAAGCATACTTCAGAAAAACTTGTTGTTCACGGAAGACATGATCCCTGTATTGTACCACGTGCCGTTCCGGTTATGGAAGCTGCAGCGGCCATTGCAGTTCTGGATGCCATGCTATCCGAAAATTGCTTATAAGAGAACATAAATTTGGAGGTCATTATGAAGGAAATAGAGCAGTATCGCGATCAAATCAATAACATCGACAATGAGTTAGTTTCCCTGTTCAAAGAACGTATGGAACTTGCAGGAAGAATTGCTGCTTACAAACGAGATAACAATCTTCCGATCTATGACAGCGCAAGAGAGCGTGAATTATTGAACCGGGTCTCTGACCTGGCAGGTGAAGAACTGGAACGATATACCAGAATTTTGTTTTCCATGCTTATGGATATCAGCCGTTCCTATCAGCATAAACTTCTCCACGATAGAACACCGGTATCCATGCAGATCAAAGAAGCGGTTGAGAATACTCCGGAACTATTCCCTGAAAAAGCTGTCGTGGCCTGCCAGGGAACAGAAGGAGCTTATTCACAGCTCGCCTGCGATAAACTATTCTCCCTTCCAAATATCATGTATTTTAATACATTCGATTCTGTGTTCCAGGCCGTTAACAAAGGGTTATGCCGATATGGTGTTCTCCCCATCGAGAACAGTACCGCGGGATCAGTGACCCGGATTTATGATCTGATGCAGGAATACAAGTTCAGTATAGTACGCAGTACAAGACTAAAGGTCGATCACACACTTCTTGCCAAGCATGGTACAAAGCTGGAAGACATACGCGAAGTCTTCTCACACGAACAGGCAATCCGTCAATGCACTGAGTTCTTAAAAGCAATGCCAAACGTCAAGATTACTGTATGCGAAAATACAGCCATGGCTGCTAAAATGGTTTCTGAAACTGATCGGACTGACTGTGCCGCAATTTCCTCACGCAATTGCGCTGAATTATACAGCTTGTCCTCCTTAAAGAACAGCATACAGGATTCTGATTGTAATTTTACCAGATTCATCTGCATTTCGAAAAAACTTGAGATCTATCCCGGAGCAGAACGTACAAGTATCATGATTGTAACTCCACACAAGCCAGGTTCATTATACAAGATCATGTCGAAATTCTTTGCGCTCGATATCAATCTTACCAAGTTGGAGAGCCGCCCTATACCGGGTCGTGATTTTGAATTTATGTTCTACTTTGACATTGATGTCTCTGTATACTCCCCTGCCTTTCTTCAGCTGATCAGTGAACTCGAAGTGCAGATGGAAGAATTCCAGTATCTCGGAAGTTATACGGAAATTGTAAGCTGATTTTTGGAGGTGCCTATGCCAGTTCTGCAACATCCGCCTTATGGGCTTTTAGGAGAACATCTAACCCATAGTTTTTCTCCTCAGATACATAAATTACTTGGTTCCTACGAGTACAAGCTGTTTCCAACTGCAAAATCTGAATTGGACGCTTTCTTAAAGTCACAGAAATTTTCCGGACTTAACGTAACGATTCCTTATAAAGAAAGTGTCATTCCTTATTGTTCATCACTTTCTGAGACCGCCTCACGTATAGGCAGCGTGAATACCATAACCATAAGTCGGGAACACAAGCTGATCGGCGATAACACCGATTATTTCGGATTTTGTTATCTTCTCAGCCAACTCCCTGTTTCATACAAAGGTAAAAAAGCCATAATCCTTGGCAGCGGCGGTTCTTCCAAAACAGTTCACACCGCTTTGGAAGATGCTGGCTGCTCCAAAATCATCGTCATCTCAAGAACCGGAGAGAACAATTACACAAATCTTTCGCAGCATCGTGATGCAGCTATACTGGTTAATACAACACCGGTCGGCATGTATCCGAACAACGGAAAATCCCCGGTGGATCTGGCTTTGTTCCCTGTTCTGGAAGGTGTCATTGACATCATTTTCAATCCACTCAGAACTGCACTGATACTCGATGCCATGAAGCTTGGCATTCCCTGTATGAATGGTCTCCCAATGCTCGTGGCGCAGGCAAAAAAAGCAAGTGAATTATTCACCGGTACAAAAATTGAAGATAAAAAGATCCGATTAATTACAAATCAGATTGAAAATGAGATGGAATCCATTGTCCTTATTGGTATGCCTGGCTGTGGAAAATCCTCAGTTGCCGAAGTATTATCCAAAAAGCTTAAAAAACCTGTTGTAGATACAGATACACTGATCTTAAAAAAGACAGGCCGTACACCAAAACAGATCATTGAAGAGGAAGGCGAAAAAGCTTTCCGTAAAATCGAAACATCGGTTGCCGCGGAAGCTGGCAGACTGACTGGTCATATCATAGCTACCGGTGGGGGGATAGTTACAAAAGACGAGAATTATGCGTATCTTCGTCAGAACAGTCGGATTTTCTTTATCAACCGAACCGTGAAAGACCTTCCGACCGATGGCCGCCCCTTATCTCAAAATGCTACGATGATTCAGGCAATGTATGAAAAAAGACTCCCTCTTTACCGTTCCTTCTGTGATTTTGAAATTCAGGCAGGACGATCTGTATCATCAACCGCTAACCGCCTTCTAAAAGAATTAAAATCTTTACAATGACATAAAGATAGTGAATGCTTCATTCGAATGGCTCTTTTAAAAACTCTTTACTTTACATCGCTAAAGTGTTAAAATATTACTATAAATTTTAACCCAATTGGTACAATTGAAGGAGCATTCATATGAGTAAAAATATAAAAACACCTTCGGTCGATTTCATTTTTGATGCTATTTTAAGTCTGAAGAATCGCGAAGAATGTTATATCTTTTTTGAGGATATCTGTACAGTGAACGAATTACAGTCATTATCCCAGCGTTTTGAAGTTGCAGCCATGCTGCGCATGAAAAAGACATATCTTGAGATAGCAGAAAAGACCGGAGCTTCTACTGCAACAATCAGCCGGGTGAACCGATCTCTAAATTATGGTAACGATGGTTTGGATATGGTATTTGGCCGTGTTCCTATGCCGGATTTTGATGCAGTTTATGAAACAAAAGAAAAAGAATAAATGTAAAAAAAGAGCTGTTCCGCAATGAACTGCTCCCCGTCAAGTAGACAATAAAAAAAATATAAATCTTTTCTGCCAGTAGGTACTCTTCCTTCTGGCAGTTTTTATGCTGCTTTCATAAAAAATTCGTGTTTTTCCATTGGTGTTAATATACCTAAGTTTCTTTGTA
>QKJQ01000040.1 GCA_003249225.1 Clostridia bacterium | reverse complement strand
AATTTTCAGTGCAAATCCTCATTATTCGGTATTATCAAGTACTATACCATAAGAATTTGTTGTCATTGTGTTGTCATGATCTGATAACAAACCCGCAACGCCTTGATTTTACTGGCTTTTTTACTCCTTGTTCTTCATCGTCGGGAACAACAGTACATCCCTGATCGCTGCCGAATTCGTCAGCAGCATAACAAGTCTGTCAATTCCGATACCGATACCGCCTGTCGGAGGCATACCGTAAGCCAGTGCATTCAAGAAGTCTTCATCCATGGAATTTGCTTCTTCATCGCCTGCTGCCTTCAGTGCTTCCTGTGCTTCAAAACGAACTCTCTGGTCGATTGGATCGTTAAGCTCGGAGTACGCATTGGCCATCTCACGCTGCGTGATGAATAACTCAAAGCGCTCAACAAAGTCCGGATTGCCAGGCTTTCTCTTGGTAAGCGGTGAGATCTCCACCGGATGATCGATAACAAAGGTCGGCTGGTCTAAGTGTTCTTCCGCAAATTCTTCAAAGAACATGCTTAAGATATCGCCCTTTTTGTGACGGTCTTCGAACTTTATGTGGTGTTCCTTTGCAATTGCTTTTGCTTCTTCGTCTGTTGCGATCGTAGTAAAGTCAACGCTCGCATACTTCTTAACGGCATCGATCATGGTAATTCTCTCGAACGGTTTGCTAAGATCGATCGTCAGATCGCCATACTGGATCACGGTCGTTCCAAGAACCTTTTCTGCCACCTGACGGAACATTGATTCTGTCAGCTCCATCATGCCTTCGTAATCGGTAAAGGCCTGGTAGATCTCGAGCAAGGTGAATTCCGGGTTGTGACGTACCGAAAGACCTTCGTTACGGAATACTCGGCCGATCTCGTACACACGTTCCAGACCGCCAACGATCAATCTCTTTAGGTAAAGCTCAAGAGAGATACGAAGATTGATTTCCTGATCGAGTGCATTATGGAATGTAGTAAATGGTCTTGCTGCGGCACCGCCGGCATTTGGTACAAGGACCGGTGTCTCAACTTCGATGAAATCACGTCCGTCAAGGAAATTACGAATCTCCCTTATAATATAGGAACGTTTGATGAAAGTATCCTTCACTTCCGGATTCACAATAAGGTCAACGTAACGCTGACGGTATCTGATGTCCGTATCGGTAAGTCCGTGGAACTTCTCCGGAAGGACCTGTAAGCTCTTAGACAGAAGAACAACTTCCGTTGCACGGATGGAGATTTCTTCGGTATGTGTCTTAAATACCTCACCGGTAATACCTACGATATCGCCGATGTCGAATTTCTTGAATGCTGTGTATTCATCTGTTCCGATATCATCACGCTTAACATATCCCTGAATCGTGCCAAGTTTATCCTGCAGATTCATGAAAGAAGCTTTACCCATGACACGTTTGCTCATAATACGTCCGGCCAGTGAAATCTTTTTACCTTCAAGCTCATCGAAATTATTCTTCACATCTGTTGTGTGATGTGTCACATCGTATTTCATGATCATAAAAGGATCATTTCCGGCTGCCTGTAAATCGGAAAGCTTCTGCATCTTTACCTTTATTAATTCATTTACATCCTGTTCCTTTGGCAGATTTTGTTGTTCTGTATTATTGGTATCGCTCACGATATACTTCCTTTCTGCTGAATGGCAATAAACTGGCACACCGAAACCGGCATGCCTGCATTGTCAAAATAATATATTATCTTGTTACTAATTTGCTTTTTGAATTTCCATGATCTTATACTTTAAGGAACCCATTGGTGTATCAACTTCGATGGTCTCACCTTTTTTCTTGCCAAGAAGAGCCTGTCCCACCGGTGATTCGTTTGAAATTCTGCCCTTTAATGTGTTTGCTTCTGTTGAACCAACGATCTTGTAGATAACTTCATTGTTGAATTCCTTATCCATGATCTTGACCATACAGCCAATGTTGATCACATCAACCGCAACTTCTTCTTCCACAACGACTTCCGCATTCTTCAGAATTTTATCTATTTCATCGATTCTGGCTTCGATTTCGCGTTGCTCATCCTTCGCCGCATCGTATTCTGCATTCTCGGAAAGATCTCCTTGTTCTCTAGCTTCTTTAATCTTCTGAGCTACTTCTTTTCGTTTATTTACCTTTAAATCCTGCAGTTCATCTTCCAACTGTTTCAGCCCTGCATAAGTCAAAATATTCTTCTTCTCTTCCATGCAAATCCTTCCTCCTGCTACTTTATTCAAAGTATTATATCCTATGAATTCTATATTGTCAATAAACACTGATGTTTTCTATGTTTCAGGCAAAATTTTAATAAAAAATTTGTGTATTTCACACTATAATTTGCTCTATAATTTCAAATCCAATATCCATACTCGTCATAATTATTTACACGGATTTTAAAATTATGTTTCTTTTTTCATAAATATACATTTCTTTTTAAAGTAAACATAGCAATAAATCTTCCATTTTCCCTTTACTAATTGCTCGTTTCGTGCTAATCTATACGGTAGCACAGTAAGCATTTTTTATTGCATTACTGTAATTAGATAAAAGACAATACGAGTATATTCTGCTCCCCAAATTGTCGATCTA
This sequence comes from Clostridia bacterium, assembly GCA_003249225.1. Classification (GTDB taxonomy): domain Bacteria; phylum Bacillota; class Clostridia; order Lachnospirales; family Lachnospiraceae; genus SZUA-448. The sequence continues at coordinate 20,656 of QKJQ01000040.1, read as the reverse complement.
AGATTCTATAATTTTTTTTCATATTTTAAGGAGGACATATATCATGGCAAGAAAAATGAAAACCATGGACGGTAATACCGCTGCAGCACACGCGTCGTATGCATTTACAGACGTTGCAGCTATTTACCCCATCACCCCCTCATCACCGATGGCTGACTACACCGATATGTGGGCGACTGAAGGTAGAAAGAACATCTTCGGACATGAAGTAGTATTAACCGAAATGCAGTCTGAAGGTGGTGCTGCCGGTGCTCTTCACGGTGCAGTACAGGCTGGTGCATTAGGCACAACATACACAGCTTCACAGGGATTATTACTTATGATTCCTAATATGTATAAGATGGCAGGTGAACTTCTTCCTGCAGTTATGCATGTTTCAGCTCGTGCTCTTGCTACACACGCTCTTTCCATCTTTGGTGATCACTCTGACGTTTATGCATGTCGCCAGACTGGTTTCGCAATGCTCTGTGCAGGAAATGTACAGGAAGTTATGGATCTTGGCGCGATTGCACATCTTGCTGCAATCAAAGGCCGCGTTCCTTTCCTTCATTTCTTTGATGGTTTCCGTACCTCTCATGAGCTTCAGAAGATCGAAACCTGGGATTATGATGATTTAAAAGACATGGTTGATATGGATGCCGTTGCTGCTTTCCGTGCAAGAGCATTAAATCCTGAACATCCGGTACAGCGTGGTACAGCACAGAACCCTGACGTATTCTTCCAGGCAAAAGAAGCAAGCAATGGTTACTACAATGCACTTCCTGCAATCGTTGAAGAGTACATGGGCAAAGTAAACGCTAAGATCGGTACTGATTATCAGTTATTTAACTACTATGGCGCTGCAGATGCTGAACACATCATCATCGCTATGGGTTCTGCTTGTGATACAATCGAAGAAACCATCGACTACATGATGGCTGCCGGCGAAAAAGTTGGTCTTGTCAAAGTTCGTTTGTACCGTCCTTTCTCAACAGAGCATCTGATTGCAGCTATTCCTGACAGCGTTAAACAGATTTCTGTTCTTGACAGAACAAAAGAGCCAGGCGCAATCGGCGAACCTCTTTACCTTGATGTTGTTGCAGCATTAAAGGGTTCTAAATTCGATGCAGTTCCTGTATTCAGCGGTCGTTACGGACTTGGTTCCAAAGACACAATTCCTGCTGATGTTGTTGCTACCTTTGCAAACAAAGAGAAGAAGATCTTTACGATCGGTATCGTTGATGATGTTACCAATCTTTCTCTTCCTCGTACAACAAGCCCATCCACAACTCCTGCAGGAACAACATCCTGTAAATTCTGGGGACTTGGCGCTGACGGTACGGTAGGTGCTAACAAGAACTCCATCAAGATCATTGGTGATCATACGGATATGTACGCTCAGGCTTACTTTGATTATGATTCCAAGAAATCCGGTGGTGTTACAATTTCTCACCTTCGTTTCGGTAAAAAAGCAATCAAATCAACATACCTTATTAACAAAGCTGATTTCGTAGCTTGTCACATGCCTGCTTATGTTCACAAATACAACATGGTTCAGGATCTGAAAGACGGCGGAAGCTTCCTGCTTAACTGTGGCTGGTCCTTAGAAGAACTCGAAGAGAATCTTCCAGGACAGGCAAAACGCTACATGGCTCAGCACAACATCAAGCTTTTCACAATTGATGGTATTACAATTGGTAAAGAAGTTGGTCTTGGCGGACGTATCAATACGATTCTTCAGGCTGCTTTCTTCAAACTTGCCAACATCATTCCAGTTGATGAAGCTGTTAAATACATGAAAGATGCTGCTACAAAGTCATACTCCAAAAAAGGTGATGACATTGTTAAGATGAATCACGAAGCTATCGATCGTGGTATTGAAGGCGTTAAAGAAATCGCAATCCCTGCTTCTTGGGCAGATGCAAAAGATGATAATCTTGCAATCGTTGCAGCTGGCGGTTCCGAAAGCGTTATGAAATATGTAAACGGCGTTCAGAACTACATCAACGCACAGGATGGTAACTCTCTTCCTGTATCTGCATTCCTTGATCATGCAGACGGTACTGTTCCGCTTGGAACTTCCGCATATGAAAAGCGCGGTATTGCTATCGACGTTCCATCCTGGAACAAAGATACCTGTCTTCAGTGTAACCTTTGCTCTTACGTATGTCCTCACGGCGTAATTCGTCCTGTTGTTATGACAGAAGAAGCTGCTGCTAAGGCTCCGGAAGGTGCTAAGATGGTAGACATGAAACAGATGCCAGGTCTCAAATTTGCTGTAACAGTATCCGTTATGGACTGTACAGGATGTGGTTCCTGCTTCAATGTTTGTCCTGAAGTAAAAGGTGCTAAGACTCTTTCCATGGCTCCGCTTGAAACACAGATGGAATCCCAGAAGATGTTCGATTATGGTGTAACCATTGAAACTCCTGCTGAAGTACACGAAAAATTCAAAGTAACAACTCCAAAGGGTAGCCAGTTCAAACGTCCTTTGCTTGAGTTCTCCGGAGCTTGTGCAGGTTGTGGCGAAACACCTTACGCTAAATTAGTTACCCAGCTTTATGGTGACAAGATGTACATTGCAAATGCTACAGGATGTTCTTCTATCTGGGGTGGTTCCTCACCTTCCACACCGTATACGGTAGATGTTAACGGAAGAGGTCCGGCATGGGCTAACTCCCTGTTCGAAGACAATGCTGAATTTGGTTTCGGTATGGAACTTGGTCAGAGAGCAATGAGAAAACGTCTTATCGCTGCTGTTGAAGCTGTTGCAGCTGCTGCTGACGGTGAAGTAAAAGAAACATGTGACGCTTATCTTGCTACAAAAGATTCTTCAACAGACAATGCTGCTTCTTCACGCAAACTTGTTGAACTTCTTGCAGGAAAAGCTGATACAGCTGATAAGAAATATATCCTTGAGAACAAATCCTTCCTTGCTAAGAAGTCACAGTGGATCTTTGGTGGTGACGGCTGGGCATACGATATCGGATTTGGCGGTCTCGATCATGTGCTTGCAAGCGGTGAAGATGTAAACGTGTTTGTATTTGATACAGAAGTTTACTCCAATACAGGCGGACAGGCTTCCAAAGCTACTCCTACCGGTGCTATTGCACAGTTCGCTGCAGCTGGTAAGAATGTGAAGAAGAAAGATCTTGCTGCAATCGCTATGAGCTATGGTTATGTATATGTAGCACAGATCGCACAGGGTGCTGACTACAATCAGTGTGTGAAAGCTATTGTTGAAGCTGAAAGTTATCCAGGTCCATCCCTTATCGTTGCTTACGCTCCATGTATCAATCATGGTATTAAGGGTGGCATGCAGAGTTCTCAGACAGAAGAGAAACGTGCTGTACAGGCTGGTTACTGGCATCTGTTCCGCTTCAATCCTCTTCTTGCTGAAGAAGGAAAGAATCCATTCACACTTGATTCTAAAGCTCCTACCGCTGATTATCAGGAATTCATTTCAAGCGAAGTTCGTTACAACAGACTTTCCAGATCCAATCCGGAAAGAGCAAAGATGCTGTTCGAAAAAGCTGCAAAAGATGCTGCTGATAAATACGATAAACTTGTTAAGATGGCTGAGTAATTTACCATACCGACCTGATCATAACAAAACAATCCTAACAGGATTAGAAAAACACCACCGGTCACCGGTGGTGTTTTTTATGTCCCATTCTATGGCCATGAATAAGAGGAAGAACCTGTAATCAAGTGCTTCCTCTTATTTTTAGATATGCTGTGCTTCGTACTCTATTCCTTCTCTTCTGACTCTGAGTCATCTATGCCATCTTCTTCCGCATCTTCAGAAATACTTTCTTCTGTGTTTTCTTCCTCAGCGTCATCTTTGCTGATATCTTCAGTGTCTTCATCATCTTCTGCCTCTTGTTCTGCCTCAGGAGAAAGAACACGTTTATATTTTTCACAGAGGTTCGAAAAATAAGTATGAAGATCGATTCCATCATAATCTTCCTGTGCTTTATCAACGTCGGTCTTACTTATTGGAACGATGCAGCGGTCAGCGACATGAAACACATAGTATTTTTCAGTTACATAGGTATCCCAGAATGTATCGTAAGCTCTGGTTATCTCTTTTTTACCACTCTTATATGTAATTCCTGCTTCGGAAAAGCTAATTTCTGTCGGTTCTTTCCTGCCTGCTTTTGTCTTGCCTTTAAAGCTCGAATTCCAGTAGGCGCGTCCGATTTTGTATTGAATCTTTCTGCAAAGGCAAAATACTGCAACGATTACATAAGCAGCCATCATAACGCCAAAAAGCCAGTCAAAGCCATACCGGACAACGTTAACAACGCTGATTCCCAAGCATACGATAGCGAACAGACCACATCCAAGCACAAACCAGTCGATCTTGTCTTTTTCTTTCATTGTGTCTTTGGCGTGTTCAAAAGCAGCCTCCACTAGTTCCTTGTATCCTTCTTCTTTCAGTGAACACGGCACTTCAATAGAGCTTGTTTCCTGTATCTCTACGGCCTCTTCTGCTTCTTCTTCAACTTCTTCTTCAATAATCAACTCTCTCTCTTCATCAAGTTCATTCTCCTCAAGCATCTGCTCATTCACAATGGCATCCCCCTTTTTTTGATTGAATCCATATACTGATCAGTTAACAACAACGCTTTCACTGCGCTCTATTGAGTTACTGTACCATTAACCTGTGTAAATTTTGTGAAAGAGCAACAAAATCCTTTATAAATACGTTTTGTGTCACAATTCAACAAAATTCAAAACAGTCCAGGTAATTCCATGCTGCATGATTTTATGAAACTGAGCTTATGACATTACCTTCATGTTCTTATGGTATTACATTCTTTTCCACTTGTAAATAAAAAAAGAAGTGTTTCTCAAAACACTTCTAAATAGCTGGGCTACAAGGATTCGAACCTTGAGTGACGGAGTCAGAGTCCGTTGCCTTACCGTTTGGCGATAGCCCAATATGGAGTCTGTAACCAGCTTTTCTATTACTTTTCGCCAGCCACGTACGATATTATAACTCATATCTTTATAGATTTCAAGTCTAAATTTTCAAATTGTGCATTTTTTTTAGAATTTTTCGAAATCCCTCTTTTCTTTTTGTGAAAATAGAATTATAATAGAAAATAACAGCCGGAAGCTGTATTAATATAACCGAACAGGACTATTAATATTCAGCATCGGCGCATAATGACCAAAAAAGGAAAGGAGTTTACACCAATGAAAAAGTTCGGAAAAATAATTGTATGTATTCTATCCATTGCGGCAGTTGCGGCTGGTGCTTACTATCTTTACAAAAAGCTGTTTGCTAAGAATAAGGATGAATCCCTTGATGACCTTTGTGACTCTGTTGATGATTTTGGTGATGAAGAAGCCGCTGAATCCCGCGAATATGTTTCTATAAACATCACCTCAGAAGATGACGAGGAAGAAAAACCAGAAGAATAAAAGTGTTAAGAAGCCAAAGCAGAGCAGGTTTCAGAACATAAGAGCACAAAGTTCTAAAACAATACGTTCATAAATCAATATCAGAGAACCAGAATGCCGGAGATAAAATCTCCGGCATTTTTATTCGTTCTGTCTGACTGTTACTCAGCCGTGTGACTATCTGGTCAGCTCCTGCTGAAGTATTTTTGAAGTGTCAATGATACTCAGCCAATTTGCAAACTTTGTTAAGAAATCCATGTCGGAGTTCATAGATCCGGATTTTTCGGAAGCTGTACTTCCATCAATATTAATATCTTCAATTGATACAGAGCCGCTGTTACCAGCTTTCAGATACAGAATATGATCGGTATTCTCAAGCAACAAGACCCGTAGTATAACATTTTGATCAGCATCCTCCACATCGTTACCAGTTGCATTATAAGTGTTGATCCAGTCAACCAGATCCGTAATATCAAGAGCACCTTCAGCGTCATTATAAGGTGCAATCGAAGAGATTGCATAGTTATCAGATAAAGTACTGATATCCTCATAAACAGATACATTCAGGACTGTCTGATACAAAGCTTGTTCAGCGGCAAGTTCTTCATTTGTAATACTATAAGTACCCGCAGGAACATCTGTCAAAATCACATTGGAATACCATATTACATTATCTGAAACCGCCAGAGAATTAGTTCCTGTGACTGAGTTTTCGGACGTGCCGTTGTCTGTACCCTCTGTATCTGCTCCACCATCTTCTACTGTATCTGCTATATCACCAGCTAAACTGGCTGTTGCATCTCCATCTGCTGTTGAACCATAGAGAGATTCCTCAATACTTGGCAAATCAGATCCTGACTTTTCATCCATTTCCGCTTCTCTGGTAATCTCATATGCATCTGCAGACTCAGCAGTGGTGTCTGTCGTTCCTGCCGATGTATCTGCTGTAGCTGAATCAGCGGAACTCGAATTTGTGCTATACATGCTTGTCATAGATGCAGAATTATTGCTGTCAGAACGCAATAGACTATTCACCTTAAAGGCCATAACAATAAACACAATCGATGCTGCCACCACAGCAAATGTACGGAGACCTCTAAGGAATTCCGTCTTTTTGTCATTACGTCTGCCTAAGGGTATCTCTAGACTATCTTTATCCTTAGAAGAGAGGTTCTTAACTTTCAAATCCTCTATACTATCTTCAAAATCCTTGTTCTTATCTTCTTCGCCGTCTACTGCTTCATCAAAAGATTTTGTTTCATCTTCTTTAACTGCCTTCAGCGTTCTCTGGAGTAAGTCTTCGCTCATAACAATAGGAGAAGTTTCAAATTCCTGATGCATATGATCATGAATCCAAAGCTCAAATTCGTCAAAATTATTCAGTTTGTTATTGCTCATTCTTATACCTCCCTTCAAACACTTCTTTTAATTTCTCTTTTGCCCTGGATAGCCGGCTTTTTACCGTACCTTCAGCCAGATTAAGCATCGTAGCTGCTTCCGCGATACTCATTTCATGAAAGTAAACACACGTAACGACTTCTTGATAAATGTCTGGAAGTTCCATGACAGCCTGTCTTACTTCTTTTTTAGTTTCTTCCTTTTCAATATGATCAAAGTCATCCTCTGATACAATAGAATCCTCTTTGAACTCCATTAACGGAACCACATTTCGTGCATAGGCACTCTTTATAAAATCTTTGCATGTATTAATCGTTATTCGGATAATCCATGTCTTTATGCTGCTATTTCCCTTGAATTCACTCAAACTGCGGTTAACTTTAATAAACACGTCTTGAAAAATATCTTCCGCCGTATACTTATCTTTTACATACATATATGCTGTTCGAAGAACATCATTGCCATACGTCCGCATTAATGTTTCAAGATCGTATTCCACAATACCCTGATCCGTATCTGACATCACGTCATCCCCCTATATGAAATAGTACGACCCTCCTGTAGTCGAATTACCTTCATATAGTATACTCTGAAACCTTAGACGATGTAAAGCAGGAACTAGTTCCAGCTTCCTAGAAGCTTTCGTAAAAATTCACAAAACTCCGAAAGAAAAGGGTATTTTATAGCGTTTTTCAGTTATTTAATGTTAATATATGTCACGAATCATCTTTTTAAACTATATTATGTAAATTATTTTTTATAGTATATCCGTAGTATATCCGTACCAGCGTTTTGTCGTTTTCTATTATCGCTCCTATATTCTCATTTTCACCAAATCATTACCGAACTGTTGTTTTGTCTTTTATTTATCACCCCTACGTCTCATATATTTTCATTCTATCTTCGAACTATTGTTTTATCTTTTTCCATAAAGCCTGCAGAGGTCCCATCGGGACCCACCCAGGTACAGCAAAATGAAACGTAACGTTCTAGTTTGCAGGACAAATTCCGATAAATTAACAAACAAAGATTGTTTATAATTCAAAAAGACCTTTCACCTCCTAAACAATTTAGTAAGGTTATTCATCCCTTTGTTAGTATAATTCTGTAATCTTCCAAAACCATTTCCTCTTAGCAACACAAAACCTCTGTACAGACTTTGAAATACATACTTCAAAATCCTGTACAGAGGTTTATAACGGCAGTTCTTATCCATTCATTTATACGGCTGTGTTAATTCTATAAAGTTACTTTATTATTTTTACCTTATTATCTTTACCTTATAACTCTTGCTTGGCTATTCTTGACTCTTTCGGTATCACGATCCTTACTTCTTCTGCATCACCATACATGATTTCTCTGCATTATTTGCCAAACTCAGATAATTTCAGATTCGGATTACGCTCCATTACAGTACGAATGCTCCAGGCATGTACAAATAATAAAAGTGGATTACCTTTCATATCTTTAATTCTCTTCGTATCAGAAGTAACACTAAGGCTAGTTATATCTGTGTTTCCAACGACCCAGCGAATATGCTCGTACGGCAGCGGTTCCATTCTGATCTCAACATTATATTCCGATTCCAGACGAAATTTAAGTACATCGAACTGCAAGACACCAACTACGCCTACAATGATTTCTTCCATACCGGTGTTAAATTCCTGAAAGATCTGAATCGCACCTTCCTGCGCGATCTGACTGACTCCCTTAATGAACTGCTTCCTCTTCATCGTATCCATCTGGCGTATCTTCGCAAAATGCTCTGGTGCAAAGGTTGGAATTCCTTCATAAGAAAAATTTTCTCCCGGAGTGCATAGAGTATCACCAATAGAAAAGATCCCCGGATCAAACACACCAATGATATCCCCGGCATACGCCTCTTCCAGGATTTTTCTTTCCTGCGCCATTAATTGCTGAGGCTGTGATAATCGTTGCTTTCTTCCTCCCTGTACATGATATACTTCCTGTGTGGCATCGAAGCGTCCGGAACAGATTCTCATAAAAGCGATCCTGTCACGGTGCATTTTATTCATATTCGCCTGTATCTTAAAGACAAAGGCTGAGAATTCTTCGCGGAATGGATCGATTTCTCCCTGATCCGATGTTCTTGGAAGCGGTGGTGCTGTCATCTCAAGGAAATGCTGAAGGAAGTCTTCTACGCCAAAATTGGTCAGGGCAGATCCAAAAAACACTGGTGAAAGTTCACCATTTTGTACCAGTTCACTATCATAAGGGCTGCTGGCACCATCCAAAAGTTCAATCTCCTCACACAACAGATCATGGTTGTTTTTCCCAATTGTGGCATCAAGCTTCTCATCGCCCAACTGAACCTTTACCGCATCTACTTCTTTCATTCCGTAATTAGCTGCCGTAAAACGGCTTATCGTCTGAGTCTCTCTAGTGTAGATTCCCTGAAAGTTCTTACCGGATCCGATTGGCCAGTTGATTGGACAAGTCTGTATCCCAAGCACAGTTTCGATATCATCCAAAAGTTCAAAAGTATTCTTTGCTTCACGATCCATCTTATTTACAAAAGTAAAAATCGGAATATGACGCATAACACATACTTTGAACAATTTAATTGTCTGAGCTTCCACACCCTTTGAGGCATCAATGACCATGACTGCGGAATCTGCTGCCATCAATGTACGGTAGGTATCTTCCGAGAAATCCTGATGTCCCGGTGTATCAAGTATATTAATGCAGTAGCCATCGTATTCGAACTGCATAACGGAAGAAGTTACGGAGATACCTCTTTCCTTTTCTATTTCCATCCAGTCGGATACAGCATGTCTTGAAGTCTTTTTTGCTTTTACAGAACCGGCAAGATTAATCGCTCCTCCATATAAGAGCAATTTCTCTGTCAAGGTTGTTTTACCTGCATCCGGATGGGAAATGATTGCAAATGTCCTTCTCCGGTCTATTTCTTTTTGTTGGTTCTTCATGGCAGCTCCTTTATATCAATCCTAAGTCATACTTGTCTATAGTTTCACTATCCTGTTACTGTCTATTCTGTATTTGTATGTTCTGTGTTTGTATGTTCTGTATTTGTATGTTCTGTATTTGTATGTTCTGTATTTGTATGTTCTGTAATTACCTATTCTGTCCTTGTTCATTCTGTAGTCAATTGTTCTGTTAAGGTCTATTTTTTATGACCATTATTCTTTATGTCGGATACATATTCTTATCTCCCTGCAGTATGTGAAAGTAATCCAGAGCTCTTTCTTCCTTTCATCTTATAAATAGGCACACCTATAATTTATATAATAGAATAGGTGAAATGTCAAGTCAATGCTTTCCTGTCTGCAAAAAAAAGCCCGCTATCAATAAGCAGGCTTTTTTTGTATTTTATTCAAATATTCTAAGCAGGAGTAATTTCCTTTTGAGAAAATGCAATTAGTATTACATCTCTCCAAGGCGGAATTTATCGTGTACGGAAACCATGGCACGTTCTGCGTCAGCTTCGTTAATGATTACAGTAATTCTGATTTCTGATGTGCAGATCATCTTAATGTTAATGTTCTCGTTGTAGAGAGCTTCGAACATGGTTGCAGCTACGCCTGCATTGGAAATCATTCCGGCACCTACGACAGAAACCTTGGCAACCTTATCATCCACATCGATCTTATCATACTGAAGGCTTGTTGTTTTATGACGTTCAATGATCTCAAGAGCTTCCTGCAGTGAATCTTTTGCAACGGTAAAGCTGATATCCTTTGTACCATCGCGGCCGATTGACTGAAGAATTACATCTACATTTATATTATGTTTTGCAAGATGATTGAAGAGTTTGAACGCAACCCCCGGTTGATCCTGTAAACCTATTACTGCAATACGTGCGGTATTTTTATCACATGCAACTCCGCTGACTAACATTCTTTCCATACTAACTTCCTCCTTCACAATTGTTCCTTCGGATCTATTTAAGCTGGATCTAACAACCAGCTGCACGCCGTACTTCTTTGCCATCTCTACGGAACGGTTATGCAGAACACCTGCACCCAGAGAAGCCAGTTCGAGCATTTCATCATAGGTAATCTCTTTTAACTTTTTCGCAGTCGGAACCTTACGGGGATCCGCCGTATAAACACCATCAACATCCGTAAAGATCTCACACATATCAGCATGCAGAGCGGCAGCAAGGGCAACGGCAGTCGTATCGGAACCTCCACGGCCTAATGTTGTGTAGTTATCTAATTTATCAACACCCTGGAATCCGGTGATGATTACAATTTTTTTCGAGTCAAGTTCATTCCGGATACGTTCTTCATCAATCTTTAAAAGACGCGCATTGGAGTAAACAGAAGTTGTGTGCATTTTGACCTGAAATGCATTAAGAGATATGGCAGGAACACCAAGTGATTCCATAGCCATCGCCATTAATGCAACAGAAGTCTGTTCTCCTATGGTAAGGAGCATATCCATCTCTCGTTTGGATGGGTTCGGATTGATATCTTTTGCCTGTGCGATCAGCTCATCGGTAGACTTACCCATTGCTGATAATACGACTATAACATCATGTCCATTCTTGTAATCCTCGATGCATCGATTTGCAACATTGAAGATACGTTCTTTATTGGCTACTGAAGTTCCGCCAAACTTTTTTACAATTAACATAGCTTCCTCCTTGATCCTCCTGGGATTCTCTATTCCACTGATTTACCTTTCGAATAAATGGTCAATCAGCGTATATCCTTCATTTACATAGATGCCGGTCCTTTTGGCATCTTTTTCGTTATAATCCGATTCACCTGCCAGCAGATTTGTGCTGTCATAGAGCAAATAAGGAATCGGGTCCGATGTATGGGTACGGCATCGTATCGGTGTCGGATGATCCGGAAGGATCAGCATGCGATAGTCTTCTCCTGACTCGTCCATCTTATTCTTGATAAGTTTGATCACTCGTTCATCCAGATATTCAATTGCCTGTATTTTTCGTTCAATGCTGCCCTGATGTCCCATTTCATCCGGTGCTTCCACATGCACATAGACAAAATCATAACCATCCTTCACTAGGACCTCAACGGCCGCCATTGCTTTTCCTTCGTAATTGGTATGAAGGGTACCATTCGCACCTTCCACCTCAATTACCTTCATCTTGGCACCGGTCGCAATTCCTTTGAGAAGATCGACTGCTGATATCATAGCACCTGATTTACCCGTCTTCTCTTGAAAGGAAGTAAGTGCCGGTTTTGTCCCTGCACCCCAGAACCAGAGTGAATTTGCTTTATTTAAGCCTTTCTTGGCACGTTCCACATTAAGCGGATGATTGTTCAAGATGTCATAGCTGTCTTTCATCATCGCATAAAATGCTTTTTCTGCCGGGAGATACTTTGTTATCTGCTGTGTTAATATATCATGCGGCTGTGCAAACTCGGTAACTTTTCCATTTGCCCAGATCGTACAGTGACGATAGCTGGTTCCGGTATAAAACTTGAAAGTATCATTCTGCATCTTCTCACGGATCGCATCCATAAGAATTGCTGCGTCTTCCGTTGATATCTCACTTGCACTATGATCGATCATTGTCTTTTGTTCATAAGGCAGATCATCATCGGAAAGGGTTACAATGTTGCAGCGTAATGCGATGTCGGTATCTTTCATGGGAACGCCTATGCTTAAGGCTTCCAGCGGAGATCTTCCCGAATAATATACTGCCGGATCGTAACCGAGGACAGCCAGATTTGCTGTATCACTTCCTGGTTTCATTCCATCCGGTATTGTCTTTGCAAGTCCAATCTCACTTTGTTTGCTGAGCATATCCAGTGCGGGGGTGTTGGCTGCTTCCAGCGGCGTTCTGTTCTGCAAAGATTCAATCGGTTCATCGGCCATTCCATCGCCGAGTATTACTATGTATTTCATATTTCTCCTCATTCCTGCGCTGTTTTTGCACATATCAAGTTTGAACGAGCGTTGAAGCGCGAGGTACAAACTTGCTTGTGAAAGAATTGTCTGTTTCTTTCACTCTTCTTTCTCTCCATTCCGCGCTATTTCTCTGCACCAATTCCATTAAAGCTCTGCACGTATGGAGTTAATAACACAAATCTGTGCTGCTGCTTCTTCAAATGTCTCTTCTTTCATCGCTGTTGTCAAAAATGCAAATTCCTCTTCCAGTCCGCCAAGTGTAACAAGTTCCGCAATTTCAAAAAGTTTTTCTGCTTTTTCTCTTTCAGTTGCCGGAACACGGACAAAGAATTGATTCTTGAGAGTCTTTGTTGCTTCTAGTTCAAGTTTTTTATTGCTCCAGAGCTGCATGATGTTCACGCCCTGGTGTTTTACTGCATCGATTACATCCGAAACCACAGCACTTGCCGTCGGGAGCTTTCCAGCGCCGCTACCATAGAACATTACATCGCCAAGTACATTTCCTCTGACAAGAATCGCATTGAACACGCCATTCACACTATAGAGAGGATGTTTTGACCCGATGATCTTTGGTGCAACATAAGCATAAACTTTGTCAGCAACCTTCTTACTGGTACCAAAAAGTTTTATACTTCCGCCAAGCGCATCCGCATAGCGTATATCTGCTGCTGTAATCTTTGTTATTCCTTCCGTCGGAATTTCTTCGTACTGAACCTGCATTCCATAGGCAAGGGAAGTTAAGATGGCAATTTTCCTGCAGGCATCATAGCCTTCTATGTCCGCGGCAGGATTTTTTTCTGCATAACCTTTTTCCTGCGCTTCTTTTAAGGCGTCTTCAAAATCAACTCCTTCATCTTTCATCTTGCTCAGGATGTAGTTCGTAGTTCCATTCAGTATTCCTGTGATTTCCTCAATTTCATCTGCAGTAAGTGACTGATTTAAAGGACGGATAATTGGGATACCACCACCAACGCTTGCTTCGAACAGAAAATTCACATTTCTCTGTCTTGCAATCTCAAGCAGTTCCGCACCATGTTTTGCAACGAGCTCCTTGTTCGATGTACATACGCTTTTCCCTTTTAAAAGTGCTTCCTTGACAAAGGTATAAGCAGGTTCCACACCACCCATAACTTCAACAATAACTTTTACTTCCGGATCATTGACAATCGTGCCAAAATCATGAACAAGCACTTCCATGACAGGGTCTCCCGGAAATTCCCGAAGATCAAGAACATACTTAATATCAATTACCTCACGCGCCCGCTTGGCAATATTATCATAATTTCTTTTTACTACTTCTACTACTCCGGATCCTACGGTCCCATATCCTAAAACTGCAATCTTCATGTATCTAAACCATGCCTTTCCGTAATCTGTATTTACACAGACTCTTTATTTTAAGAAAATGCCGTGTCTATACACGTACATTTATAATTTCTTTCCGATGGTAAGCTTTCTACTTCACACTTTACTCCCTGCCTAGAATTTTAAGGTAATGTACACCTTCAATGTTCTGCAGTACTTCAATCAACTCCTGGAGTCTTGCTGTCTGCGGCAGAATCTCAACCCCGAGTGTAACCGATGCAATTCCTCCGATCGGTATAGACTGATGAATGGTGAGTACGTTAGCATTGCTGTCCGCGATCTTACTCAGTAATTTACTAAGCAGCCCCGGCACATCATCCACCTGCAGCATTAGATTGATTGTTTTTCCGCGATTATTCTCGTGAAACGGAAATATATCATCCTTGTATTTATAAAACGAACTTCTGCTGATATCCACAGCATCGGTCGCTTCCTGAACGGTCATGACGCGTTCTGCATCAAGAAGCCTTTTTGCCTCCACTACTTTAAGGAGAACTTCCGGAAGTGCCTTCTTCTTTACGATATAATAGGTATTCTCTTCTTCCATCCTTCTCTATCCCCATATACGAAAATTTCTTTCCTGTTCGCGTACACCGTACAATTGTACGCCTGTGAAAAATACTACCACAGAATTTTCTCTTTTGCAAGAACAATTTTAAATATTACTTTACTTTTTTTTAGCTTTTATCCGCCTTTATTTCTCCGAAATAAACACGATGCTACCTGCACGGAGTTCTATGGAACGAATGAAAATGCCACGCAATCTGCACGGAGTTCTATAGAACGAATGAAAATGCCACACACATTTTAACGAACAAAGAACCGACGCCTCTTCGGCAATCGGTTCTTCTCTGCATTTTATTATTCCTGTTGATCTAAAAGATAGGAAATCGCTGCCTGCAGCTGATTATCATCTTCTTTTGGAATGGTAACCAATTGAGCAAGATCTTCATTCAATGTCACTTCAACATCCGGTGTGATGCCGATTCCATGAACCTTATTCCCCAATGGAGTAAAGTACTCTGATATGGTCAGCTTAATACCACTGTTATCATATAATCCTGCAACCACCTGTACAATGCCTTTTCCGTAACTTTGTTCCCCCATAATTACAGCTGCACCATAATCCTGCATGGCTCCTGCGAAAATCTCGGAAGCACTTGCTGATTGTCCATTCATCAGAATAACGATTGGAACAGTAACAGCAAGATCATCTTCTGCATATTCTTCCTCACGATTTCCATCTTTATCTTCGGTATATACGAGGAGCCCCGGAGGTAAAAGCCTGTCCAGCATTGCAACGGCAGAATCAACAAGTCCACCCGGATTATTTCTAAGATCCAGTACAAGTGAGGTCATTCCTTCTTCTTCCAATGTATCAATTGCACTAATGAACTGATCGACAGTTACTTCATCGAATTCTGAGACGGCAACATAACCAACATTATTATCAAGCATTTCACTTTCTACTGTTTCGACTGTAATCCAGTCTCTTATGATTTCAAAATCAATAGGCTCTTCGTTACCTTCGCGGTATACGGTAACGACCACGTCTGTTCCCGCATCCCCTTTCATACGACGAACAACTTCAGTAAGATCCATCTCGGTAACATCCACATCATCTACCATATAAACGATATCTCCCGGCAGCATTCCTGCATTATATGCCGGACCATCCACGAACGGCTTTACAATCGTAATGATTCCGGTTGTCATATCCTGACTCACCAACGCACCAATGCCACAATATGTTCCGCTGGAAGATTCCTTCAATGCCGTGAACTCATCTTCTGTATAATACATTGCATACTTATCATCAAGTGATTCCATCATACCTTTGTAGATGCCTTCAACCAGATCATCGGTCGATACTCCATATAAAGAATAGGTGTCAATCATATTCTTTATGTATTCTATCTTCGAAAAGACCTCATCCTCAGAAATCTGTGTGGTCTCTGACTCAGTGGAATCCGAAGATGCATCCTCGCTGGTTCCATACGAATCTGTGTCCTGGTTATCCAAAACACTACTATCCTGATTCGCCTGTACAAGATCTTTTGTTTCTTTATATACGTAAAATGTAAAAAACACAGCAAACGCTAACAGGGAACATACTACACCAGTCAAAGCACCAAGTATAAATCTATTCTTCATCGCACCATCGCCTTTCAGCTGAACTACTCAGCATATCTTTTTTCTGCATTACTCATCATAACTGATATATTGCATTGGGTCAACATAGGTTCCGTCTATCATGACACCAAAATGTAAATGTGCTCCCGTTGATACTCCGGTCGAACCGACCAACGCAATTGCTTCTCCCTGCTGTATATACTCACCTGCTGTAACAAGAATCTTGGATGCATGAAAATAAACTGTTACAAGACCATTGCCATGACTAATCTTCACATAGTTCCCGGAACTCCAGTTATATCCAGTAGACTGGACCGTACCTGCTAGAACTGCAACAATTGTCGCTCCATACTCTCCGCCGATATCAACACCTCTGTGAAAAGTAGATGCCCCGGCAGTCGGAGGTATCCTGTAGCCAAAACCGGAATAGGTTCTTCCGTCACCCGGAAGCGGCCAGATCATCTTATTTATGGATGTTTCGTCCGTCAGTGTAATACCTGCCGCTGCTGTTAATCTTGCGGCTGCAAGTTCTTTATTCTGAGCTTCCAGCGCCAGTTGCTTCTGTCGTTCTTCCTCTTCCTTTCGAAGTCTTTCTGCTTCATCATCCCTAAGCTGCTGTTCATCGCCTGCCCTTGCTTCTTCAAGCTGTTCAATTTCATCAATGGCGGATGACTTATCACTGATCTGATCTGCATAATCTTCGAGCATATCTTCGTTCATATCATAGCTGGCCATATATTGCTGCATCTGCTCTGATTTTGTTGCTGTTAATTCCAGATAATTATCCCGTTCGAACTCGGTAGCTTCTTTTAACGTATAAAGCTCTTCCAATGAAGCTTCTTTTTTTGCTTTTGCTGTAATCACGGCTTCTTTGGCCAGCTGATAACGGTCTAGCAGTGTATCATCATATTCTGCAATACGCATTACATACTCAGACTGGTTCAAAATATCTGATAAATTTTCAGCATTCAGTATAACTTCCCAGAGAGAACTCTCACCGTTTTCGTAGATATAACGGATTCTTTTTTTCATATTCTCATACTGTGTTGCTTCTGTTTCCTGCGCTTCTACAAGCTCTGCTTCGATCTGGACCAGTTCATCTTCCTGCGTCTGAATACGTTCTTCGTAATCATTCAACCGTTCTGTTACCTCATTCAGTTCCGCATCCAGCTGTTCAATATAAGCACCGATATCTGCAATATCTGCTGATAACTTTGCACTTACCTCCTGCGCCTCCTGTTTTAATTGTTCCAATTCATTCTTGGCAGCTTCTGCATCTTCCAGCTGCTGTGCAAGTTCTTCTTTTTTATCTAAGGATTCCTGCAACTTTTCTTCATAGGAAGAAGCTTCTGCCCGAATCACGCCATGCAATGTCACTCCAAATACTGAAAAGATCAAAGATGCAATAAGTGTTCCGGTTATCGCTCTTTTTATTACGGATCTCAATGAAACATCCCCTTTCCAAACCTCATTACTGTTTTACATGATTCACTAATTGATCTTACGCAGTTCTCTGTTAAGCGTCACATAACTGCCGATAAATCCGATGCCAAGACCAATCAATAATGAAATAGGTATTAATGCCGAGAATACCGTATCGACATCAAGAAATTCAACTTTTGAAAATACACTGGTAAATTTATCTCCTATGTATAGTATCATCTTATTATAGGTAAAATACAAAAATATAAGCGGAATGCTGGCACCCAGAAGACCGAGCAGGACACCTTCCACGATATAAGGACCTCTGATAAAGTAATCGGTCGCTCCAATCAGTTTCATAATAGAGATCTCCTGCTTTCTTATTGAAATACCCATTGCTATGGTCGTTCCAATCAAAAAGGTTGCCACAAAAAGCAAAATGATGATGATAACACCGGATACATAACCAACGGCCAGATTAATTCCGTTCAGGCTTTCAGCGATTGCATCCGAATTATTTACCTGCCGAACGCCATCCAGTCCCTCTATGTAGGTGACAAGCTCAGATTGCTTTGCAACATCATCCGAATACACCGTATACGATGCCGAGTTTTCAAGCGGATTGTCATCTCCAAAGCTTTCAGAAAGATCGTCTGTCAGATACTTTTCCTTATACTGTTCCCAGGTTTCTTCCGAAGAAAGAAACTCCACCTTTGTTACCTCCGGACGAAGCAGTATCTCGTTTCCAACTTCTTTGATTTCATCATCGCTTAGACCATCATCAAAAAACACAGTAATCCCCACTGTGCTTTCTGCTGATTTCAACATATATTGAAAATTTGACAACACAAAATAAAAAATCCCGAATAAAAATAAGCAGGCAGTCATCGTCCCTATGGATGCCAGTGAAAACATTCTGTTCCGATAGATATTACGAATTCCCTGCCCTAAATTGTAAAATAAAGTTTTACATCTTCTCATGCAAATAACCGCCTTTTTTATTATCGCTGACCAATACTCCTTTGTTCATGGTAATAACTCTTTTTTGCATAACATCTACAATTTCTTTGTTATGCGTAACCACAACAATGGTCGTCCCTCTGCGATTTGCTTCTTCCAGCAGACGCATAATCTCCCAGGAATTCTTTGGATCAAGATTTCCGGTAGGTTCATCCGCAAGGAGGATGACTGGATTATTCACTAGAGCTCTGGCAAGCGCAACTCGTTGCTGCTCACCGCCTGATAACTCTTTTGGAAACGCTTTGAACTTTTCGGTAAGACCGACCAGGGAAAGAACTTTTGGAACCTGCCTGGATATCTCAACAGATGGTGCCTCAATAACACGCTGTGCAAAAGCCACATTCTCGTATACAGATCTGTCATTTAGCAGACGAAAATCCTGAAATACAATTCCAAGTGTCCTGCGGTACTTCGCAATTCCCATTCTTCGAAGCCTGCCCAGTTCTTTTCCTGCAACAAAAATCTTACCTTCGGTCGGTTTGATCTCCCGAAGCATCAGCTTGATCAGGGTTGATTTCCCTGACCCGCTGTTCCCTACGATGAACACGAACTCGCCTTTCCGTATCTCGAGGTTGATATTACTTACGGCCTGAATATCATCTTTGTATGCTTTTGATACGCCCTGAAATAATATGACAGGCGCATCTACATCTTTTTTTAAATCTTTGTTTAAATCATACTTACCAGACATTGAATCCCCATTCTTCTGATTAATACTCCATATTTTCCATGTACTTCATGTATTTAACAACCATCAGGGCAATCTTAAAGGTTATTGCATCTTCAAATACACGAAGGTCAAGGTTCGTGCTCTTTTGCAGCTTATCAAGACGGTAGACCAGCGTGTTACGATGAATGTACAACTGACGTGAAGTCTCTGATACATTAAGACTGTTCTCAAAGAACTTATTAATGGTCGTCAAGGTCTCTTCATCGAAATCATCCGGTGATTTGTTCTCAAATATCTCTTTAATGAACATCTTACATAATGGCATAGGAAGCTGATAGATCAGACGACCAATACCAAGGTTACTGTATGCTACAATGTTGCGTCCACTGTAGAAGATCTTTCCTACATCAAGAGCCATCTTAGCTTCCTTATAAGATCTGGACACATCCTTAATCTCGTTTACAATAGTACCAAAAGCAATGTGAACCTTGGACAAAGCTTCTGTATTCAGCATATCCAGTACAACGCGTGCAGTTTTCATCATGTCATCGTAGCCTTCGTTCGGCTTAAGTTCTTTGACAAGAATGATGTTCTTCTCATCAACTGCAGTAATAAAATCCTTTATCTTATCAGCATACAGTCCACGAACTGTCTCCAGGGCATTCGTATCTTTTTCATGTTTTGTTTCTATTATATAAACAACACGGCGAACGTCTGTCTCAATATGAAGTTTCTTTGCACGATTGTATATATCAACAAGGAGGAGATTATCCAGGAGGAGATTTTTGATAAAGTTGTCTTTATCGTATCTTTCTTTGTATGCGACCAGAAGATTCTGGATCTGGAATGCTGCGATCTTTCCGATCATATATACATCGTCACTGTCTCCCTTTGCCAGAACTACATACTCCAGCTGGTGTTCATCAAACACCTTAAAGAACTGGAATCCCTGCAGAACCTGACTGTCTGCTGGTGATTCTGCAAAAGCCAGAACAGCACTTTCATATCCATCAGCCATTGTAATTGTTGAAGCCAATGCTTTTCCTTCCGTATCCATAACGCACAAATCTACTCTTGCAATACCTCGTAACCCTTCAATCGTACTTTGTAATATCTGATTTGATATCATACTTCGCCCTGCCTTTCGTATATGTCCTACAAATTAATTCTTTGGGATTATTTTATCATCTTTTTTTCTTAATGTAAATTCTTTTCAGTATATTTTATCACAAATTGACAAGTTAAAGTTACTGTTCACAGGTGACCTTGAACTAAAAAAAGCCGATGGTGTAGACTGATCTCAGTCAAAGCCATCGGTTTTATCTTATCCAAAGGTTCTGGATACTCTTTCGAATATATTCTGATCTTCATTTCTACGCATTATAACTA